>NZ_JBSHLM010000004.1:0-616119 GCF_053644375.1 Streptomyces sp. NPDC055400 | reverse complement strand
CACCCGAGAGACTCTCTCAGGCTTTCCTCCGGGCAGTTTCCCTTCGGTCTTGCGTTTCCGACTCTATCAGACTCTTTCGCGTCCGATTTCCTCGGTGCCTTTCAGGTTTCCGCTCCGGCCTTTCGGCTTTCGCGTTTCCCTTTCCGGCGGTTCCGACTCTATCAGATCCTTTCGGGCCTGATTTCCAGTCAGTGGCCACCCGGCGGAGCCGGATGTTTATGCCGTGTCTTCCCGGCTGTTGGGCCGTTCCGACGTCCCAGACTTTAGCGGATTCCCCCCGGCGGCTCCTAATCGGGCCACCGAGTCCACCGTGAATTGAATTCGGGCGTGCCGAATTCGCTCCCGGTGGGAGATCGTGCTGCTTGTTTGGGTGCCGCTTGAGCGGCGGAGGTGCTGCCACGGGGCCGACTGGCCGGGTGACAACTCGGAGGACTCTAGAGATCTCCGGGCCCTGTGTCAATTCGGTCCTACTGAGGCCCCTGGGCCGAGGGGTCCACTGTCGCCTGGTGCTCCTGGGCGAGGTGCTCCTCGGCCTTGAGCCAGGGCAGGAACTGGGCCGGTTTTCGCCAGCCGCAGGTGTCGCATCTGATGGTGCGGCGCGGGCCCGTGCGCTGTACCCGCACGGTGTGCTCCCGGCCGTGCTGGTCCCAGCGGCTGACCTTGCTCGTGGTGGTGTTCGGCAGCATGACGCCTCCTCCGCGGCCCCTGTGGGCGCGCGTTCCGCAAGGAGTGTGCAGCAAGAGCAATATCAACAGGGGGGTTTCTGTGGTGCGTTGTGTGTCTCGCCGGCGTCCGTGGCCGCCCGGAAACGACGGAAGCGGCCCGGGAGCGCGATGTGCACGCTCCTGGGCCGCTTCCTGTGGTGCGGGACCCCTTAGGGGGGCCAGGGGCCTGGGTTCAGCAGCCGACGAGGCGCGTCGCCAGGTAGCCCTCGATCTGGTCGAGGGAGACGCGCTCCTGCTTCATGGTGTCGCGCTCGCGGACCGTGACGGCATTGTCGTCGAGGGTGTCGAAGTCGACGGTGACGCAGTACGGCGTACCGATCTCGTCCTGGCGGCGGTAGCGGCGGCCGATGGCGCCGGCGTCGTCGAAGTCGATGTTCCAGTTCTGGCGCAGCGCGGTGGCGAGTCCCTTGGCCTTCGGGGACAGCTCCGGGTTGCGGGAGAGCGGGAGGACCGCGACCTTCACCGGGGCGAGGCGGTGGTCGAAGCGCATGACGGTGCGCTTCTCCATCTTGCCCTTGGCGTTGGGCGCCTCGTCCTCGACGTAGGCGTCGAGCATGAAGGCGAGCATGGAGCGGCCGACACCGGCGGCGGGCTCGATGACGTAGGGGGTGTAGCGCTCGCCGGCTTCCTGGTCGAAGTAGGAGAGGTCCTGGCCGGAGGCCTTGGAGTGCGCGGAGAGGTCGTAGTCCGTGCGGTTGGCGACGCCCTCGAGCTCGCCCCACTCGTTGCCGCCGAAGCGGAAGCGGTACTCGATGTCAGCGGTGCGCTTGGAGTAGTGGGAGAGCTTCTCCGCCGGGTGCTCGAACCAGCGCATGTTCTCCTCGCGCATGCCGAGGCCGGTGTACCAGTTCCAGCGCTGCTCCATCCAGTACTCCTGCCACTTCTCGTCCTCGCCCGGCTTGACGAAGAATTCCATCTCCATCTGCTCGAACTCGCGGGTGCGGAAGATGAAGTTGCCGGGCGTGATCTCGTTGCGGAAGCTCTTGCCCATCTGGGCGATGCCGAACGGCGGCTTGCGGCGCGAAGTCTGCTGGACGCTGGCGAAGTTGGTGAAGATGCCCTGGGCGGTCTCGGGGCGCAGGTAGGCGATGGAGCCGCTGTCCTGCGTGGGGCCGAGGTGCGTGGAGAGCAGGCCCGAGAACTGCTTGGGCTCGGTGAAGGTGCCCTTGTTGCCGCAGTTGGGGCAGTTGAGGTCGGTGAGGCCGTTCTCCGGCAGCTTGCCGTGCTTGGCCTCGTACGCCTCCTCCAGGTGGTCCGCGCGGTAGCGCTTGTGGCAGGAGGTGCACTCGGTGAGCGGGTCGGTGAACGTGGCGACGTGACCGGAGGCCTGCCAGACCTCGGTCGCCAGGATCACGGACGAGTCGATACCGACGACGTCCTCGCGCGAAGTGACCATGTAGCGCCACCACTGGCGCTTGAGGTTTTCCTTCAGCTCGACGCCCAGCGGCCCGTAGTCCCAGGCGGCGCGCTGGCCGCCGTAGATCTCGCTGCACGGGTAGACGAAGCCACGGCGCTTGCTGAGGCTGACGATGGTGTCGATCTTGTCGGCGGCCACGGTGCTCTCTTCATTACGACGACGACGAAGCGATTGCTGCTTCAGAGCGAATGCGAATGCTTCAGGTTACCGGCGGCGTGGGGCTCCGGATCAAATCGGTTGGGGGTCCGGGGTCCGGGCTGGGGTGGGATGCCCGTTTCGGTGTGATCGCGGCGACAGCTTGTTGACAATCGTTTCCAGATTTGTTGAAAATGAGTGTCATGAACGTACGACGCCTCATACCTACCGCCGCTGTCGCCTCCGTCACCGTGCTCGGCCTCGCGGCCCTGTCGGCCTGCTCCGCCTCCGCGGGTGACGGCAAGGACGGTGACGGCAAGCTCGCGGTGGTGGCGTCGTTCTATCCGATGCAGTACCTCGCGGAGCAGATCGGCGGGGACCACGTCGCCGTCACCAATCTGACCAAGCCCGGCCAGGAGCCGCACGATCTGGAGATCAGCGCGAAGCAGACCGCGCAGCTCCAGGACGCGGGGGTCGCCCTCTATCTCAAGGGCCTCCAGCCGGCCGTCGACGACGCGATACAGCAGTCCGGCATCAGGACCAAGGTCGATGCCGCGTCGCTGACGCATCTGGAGAAGCACGGCACCGAGGTCGGCGGGCACGCCGCGGAGCACGACCACGAGCACGGCTCGGAGGGCGGCAGCGACCCGCACATCTGGCTGGACCCGGTGAAGTACGCCGAGGTCGCCAAGGGTGTGGGCAAGGCCTTCGAGAAGGCCGACCCGGATCACGCGGCGGCGTACAAGAAGAACACCGCGGCGCTGGTCGGCAAGCTCGACGGGCTGAACACGCGGTTCAAGGACGGGCTGAAGGACACCGACTCGAAGGTGTTCATCACGACCCATGCGGCCTTCGGCTATCTGGCCGAGCGGTACGGGCTCACCGAGGAGGCCATCAGCGGTCTCGACCCGGAGAGCGAGCCCAGCGCGGCGCGCGTGAAGGATCTCCAGAGCATGGCGAAGGCCGACGGGGTGACCACGATCTTCTACGAGACGCTCGTCAGCGACAGGACGGCGAAGACCCTCGCGGGCGACGCGCACCTCAAGACCGATGTGCTCGACCCGCTCGAGGGCATCACGGACAAGTCCAAGGGCGATGACTACATCCAGGTGATGGATTCGAATCTGAAGGCCCTGCAGACGGCGCTCGGCGCCAAGTGACCACGGAGGACAGCGGCATGGACGCATCGGTGAAGGCCGGCGAGCCCGTCATAGCCCTGCGCAGCGTGACGGCCGAGCTCGGCTCGCGTCCCGTGCTGCGCGGCATCGATCTGACCGTGCGCCGAGGTGAGGTCGTGGCCCTGCTCGGCGCCAATGGGTCGGGCAAGTCGACGGCCGTCCGTACGGTGATCGGGCAGGTGCCGGTCAGCGGCGGCGAGGTCGAGATCTTCGGTACGCCGCGTCGGCGGTTCCGGGACTGGGCGCGGGTCGGTTACGTGCCGCAGCGGACGACCGCCGCGGGCGGTGTGCCGGCCACGGTCACCGAGGTCGTGTCCTCGGGGCGGCTGTCGCGGGCCCGGTTCGGGCTGCTGCGCAAGGCCGACCGTGAGGCGGTGCGCCGGGCGCTGGACCTGGTCGGGATGGCCGACCGTGCCAAGGACTCGGTGGACGCGCTCTCCGGCGGCCAGCACCAGCGCGTGCTGATCGCGCGCGCCCTGGTCTCCGAGCCCGAGCTGCTGATCATGGACGAGCCCATGGCGGGCGTCGACCTGGCGAGCCAGGAGATCCTCGCTCGGACGCTGCGGGCGCAGGTCGCGGCCGGCGCCTCCGTGCTGCTCGTCCTGCATGAGCTGGGTCCCCTGGAGCCGCTGATCGACCGCGCGGTCGTGCTGCGCGACGGCTGTGTCCTGCACGACGGGCCGCCGCCCGAGGCCGTGGGCCAGCACGCGCTGCCGGGCCACGACCACGTCCACCCGCACACCTCGGATCTCACCCCCGTACGCACAGGACTGCTGAGCTGACATGGAATTCCTCGACTCCGCCTTCATGCAGCGGGCCCTGCTCGCCGCGGTCCTGGTCGGCATCACCGCCCCCGCGATCGGCATCTATCTCGTCCAGCGCAGGCAGGCCCTGATGGGCGACGGCATCGGCCATGTCGCGATGACGGGCGTCGGCCTCGGCTTCCTGCTCTCCACCTCGCCCGTGTGGATGGCGATGGCCGTCTCCGTGGTCGGCGTGGTGATCATGGAGCTGATCCGCTGGTACGGGAAGACGCGCGGCGACATCGCGCTCGCGATGCTCTTCTACGGGGGTATGGCGGGCGGCGTGATGCTGATCAACCTCGCCCCCGGCGGCTCCACGGCGAATCTGCAGAGTTATCTCTTCGGTTCGCTGTCGACCGTCTCGCAGAGCGACCTCGTGTCGATCTGCGTCCTCGCCGGATTCGTCGCCCTGGTCACGATCGGTCTGCGCCGGCAGCTGTTCGCGGTCAGCCAGGACGAGGAGTTCGCCCGGGTCACCGGCCTGCCGGTGCGCGTCCTGAACCTGCTCGTCGCGGTGACCGCGGCGGCGACCGTCACCGTCGCGATGCGCGTCGTGGGCCTGCTCCTGGTGTCGGCGCTGATGGTGGTCCCGGTGGCGGCGGCGCAGCAGCTGACGCGGAGCTTCGCGGCGACGTTCGCGATCGCCGTCGCCATCGGCGTCACCACTACGCTGGGCGGCACCATCACCAACTACTACGTCGAGATCCCGCCCGGCGCGACGATCGTGCTGCTGACCATCGCGGCGTTCATCGTCTTCAGCCTGATCGCCACGCCGCTGGCCAGGCGCAGGGCGCGGGCGGCGGCGAGCGCGGCCGGCGACCCGGCGGAGTGCGCGATTCCGGGCCGGATCCCCGGTCAGGCCGGGGCCGAGGTCTGACCCGGGCACCGCGCGGCCTGGCACAATGGGCCGCCGGCAGTAAATGCGAGGAGGCAACAGTGGGAGCCCCGGTTCGAGGCAGGTCGACCCGCCAGCGTGCGGCCGTGGCGGCGGCGCTCGACGAGGTGGACGAGTTCCGCAGTGCCCAGGAGCTCCACGACGTCCTCAAGCACAAGGGTGACTCGGTGGGTCTGACGACCGTCTACCGCACCCTGCAGTCCCTCGCCGACGCGGGCGAGGTCGATGTCCTGCGCACGTCGGACGGCGAGGCCGTCTACCGGCGCTGTTCCAGCGGCGAGCACCACCATCACCTGGTGTGCCGGGTGTGCGGCAAGGCGGTCGAGGTCGGGGGGCCGGCCGTGGAGAAGTGGGCCGAGGCGATCGCCGCGGAGCACGGGTACGTGAATGTTGCGCACACGGTGGAGATTTTTGGTACGTGCGCGGAGTGCGCTGCCGCGGAGTGAGTTTTCGGGTGCGGGTCGGGTGTGGCTGGGTGCGCAGTTCCCCGCGCCCCTGAAATGCATGCGCTCCGCGCAGCATTTCCCCGATGGGGAAGGCGCGGCGAAGCCGCAAGCCTTCAGGGGCGCGGGGAACTGCGCGACCAGCCCCCAACGGCCCGCAGACTCTGTCTAGCCCTCCGCCTCCAGTTGCTGGAGCACCTCGTTGGGCGTCGCGCCGCCGAAGCGGCGGTCGCGCGAGGCGTATTCCACGCAGGCGCGCCACAGGTCGCGGCGGTCGAAGTCGGGCCACAGGACGTCCTGGAAGACCATTTCGGCGTAAGCGCTCTGCCACAGCAGGTAGTTGGAGGTGCGCTGCTCGCCGCTGGGGCGCAGGAACAGGTCGACGTCCGGCATGTCCGGGTAGTAGAGGTACTTCGCGAAGGTCTTCTCGCTGACCTTCGACGGGGCGAGGCGGCCCGCCTTCACGTCCTCGGCGATGGCCTGCGCGGCGTCGGCGATCTCGGCGCGGCCGCCGTAGTTCATGCAGAAGTAGAGGGTCAGCTTGTCGTTGCCCTTGGTCTGTTCCTGGGAGATCTCCAGCTCCTGGGCGACCGACTTCCACAGCTTGGGCATGCGGCCCACCCAGCGCACCCGTACGCCCAGCTCGTCGAGCTGGTCGCGGGTCTTGCGGATGAAGTCGCGGTTGAAGTTCATGAGGAAGCGGACCTCGTCGGGTGAGCGCTTCCAGTTCTCCGTGGAGAAGGCGTAGAGCGAGATCGCGCCGACGCCCATCTCGATCGCGCCCTGGAGGACGTCCATGACGCGCTCGGCGCCGACCTTGTGTCCCTCGGTGCGCGGCAGTCCGCGCTCCTTCGCCCACCGGCCGTTGCCGTCCATGACGATGGCGACGTGCTCCGGCACCAGCTCGCCGGGGATCTTCGGCGGCCGCGCGCCCGTCGGGTGCGGTTCGGGCGTCTTGTACTCACGGCGGGACCGTCCGAGGATTCCGCGACGTGCCATGTGGGCTCTCCCCTAGCTCAGTTCTAGCTTTTCTCTACGTAACGCAGGGAGCGCAGTCCGCGCTCCAGGTGCCAGTGCAGATACGCCGACACCAGTCCGCTGCCCTCTCTGACGAAGCGTGCCTCGCACGCGTCCGCCGTCTCCCAGTCGCCGGTCAGGAGCGCGCCGAGGAGGATGAGGGCCTGCGGTGAGGGTACGACGCTGCCCGGTACCCGGCAGTCGACGCAAACCGAGCCGCCCGCGCCGACGGAGAAGAACCGGTTGGGGCCCGGGAGGCCGCACTTCGCGCAGTCGCCGAAACTCGGGGCATAGCCGTTCACGGCGAGGGAGCGCAGCAGGAAGGCGTCGAGGACGAGGTGGGGTTCGTGCTCGCCCCTGGAGAGGGTCCGCAGTCCGCCGACCAGGAGGAGGTACTGCTGGACGGCCGGCTCGCCCTCGTGGTCGGTGAAGCGTTCCGCGGTCTCCAGCATGGCGGTGCCGGCGGTGTAGCGGGCGTAGTCGCTGACGATGCCGCCACCGTAGGGGGCGATGGTCTCGCTCTGGGTGCACAGGGGCAGCCCGCGCCCGATCAGCTCGCTGCCCCGGGCGAAGAACTGCACGTCGACGTGCGAGAAGGGTTCGAGCCGCGCCCCGAACTTGGACTTGGTCCGCCGCACACCACGCGCCACGGCGCGCACGCGCCCGTGATTGCGGGTGAGCAGCGTGATGATGCGGTCCGCTTCGCCCAGCTTCTGGGTGCGCAGCACGATGCCGTCGTCGCGAAAGAGACTCATCGCGCGCCGCCGCGGGTGTCCGGCTGGGGGTACGGGGGTCGCCCCCCGGGAGCGAACAGCATGATGCGGTCCGCTTCGCCCAGCTTCTGGGTGCGCAGCACGATGCCGTCGTCGCGGAACAGGCTCATGCGCCTATTCTCGCCTACGCCGAAGGGGTGAGGGCCGGGGACCTACGAAGGGTGCGGTGAAGGGACCTCTCGAGGTGGGGTCAGGGGACCTCAGGTGGAGTCAGGGGACCTCGCCGCGGCTCCTCGCGTTCGCATAGGCCGTTGCCGCCCGCAGCCGCTCGGAAGTCGTCGCCACTCGCACCGTGTCCGGGGCACAGTCCCATTCGCGGCCGCCTCCGAAGGGCCGGAGCTGTACGTACGGACCCTCGTGCCCCATGACCCGGCCCACCTGTCCGGTGCTGATGTCGACGGCGTAAGAACCGATTGGCGGCTTCATCGGCGTTGGCTCCTGTCCATACGTTCCGTGCGTTTCCCGGCGGGCGGCGGCGTCAACCGAAACAACGGCCCCATTCCACGAGCAGACACGGGACGTGGCGCTGAATCGTCAGCGGGGTGAAGCGAGAGGCAATTCCCGACCTCCGGCGCGGGTATTCGCCCAGCCCTTCCCGCACCTTCGATCGCATGACCGGGCCGCCGTTCCGCCCACGTCAGATGGCTCCCCGCCGCCGTCGGATTTCACGCTTCCCGCCCGGGCGGGTACGCGCGCCAATTAGAGTGGGAACGACCTCTGGGCTCTATGCGGCGAGGGCGAATTCGAACACTCTCTTAAGAACGGGGATGCTCGATGCTGTTTGAAGCCGGGGGAATGTGCACGCGTAACTCCACAGATATCCAGCGCGCTCACTCGACGCCTCTCGTCTCCTGTTCCGCGCGTGCCTCGATGCCCCGGAAATGATGGGCCATGGCCCGCTGCGCGCCGACGGCGTCCTGGGCGCGCAGGGCGGTGACGATGTCGCGGTGGCGGCTGACGGTGACGTCGGGGGCGGGGTCGCTGGACCAGGAGCGCGCGCCGGCGACCCGGTCGAAGACGTTCCAGAACGCGCCGAGGAGCTGCGGGATCAGTTCGTTGCCCAGCGAGCCGTAGAGGGTCTCGTGAAAGTCCCTGTCGAGGTCGGCGAAGGGCTCGTCGATCTGGCCCGCGGCGGCCATTTTCCGGACGATGTCGTCGAGCCGGTCGAGGATCTCCGGTGGGAGCGGGGCCGCGGCGACCCTGCGGATCAGGCCTTCCTCGAGGATCTCGCGGACCTGGAGGATCTCGGCGAGGGCGTGCGCGTCGGCGGCGGGGCGCAGCAGGGTGCGGAAGGTGAGGCCGTCGGCGAGCGGGGTGAGGGAGGCCTGGCCGACGTAGGTGCCGTAGCCGTGTCTGATCTCGACGATGTCGAGTGCCTGGAGTGCCTTGAGGGACTCGCGTACGGAGTTCCTGCTGACGCCGAGTGATTCCATCAACTCGGCCTCGGTGGGCAGCAGTTCGCCGGGCCGCAGCCCTCTGTCCAGGATGAGCTGTGTGACCGCGCGCTGGACCTGCTGGCTGACGCGGCGGTGCCGGATCGCCGGGTTCCTGGGCTCCTCAGACATGCGCCGCATCGTAGGCCGAGCAGACGTCCCACGTCCCATGTCAGGACCAAACTTCTTCCCGCCCGGCGCCCGGAGCTCCACGGGCCTCCCTCCGGGCTTCTCTGCGCGATCTCTTGACCGGCCATCGCGGCGCTCTTATGGTCACGTCGCTACCAAGACGTAGGACGTTGGATCTCCCGCGCATCTCCCTCTCTGGAGGCACCATGAGCGACCACGAGCCCACCGGCCGCCGATCCTTCCTCAAGTACACCGGCGCCCTCGGCGCGGCAGCTGCCATCTCCACCTCCCTGTCGGCCTGTTCGTCCGGGCCGAAGTCCACCAACGACACGGGCGGTGGCAAAGGCGGCGGATCCTCGCTGACCGCGGTCATCGGGTACGGCAACGACGGAAGCTGGGACCCGACGCAGACCGCGTCGGCCTTCGCCATGGCCGGCAACCAGCACATCTACGAGGGCCTCCTCGACACCGACCCGATCACACGCGAGCCGTACGCGGCGCTCGCCACGAAGGTGCCGACGGACGCCGAACTGGCCACCACCTCCTGGAAGTTCACCCTGCGCGCGGGCGCCAAGTGGCACGACGGCAAGCCCGTCACGGCGGACGACGTCGTGTTCGTCTTCGACCGGATCCTCGACCCGGGCACGCAGTCGCTGGCCAAGGGGTTCTTCGAGAGCTGGCTCAAGGAGGTCAGGAAGACGGGCGACGACTCCGTCGAGCTCGTCCTCAAGTTCCCGTTCCCCGACGGGGCCGCGCGGCTGACCCTCGCCAAGATCATGCCGAAGCACGTGTTCTCGAAGCCGGGCGCGTGGGACGACGCGACCAAGGGCAAGGCGGTGGGGTCGGGCCCGTACCGGCAGACCTCGCACCAGCCGAAGACGAACACCACCTTCGAGGCGTATCCGGACTACAACGGGCCGCTCAAGGCGTCGTTCAAGAAGATGAACTGGCTGACCATCGTGGACGCGGCACCCCGCGTGGCGAAGATCTCCGGCGGCAACGCGGACGCGCAGATAGCCGACAACATCCCGTACGCGAACATCACCCAGCTGAAGAAGGGCGGCCTCACCGTCGAGGGCGGGGCCGGGATGAACAACCTCTTCCTGATGTTCAACACCGCGCACAAGCCGTTCGACGACGTGCGGGTGAGGCAGGCCCTGCACTACGCCATCGACAAGCAGAAGATGATCGAGGTGGCACTCAAGGGGCACGGGAAGGCGTCGAGTTCGTTCCTGAACGAGGGCAACCCCGACCACCGGCCGGCGAAGACGGTGTACGACTACGACCCCGAGAAGGCGAAGAAGCTCCTCAAGGACGCCGGGGTGAGCGGGCTCTCGGTCTCCCTGATGTCCGTCAACGTGTCGTGGATCATGGACTGTCTGCCGACGATCAAGGCGTCGTGGGACGCGATCGGCGTGAAGACGACGCTCGATCCGCAGGAGACCACGGCCGTCTTCACGAAGATGGACCAGAAGAAGGACTACCAGATCGTGGCGGCCGCCTCGAACCCCAACCAGTTCGGGGTCGACGCGGACCTGATCATGCATTACAACTACGGCCCCTCGAACCTGTGGATGGGCTACGCGCGCTGGGCGGGCAGCTCCGACGCCAAGAACCTCTTCAAGCTGATGGACCAGGCCACGCGAGAGCCGGACCCGGCGAAGAAGAAGACGATGATCCAGGAGTACATCGACATCGTCGCCGAGCAGGCCGTGCTCTACCCGGTCGTGCACAACGAGCTGATGACGGCCTGGGACCCGAAGAAGATCACCGGCGTGCAGGCGCAGCCCTATCCCGGGATCAACGTGCTCAAGGCCAAGCCCGCGTAACGCGGCTTTCTCGCAAGGGAGTTCGTGCCCGTGGTCGTGATCGCCAGAATTCTGGCCCGACGCCTGGTCCTGCTCGTGCCGCTGCTGCTCGGCATCGTCCTGTTCGTGTTTCTCGTGATGCGGTTCTCGGACAGCGATCCGGCGTCGGCGTTCTTCCAGGGCGCCAATCCGACGCCCCGGCAGCTGCACGACTTCCGGGAGCGCAACGGGCTTCTCGATCCGCTGCCCGTGCGCTACTTCCACTTCGTGGGCGATCTCGTCCGGGGCGACATGGGCGTCAGCGCCCTGACCCGGCAGCCGGTGGTCGACCAGGTGACCACCGCGCTGCCGCTGACCCTCCAGCTGACGTTCCTCGGCCTCGCGGTCGCGGTCGCCGTGTCCCTGGTGCTCGGAGTCACGGCGGCCATCCACCGCGACCGGCTCCTCGACCAGGTCATCCGTGTCGTGTCGCTGACGGGGGTTGCGGCGCCCGGGTTCTGGCTGGCGCTGCTGATGATCCAGTATCTGGCGGTCGGGCAGGGCTGGTTCCCGACCGGCGGCTACGTCAATCCGGCGGACTCCTTCACCGGCTGGCTCAAGTGCATGACGCTCCCCGCGCTGTCGCTGTCCCTGCCGGTCGCGGCGCAGCTGACGCGCATCGTGCGTACGGCGGTGGTCGAGGAGCTGGACAAGGACTACGTCCGTACGGCGATCGGCAGCGGTCTTCCGCCGGTCGTCGTGGTGGGGCGCAACGTGCTGCGCAACGCCCTGATCAATCCGCTGACCGTGCTCGGACTGCGGGTCGGCTATCTGCTGGGCGGGGCGGTCGTCACGGAGACGATCTTCTCCCTGCCGGGGATGGGGAAGCTGATGATCGACGCGGTGAAGAACGGTGACCCGGCGGTCGTCCAGGGCGTCGTCCTGACGACGGCCGTCGGGTTCGTCGTCGTGAACCTCGCCATCGACATCCTGTATCTGATGGTCAACCCGCGGCTCAGGGGGGCGCAGAGCTAGATGGTCACCTCCCGTGAAGCGCTCGCCGAGGCGCTGTCCCGGCCGGGCATCCGGCTGCGGTCCCTGCGCCGGCTGCCCGTCCTGTCCCGGATCGCCGTCGCCGTCGTCGCCGTCGTCGTCCTCATGGCGCTGTTCGCGCCCCTGCTCGCACCGCACGACCCGCTCGACCAGCAGTCGCAGACCGACGGCACCGGGCATCCGTCGGGCGGCCACTGGATGGGCCAGGACAGCCTGGGCCGCGACATCCTCAGCCGGCTGATGTACGGGGCGCGCTGGTCGCTGGCCATCGGGCTCGGCGCGACGCTGCTCGCGCTCGTGGTGGGCGCGGTGCTCGGGGCGATCGCGGCGACGTCGCGCAAGGCGGTCGACGAGACTCTGATGCGCTGTCTCGATGTCGTGATGGCGTTCCCCGGGATCGCTCTGGCGGCGGTCCTCGTCGCCGTGTTCGGCGGCGGCATCCCCGTACTGATCTGCGCGATCGCGTTCCTGTTCACTCCGCCGGTCGCCCGGGTCGTACGGGCCAACGTGCTCGACCAGTACGGCGAGGACTACGTGACGGCGGAGCGGGTGATCGGGGCGCGGACGCCGCACATCGTGCTGCGGCACGTCGCGGTCAACTGCGCGGCGCCCGTGCTGGTGTTCTGCACGGTGCAGGTCGCGGAGGCCATCGTCTTCGAGGCGTCGCTGTCGTTCATCGGGGCGGGGGTCCGGCCGCCCGACCCGTCGTGGGGCAGTGTCATCGCGGACGGCAAGAACATGGTCCTGATCGGGGGCTGGTGGGCGACCGTCTTCCCCGGTCTGCTGATGCTGCTCACCGTGCTGGCGCTCAACGTCCTGTCCGAGGGCGTGTCCGACGCGTGGGCCGCGCCCGGCGCGCGTGACGTGTCCGGCGCGGAGGCGGACCGCCTCGAAGCGCCGAAGCCCGGCAGCGGCACCGTCCTCGAACTGCCCGGACTCACCGAGGCCGCCGCCCGGCTGAGGTCCCGCGCCCGGCCCCTGCCCGAGGGCGACCCCGTCCTCCAGGTCACCGATCTCGCCATCGGCTTCGACGCGCGGCACGGCGGCGTGGACATCGTCGACGGCATCACCTTCGACGTACGCCCCGGTGAAGTGCTCGGCCTGGTCGGCGAGTCGGGGTGCGGCAAGTCGCTGACCGCGCTGACCGTGATGGGTCTCGAACCCAAGGGCGCGCGGATCCGCGGCCGGGTCACCTTCGACGGCCAGGAGCTGATCGGCCGCACGATGGGGGCCAGGCGCCGCCTCCTCGGCCACGACATGGCGATGATCTACCAGGACGCCCTGTCCTCGCTGAATCCGGCGATGACCGTGCGCTCCCAGCTCAAGCAGGTCGTACGCCGGAGTGGCAGGCGCACCCCGGCCGAGCTGCTCTCCCTCGTCGGCCTCGACCCCGAGCGGACCCTGCGCAGCTACCCGCACGAGCTGTCGGGCGGGCAGCGCCAGCGTGTCCTGATCGCGATGGCCCTGTCGCGCAGCCCGAAGCTGATCGTCGCCGACGAGCCGACGACCGCGCTCGACGTGACCGTGCAGGCGCAGGTCATCGAGCTGCTGCTGCGGCTGCGCGAGGAGCTGGGCTTCGCGCTGATCCTCGTCTCGCACGACCTGGCGCTCGTCGCCGACGTCACGGACCGGGTGGTCGTGATGTACGGCGGGCAGATCGTGGAGACGGGCGTGACGGCGGACCTCGTCGAGGCGCCCACCCACCACTACACGCGCGGGCTGCTCGGCTCGGTCCTCTCGCTGGAGACGGCGGCGGACCGGCTGACGCAGATCCGGGGTGTCGTGCCCTCACCGGCCGACTTCCCTGCGGGCTGCCGGTTCGCCGACCGGTGCCCGATGGCGAGCGAGGTGTGCCGGACGACGGCGCCCGATCTGCTCGGCGGCCGGCGGCACGCGTCGGCCTGTCACCATCCGGCGGTGGTCCCGCCGCCCACGGTTCCGGCTCCCCGGGGAAGCGAGGCTCTCAAGTGACGGATCCCGTGGTCGAGTTGAAAGCTGCCCACGTGGTGCACCGGGCCCGCTCCGGCGGCCTGTTCGCCCGCGACCGGGTGTACGCCCTCACCGGCGCCGACCTGTCCGTGTCCCCCGGCGAGACGGTCGGTGTGGTCGGCGAGTCCGGCTGCGGCAAGTCGACGCTCGCCAAGGTCCTCGTGGGGGTGCAGCGCCCGACGTCCGGCACGGTCGTCGTGGACGGCCGCGACCTGTGGACCATGAAGCCGGGCGAGCGGCGCGCCACCGTCGGCGAAGGGGTCGGCATGATCTTCCAGGACCCGTCGACCGCCCTGAACCGGCGCCTGACCGTCCGCCAGATCCTGCGCGACCCCCTCGACGTCCACCACCGTGGCACGCCCGCCGCGCGCGAGGAGCGCGTACGGGAGCTGATGTCCCTGGTCGGGCTGCCGAGCGCGCTCGCCGGGGCGCTGCCCGGGCAGCTGTCGGGCGGGCAGCGCCAGCGCGTGGCGATCGCCCGTGCCCTCGCCCTCGAACCCGCCCTGGTCGTGGCGGATGAGCCGACGAGCGCGCTCGACGTGTCGGTGCGGGCGCAGATCCTGAATCTGCTGCTCGACCTGAAGGAACGCCTCGGTCTCGCCCTCGTGTTCGTCTCGCACGACATCCAGACCGTGCGGCGCATGAGCGACCGTGTGATCACGATGTATCTGGGCCGGATCGTGGAGGAGTCGCCGTCCGAGGACGTGCTCGACCGGGCCAGGCACCCGTACACCCGCGCGCTGTTCTCGGCGACACCCGGGCTGCTCGACCCGATCGACCCGATTCCGCTGGTCGGCCCGGTACCGTCGGCGACGCATCCGCCGAGCGGCTGCCCGTTCCGCACGCGGTGCTGGAAGGCCGACGCGGTGTGCGCGCAGGCGATGCCGGAGTTCGAGTCGGGCGGTGACGGGCACCGGTTCCGCTGCCACCATCCCGTGCGCGAGGGCCAGTCCACGCACGAACTCGTCCAGGAGGTCTCGTGACGCCAGGCACCCCGCTGACCGGAGTCGTCCCGCCCGTCTGCACGCCCCTGACCCCGGACAACGAGGTGGACGTCGCTTCCCTCGTGCGCCTTGTCGACCACCTCGTCGCGGGTGGTGTCGACGGGCTCTTCGTGCTCGGCTCGACGAGCGAGGCGGCCTTCCTGCCCGACCGGCACCGCACCGTGGTCGTCGACACCGTCGTCGGTCATGTCGCCGGCCAGCTGCCCGTCCTGGCCGGGGCGATCGACATGGCGACGCTGCGCGTCCTCGACCACGCCCGCACGGCGGCGGCGGCCGGCGCGGACGGGATCGTCGCGACGGCGCCGTTCTACACGCGCACCCATCCGGCCGAGATCGCCCGCCACTTCCGGCTCCTGGCCCAGCGCTGCGGCCTGCCGGTCTTCGCCTACGACCTCCCGGTGTCGGTGCACTCCAAACTGGGCGCCGACCTCGTCCTCGACCTGGCCGCCGACGGGACGCTCGCCGGCCTGAAGGACTCCAGCGGTGACGAGGGCGCGTTCCGGGAGGTCCTCATCGGGGCGCGCTCCCGCGCCGACATCACGGGGTTCAGCGTCCTGACCGGGTCGGAGCTGACCGTGGACTCGGCGCTCGCGATGGGCGCGGACGGGGTGGTGCCGGGTCTCGGGAACGTCGACCCGGCCGGGTACGCGCGGCTGTACGCGTACTGCCGGGCCGGTGACCGGGAGCGGGCGCGGATCGAGCAGGAGCGGCTGTGTGCGCTGTTCCGGATGGTGCGGGTGGGGGATCCGGCGCGGATGGGCGGGAGTTCGTCCGCGCTCGGGGCGTTCAAGGCGGCCCTGTATCTGCGGGGCGTGATCGACTGCCCGGTGACGGCGGAACCGCAGATCCCGCTGTCCGCGGAGGAGACCGAGCGGGTGGGGAAGTTCCTCGCGGCGGCCGGTCTGCTGTAGCGCGGCGGCGGGTGGGTCCGCTGTAGCGTGGACGGTCAGGCGCTGCCCGGCTCGATGAGGCCCGACTCGTAGGCCACGATGACGAGTTGGGCCCTGTCGCGCGCGGCCAGCTTGCCCATGATGCGGCTCACGTGCGTCTTGACCGTGAGAGGGCTGAGGCCGAGGACGTCGGCGGCCTCCGTGTTGGTGAGGCCGCGCGCCACGAGGGTCAGGACCTGGCGCTCGCGGCCGGTGAGCGCGGCGAGGCCGGGCGGGACGGGGCCGGGTTCGGCCGGGGCGCGCAGGACGCGGGCGATCAGGCGGGCCGTGGGGCCGGGCGAGAGCAGGGACTCGCCGGCGGCGACGGTGCGGATGGCGTCGAGGAGTTCGGCGGGCTTGGTGTCCTTGACGAGGAATCCGGACGCGCCCGCCCGCAGCGCCTCGACGACGTGTTCGTCGGTGTCGTACGTCGTCAGCATCAGGACCTTGACGCCCGCGAGGTCCTCGTCGGCGGCGAGCAGGCGGGTCGCCTCGATGCCGTCGAGGTCGGGCATGCGGATGTCCATGACGATCAGGTCGGCGCGGCGGGTGCGGGCCTGTTCCACGGCCTCGCGGCCGGTGCCGGCCTGGCCGACGACCTCCATGTCCGGCGCGGACTCGACGAGCATCGCGAACGCGGCCCGTACGAGGGTCTGGTCGTCGGCGAGGAGTACGCGCACGGCCTGTGGCTCGGTCACGGGTGTCCCCCGGTCGGCAGGACCGCCGCGACTTCGAATCCGCCCTGGGCGCGCGGCCCGGCGTCGAGGGTGCCGCCGACGCTGCGGGCCCGCTCGCGCATGCCGAGCAGGCCGAAGCCCGGGGGCCGGTCGGGTTGGGGGCCGGGCGAGGGCGGGGGTGCGCCGTCGTCCGCGACGCGCAGGTGGAGGGCGTCGCCCCGGCTGCGGATGCCGACGCGGACGGTGAGTCCGGGGCCGCCGTGCCGGACGGCGTTCGTGAGGGCCTCCTGGACGATGCGGTAGGCCGCGGCGCCCACGGCGGGCGGTGCCTCCATGTTCTCGACGGACAGGTCGACGGTGGCTCCGGCGGTGCGGGCGGCCTCGGCGAGGTCGGGCAGCCCGTCGAGCCCGGGGAGCGGGCCGCGGCTGTCGTCGGGTCCTGCGCGCAGCACTTCGAGGGTGGCGCGCAGTTCGCCGCGTGCGGTGCGGCAGGTCTCGGCGATGTCGTCGAGCGCCTTGGCCACGGCGGCGCGGTCCAGGCGGTCCGGGTCGGCCTGGAGGACGTGGGCGGCCACCGACGTCTGGACGCCGACGAGGGTGATGCTGTGGGCGAGCAGGTCGTGCAGGTCGCGGGCGACACGCAGCCGCTCCTCCGCGACCCGGCGCCGCGCCTCCTCCTCGCGGGTCCGTTCGGCCCGCTCGGCGCGCTCCACGACCGACGCGACGTACTGGCGGTGGACGCGGACGATGACGCCGACCAGGAGGAACGCGACGATCCAGCCGGAGATCCGCAGCGCCTCCGTGCCCTCGGTCATGCCCTCGCCGAACTTGACGCCGAGCATGATGCCGAGGACGCCTGCGCCGAGGAACAGGGTGCGCAGGGGACGCCCTGTCGCGGCGATCGTGTAGAGGGCGGTCATGGAGACCACCATCGGCGCCGTGTGGTTGTAGTCGAGGGCGTGGTACGGGGCGACGCAGACGACGAGGCCCAGGAACGCCCGCAGCGGCGCCCGCCGCCGGAACACCGACGGGACGTGCGCGGCCAGGAGCAGGGCCCAGCCGAGCGCGTCGGGGTGACGGCCGTTGCCGCTCGTCGTCAGGGCGATCACGACGGAGGCGACCGCCACGACGGCGGCCAGGAGCGCGTCCTCGCGCAGGGTCCGGGCGGCGCTGACGTCGCGCCGGCCGAGGCCCGGGACCAGGATGTGTTTGACGTCCACCGGTACATCTTCCGTCAGGAGGGCGCGGAGGACGCCCCTGCGGGGAGAGAGGGGCGCCGTACGGTCCGCGGGGCGGTCAGGGTGCGGGCGCGAGGGTGCGCTCCGGTTCCTGGGCCGGTGGCTGCTGGGGCCGCGGCTTCCTGGACAGCGGCCCGGGCCACCACACCGTACGGCCGAGGGCCATGCTCGCCGACGTCACCAGGTACGTACGGACGAGGAACGTGTCCAGGAGCACGCCGACCGCGATGACGAAGCCCATCTCGACGAGTGACACCAGCGGCATGTTGGTGAGGACCGAGAACGTCGCGGCGAGGACGAGTCCGGCCGACGCGATCACCCCTCCCGTGGTGCGCAGCGCGGTCAGCGCGGCGGCTCCCGGTTCGGCGCCCGCGAGGGACTCCTCGCGCATGCGGTGCATCAGGAAGATGCCGTAGTCGACGCCGAGGGCGACGAGGAACACGAAGGTCAGCAGGCCGAGTCCGGGGTCGGTGCCCTGGAAGCCGAACAGCGGCCCGAAGACGAGTCCGGCGATGCCGAGCGAGGCGCCCCACACGGCGATGACCGCGGCGAGCAGGATCAGCGGCGCCACGAGGCTGCGCAGCAGCACGACGAGGATCAGCAGGACGGCGGCCAGGACGATCGGCACGACGACCTTGCGGTCACGGGAGTTGGTGTCCTTGAGGTCGAGCTGCTGGGCGCTCGGTCCGCCGACGTACGAGCCCTTGCCGTCGAGCCGGTCGCGCAGGGTCTCGATGGTGGTGGTCTCGCCCCTGGACTGGGGCGGGGCGGAGGCGGTGACGGAGATCTCCGTCCAGCCGTGTCCGCTGCGCACCTGCTCGGCGGCGGCGACCCCGGGCACGCCGCGCGAGGTGGCGAGCGTCTCGCCGGCGCGGCCCGTCGGGGTGATCACGCTGATGGGCTGGGTGCCGCGCTCGGGGTACGCGGCGGCCAGGGTCTGCATCGCGACGACGGAGTCCGGCTTGTCGGTGAAGGTGTCCTCCTGCTTGAGGCTGCCGGGCAGGCTGAACACGCCGAGCGCGAGCGCCCCGAGGAGCAGGGCGCCACAGGCGAGGACGGTCAGCGGCCTGCGCCCGGCCGAGCTGCCCATCGCCGCGAACAGGGACCTGCGGACCTTGGGCGTGGAGCCGTACGCAGGGACGAGCGGCCAGAACACGCGCCGTCCGAGCAGGACGAGGACGGCGGGCAGCAGCGTCAGCATGGCGAAGAGCGCGCACAGGACGCCCACGGCGCCGAGCGGTCCCATGCCGCGGCTGCTGTTGAGGTCGGCGGCGAGCAGGCAGAACAGGCCGACGGCGACGGTCCCCGACGAGGCGAGGACGGCGGGCCCGCAGCCGCGCAGGGCGGCCCGCATCGCGTCGTAGGGCCGCTCGGTGCGGCGCAGTTCCTCGCGGTAGCGGGAGACGAGGAGCAGCGCGTAGTCGGTGCCCGCGCCGAAGACGAGGATCGTCATCACGCCGGAGCTCTGACCGCTGACGGTGGTGCCGAACGCCTGGTGGAGCCCGTAGGCGACGCCCATCGACAGGAAGTCGGCGATGCCCGCGACGACGAGCGGCACGAGCCACAGGAACGGGCTGCGGTAGATGAGGATGAGCAGGATCGCGACGACGGCGACGGTCGTGTAGAGCAGGGGGCCGTCGAGCGAGCCGTAGACCTCGCTCGCGTCGGTGGCGAGCGCTCCTGCTCCGCCGGTGTCGACGCTCAGGCCGCCGGTGTCGTGGGCGATGTCGCGCACATCGTTGACGAAGGCGTCGCGGGCCTTCTCGTCGTGTCCCGGTGCGGTGCTGGCGACCGGGTACATGAGGGTGGCGCCGTCGCGGGACGGTACGCCCTTCGGGGCGGCGGTGAGGTCGAAGTCCCGGTCGATGCGGGCGACTTGGGCGGCGGCCGTGGTGCGGTCGGCCGCGGTGAGCCCGCCGTCGCGGTGGTAGACGAGGACGAGTTCGGTGCTCTCGCCGCCCGGCAGTCCGTCCTGGATCTTCGCCACCTGCGTGGAGTCGGCGCTCGCCGGCAGATAGTCGACGGCCCGGTCGTGCTGGACGTCGCTCAGCTTGCCGGCGAAGGGCCCGGCGATCGCGAGCACGGCGATCCACAGGCCGAGCAGCGTCCAGGGCACGGCTGCCCGGCGCCTCTTTGTCGGTACGCCCCCCATCGGCGGGCCTCCCTCAGGTCACGGTGTCCGGTGTCGCCGTCCGGTCGGACAGGACGTCTCCAGACTCCCGTCGGGGAGGCCTCGGTTCGTCGGGCGTGAGGGCGAGGTGCGGGGTACTGCCGGGGGTGCGGGCGGCGGCTCGTTACTCCCTGGGGAGTACGGGAGCGCCGTACGGCGTCACGACGGGGTGCGGGCGGCTTCCAGGAGCTGCGAGACCTCGTCGGTGCACATGGTGAGCGCGGCGCCCGCGGTGCTGAGTACGTCGCGTTCGGCGGGCGTGTAGGGCCCGTCGGCGAGCGCGATTCTGGCGCCCTGGAGGAGGATCGACTCGCGTCCGGCGGGGGCGAGGTGCGGGGCGAGCGGGTCGAGGGCCTCATGGAGTTCGATGGCGAGTCCGGCGCCGGGCCCGCAGTGTTCGGGGACGCGGCCCGCGTCGGTGAGCAACGCCTCGACGAGTGCGGCGAGTTGGACGTCCGTGCAGTCGTCGAACCCGGCGCCGCGCAGCGTCCCGACGGCCGTCTCCAGTGCCGTACGGGAGGAGACTCCGCCCGCGGAGAGGACCGCGAGGACGACGGTGTGGACGGCGTCGCGGAGCATCGCGGAGAAGCGGTGCGTGGTGGGGTGGTCGAGGACGTCGGCGGCGAACCGGTCCTCGCAGGCGGCGCATTCGACGACGGGGCCGGTGGAGCCGCGCGGGACGAGCGGGATGCCGAGGAGCACGAAGCGGCGACGGCCCGTGCGGCGGCGGTAGTTGCGGTCGCCGCCGCAGCCGGGACAGAAGAACTCGCCGTCGCCGACGGTGGTCCACGCGGTGCGGACGCCGATCAGGCCCGACAGGGGGCGGTCCCCGGCGCGTGCCACGGGAACACCGGGACCGTTACGACTGGTTCGTCCCCAATTCGGCAGCACGTCGCACACCTCCGTCGACCCCCAGGCCCCATCGCCTGGTTGGGCGTGATGTTAGCCACATTGTTGATACGGCGTCATCACCTTGTACGGGACCGTGGCCGGTATACGACGCGGCCCCGCCCGCCACGAGGGCGGACGGGGCCGGGGAACGTGCCGGTGACCTGGGTCAGCGTGCGGAGCGGTTGACCGCGGAGACCACGGCCTTCAGGGACGCGCGTGTCGTATTCGCGTCGATGCCGATGCCCCACAGGACCTTGTCGCCGATCGCGCACTCGATGTACGAGGCGGCCTGCGCGGAGGCGCCCTCGCTCATCGTGTGCTCCTGGTAGTCCAGCAGGCGGGCGTCGATACCGACGGCCTGCAGTGCGTCGAAGAACGCGGAGATCGGGCCGTTGCCCGTACCGGTCAGGACGGTGGCCTCACCGTCGACGTCGGCCGAGACGGTCAGCGTGTCGACGCCGTCCGTGTCGGTCGTGCTCTGCCCGGCCCTGACCTGGATGCGGCCCCAGGGGTTCTCGGCGTGGGGCAGGTACTCGTCCTGGAAGACCGACCAGATCTCCTTCGGCGTGACCTCGCCGCCCTCGGCGTCCGTCTTCGCCTGGATGATCTTCGAGAACTCGATCTGCATGCGGCGCGGCAGGTCCAGCTTGTGGTCGTTCTTCAGGACGTACGCGATACCGCCCTTGCCGGACTGCGAGTTGACGCGGATGACGGCCTCGTAGGAGCGGCCGACGTCCTTCGGGTCGATGGGCAGGTACGGGACCGCCCACTCGATGTCGTCGACGGACTTGCCCGCGGCCGCGGCCCGCGCGTCCATCGCCTCGAAGCCCTTCTTGATGGCGTCCTGGTGGGAGCCGGAGAAGGACGTGTAGACCAGGTCGCCCGCGTAGGGGTGGCGCGGGTGGACCTCCATCTGGTTGCAGTACTCGGCGGTGCGGCGGATCTCGTCGATGTCGGAGAAGTCGATCTGAGGGTCGACGCCCTGCGAGAACAGGTTCATGCCCAGTGTGACCAGGTCGACGTTGCCGGTGCGCTCGCCCTGGCCGAACAGGCAGCCCTCGATGCGGTCGGCGCCCGCCATCAGGGCCAGCTCGGCGGCGGCGACGGCCGTGCCGCGGTCGTTGTGCGGGTGCACGGACAGGCAGACGTACTCGCGGTTCGACAGGTTGCGGTGCATCCACTCGAAGCGGTCCGCGTGCGTGGACGGGGTCGAACGCTCCACCGTGGCGGGCAGGTTGAGGATGATCTCGCGGCCGGGGCCCGGCTTGTAGACCTCCATGACCGCCTCGCAGACCTCCAGGGCGAAGTCCAGCTCGGTGTCGGTGAAGATCTCCGGGCTGTACTGGTATCCGAAGGTCGTCTCCGGGCCGAGGATCTTCTCCGCGTAGTCCATGACGTGCTGCGTGCCGTCGACGGCGATCTGCTTGATCTGTTCCTTGGTGCCGCGGAAGACGATCTCGCGGAAGGTCGGCGCGGTCGCGTTGTACAGGTGCACCGTGGCGCGCTTGGCGCCCTTCAGGGACTCGACCGTGCGCTCGATGAGCTCCTCGCGCGCCTGCGTCAGCACGGAGATCGTCACGTCGTCCGGGATCGCGCCCTCTTCGATGATCGACCGTACGAACGCGAAGTCCGTCTCGCCGGAGGCGGGGAAGCCGACCTCGATCTCCTTGTAGCCCATGCGGACCAGGAGGTCGAACATCTCGCGCTTGCGCGCCGGGGACATCGGGTCGATCAGCGCCTGGTTGCCGTCGCGCAGGTCGGTGGAGAGCCAGCGGGGGGCGACGGTGACTCGCTTGCCGGGCCACGTGCGGTCGGGGATGTCGACCTGCTCGTACTGTCCGTACTTGTGGACCGGCATGGAAGTGGGGCGCTGGAAATTCGACATGTGCGGGGGCTCCTCGGGTGTGTCCGGAAGGACGGCCGACGGTCTGAGCGCAACACCGAACTCCGCGGGGAGGGGGTCGGCCTCGACTACAGGCCCTCGCCGCGGCAGCTAAGGAGAAGCAGCCCGTAACGCATGATGCGTCGCAGCCTAGCCCAGCCGTGCGAGGGACGCGGGTCTGTATCAGTATGCGGGATCGCCGTCAGGTAACGGGCAAGAGGTGACGAATACCTCTATTCCATTAATCCTGGCTGCAGGTAGTGACACTGAGGTCACGCAGTGCCACATTGCCGCCATGACCGCGAACCGCTCGGGCTTCGAGCCCGTCTTCTGCACCATCGTGCCGCCCCACATCCTCGACAAGGCTGCCCGCTCCGGCGACCCCGCCCTCTCCGCCCTGGCCCGCCGCACCCTGGAACGCGACGCCCTCGAGCGCACACGCCGCCGCCTGACCACCGTGATCGGCGCCCCCTCGGTGGCCGCGCCCATCGACGCCGTCGAGCACAAGCCGCACCGCACGCTCTACGACGCGGGCCACCGCACCGAGCTGCCGGGCACGAAGGTCCGCGGCGAGGGGGACGAGCCCGGCAAGGACGCGACCGTCAACCGCGCGTACGCGGGCCTCGGCGCCACCTTCGAGCTGTACCTGGAGAAGTACGCCCGCGACTCCGTCGACGGCAGCGGTCTGCCGCTGAAGGCGTCCGTGCACTTCGACAACGACTACAACAACGCGTTCTGGAACGGCGAGCAGATGGTGTTCGGCGACGGGGACGGCGAGATCTTCCTCGACTTCACCATCCCGGTCGACGTGATCGGCCACGAGCTGACGCACGGCGTCACCCAGTACACGGCGAACCTCACGTACTTCGGGCAGCCGGGCGCCCTGAACGAGTCCGTGTCGGACGTCTTCGGCTCCCTGATCAAGCAGTACTCGCTCGGCCAGGGCGCCGCCGACGCCGACTGGCTGATCGGCGCGGGCCTGCTCGCGCCGCGCGTCACCGGCAAGGCGCTGCGCTCCATGAAGGCGCCCGGCACGGCGTACGACGACGACGTGCTCGGCAAGGACCCGCAGCCCGCCGACATGGACCACTTCGTGCAGACCAGCAGCGACAACGGCGGTGTGCACATCAACTCCGGCATCCCGAACCACGCCTTCTATCTGCTGGCCGTGGCGCTCGGCGGCC
The DNA here is from genome assembly GCF_053644375.1 of Streptomyces sp. NPDC055400. Taxonomy (NCBI): domain Bacteria; kingdom Bacillati; phylum Actinomycetota; class Actinomycetes; order Kitasatosporales; family Streptomycetaceae; genus Streptomyces; species Streptomyces sp. NPDC055400. The sequence continues at coordinate 592,367 of NZ_JBSHLM010000004.1, read as the reverse complement.
ACGCGTGGGAGCGGGCCGGGCAGATCTGGTACGACGTCCTGACCGGCGGGGAACTGGCGCAGGACGCGTCCTTCACGGACTTCGCGAAGCTGACGGTGAAGGCGGCGCGCACCCGCTACAAGGACGGCGAGGAGCTGGAGTCCGTCCAGAAGGCCTGGTCGCAGGTGGGCGTGCCCACGGAGTAGGGCCCGGCTCAGGCACAGGGCTCGGCGGCCGCCCGGCTGGGCAGCGGGCGGCCGCTGGAGTAGACAGGTGCCATGCGTATTCAGGTCATCCGTACCGGAGGGTTCGCCGGGATCGAGCGGCGGGCCGAGGTCGACACCTCGGGCCGTGCCGACGCCCACGAGTGGCACGCCCTCGCCGAGCAGGCGCTGGCCGGGGGCCGGGACACGCCGCCCGTGGGGGTGCCGGACGGGTTCAGCTACACGATCACGGTGGACGGGAAGACCGTGTACTGCGCGGATCCGCGGCTCACGGACGAGCAGCGGGGGCTGATCTCGCGGGTGCTGAAGGAAGGGGCTTAGCGGCCCTCAGGGTGTGTAACGACCTTTTCCTGCAAGGGCGTTGACTTCCCTTACCGCCGGTACGGATGATCGCGCGCATGGCAGCGAGCGAACCGGTACCTCAGTTCCCGCACGACTTCCTGTGGGGCGTGTCCACCTCGGCCCATCAGATCGAGGGCGCCGCCGACGTGCGCCTGCCCTCGGTGTGGGACGCGTTCACGGCAGAGCCGGGGCGGGTGAAGGACGGTTCGACGGCCGCCGTCGCCTGCGACCACTACCACCGCTACGGCGAGGACGTGGCGCTGATCGCCGGCCTCGGGGCGGGGGCGTACCGCTTCTCCGTCTCCTGGCCGCGGGTCCTGTCGCCGGGCGGCCTCGACTTCTACGACCGGCTCGTCGACGCGCTGTGCGCGACGGGCGTACAGCCCGTGCCGACGCTCTTCCACTGGGACACCCCGCTGTCCGTGGAGGAGGCGGGCGGCTGGCTGAAGCGGGACACGGCGTCGCTCTTCGCGGACTACGCGGCCGAGGTCGCGGACCGTATCGGCGACCGCGTACAGAAGTGGATCACGCTCAACGAGCCCGCCGAGCACACCCTCCTCGGCCACGCGCTCGGCCGGCACGCGCCCGGCAGGCAGCTCCTGTTCGACGCTCTGCCGGCGGCCCACCACCAGCTCCTCGCCCACGGCCTCGCCGTACGGGCGCTGCGCGCGGCCGGCGCCACGGACATCGGGATCGCGAACTCGCACGGCCCGACCTGGCCCGCCTCCGAGGACCCGGCCGACCGCGAGGCCGCGGACTTCTACGACGTGCTCCTCAACCGGCTCTTCGCCGATCCGCTGCTGCTCGGCGCCTACCCGGAGGGCATCGGGGACCTGATGCCGGGCGATGTGGACGCCGATCTGTCGGTGATCTCGGAGCCCGTGGACTGGTACGGGATCAACTTCTACCAGCCGACCAAGGTGGGCGCGCCGCTCGCGTCGGGGACGGCGACGGAGTTCTCCGGCCTCACCCTGCCGCCCGAACTCCCTTTCTCCCCGAGGGAGATCGAGGGATATCCCGTCACGGACTTCGGCTGGCCGGTGGTCCCCGAAGCGCTCACCGAGCTCCTCCTCTCCTTCCGCGACCGCTACGGCGACCGGCTCCCGCCCCTCGTCATCACCGAGAACGGCTGCAGTTACGACGGGGTGGACGACCAGGAGCGGATCGCGTACCTGGACGGGCATCTGCGGGCCCTGCACCGGGCCCTTGAGGCCGGTGTCGACGTGCGCGGCTACTTCGTGTGGTCGCTGATGGACAACTTCGAGTGGGCGGAGGGCTACGCGCGCCGCTTCGGCCTCGTCCACGTCGACTACGCGACCCTGGAGCGCACGCCCAAGGCGTCGTACCACTGGCTGCGGGACGTGCTGCGGGCGCAGCGCGCATGACGGTCGCCGCCACGGCGCTCGACGAGCCCGTCATGGGGGTCCCCCCGGTTTGAGCGAAGCCGAGAACTGGGAGAGGGTCGGGCGCGGCTGGACGGCCGCGCTGTCGCTGGCCAACGGGGCGATCTGGGTCGGCTGGTACGGGCCCCTGCAGGTCCTGCTCGCCCTCCAGGCCGAGGACTTCGCGCCCGGCACCGGCCTGTCCAAGGAGACGCTGCTCGCGTGGGTGACCGGGGTGGGCGCCGTGGTGTCGCTCGCCGCGAACCCGTTCTTCGGCGCGCTCTCGGACCGTACGGTGTCGCGGTTCGGGCGGCGTACGCCGTGGATCGTGGCGGGCGCGGCGGGCGGCGCGTGTGCGCTGCTCCTGCTGGCGGGCGCCGGGTCGGTGTGGACGATGGCGGCCGGCTGGTGCCTGGTGCAGCTGACGCTGAACGCGGCGTTCGCGGCGGTGACGGCGGCCGTGCCCGACCGGGTGCCGCGGCTCCAGCGGGGCGCGGTGGGCGGCTGGCTGGGGGCCGCGCAGATCCTGGGCGTGGTCGTGGGCACGGGGCTCGCGACGGTCGTGGGCGGGGTCGGCGCCGGGTACACGGCGTGCGCGGTGTTCGCCCTGGTGGGCGTCCTGCCGTACGTGCTGCGCCATCCGGACCTGCGGCTCGCCCCGGCGGACCGGCCGCCGTGGGCCTGGCGGACCTTCCTGGCCGGATTCTGGCTGAGCCCCCGCCGCCACCCCGACCTCGGCTGGGCCTGGCTGACCCGCTTCCTGATCAACCTCAGCAACGCGCTGGTCCTCCTGTACCTCCTCTACTACCTGCGCGACCGCCTGCACTACGGCGACCCCGACCAGGGCGTACTGATCCTGACCGCCGTCAACGGCGTGACCCTGCTGTGCACGGTCGTCGTGGCCGGGGTCGCCTCCGACCGGGTGGGGCGCCGCAAGCCCTTCGTGATCTGGTCGGGCGTCCTGATGGCGGTGGCGACGGCCGGGCTGTCCGGCTGGCAGACCTGGCCCGGCGCGATCGTCGCGGCGGCGGTCCTCGGCATCGGCTTCGGCGTCTTCACCTCGGTCGACTTCGCGCTGATGACGGACGTCCTACCCAAGGCCATGGACCGGGGCAAGGACCTGGGCCTCATCAACGTCGCCAACTCCCTGCCCCAGGTCGCCGCGCCCGCGCTCGCCGCGCCGATCGTGACGTACCTCGGCGGCTACCGCGTCCTGTACCTGGTGGCGGCGGTGATCGGGCTCGTGGGGGCGCTCCTGGTACGGCGGATCCGGTCGGTGGCCTGAGCGGTGGGCTCTCCCGCCGGGCGCTACAGCGCGCCGGCGTCCAGGGCCGTCCAGACGGACGGGAAGAACGGGCGGAAGCCCAGTTCGCGGCGGATGCGGGCCGTCGACATGACGCCGGCCCAGGGATCCGGGTCCACCTTGTCGTACGCCTCCGGCGGCACCGGCACGCCGTTGACCTGGTACACGTCGACCATCGTGACCGGGGCGTCGTCGGCGATGTTGTAGACGCCGTGCGCACCCGGCGCGTACAGCAGCCGTTGCAGACCCTGGGCGACATCCGCGTGGTGGCCCATGTGCAGGCGCTGCATGGCCGGCCAGTTCTGCGCGAACTGCGTCACGTCGGCCAGGTGCGAGTCCCCGTCGCCGTACACGAAGGGCAGCCGGGCGATGCGCAGGTCGTCGAGTCCGTCCATCGCCCGCAGCGCGCGCTCCGCCTCCCACTTCGACTCGGGGTAGGTGCCCCACAGGTGGCCGCCCGGCACCGTCTCGTCGTCCTCGACCAGCGGCCTGCCGCGCCCGGAGCCGTACACCAGACCCGTGCTGACCTGCACGAACCGCCGCACGCCCGAGGCCACGGAGGCCCGGCCCAGCTCGATGGCGGCGTCCCTGTTGACCGCCCGCGCCTCCTCGTCGGGCACTCCGCGGAAGGCCGCGGCGACGTTCACCACGGCGTCCGCCCCGGCCGTCGCCTTGCCCAGCACGTCCGCGTCCCGCAGGTCGCCGACCACCACGTCCGCGCCCAGTGCGGCGAACCGCTCGCCGCGTGCCGCGTCCCGCACGAGCACCCGCACCTGGTCGCCCGGCGCCGTGCTCTGCAGCAGTCGCGGCACGAACCGCTGTCCGACCTTGCCCGTCGCACCTGTCACCAGTGTCAGCATGGCCGCCTCCTCGTGTTTCGTAGCCATGCCTGAAGCCTGCGCGAGTGGCGGTCGCGGCGGGAGAGACGCGGTTATCCGGGGACTGGCGCTCCCTGGTTACGAGGACGGTTCCGAGCGATCCTGAAGAGGTGAACCGAGCCGAACTCGCCGACTTCCTGCGCCGCTCCCGGGCGCGCCTGGCGCCCTCCGACGTGGGCCTGACCGCGGGCGCGCGGCGCCGCACGCCGGGGCTGCGCCGCGAGGAGGTGGCGCAGCTCGCCGGGATGTCCACGGACTACTACACGCGCCTGGAGCAGCGCCGCGGCTCCCATCCGTCGCGGCAGATGCTGACCGCGCTGGCCCGCGCGCTGCGGCTCAACGACGCCGAGCGGGACCATCTGTTCCATCTGGCGGGCGAGGAGCCGCCCCGTCCCGGCCGTTCCTCCGGGCATGTGCGACCGGGGCTGCTGCTGATCCTGGACCGGCTGCACGATCTGCCGGCGTCGGTGATCAGCGACTGGGGCGAGATGCTCGCCCAGAACACGATGTCGGTGGCCCTGACCGGCGACCACACCGGCAGGAACGTGATCCGCGACTGGTTCATGAACCCGGAGACCCGGCCCATGTTCCCGCCCGAGAACCACGGGGCGCACGCCCGCGCCCACGTGGCGAGCCTGCGGGCGGTCGCCGCGGCCCGCCCCGACGATCCGGGCCCGGCCGCGCTCGTGGCCGAGCTGCGCGCCGGATCACGGGAGTTCGAGGAGCTGTGGCAGTCGCACGACGTCGTCGTGCGCCGCCCCTCACCGAAGCGCTTCCTGCACCCCGTGGTCGGCGCACTCGACCTCGACTGCGAGGTACTGCTCAGCGACGGCCACGACCAGCAACTCGTCGTGCACTCGGCCCGGCCGGGCACGGAGACGTACGAACGCCTGGAACTGCTGCGGGTCGTGGGCCTCCAGGACCTGACCCCGAGCTCGTACGAGGGCTAGCACCTTTCGGAGCTAGAACCCCAGCTTGCGCAGCTGCCTCGGGTCGCGCTGCCAGTCCTTCGCGACCTTTACATGCAGGTCCAGGAAGACGGGTGTTCCGAGGAGCGCTTCGATCTGCTTGCGGGACTTGATGCCGACGTCCTTGAGGCGCTTGCCCTTCGGGCCGATGATGATGCCCTTCTGGCTGGGGCGCTCGATGTAGACGAAGGCGTGGATGTCGAGCAGCGGCCGGTCCGCCGGGCGGTCCTCGCGCGGCAGCATCTCCTCGACGACGACGGCGATGGAGTGCGGCAGCTCGTCGCGCACACCCTCCAGCGCGGCCTCGCGGATCAGCTCCGCCACCATGACCTGCTCGGGCTCGTCCGTGAGGTCGCCCTCCGGGTAGAGCGCGGGGCCCTTGGGCAGCAGCGGGACGAGCAGGTCGGCGAGCAGGCCGACCTGCTGGTCGCCGACGGCCGAGACGGGCACGATCTCCGCCCACTCGAAGCCGAGCTCCTTGCCGAGCTGGTCGATGGCGATGAGCTGCTCGGCGAGCTGCTTGCTGTCGACCAGGTCGGTCTTGGTGACGATCGCGACCTTCGGCGTCTTCTTGATGGAGGCGAGCTCCTTGGCGATGAAGCGGTCGCCGGGGCCGAGCTTCTCGTTCGCGGGCAGGCAGAAGCCGATGACGTCGACCTCGGCCCACGTCGTGCGCACGACGTCGTTGAGCCGCTGGCCCAGCAGCGTGCGCGGCTTGTGCAGGCCCGGGGTGTCGACCAGGATCAGCTGGGCGTCGGGCCGGTGCACGATGCCGCGCACCGTGTGCCGCGTGGTCTGCGGCTGGTCCGCGGTGATCGCGACCTTCTTGCCGACCAGAGCATTCGTGAGGGTGGACTTGCCCGCGTTGGGGCGGCCGACGAAGCAGGCGAAGCCGGCCCGGTGGGACGCTTCCCCGGACGGCTCGGATGACTGGGTACGAACGCTCATGGCGCCCATTGTCCCTGATCCATCGCGCCCTGCCGCACCTGCGGGGCAAGCCGGTCCGCCGTGAGGCCCCGGAAACCCCCGCGCAACACGAAACACCGCGGAAACGCGGGGGTCAGCGAACGGAAACGCGCGGCGGTGAGGCTCGTCGTCCGCCCCCACGCCCGAGGAGACCTCCGTGCAGACCGAGAACGCGCCGCTGGCCGCCGCCGGCCTCGACACCGGCGACACCGCGTGGCTGCTGGCCGCGACCGCGCTCGTCCTCCTGATGACGCCGGGCCTGGCCCTCTTCTACGGCGGCATGGTCCGCACGAAGAGCGTCCTGAACATGCTGCTGATGTCGTTCGTGTCGATCGCGCTGGTCACCGTCGTCTGGCTGGTCGCCGGCTACTCGCTCGCGTTCGGCGACGACGCGTTCGCGGGCCTCATCGGCGATCTGGAGCACGCGGGCATGGCGGGCATCGGCCCGCACAGCCTGACCGGCACGGTCCCCACGTTCCTGTTCTCCACGTTCCAGCTCACCTTCGCGTTCCTGACGGCCGCGCTGATCAGCGGCGCGGTCGCGGACCGCACCAAGTTCGCGGCCTGGCTGGTGTTCGTACCGGTGTGGACGCTGCTCGTATACGTTCCCGTGGCGCACTGGGTGTGGGGTCCGGGCGGCTGGATCTCGCAGTCGCTCGGCGGGCTCGACTTCGCGGGCGGCCTCGTCGTGGAGATCGCCTCGGGCGCCTCCGGTCTGGCCCTGTGCCTGGTCCTTGGCCCGCGTCTCGGCTTCAAGAAGGAGGCGATGCGCCCGCACAACCTGCCGATGGTGATGACGGGTGCGGGTCTGCTCTGGTTCGGCTGGCTCGGCTTCAACGGCGGCTCGGCGCTCGCCGCGAACGGCCTGGCGGCCGCGTCCGTCCTCAACACGCTGATCGCGGGCTGCACCGGCCTGCTCGGCTGGCTCTTCGTGGAGCACAAGCGCGACGGTCACCCCACGACGTTCGGCGCGGCGTCCGGCGCGGTCGCCGGCCTGGTCGCGATCACCCCGGCGTGCGGCGTGGTCGGCGTGCTCGGCGCCTGCGTGGTGGGCCTTGCGGCGGGCGTCGTCTGCTCGTACGCCGTCGCGTGGAAGTTCCGCTTCGACTACGACGACTCGCTGGACGTCGTCGGAGTGCACTTCGTCGGCGGTGTCGTCGGCACCCTGCTGATCGGCCTGTTCGCGACGGCCACGATGACCGGCGGCAAGGAGGGCCTGTTCTACGGGGGCGGGTTCGGGCAGCTCGGCAGGCAGGCGGTCGCCGTGCTCACCGTCGCGGCGTACACGTTCCTGGTGACGTACGGAACCGGCAAGGCGATCGACCGGGCGATGGGCTTCCGGGCCTCCGCCGACGAGGAGCTGACGGGCCTCGACCAGACGGTGCACGCGGAGACCGCCTACGATCACGGCGTCCACGCCGGACACACCGCCCCGCACAGCGCCCACTCCGCCCCGCCGAAGGAGCCCTCCGCATGAAGCTCGTGACCGCGATCGTCAAGCCGTTCCGCCTGGACGAGGTGAAGACCGCGCTCCAGGAGCTCGGCGTGCAGGGTTTGACCGTCACGGAGGCCAGCGGGTACGGGCGCCAGCGCGGTCACACCGAGGTCTACCGCGGGGCCGAGTACCGGGTCGACCTCGTCCCCAAGGTCCGGATCGAGGTCGTCATCGAGGACGCGGACCTCGACCCGGTCATCGACGCGATCGTGCGCGCGGCGCAGACCGGGAAGATCGGTGACGGCAAGGTGTGGGCGGTCCCGGTGGAGACCGTCGTGCGCGTACGGACGGGAGAGCGGGGGCCGGACGCGGTGTAGGCAACTCCGGGGCTCCGCCCCGGAGTCCGGCTCCTCGAACGCCGGACGGGATGTCTCAGCCCGCGGCCACGGCCCCGCGCACCACTCCATCGGGCCCCGCGAGGAACACCGGCGTACCCGCGCCCCCCAGATCCCGTACCGCCGCCAGATCCTCCCCGTCGACCTCCGAACCGCCGGAGACAACGGCGGCGGCCTCCAGCGACTGCGCCCCCGACGCCACGGCCATCGCGACAGCGGTACGCAGGGCGGAAAGCTTCAGGGAGTCCAGCGAGACGGTCCCCGCCACATACGTACGCCCCGTCTCGTCCCGCACGGCGGCCCCCTCGGGCACACCGTTGCGGGCCCGGGCGCTGCGGGCCAGCGTGACGATCTTGCGGTCCTCGGCGGTGAGGTCGTTGCTCTCAGTCATGGGGTGAGCATAGGGAACGCCGTCACGCTCACCCGGCAACGGGGTACACGGCCCCACGCAGCGGTACGCGCTGCCGTCGTCAGCCGCGGTCGAGCTTGAGGCGCTCGGCCCTCGGCAGGCCGGCGACCACGAGGTCGTACGAGTCCTCCACGAGCTCCCGGACCATCCTGTCCGGGAGTCCGGCGACGGTCACGGTGTTCCAGTGCCGCTTGTTCATGTGCCAGCCGGGGACGATCGCCTCGTGGTCGGCGCGCAGGCGCACCGCGTCCTCAGGGTCGCACTTGAGGTTGACGGTGAGGGGCCGCGCGTCCAGGTTCGTCAGGGCGAAGAGCTTGCCCAGGACCTTGAAGACGGACGTGTCGGGGTTGAACGGGAACTCCTCGACGGCCGCGTTGAACGACAGACACAAGGCGCGCAGCTCCTGCGGCGTCACGACATCACTTCCCCTCTTCGCCCACCGGCTCCACGAGCACGGTCACGATCTTGTTGCGCCGGCCCGCGGCGGACTCCGCGGTGAGCCGCAGCTCGCGCCCGTCGGGCAGTCCGACGACGGACGAGGCCTCCGCGATCGGCACCCGGCCGAGCGCCTTGGCGAGGAGCCCGCCGACGGTCTCCACGTCCTCGTCGTCGTACTCCTCGATGCCGTAGAGCTCGCCGAGGTCGCCGATGTCGAGGCGGGCGGTCACCCGGAAGCGTTCGTCGCCGAGGTCCTGCACGGGCGGGAGTTCACGGTCGTACTCGTCGGTGATCTCGCCGACGATCTCCTCGAGGATGTCCTCGATGGTGACGATGCCCGCGGTGCCGCCGTACTCGTCGATCACGACGGCCACGTGGTTGCGCAGCTGCTGCATCTCGCGGAGCAGGTCGCCCGCGTTCTTCGTGTCGGGCACGAAAGTGGCGGGCCGCATCGCGGTCGAGACGAGCTCGCTCTCGGCGTCCCGGCTGATGTGCGTCTTGCGGGCGAGGTCCTTGAGATACACGATGCCGACGACGTCGTCCTCGCTCTCGCCGGTGACCGGGATGCGGGAGAACCCGGACCGCAGGGCCAGCGTGAGCGCCTGCCGGATCGTCTTGTACCGCTCGATGGCGACCAAGTCGGTGCGGGGGACCATGACTTCGCGGACCAGGGTGTCGCCCAGCTCGAAGACGGAGTGCACCATGCGGCGCTCCTCGTCCTCGATGAGGGACTCCTTCTCGGCGAGGTCGACCATGGCGCGCAGCTCGGCCTCGGAGGCGAAGGGCCCGCGCCGGAACCCCTTGCCGGGGGTCAGGGCGTTGCCGATGAGGATGAGCAGCGGCGGGATGGGCCCCATGATCCGGGCCAGCGGCAGCAGCACGTACGCGGCGGCCGTGGCCGTGTTCAGCGGGTGCTGCCGTCCGATGGTCCGGGGCGAGACGCCCACCGCCACGTACGAGACGAGGACCATCACGCCCATGGCGACGGCCAGCGCCTCCCAGGTCTCGTTGAACTCCTGGAGGCAGGCGTACGTGACCAGGGACGCGGCGGCCATCTCGCAGGCGACCCTGACCAGCAGCGCCACGTTCAGATAGCGGGTCGGGTCGGCCGCCACCTGGGCGAGCCGGTCGCTGCCGCGCCGCCCGGACCGGACGGCCTCCTCGGCGCGGAAGCTGGAGGTGCGGGCGATGCCGGCCTCGGCGCAGGCCGCCAGCCAGGCGACCACGACGAGGGCGACGGCTCCCGCGACGAGCGAAAGACTCATGACACGGTGGGCGCGGGGGACGGACCGGTCAGGCCCTTGTCACCCCGCCACCCGTCCACGATGGCCGCCTGAAGCCCGAACATCTCGGCCTTCTCGTCGGGCTCCTCGTGGTCGTAACCGAGCAGGTGCAGCACCCCGTGCACGGTGAGCAGCTGGAGCTCCTCGTCCATGGAGTGCTGCGTGTCGGCGTCCTCGCCCTGCTTCTTCGCGACCTCCGGGCACAGCACGATGTCGCCGAGCAGACCCTGCGGGGGCTCCTCGTCGTCCTTCGACGGCGGCCGCAGCTCGTCCATCGGGAACGACATGACATCCGTGGGCCCCGGCAGGTCCATCCACTGCACGTGCAACTGCTCCATGGCGTCGGCGTCCACGACGATCACCGACAGCTCGGAGAGCGGGTGGATGCGCATCCGCGCGAGCGCGTAGCGGGCGATGTCGAGGATCGCCTGCTCGTCGACCTCGGTTCCGGACTCGTTGTTGACGTCGATCGACATGCGGTGCTTGCTACTTCCCTCTGCCGCGGCCCTGGTGCGAGCCGTTCTCGGTGCCGTTCTGGCTGTCGTACTTCTCGTACGCGTCGACGATACGGCCGACCAGCTTGTGCCGGACGACATCCTGGGACGTGAGCCGCGAGAAGTGGACGTCGTCGAGGCCCTCCAGGATGTCCTGGACCTGCCGCAGCCCGCTCTTCGTCCCGCTCGGCAGGTCGACCTGCGTCACGTCACCCGTGACCACGATCTTCGAGTCGAACCCGAGCCGGGTGAGGAACATCTTCATCTGCTCGGCGCTCGTGTTCTGCGCCTCGTCCAGGATGATGAAGGCGTCGTTCAGCGTGCGGCCCCGCATGTAGGCCAGCGGCGCCACCTCGATCGTGCCCGCGGCCATCAGGCGGGGGATGGAGTCCGGGTCGAGCATGTCGTGCAGCGCGTCGTACAGGGGGCGCAGATAGGGGTCGATCTTCTCGTAGAGCGTGCCCGGCAGGAATCCGAGCCGCTCCCCCGCCTCCACGGCGGGCCGCGTCAGGATGATGCGGTTGACCTGCTTGGACTGCAGGGCCTGCACGGCCTTGGCCATCGCGAGATAGGTCTTGCCCGTACCGGCGGGGCCGATCCCGAAGACGACGGTGTGCTTGTCGATGGCGTCGACGTAGCGCTTCTGGTTGAGGGTCTTGGGACGGATGGTCCGGCCCCGCGACGAGAGAATGTTCTGAGTGAGAACCTCGGCCGGGGTCTCCTGGCCGTCCCCCTCCCCGTTCTCGCTCGCCTTGAGCATGGCGATCGAGCGTTCCACTGCGTCCTCCGTCATCGGCTGTCCGGTGCGGAGCACCAGCATCATCTCGTCGAACACGCGCTGGATGAGGACGACTTCCGTCGCGTCGCCCACAGCGCTGATCTCATTGCCCCGGACATGAATGTCGGCCGCCGGGAAGGCCTTCTCGATCACGCGAAGGAGCGCGTCGCCGGATCCGAGGACGGTCACCATGGGATGGTTCGCCGGGACCGTGAAATGCGCTCGCGCCTGAGCGGTGGGTGTCTGAGTCATGGGCCGGCACTGAAGGCCTGCTCATCCTCCTCGTGCGGGGGCTCGCTCCCGCGTCGACAGCCTTGCACTGCCCAGGGTACGACGGTGCACCGACAACGCCGTAGGCCTTTTCCACGGGCCCGGGGCATCTCGCTAGACGCCCCGCCCGAAGCCGATCGTCGGCACCGCCCGTCGCAGGGGCCACGGCCGGCTCACCTCGGGCAGCAGCGCCTCCAGGAAGGCGTACCGGCGCAGGGCCGCGGGCTCCTGGTCGTCGTAGGCCTGCACATGGCGCCACCAGGCCGCTATTTCCGACCAGCCGGGCGCGGACAGCGAGCCGCCGAACTCCTGCACGGACAGGGCGGCGGTCAGTCCGGCGAAGGCGAGCCGGTCGGCCAGCGGCCAGCCCGCGAGCGTCCCGGTCACGAACCCGGCGACGAAGACGTCCCCGGCGCCGGTGGGGTCGAGGGCGGCGACTTCGATGGCGGGCACGGAGGCGGTCTCCCCGCTGCCGGCGTCCACGGCGTAGGCGCCCTCGGCCCCCAGGGTGACCACGGCGAGCGGCACGTATTCGGCCAGGGCGTGCGCGGCGGCCCGGGGGCTGGACGTACGGGTGTAGCGCATCGCCTCCTCGGCGTTCGGCAGGAAGGCCTCGCAGCGCGACAGATCGTCGAGGGAGCTCAGGTCCCAGCGGCCCGTGTCGTCCCAGCCGACGTCACCGAAGATCCGCGTCCCGCGGCCCGCGGCCGTGGCGATCCAGGGCTCGCCAAGGCCGGGGGCCAGTGAGGCGACGGCGGCGCGTGCCTGCGGGGGGCACTCGGGGGCGGGCTCCCCGGGCGGCGGCTCGTGACCGTGGCTGACCATGGTCCGCTCGCCCTCGTAGGCCATGGAGACGGTGACGGGCGAGTGCCAGCCGGCGACGGTCCGCGACGACGTCAGGTCGATGCCCTCGCCCTGCTCCAGGCTGTCCCAGCAGTACTCGCCGTAGTGGTCGTCCCCGAAGGCGGCGGCCAGCGACGTCCGCAGCCCGAGCCGCGCCAGGGCGGTGGCCATGTTGGCGACTCCGCCGGGGCTGGACCCCATGCCGCGCGCCCAGGACTCGGTTCCCCGCACGGGGGCGCTGTCCAGGCCCGTGAAGATGATGTCGAGGAAGACGGTCCCCGTCAGATAGACGTCGCAGGGCGGATCGTCGGGGGTGCGCAGCCGGGCGAGCGGATCCACATGCGCCGGGTCGTTGGAGTTCAAGGTGGGCTCCCCAGAGTCGTGAGGGTCCGCACAGTGTGCCTGATACCCCACGGGCAACGCGCGTAGCACGGCCTGCGGAACGGGAGTCGGCGCCCCCGGAGCGGGGTCGCTGTCGCTGCCTGTTTCCCCGAAAAGGCGACCTCGTTTACCCCCACTCCTACCCCCCAAACAGAACGTGGTCCAGATCACACCGGCCCAGCTGTTTTCACCCTCCCCGCGCTTGATACAAATTGGCCGCGCCCCCTCGTATCGCGAGCCCCGGCACACCCCCCAATCCCCTTGCCTGTTCAGGCATCCCCGCAATTCCGCATGCCCTGATCCCCGTACACCGCCACGCTTTGGAACGCCCGTGTCCCGCCGCACTCCCCGGCCCCTTGTCGCCCTCTTCACGGCCGGTTATCTGGCCCCGTATCTGCTGCCCACCGTGGTGGGCCGCCTCGGCGACAGCCTCCATCTCCCCCCGGCGCAGGCGGGCCTCATCGGCAGTGCGCTGCTGATGAGTTCGGCCGCGGCGGGCTTCACGTTCGCCGGCCGGGTGGACCGCACCGGCCCCCGCACCCTCGCCAGAGCGGGCCTGCTGCTCGCGGCGCTCGGATACGGCACGGCCGCGGCGACGTCCTTCGTACCGCTGGTGGTCATCGGCGCGATGGCCGGCGGCTTCGGCTCGGGCACGGCGACGACGGTCGCCGCGACGGGAATCGCCGGGCAGCGCGACCCGCACCGGGCGTCGACGCTGGGCCTGCTCAGCGTCTCGGCGCTGGCGGGTGCGCTGTATCTGACGATGCCGCATCTGGGTACGGGTCATGCGCTCCCGTTCGCGGCGATCGCGCTGACGGCGCTGGCGACGTGGCCGGCGACCTCCGGTCTGGAGAGCGGCACCGACCGACTCCCTGCCTCCGCCGGGCAGCACGGGCCCGCAAGCCCTCTCCCCTTCCGCCGCTCGGGCCTGGTCCTCGCCGCCGCGATGCTCTGCTGGTCGATGGCGCAGAACTCCCTGTGGGGCGTCAGCAGCCGCATCGGCACGGACCAGGCGGGCCTGACGGAGATCACCGTCGGCGCGGTCTTCGCGGTGGCGCTCGGCACGGCGCTCGTGGGCGTGCTCGGCGCGGGAGCGCTCGGGTCCCGGCTCGGCCGCGCCGCCCCGATCGGCGCGGGCACGGCCCTGATCGCGGGTTGCATCGTGGTGAGCGCCCGCGCGGACGACCTCGCGTCGTTCGCGACCGGTGAGATCGCGTGGAACACGCTGTACCCGGTGGTCCTGTCGTATCTGATCGGCCTGGCCGCGTCCCTGGACCCGCGCGGCCGCTGGGCGGTCCTCGTCGGCTCGGCGGCGTCGCTCGGCACGGCCTGCGGGCCGCTCACCGGCAGCGTCCTGTCGCAGACGGCGGGCTATCCGGCGATGGGCACGACGCTCGCCGTGGCGCTGCTCGTCCTGGCGATGCCGCTCACGGCGGTGGCGCTGCACACGAGTGGCAGCCCGCTGCTGCGGCCCGGCACGGTCCGCAGGAGGGGCGGCGCCCCCGCCGCTCTGGTGGCCGGCGTGACGGGCGCCCCGGCGGGCGCGGTCCCGCAGATGGGCGCGGCCGAGCAGCCGGTCGTGGAGATCACGGTGAGCACGCCCCAACCGGCCCCGACGCAGGAGGAGTTCTCCACGGCGGGACCGCGGGGCGGTCCGGCGGCGCTCGGTCAGTCGTCGAACGCGAACGCGTCGACCTCGGCGAGGTAGCGCGAGCGCAGCTCCTCGTCGTCGTCGAGGAACGACGCGACGAACGAGTTGCGGGCGAGCTCGCGCAGCCGCTCGTGGTCGAGCGCGAGCGCCTCGTGGACCGCGTGGAAGGTGTCTGCGACGTACCCGCCGAAGTAGGACGGGTCGTCGGAGTTCACCGTGCAGAGCAGACCGGCGTCCATCATCCGCGGCAACGGGTGGTCTTCGAGTGCGTCGACCGCGCGCAGCCGCACGTTCGACAGCGGGCACAGCGTCAGGGGCACCCGGTCCCGCACGAGCCGTTCGACGAGCGCCGGGTCCTCGACGCAGCGGAGCCCGTGGTCGATGCGCTCGACGCCGAGCACGTCGAGCGCCTCCCATACGTACGAGGGGTCGCCCTCCTCGCCCGCGTGGGCGACCTTGCGCAGCCCGAGCGCGCCCGCCGCCTCGTACACCTCGCGGAACTTGGAGGCGGGGTTGCCGACCTCGGCGGAGTCGAGGCCGACGCCGACGATCCGGTCGAGGTAGGGCTTCGCGGACTCCAGGGTCCGCATCGCGGACTCGGCGGACCGGTCGCGCAGGAAGCACATGATGAGCCGGGTGGAGACGCCGTGGCGCTCCACGCTCTTCGACAGGGCGGCGCTCAGGCCCTCGACGACGGTCCCGATCGGCACGCCGCGGGCGGTGTGGGCCTGCGGGTCGAAGAAGATCTCGGCGTGCCGCACGCCCTGCGCGGCGGCGCGCGCGAGGTAGGCGTCGGCGAGCTGCTCGAAGTCCTCCTCGGTGCGCAGGACGGCCATCAGGCCGTAGTACAGGTCGAGGAAGGACTGCAGGTCTTCGAAGAGGTAGGCCTTGCGGAGGGCCTCGGTGTCGGCGAACGGCAGGTCGACGCCGTTGCGGGCCGCGAGCTCGAAGGCGAGCTCGGGTTCGAGGGTGCCTTCGATGTGCAGGTGGAGTTCGGCTTTGGGGAGCGAAGCGAGGGGCATCAGAGCATGGTACGCCCGGGATTAGACACGTTTGGGCACCTGTACGCGGTCGAGGTCCCGTGCGACGGTGAGCTCTCCGGTGAAGCCGGCGGCGCGGGCCTGGCGCTCGAACTCCTCGGGGTCGGAGTAGCGCTGGCTGAAGTGGGTGAGCACGAGGTGCCGCACCCCGCCCTCAGCCGCGACGCGCGCGGCCTGCCCGGCGGTCAAGTGGCCGTGGTCCGAGGCCAGTCGGTGGTCCCCGTCGAGGAACGTCGACTCGATGACGAGCATGTCGCACCCGTCGGCGAGCTCGTTCACCCCGTCGCAGAGCCGGGTGTCCATGACGAACGCGAACCGCTGCCCGCGCCGCACCTCGCTCACGTCGTCGAGAGTGACGCCGCGCAGGGACCCTTCGCGCTGGAGGAGCCCCACGTCGGGCCCCCGGATGCCGCGCTCGGCGAGAAGCTCGGGCAGCATGCGGCGCCCGTCGGGCTCCACGAGGCGGTAGCCGTAGGACTCGACGGGGTGGGACAGGCGCCGCGCCTCCAGCGTGTACGACGGCGTCTCGGCGAGCACGCCGCCCTCGCCTGACACCGGCTGCTCGGCGAGCGCGACGCTCTCGCGGTACGCGGTGGCGTACCGCAGCCGGTCGAAGAAGCGCTGCCCGGAGCGCGGGTAGTGCGCCGTGACGGGATGCGGCACCCGGTCCAGGTTGATGCGCTGGATGACCCCGGCGAGGCCGAGGGAGTGGTCGCCGTGGAAGTGGGTGACGCACAGCCGGTCGAGGTCGTGCGCGGCGACGCCGGCGCGGAGCATCTGACGCTGCGTGCCCTCGCCGGGATCGAAGAGGATGCCCTCCCCGTCCCAGCGCAGCAGGTAGCCGTTGTGGTTGCGGTGCCTTGTGGGCACCTGGCTCGCGGTGCCGAGCACCACCAATTCCCGTACGGACACGGTGCGTTACCCGGCGCCCGCTAGCCCGGGGGCCACTGGAGGCCGCGGCCCCCGAGGACGTGGGCGTGGGCGTGGAAGACGGTCTGGCCCGCGCCGCCGCCGGTGTTGAACACGACGCGGTAGCTGTCGAGCTTCTCCTCGGCGGCGACCTCGCCCGCCTCGCGCAGCACGTCGGCGGCGATCTGCGGCTCGGCGGCGGCCAGCGCTGCGACGTCGTGGTGGTGGACGCGCGGGATGACGAGGACGTGGGTCGGCGCCTGCGGGTTGATGTCCCGGAAGGCGACGGTGGTCTCGGTCTCCCGTACCAGCGTGGCCGGGACCTCCCCCGCGACGATCTTGCAGAACAGGCAGTCGGCCTGCGGCTCTCCGGCCACGATCACGTCTCCTCACACCGTCCGGTCACTACGCCGGGAATGCTATCCGTCCCGCCGCCACCCGCAATGCCCGCCTCCTGCGACAGGCCTCACTCCCGTACGCGCGGTTCCCGGAGTCCGGGTGCCGTGCGCGCCGGGTTCTCGGCGAGCGCCGCGAGCGCGATGCGCACGGCCTCGTCGAGCTGCGGGTCCCGCCCGGCCGCGTGGTCCTGCGGGGCGGCGACCACTTCGACGTCGGGGTCGACGCCGTGGTTCTCGAGCCCCCACTCGTATCCGTCCAGCCAGGTCGCGTACTTCGGCTGGGTCACCAGCGTCCCGTCGACGAGCCGGTAGCGGCTGTCGATGCCGATGACGCCGCCCCAGGTGCGTACGCCGACCACGGGGCCGATCCCGAGCGCCTTGATCGCCGCGTTGACGATGTCGCCGTCGGAGCCGGAGAACTCGTTGGCGACGGCCACCACGGGGCCGCGGGACGCGTCCCTCGGGTAGCTGTAGGGGCGGGAGCCGCGCGGCAGGGCCCAGCCGACGACCCGGCGGGCCAGCTTCTCCACGACGAGCTGCGAGGTGTGGCCGCCTCGGTTCTCGCGCACGTCGACGATGAGCCCGTCGCGCGCGACCTCGACGCGCAGATCGCGGTGGATCTGAGCCCAGCCCGGGGCCTGCATGTCGGGCACGTGGAGATAGCCGAGACGGCCGCCCGACTGCTCGTGGACGTGGGCGCGCCGGCCGGCGACCCACGCGTGGTAGCGCAGGGGCTCCTCGTCGGCGACGGGGACGACGACCGCGTGGCGCTGGTCGCCGCCGCCGGCCGGTGAGACGGTCAGCTCGACGGGCTTGCCTGCCGTGCCCACGAGAAGCGGTCCCGGACCGGTGACGGGGTCCACGGGGCGTCCGGCCACCGCGACGATCGCGTCACCCGCGCGGACGGCGACCCCGGGCGCGGCGAGCGGCGCGTGGGCGCGCGGGTCGGACGTCTCGGTGGGCAGGACGCGGTCGATGCGCCAACTGCCGTCGTCGTGACGGGAGATGTCCGCGCCGAGAAGGCCCTGGCGCCGGTCACCGCCGCTCCAGCCGCCGCCCGGCGTGACGTAGGCGTGCGAGGTGCCGAGTTCGCCCTGGACCTCCCACAGGAGGTCGACGAGGTCGTCGTGGGTGGCGACCCGGTCGAGGACGGGCCGGTAGCGCTCCAGGACGCCGTCCCAGTCGACGCCGTCCATGTCCGCGCGCCAGAAGTTGTCCCGCATGAGGCGGCCCGCCTCGTCGTACATCTGCCGCCACTCGGCGACGGGGTCGACGTCCTGGCGGACCCGGCTCAGTTCGACGGTGATGTTGGTGTCGCTGTCGTCGTCGGAGGAGGCGCGCCGGTCGCTGGGTACGACCTTGAGCTTGCCGTCGGTCCACAGCAGGACGCGCTTGCCGTCGCCGCTGACGGCCAGGTGGTCGGCGTCGGAGGCGAGGTGTTCGATGCGCTGCTGGGCGAGGTCGTAGCGTTCGAGTTCGCTCTTGGGGTCGGGGTCGTCGGGGGTGGCCCGGGACGCGCCGAGCACGCCCTGGACCGGATGCCGCAGCCACAGGACGCCGTCCTTCGCGGCGCGCAGGGTCGTGTAGCGGGCGGCCTCGACGGGGAATGCGACGATGCGGTCGGCGAGCCCTTCGAGGTCGATACGGGTGGTGGGGGTGCCCTCGCTGTCGGGGGTCTCGGCGGCGGGGCTGTCCGGGGTGTCGAAGGGCCGGCCGTGGCGCTGGGGGCCGAACGGGGACGGCGTCGCCGCGGCGAGGGTGATCAGGTGCGGCCGCGAGCCCCCGACGAACGCGAGGTCGAAGACGTGCTCGTCGTAGACCGGGTCGAAGGAGCGCGCGGAGAGGAACGCGAGGTGTTTGCCGTCGAGGGTGAACGCGGGCGCGTAGTCCCTGAACCGCAGCGGTGTCGCCTCCGTCACCGACAGGTCGGCGGTGTTGGCGAGCTTGAGGTGGCGCAGGGGCGAGGGTCCGGGGTGCGACCAGGCGAGCCACGCCGAGTCCGGCGAGAAGACGAGGCCGGTCACGTCGCCGTCCTCGCTGCGGTCGACCTCTCTGACCTCGCCGCTCTCCCGCTCGACGAGCAGCACACGCCCGTCGTGCGAGGCGACGGCGGCCCGGCTGCCGTCGGGTGCCATCGCGAGGTTCAGTACGCGGCCGAGCTGCCCGGCGGCGAGCCTGCGCGCGGTGGCGCCGGGCGCGATGCCGGTGGCGGGCGCGAACTCCAGGGCGTCGTCGCCCTCGGCGTCCGTCACCCACACCACGTGTTCCTCGCCCTCGACGCGGAAGGTGCGCGGCAGGCGGGCCCGTACGCCTTGTTCGGCGGCCAGCGCGCGGGCCGGCCCCGAGCGGTGGGTGACCCAATGGACGGCGCCGCGCACGCAGACGGCGCTGCCGCGCGCGGTGTGGTCGGGTGTCGCGTCGCCGAACCAGCGGGCGGCGCTCACGGGGTGGGGCTGGAGGTCGACGCGCTGCCCGCCGAGGCGGATGCCGAGGCGGCGCGGCACGGCGTCCTCCGCGCCGTCGAGGGCATCCACGATCCACAGCTCACCGGCCGAGGAGTACACGACGCGCGTGCCGTCGCTCGCCGCGTGGCGGGCGTAGAAGCCGCCGAGCGGGGTGTGCCGGCGCAGTGAACTGCCGTCCGCGAGGGACGAGTACAAGGCGCCGACGCCTTCGTGGTCGGACAGGAAGGCCACCCTTCCCCGAGCTCTCGGCTCCGCTCGAGCAGGGGAGGCCCCAATGCCGACCCACATCGGGTACTCGATGTTCCCGTCGAGCTCCTCGTGGAGGCGGACGAACTCGCCGTCGCCCGCCCGGTCGATCCACAGCTTCCCGGCGGTGCCGCCCCGGTAGCGCTTCCACCAGGCGGCCTCGCGGCCCATCGGCGCGGAGAGCAGGACGACCTGCCCGCCCGGCCCGGTCACGACGTCGCCCACGGGCCCGTACGGCAGTGTGGTGGCGGGTCCGCCGTCCAGGGGGACGGCCCTCGCCCAGCTGCGGCGCAGGGACGCCTGGCCCTGGGTGCTGAGCGCGAGGACCCGCCCGTCGGGAGTCCAGCCGCGCACCGTTGTCCTCGAACTGCCCCAGTGCGTCAGGCGTTTGGAGGGTCCGCCGTCGACCGGGGCGATGTGCACCTCGGGGGCGCCGTCGCGGGTGGACGTCCAGGCGACGGTGGTGCCGTCGGGCGAGATCCGGGGATGGCTGACGGGGACGTTGTCGGCGCTGACGCGCCAGGCGCGCCCGCCGTCCAGAGGAGCGACCCAGACGTCGTCCTCGGCGGTGAAGGCGGCCAACTCGCCGTGCAGATGCGGGAACCGGAGATATCCAGAGTGCGCTGTCCGTGTCACCCGATCACCCTAGGCACGCGCGCACGGCCAGGTCAGGAGGTTCGGTCACTTGCCCCGGACCGCTGCGCGACGCCACCGCCGGCGAGGGGGTCAGCCGCGCATCAGCAGCCACTCCTGGAGCTCCACGATGTTGTCCTCGGGGTCCTTGAGGTGGGCGACCCGCATCCGGTCGGTCATCGGCGCGGGCCCGTGGAGGATCTCGGCGCCGCGCGCGACGATCTGCTCGCAGTACTCGTCCAGGTCGTCGACCCGCAGCACGACGAGGGACCGGTGCCCGTCCGGGGCGTCAATCAGATCGCCGATGACCTGCGCCATCAGCGCCCGGTCCTCGAGCGCGATGCCCGCGGAGCCCGTCGTGGGGCTGAACTTCTCGTACGGGCCGTCCTGCGCGCCCGACTGCGGCTTGAGGCCGAGCACGTCCGCGTAGAAGTGGTAACAGGCACGGAAGTCGGTGACGAGGAGTCTGACCTGGGCGAGTTCCACGCGTTCCCCTCGGGGGTTGATCAGGACCAGCGGCCGGTGCGGCCGAGGAGCAGCGCCGTCGCGGCGGTCCCCGCGGTCGACGTACGCAGAACGCTACGCCCGAGCCGGTACGGGCGCGCGCCCGCCTCGGCGAACGCGGCGAGTTCGTCGGGCGAGACGCCGCCTTCCGGGCCGACCACGAGGACGATGTCCCCGGCCGTGGGCAGCTCCGCCGTGGCGAGGGCGCCGCTGTCGCAGTCGCGGTCCTCGTGCAGGACGGCCGCGAAGTCCGCCCCGGCGAGCAGTGCCGCGACCTGCCTGGTCGACGCGGCGTCCGCGACGTCCGGGAAGCGCACCCGGCGGGACTGCTTGCCCGCCTCGCGCGCGGTGGCCCGCCACTTGCCGAGCGCCTTGGCGCCGCGGTCGCCCTTCCACTGCGTGATGCAGCGGGCGGCCTGCCACGGCACGATCGCGTCGACGCCGGTCTCCGTCATGGTCTCGACGGCGAGCTCGCCCCGGTCGCCCTTGGGCAGGGCCTGGACGACGGTGATCCTGGGTGTCTGCGCGGGCTCCTCCTGGGCGGGGCCCGCCGTGACGACGAGCCGGTCCTTGCCCTCGGCGGCCTCCACGACCGCCTCGGTCCAGCGCCCGCGACCGTCGGTCAGGACGACGTCCTCACCGGCGCGCAGCCGCTTCACGGACACCGCGTGCCGTCCCTCGGCCCCGTCGAGCACGAACGTTTTGGCGGACGGCACCTCGTCGACGACGAACACCGGCGCCGTCATGCGGCACCCCGCGTGCCCAACGCGTCCTTCGCCTCGGCGAGTTCCGCCGCGAGCACCTCGACGAGCTGGCCGGCGGGCAGCTCACGGGCGAGCCGGTGGCCCTGCCCGGCCCACAGCGCCATCCCCTGCGGGTCCCCGGCCTTGGCGGCGGCCTTGCGCAGCGTCGACGTCATGTGGTGGATCTGGGGGTAGGCGGCGGGCGCGTACGGGCCGTGCTCGCGCATGAACCGGTTCACGAGGCCGCGCGCGGGGCGGCCCGAGAAGGCCCGGGTCAGCCCGGTCCGCACGAACAGCGGGTTCGTCATGGCCTGCTTGTGCAGGACGTTGGCGCCGGACTCGGGGCAGACCAGGAAGGCCGTGCCGAACTGTCCGGCGTCGGCGCCCGCGGCGAGCACGGCGGCGAGCTGTCCGCCGCGCATGAGTCCGCCGGTGGCGATGATCGGGATCTGTACGGCCTCGCGGACCTGGGCGATCAGCGCGATGAGTCCGATGCCGGATCCGTCGGCCTCCGGGTTGTCCCGGTGGGTGCCCTGGTGGCCGCCCGCCTCGATGCCCTGGACACACAGCGCGTCGGCACCGGCCCGCTGGGCGGCCTGCGCCTCCTCCGCGGTGGTCACGGTGACGGCGGTGAGGGTGCCGACGCGGGCGAGGGAGTCGAGGACGTCGCGGCCCGGGCAGCCGAAGGTGAAGGTGACGACCGGTACCGGGTCGTCGAGGAGGATCGCGAGCTTCGCGTCGAAGCCGTCGTCGAGGCCGCAGTCCGGGTCCCCGAGCTTCGTCTCGTACCAGGCGGCCTCACCGGCGAGCTGGCTGGCGTAGACGGCGACGGCCGCGGGGTCCGCGTACTCGGACTGCGGCATGAAGAGATTGACGCCGAACGGCTGGTTGGTCAGCCCCCGTACCTGCTTGATCTCCTGGTACATCCCGTCGGCGGTCTTGTACCCGGCGGCGAGGAATCCGAGCCCGCCGGCCTCCGACACGGCGGCGGCGAGCTGCGGACAGGAGGCACCGCCCGCCATGGGTGCCTGCACGATCGGATAGTGACAGAGATCGGTCAGCGTGGGGGACATGACCGCATCGTGCCACGTCCCCCGCATCGGACCGAATCGGCCATCACGCGTGGCATGTGCCACGCGTGATGCGGGGGACGTGGTCCCTGCTTCTTGTGTACGCCGGGCTCGGTCAGCGCCCGTTGAACGCGTCCTTCAACCGCGAGAACAGCCCCTGCTGCCCGGGCTGGAACTGCCCCGTGGGCCGCTCCTCGCCGCGCAGCTTCGACAGCTCACGCAGTACCCGCTCCTGCTCCGGGTCCAGCTTGGTCGGCGTCAGGACCTCGACGTGCACGATGAGGTCACCGCGGCCGCCGCCGCGCAGGTGCGTGATGCCGCGCCCGTGCAGCGGGACCGACTGGCCGGACTGCGTGCCCGGCCGGATGTCGATCTCCTCCAGGCCGTCGAGCGTCTCCAGCGGCACCTTGGTGCCGAGCGCCGCGGCCGTCATCGGGATGGTGACGGTGCAGTGCAGATCGTCGCCGCGCCGCTGGAAGACAGGGTGCGCCAGCTCGTGGATCTCGACGTACAGGTCACCGGCGGGGCCGCCGCCGGGGCCGACCTCGCCCTCGCCCGCGAGCTGGATCCGCGTGCCGTTGTCGACGCCGGCCGGGATCTTCACCGTGAGCGTGCGCCGCGAGCGGATGCGGCCGTCACCGGCGCACTCCGGGCACGGCGTCGGCACGACGGTGCCGAAGCCCTGGCACTGCGGGCACGGCCGCGACGTCATGACCTGGCCGAGGAAGGACCGCGTGACCTGGGACACCTCGCCGCGACCGCGGCACATGTCACAGGTCTGCGCGGACGTACCCGGCGCGGCACCCTCGCCGCTGCAGGTCGTACAGACGATGGCCGTGTCGACCTGAATGTCCTTGGTGGTCCCGAAGGCGGCCTCGTCCAGCTCGATCTCGAGCCGGATCATGGCGTCCTGGCCGCGGCGTGTACGCGACCGGGGACCACGCTGGGACGCCGTTCCGAAGAACGCGTCCATGATGTCGGAGAAGTTCCCGAAGCCACCGGCGCCGAAGCCGCCGGCCCCGCCTCCGCCCGCCTGCGAGAGGGGGTCGCCGCCGAGGTCGTAGACCTGCTTCTTCTGCGGGTCCGACAACACCTCGTAGGCGGCGTTGATCTCCTTGAACCGCTCCTGTGTCTTCGGGTCCGGATTCACGTCCGGGTGAAGCTCACGGGCCAGCCTGCGGAAGGCCTTCTTGATCTCGTCCTGGGAGGCGTCGCGGCGCACGCCGAGTACGGCGTAGTAGTCCGTGGCCACTTACGACTCCGCCAGGATCTGTCCGACGTAACGTGCCACTGCGCGTACTGCTCCCATCGTTCCCGGGTAATCCATGCGGGTCGGTCCGACCACGCCGAGTTTGGCGACTGCCTCGCTGCCCGAACCGTAGCCGACCGAGACCACGGAGGTGGAGCTGAGTCCCTCATGGGCGTTCTCGTGACCGATCCGTACGGCCATGCCCGAATCGTTAACCTCACCAAGGAGCTTGAGGAGCACGACCTGCTCCTCGAGGGCCTCGAGGACGGGCCGGATGGTGAGGGGAAAGTCATGTCCGAAGCGGGTGAGATTGGCGGTGCCGCCGATCATCAGACGCTCCTCGGTCTCCTCGACGAGCGTCTCCAGGAGAGTGGAGAGCACCGTCGCGACCGTGCCGCGGTCCTCCGCGTCGAAGGACTCCGGCAGGTCCTGCACCAGCTGCGGGACGTCCGCGAAGCGGCGTCCCGCGACCCGGCTGTTGAGCCGGGCCCGCAGATCGGCGAGAGAGGTCTCGCCGAACGGCGCCGGGCAGTCGATCATCCGCTGCTCGACGCGGCCCGTGTCCGTGATCAGTACGAGCATCAGACGGGCGGCGGCGAGCGAGAGCAGCTCCACATGGCGCACGGTGGACCGCGTCAGGGACGGGTACTGCACCACGGCGACCTGCCGTGTCAGCTGCGCGAGCAGCCGCACGGTCCGGCCGACGACGTCGTCGAGGTCGACGGCGCCGTCGAGGAAGTTCTGGATGGCGCGGCGCTCGGGCCCCGTCATCGGCTTGACCGCCGTCAGCTTGTCCACGAACAGGCGGTACCCCTTGTCGGTGGGGATCCGCCCGGCGCTCGTGTGGGGCTGGGCGATGAAGCCCTCCTCCTCGAGCGCCGCCATGTCGTTGCGCACCGTCGCCGGTGAGACGCCGAGGCTGTGCCGCTCGGTGAGCGCCTTGGAGCCGACCGGCTCCTCGGTCCCCACGTAGTCCTGGACGATGGCGCGCAGCACTTCGAGCCTGCGTTCGCTGAGCATTCGCGCACACCTCCAGCTGTGTCGTCCGCGGCTGGCACTCGGTGCGGCCGAGTGCCAATGGTCTCCGGGTCAGTGTACGGCCGGTGGGTACGGGCCCGGCAAGGGCGCTAGCGTCGGACCCATGGACGACCTGGACTGGAATGAGGTGGGCTGGGAGGAGCTGTCCGCCCGGGCGGGGCGGATCCGGCTGCCGGGCTGGGACTGCACGACGGGCCTTGTGGTGGGCGACGGGGCGGCGTTGCTGATCGACACGGGTTCATCACTTCGTGAGGGTTCGGCGCTGCGGGCGGACACCCGGCGCCTCATCGGCCCGCACGCGCGCGTGACGCATATCGCGCTGACGCACCCCCATTTCGACCATGTTCTGGGCACGGCGGCGTTCGCCGGTGTCGAGGTGTACGGCGCCGCGGGCATCGACACGGTGTTCACGCGGGGCCGCGACGAACTGCGGGCGTCCGCGGTCGCGCACGGCGTGCCGCACGAGGAGGCGGCCGACGCGGTGGACGTGCTCGTCGTGCCGCACCACCGGGTGTGCGGGGAGTGGACGCTCGATCTGGGCGGCGGGCTCCAGGTGCTGCTCGCGAACGTGGGCCCGGCGCACAGCGGGCACGACCTGGCGGTCCTGGTGCCGGGCACGCCCGAGGTCGTCTTCTGCGGTGACCTGGTCGAGGAGTCGGGCGAGCCGCAGGCGGGCCGTGACGCGGTGCCGTCCCGCTGGCCGGCCGCTCTGGGCCGGCTGCTGGAACTGGGCGGTGAAGACGCCGTGTACGTTCCCGGGCACGGAGCCGCGGTGAATGCGGAGTTTGTCCGGGCGCAGCGTGCCGCGCTGGCGGCGCGTTTCGGCGTGTCGTAACCGCACGGCAGTTCGTACTCCTATCGTCTGCACCATGCTCCCACCCGTCTCCCGCCACCGCCCTTCCAACGAGGGCCCTTCGGGCCCGCGGCACCGTCCGTACTCCCCCGACTTCACCCCGCCGTGGAAGAAGCAGCAGGCCGCGCCCGAAGTGGCGGCGGACGTGGATCTCGTGGTCGAGGAGGTCACGACCGGGTTCTGCGGGGCGGTCGTCCGCTGCGAGAAGACGGCCCAGGGCCCGACGGTGACCCTGGAGGACCGCTTCGGCAAGCATCGGGTGTTCCCCATGGACCCGCGCGGCTTCCTGCTCGAAGGCCGGGTCGTCACCCTCGTGCGCCCCGTGGCCGCGGCGCCCGTACGTCCCGCGCGCACGGCCTCCGGGTCGGTCGCCGTCCCCGGGGCGCGGGCGCGGGTCGCGCGGGCCGGGCGCATCTATGTGGAGGGCCGGCACGACGCGGAGCTGGTGGAGCGGGTCTGGGGCGACGACCTGCGCATCGAGGGCGTGGTCGTGGAGTACCTGGAGGGCGTCGACGACCTGCCCGCGATCGTCGCCGCATTCGCTCCCGGGCCGGACGCGCGGCTCGGCGTCCTCGTCGACCATCTGGTGCCCGGCTCGAAGGAGTCACGGATCGCGGCGCAGGTCACCGGCGAGCACGCGCTGGTCGTCGGCCACCCCTACATCGACGTGTGGGAGGCCGTGAAGCCGTCGGCCGTGGGCATCCGGGCGTGGCCCCGGGTGCCGCGCGGCCAGGACTGGAAGACGGGCGTGTGCCGGGCGCTCGGCTGGCCGGAGAACACCGGCGCGGCCTGGCAGCACATCCTGTCGCGGGTACACAGCTACCGCGACCTGGAGCCCGAACTCCTGGGCAGGGTCGAGGAGTTGATCGACTTCGTGACGCTGCCCTGACGGCTGCGCGGGCTCAGTCGACGAGGTCGCGGACGACCGCGTCGGCGAGGAGCCGGCCGCGCAGGGTGAGGACGGCGCGGCCGGACTCGTACGGGGCCGCTTCGAGCAGGCCGTCGGACAGGGCCCGGCCCGCGGCGGCGCGGCCCGCGGGCTTCAGGAGCGACAACGGGCAGCCCTCCAGGAGGCGCAGCTCCAGCAGAATGCGCTCGACGCGCCGGTCCTCGTCCGAGAGGAGCTCGCGGCCGGCGCCGGGCGAACGTCCCTCGGCGAGGCGCCCGGCGTAGGCGCCCGGGTGCTTCACGTTCCACCAGCGCACCCCGCCGACGTGGCTGTGCGCGCCGGGGCCCGCGCCCCACCAGTCGGCGCCGCGCCAGTACAGCTCGTTGTGCAGGCAGCGCCCGGCGTCGGTGGTGGCCCAGTTCGACACCTCGTACCAGTCGAAGCCCGCACCGCCGAGGACCTCGTCCGCGATCAGGTAGCGGTCCGCGTGGACGTCGTCGTCCGTCATCGGGACCTCGCCGCGGCGGATGCGCCGGGCGAGCTGGGTGCCCTCCTCGACGATCAGCGCGTACGCCGACACATGGTCGGGTCCGGCGCCGATGGCCGCCTCCAGGGAGGCCCGCCAGTCGTCGTCGCTCTCGCCGGGGGTGCCGTAGATCAGGTCGAGGTTGACGTGGTCGAAGCCCGCGGCGCGCGCCTCGGCGACGCAGGCCTCGGGGCGGCCGGGGGTGTGGGTGCGGTCGAGGATCTTCAGGACGTGCTGCCTGGCGCTCTGCATGCCGAAGGAGATGCGATTGAAGCCGCCCTCGCGGAGGGTCTCCAGGTAGGCGGGGCCGACGGACTCGGGGTTGGCCTCCGTCGTCACCTCGGCGTCGGGCGCGAGTCCGAACTCGTCACGGATCGCCCCGAGCATGCGCACGAGGTCGTCGGCCGCGAGGAGCGTCGGGGTCCCGCCGCCGACGAAGACGGTCCGCACCTGGCGCGGGTCGTCGCCGAGGACCTTGCGGGCGAGACGGACCTCGTCGACGAGGGTGTCCGCGTAGTTGTCGCGCGAGGCGAGCACACCGCCGGAGCCGCGCAGCTCGGTCGCGGTGTACGTGTTGAAGTCGCAGTAGCCGCAGCGCGTGGCGCAGTACGGGACATGCAGATAGAACCCGAGGGGCCGCTCCGCCGCCCCGGCCAGGGCGGAGGCGGGCAACGCGCCGTCGTCGGGGACGGGCTCACCGTCGGGAAGTGCGGAAGGCATGGACCTATTGTCCCGCAGTCGCGAGGTGGTCCCGCCGGCCGCGGCCGTGAGGACCTACCGGGCCTGCAGTACCAGCAGTGCCAGGTCGTCGTCCGGTGGGCTCTCGGAGAATTCGTGGACCAGGCGTCTGATCCGTTCGGCGAGCAGAGGTGCGGTGAGGCCCGTGCAGCCGGCGAGGGCGTGGGAGAGGCCGTCGCCGTCGTCGAACTGGCGGTGCCCGTCCCGGCGCTCCGTCACTCCGTCCGTGACGCACAGGAGGGTGTCGCCGTCGTGGAGGACGAGGCTCTCGCTGGTGTAGCCGGGATCGTCGACGACGCCGAGGAGCACCTGGGGCTCGGCGGCGCACTCGACCAGGCCGTCGGGCCGCAGCAGGAGCGGCAGCGGGTGTCCGGCACAGGCCAGGGTGCAGCGCATCCCGTCCTCGGTGGGCACCAGCTCCCCGTAGAGCAAGGAGAGGAAGCGGGGCGCGCCCTCGGGTGCGAGGCCCTGGCCGCCCGCGGCGGCGAGCGCGCGGGCAGCCGCGTCGGCCGCCTCCGTGGCGTCGTCGAGGAGGAGCCGGTTGAGCCGGTCGAGGACCTCGGCGACCTGGTACCCCTCGCGGGCGAGCAGCCGCAGCCAGGGCCGGGCGAGGCCGATGACGACGGCTGCCTCGGGGCCCTTTCCCTGGACGTCGCCGAGCGCGAAGCACCAGCGGCCGTCACCGGCGGGGAACACGTCGTAGAAGTCGCCGCCGGGGCCGCCCGCGTCGCGCGGCTCGTACACGAGCGCGGACTCGATGCCGGGGATCTGCGCGACGGCGGAAGGCAGCAGTCCGCGCTGGAGGATGCGGCTGATGGTGGCCTGCCGGGTGTAGCGGCGGGCCGCGCTGACGGCGAGGGCGACGCGGCGGGCGAAGTCCTCGACGAGGCCCGTGACCTCGTCGGGGAAGCGCGTCAGGCCGGCCCGTCCGATGAGGAGGGTGCCCACCGCGCGACCGCCCGCGCTGAGGCGGTAGGCGAGCGCGGCGCCCGTCGGGTCGCCGCCGAGGCTCTCGAAGGGCCACGGCACGGGGACGGCCGCGCTGCGCGCCGCGTCGGTGGGCTGCGGCGGGTCCTTCTCCAGGATGTTGCGGAGCTCCTCCATGCGGTTCTCGCTGGTGTGCCAGACGCGGGCGAGGCGGGGCGTGGCGAGGGCGTCGGTGCCGCGGCCCGCGCGGTCGGCGGCGCCCCGGTCGGGCCTGCCGTCCTCGTCGTCGAGCCAGACGGCGCACCAGTCGGCCATGCGCGGCACCAGCATCTGTCCGGCGAGTGAGGCGACCTGGTCCTCGTCGAGCTGTCCGGCGAGCAGGTCGGAGGCCTCGGCGAGGAAGGAGAGCGCGCCGCGGTTGACCCAGTCCTGGTCGTGGGGGAAGCGGCGCGGCGTGGGAGCCAGTAATTCCGCGGCGCGCAGCCCGCGCTGAAAGGTTCTTGCGCCGGGGTACGCCTCGGGGTCGCCGCCGCGCCGGTCGGCTTCGTCGACGGGGAGGCGGGCCCAGACGGTCTTGGTGCCGGGCTGGTACGTGATGCCCCAGGCGTCGGAGAGAGAGGCCACGAGGCGCAGCCCGCGCCCGCACTCGGGGGTGTCGGGGCCCATGTCGATGCGGTCGCTGCGGACGGCGCGGGCGGGGTGATGGTCGGAGACCTCGATGACGAGGGCGGCGGGCGCGCACGCGCCGTCCGGGTCGTCGGGGTGCCCGGTTTCGAGGCGGCACAGCAGCTCGACATTGGTGCCGGCGTGGACCACGGCGTTCGTGACGAGTTCGCTGAGTACGACCACGGCGTCGTCGGCGAGCCGGTCGCCGCCGCCGGACGTGGCGGCCAGGCCGAGCTCGGCCCAGTCGGCGAGAACACCCCGCACGAAGCGGCGCGCCGCAGCCGGGGCCATCGGGTTTCCGGGCAGCGAGGTCCGCACGACGGCCGGTGCTCCCGGGGGACGGGAGGGCTCGTCGGTGGCGTACGTGGTCTCCCGTTGCAGCGGAATGGACCCCACGGTGCGGCTCCTGTGCAGTTCGGGCAATGACGCCTCAGGCGACACGGACAGAGTGACAGACCGGCCCCGCCCATAAGCACCGAGTTACCGAAGTGGGCCACCATGAGCGAGAACAGTGCTACGCGCGTTCAGGATCCGGGCCGGATCCAGGCCACCGAACTGCATGCGTTTCTGCCCGCGTTGACGTCGGCGCGGGACGGCGACTTCGCCAAGGCCCCATGGCGCTGCGGGGGGATGCCCGGCTTCAAGACCAGGCGTGCGGCGAGCCCAGGCCTGCACCGCACCACGCGTGGCTTCGGTCTCGAAGGCGGCCGCCTGCACCTGGCGGGCGGCCTCGTGCGGAGCGTCGTGTGGTCGCCGGCGGGGACCCCCGCTGGGCCGGTCTTCCGATCGTGGCGCTGACCGCGAGGGCGATGCCCGGCGACCGGGAGAAGTCCATCGCGCGGGGCGCCGACGACTACGTACCGAATCCGGTGGACGTGGACCAGTTGCTCTGGCTTCGCTCGACGAGCCGCTCGTGCGGGCGTGTTCGGGCATGTTCGGGCGCTTCGGGCGCGTTCGGGCGAGGAAGCGATGAAGGCGCTACCGCGCGGGCGGTTCGCCGTCGTCCTTCCTCCTAGGCATCCGGATGCCGGGCATGGACGGCTTCGAGACCGCGGCGAACATCAAGCGGCTCGACCCGGACGAAGGACGTGCCCGTCATCATCCTGACGGGCACGGGCACGGGCACGGACGCGGACACGGACACGGGCTGCGCGTTCCACCGCGAGCAGCGCCAGTTCGATGCGCCGACTTCACGAATGGAGTCGCTCGCGCGCCACTTGGCTCAGGACGCCCACCCCGACGCGAGCGACCTGAGCCGCCCACATCACAGAGAGGAAGGAGACGCCGCGCAACATGAGGCGTCCCTGAACGGGCGCGGGGCTGTGTCTGTACGCGGCTCCGCCGAGCGGGCGCGATCAGCCACAGACTCCCCGCACCCGCCCCACCGAGCAGAGACCGGCAGACGAAAAGCGCTCACGCCTCGCGAGAGCCGGCGTACATCTCGTCGATCAGGTGCCCGTACTCACGCTCGACGACCGGCCGCTTCAGCTTCAGGCTCGGGGTCAGCTCGCCATGCTCGATGTCGAGGTCGCGCGGCAGGAGCTTGAACTTCTTGATGGTCTGCCACTTCTGGAGGCCGAGGTTGAGCTCCTTGACGTAGCCCTCGACCAGTTCGACCGTGGCGGGGGCCGCGACCACATCGGCGTACGACTTGCCCTCCAGGCCGTTGTCCTTGGCCCACTCCAGGATGGACGGCTCGTCGAGAGCGATGAGCGCCGTGCAGAAGTTCCGGTCGGCGCCGTGCACCAGGATGTTCGAGACGTACGGGCAGACGGCCTTGAACTGGCCCTCCACCTCGGCGGGCGCGACGTACTTGCCGCCCGACGTCTTGATCAGGTCCTTCTTACGGTCGGTGATCTTGAGGTAGCCGTCGGGCGACAGCTCACCGATGTCGCCGGTGTGGAACCAACCGTCGGACTCCAGGACCTCGGCCGTCTTCTCGGGCAGCCCGTGGTAGCCCTGCATGACGCCGGGGCCGCGCAGCAGGATCTCGCCGTCGTCCGCGATCCGCACCTCCGTGCCGGGCACCGGCTTGCCGACGGTGCCGGTGCGGTACGCCTCGCCGGGGTTGACGAAAGACGCGGCGGAGGTCTCCGTGAGGCCGTAGCCCTCGAGGATGTGCACGCCCGCACCGGCGAAGAAGTAGCCGATCTCGGGGGCGAGCGCCGCCGAGCCGGAGACGCAGGCACGCAGCCGGCCGCCGAACGCCTCGCGCAGCTTGGAGTAGACGAGCGCGTCGGCGACCTTGTGCTTGGCGCCGAGCGAGAACGGCACGCTGGCCGTCCCGGTCCTGCGGAAGTTGTCCTGGCTGACCTTCGCGTACTCGCGCGCGACCTCGGCCGCCCACTGGAAGATCTTGTACTTGGCGCCGCCGCCGGCCCGCGCCTTGGCCGCGACCCCGTTGTAGACCTTCTCGAAGATGCGCGGCACCGCGGCCATGTAGGTCGGCTGCACGACGGGCAGGTTCTCGATGATCTTGTCCACGCGGCCGTCGACGGCGGTGACGTGCCCGACCTCGATCTGCCCGGAGGTGAGGACCTTGCCGAAGACGTGCGCGAGGGGCAGCCACAGGTACTGCACGTCGTCCGGGCCGACCAGGCCGGTCGAGGCGATGGCCTTCGCCATGTACGACCAGTTGTCCTGCGGGAGGCGCACGCCCTTGGGCCGGCCGGTGGTGCCGGAGGTGTAGATCAGGGTCGCCAGCTGGTCCGCGGTGATCGCGCCGACCTTTTCCTTGATCAGGTCCGGGTGCTTCTCCAGGTGGGCGGCGCCGCGCTTCTCCAGGTCGGCGAGCGTGAGCACCCAGCCCTCGGGGTCCGCGGCGTCCGGCTCGACCCCGGCCTCGTCGATGACGACGACATGCGCGAGGTCGGGCAGGTCGGCCCGGCGCTCGCGGGCCTTGGCCAGCTGGGCCGCGTCCTCGGCGATCAGGACCTTGCTGTCCGAGTCCGCGAGGATGAACCCCGACTCCTCGGCGTTGGTCTGCGGGTACACGGTGGTCGTGGCGGCGCCCGCGCACAGGATGCCGAGGTCGGCCAGGATCCACTCGACCCGCGTGGAGGAGGCGAGCGCGACCCGCTCCTCCGGCTGGACGCCGAGCTCGATGAGGCCGGCCGCGATGGCGTAGACCCGCGTCGAGGCCTGCCCCCAGCTCAGCGATTTCCACTCCTCGGGGCCCTCACCGGAGGCCGATGGCACCGGGTACCGGTAGGCCTCGGTATCGGGCGTGGCCGCCACGCGCTCCAGGAAGAGGGCCGCCACGGACGGCGGACGGTTCTCGATCAGGGTCTGTGTGTCGCTCACGACGTCCTCCGGGGGCCCGCGGCAGTGCGGCGAGACTGGGCGCGGCTGGCTGTTGGCGGCTGTTGTTTAACTGGCGAGTAACTACCGAGCAGTGATCAGAGTAGAGCGCAGTCGCCCGGCGCGTAAGGGGCCGCAGCCTGTCACTTCTTGTCAACAGCCGCTGTACACACAGCCCCCACAAAAGGCCCGCACAACAATGCCGGGAAATCAAGAGGCCCGCCGCACTGACGCGCGACGGGCCCCGGACTGCTGTGACGCGGCCTACTTCTTCTTCGAGCCGCTGTCGTCGCTGGAGAGCACGGCGATGAAGGCTTCCTGCGGCACCTCGACGGAGCCGACCATCTTCATGCGCTTCTTGCCCTCCTTCTGCTTCTCGAGCAGCTTGCGCTTACGGGAGATGTCACCGCCGTAGCACTTGGCGAGGACGTCCTTGCGGATCGCGCGGATCGTCTCGCGGGCGATGACCCGGGAGCCGATGGCGGCCTGGATCGGCACCTCGAAGGCCTGCCGCGGGATGAGCTCGCGCAGCTTGGCGACCAGCCGCACGCCGTACGCGTACGCCGCGTCCTTGTGCGTGACCGCGGAGAAGGCGTCGACCTTGTCGCCGTGCAGCAGGATGTCGACCTTGACCAGGCTGGAGTCCTGCTCGCCGGTGGGCTCGTAGTCCAGGGACGCGTAGCCGCGCGTCTTGGACTTCAGCTGGTCGAAGAAGTCGAAGACGATCTCCGCGAGCGGCAGCGTGTAGCGGATCTCGACGCGGTCCTCGGAGAGGTAGTCCATGCCGAGCAGCGTGCCGCGGCGGGTCTGGCAGAGCTCCATGATCGAGCCGATGAACTCGCTGGGGGCGAGGATCGTGGCCCGTACGACGGGTTCGAAGACCTTGTCGATCTTGCCTTCGGGGAACTCGCTCGGGTTGGTGACCGTGTGCTCGGTGCCGTCCTCCATGGCCACGCGGTAGACCACGTTGGGCGCGGTGGCGATGAGGTCGAGCCCGAACTCGCGCTCGAGGCGCTCACGGATCACGTCGAGGTGGAGCAGGCCGAGGAAGCCGACGCGGAAGCCGAAGCCGAGCGCGGCCGAGGTCTCCGGCTCGTAGACGAGCGCGGCGTCGTTGAGCTGCAGCTTGTCGAGGGCCTCGCGCAGGTCCGGGTACTCCGAGCCGTCCAGCGGATAGAGGCCCGAGAAGACCATCGGCTTCGGGTCCTTGTAGCCGCCGAGCGCCACGGTGGCGCCGTTGTGCAGGGAGGTGATCGTGTCACCGACCTTGGACTGACGGACGTCCTTCACGCCGGTGATGATGTAGCCCACCTCACCGACGCCGATGCCGTCGGCCGAGGTCATCTCCGGCGAGGAGACCCCGATCTCCAGGAGCTCGTGGGTGGCGCCGGTGGACATCATCCGGATCCGCTCACGCTTGTTGAGTTGGCCGTCGACGACTCGTACGTACGTCACGACGCCGCGGTAGGAGTCGTACACGGAGTCGAAGATCATCGCGCGGGCGGGCGCGTCGGCGACGCCGACCGGGGCCGGGATCTCGGCGACGACCTTGTCGAGCAGCGCCTCGACGCCCATGCCGGTCTTCGCGGAGACCTTCAGCACGTCCTCCGGCTCGCAGCCGATGAGGTTCGCGAGCTCCTCGGAGAACTTCTCGGGCTGGGCGGCCGGCAGGTCGATCTTGTTGAGAACCGGGATGATCTTGAGGTCGTTCTCCATCGCCAGATAGAGGTTGGCGAGAGTCTGCGCCTCGATGCCCTGGGCCGCGTCGACGAGCAGGACCGTGCCCTCACAGGCCGCGAGGGACCGCGAGACCTCGTACGTGAAGTCCACGTGCCCCGGGGTGTCGATCATGTTGAGGATGTGGGTTTTGCCCGGGTCCTCGCTCGGGGCCCAGGGCAGTCGCACCGCCTGGGACTTGATCGTGATGCCGCGCTCGCGCTCGATGTCCATCCGGTCGAGGTACTGAGCACGCATCTGCCGCTGCTCGACCACACCGGTCAGCTGGAGCATCCGGTCGGCGAGCGTGGACTTGCCGTGGTCGATGTGCGCGATGATGCAGAAATTGCGGATCAGAGCCGGGGCAGTACGGCTCGGCTCGGGCACATTGTTAGGGGTCGCGGGCACGCAGGGTCCTGTCTCTTGAGGCGCCTGTCGCCTCGGGTCGGATCTATACGTAGGTTCCATCGTCCCACGGACGCGGGGCTGCGCCCGGTTTGGGCCGCTCGGAGCACGGCTGGTAACGTTGACAGCTGTGTCTCATGCCCTCTCGGCGCGAGGCACCTCAAGAGAAATCACCGGCGCGTGGGCGTGAGCTCGCGTGCCTGAACCT
Source organism: Streptomyces sp. NPDC055400 (assembly GCF_053644375.1). Taxonomy (NCBI): domain Bacteria; kingdom Bacillati; phylum Actinomycetota; class Actinomycetes; order Kitasatosporales; family Streptomycetaceae; genus Streptomyces; species Streptomyces sp. NPDC055400. The sequence continues at coordinate 557,425 of NZ_JBSHLM010000004.1, read as the reverse complement.
GAAAAGGCTCATTTCGTGGCGAACATCAAGTCCCAGATCAAGCGGATCAAGACCAACGAGAAGGCCCGTCAGCGCAACAAGGCTGTCAAGTCCTCCCTCAAGACCGCGATCCGCAAGGCCCGCGAGGCCGTTGCCGCGGGTGACACCCAGAAGGCCGAGGAGCTGACGCGCGAGGCTTCGCGCAAGCTCGACAAGGCCGTCTCCAAGGGCGTCATCCACAAGAACCAGGCCGCCAACAAGAAGTCGGCGCTTGCTTCCAAGGCTTCCTCCCTCAAGGGCTGAGTACCCACTCCCTCACGGGACGGGCACTCCTTTGATGTGATCGCCGGACGGACCCGAGCGGGCCCTCTCTCTCCGCTCCCGGCCGGCACCCCGGATCTGCACGCGACTGCGTTCGCCACGCGGGTGCGGATCCATCGAGCTTGAACCTGAGACCCCGCACGGCTGTCCTTCCCCAGGATGGCTGGGCGGGGTTTTGGCATGTGTGGGGCTTGCGTCGCATGGCATGGCGGCGCAAGTCCCGCGTGGGCCGGGGGCCTGCGGGTGTGGGGCGGGGGTATGGGGCGGCGGTGTGGCTGTGTGGCTCAGCCGCGGCGGGAGCGGGCGGCCCTTGCGATGGTGACCACGGCCTTCTCGAGGGCGTACTCGGGATCGTCCCCGCCGCCCTTGACGCCCGCGTCGGCCTCGGCGACGGCCCGCAGCGCGACGGCCACACCGTCCGGCGTCCAGCCGCGCATCTGCTGGCGCACCCGGTCGATCTTCCACGGCGGCATCCCCAGCTCCCGGGCGAGATCAGCGGGCCGGCCGCCGCGTGCCGACGAGAGCTTGCCGATGGCGCGGACCCCCTGGGCGAGCGCGCTGGTGATCAGCACGGGCGCCACCCCGGTCGACAACGACCACCGCAGCGCCTCCAGCGCCTCCGCGGCGCGGCCCTCGACGGCCCGGTCGGCGACGGTGAAGCTGGAGGCCTCCGCCCGGCCCGTGTAGTACCGGGCGACGACCGCCTCGTCGATGGTGCCCTCGACGTCCGCGCCGAGCTGCGTGACAGCGGACGCCAGCTCCCGCAGGTCACTGCCGATCGAGTCGACCAGGGCCTGGCACGCCTCCGGCGTCGCGGAACGGCCGATCGCCCGGAATTCGCTGCGCACGAACGCCAGCCGGTCCGCGGGCTTGGTCATCTTGGGGCAGGCGACCTCGCGGGCCCCCGCCTTGCGGGCCGCGTCGAGCAGCCCCTTGCCCTTGGCGCCGCCCGCGTGCAGCAGCACCAGCGTGATCTCCTCGGCGGGCGCCGCGAAGTAGCCCTTCACGTCCTTGATCGTGTCGGCCGAGAGGTCCTGCGCATTGCGTACGACCACGACCTTGCGCTCGGCGAAGAGCGACGGGCTGGTCAGCTCGGCGAGCGTGCCGGGCTGAAGCTGGTCGGACGTGAGGTCACGCACATCCGTGTCCGCGTCGGCGGCACGAGCGGCAGCCACCACCTGCTGCACGGCGCGGTCGAGCAGCAGGTCCTCCTGCCCCACGGCGAGGGTGACAGGGGCGAGCACGTCGTCTGTTGCAGTCTTCCTGGCCATCGCGGTCAAGCATCCCACGCGGCACTGACAACGCCCGCCGTGCCGGAGAATGGCCGGGTGACCGACGCGCGACATGTACTGGTGCTGCCCGACCGCGACGCCGCGGAGGAGGTGGCCGAGGAGCTTCCCGACCGGTTCGGCGTCACCGAGGAGCCCCAGCTCGTACGCGACGCGCTGGCCGGTGAGGACGACGCCGAGGACGCCCAGTGGCTCGTGGTGATCGAGGACCCTACCGGCCGCCTCGACCCCGCCTCACTCGACGCGTTCGCCGCGGAGCACGAGGGCTGGCTCGAGGCGCCTTAGCCGCGGCGACATCGGGGCGGCGGCAACTGGTCGGCGGTATCGGGGCGGCGGTTGAGGGCCGACCTTCGAGGGCCGGCCGTCGCGGATGCCGCGGGGGCGTCAGCCCTTCGGGACGATCTGGATGTCGAGCTCGATCTTCACGCTGGAGCCGACCGCCGCGATCCCGCGGGCCAGCATCGTCTGCCAGTTGACCGTGAAGTCGTCGCGGTGCAGCTCCGTGGTGGCGCGGCAGGCGGCGCGGGTCTCCCCCTCCATGCCGTTGCCCAGGCCCAGATACTCCGCGTCGAACGTGACCGTGCGGGTCACACCGTGCAGCGAGAGCGCGCCGGTGATCGCCCAGCGGCTGCCGCCCCTGTGCACGAACCGTTCGCTGTAGAACTCGAGCGTCGGGAACTGGTCCACGTCGAGAAAGTCGGCCGACCTGAGGTGGTCGTCGCGCATCTTCACGTTCGTGTCGATGGACGACGCATCGATCACCACATGCATCGCGGACTGCTCGACCCGCTCGGCGATGCGCAGCGCGCCCGCGAACGTGTTGAACCGGCCGTGGATCCGCGCCAGTCCGATGTGCCGCGCCGTGAACCCGACCGACGAGTGCATCGCCTCGATCTCCCAGTCCCCGGCGTCGGGCAGCGCCGGCGGCTGGGCGACCTGGAGCATGACGTCGCCGAGTGAGGAGTGCGCGCTCTCGCCGACCGAAGCGCTTCCCCGGTACGGCGTGTAGCCCTCCGCCGTGACCGCGAGCCGGTAGTCACCGGCGGGCACGGCCGCGACGAACGAGCCGAACGGGTCGGCCCCACCACTCACGACCGTGCGCCCCATGGCGTCGCTCACCGCGAACTCGGCGCCGCGCACCGGCTCGTTGACGGGGTCGAGCACCCGGCAGCTGACGAATCCCGCACCGGGCGGCACGCTCATCTCCGCGAGGGGGCTCGTTCGTTGAGCCCGGTTCGTACGGTTTCCCAGCCAGCGGCCGACCATGCGCGAGACACCCCAGTGAAGCTTGAGACCACCATCAACGAAGATGCATTCGACCATCGTTGTGGCATTCGGGGCAACACAGGCCCACATCGCGGGAATACCAGAGACTGTTACCGCCTGTACAGAGATGCCTGAATTAGCCATTCCGCTTACCGTTTCGCCAGCTCGGAGGCATTTCTACCGGCCGGTAATGCCGCGGGAGCCGCAGGGGCCCGGCACCTGTCACGACCCACCCGTCACCACACCCAGCCCCGCCCCCTCCCCCGCCCCCTCCCCCGACGCCTTCCCGGAACGGACCGAACCGGGTCTGTCCTGCCCCGATCCGGTGACCGCCAACGCCCCGTCCCGGTCCGTCCGCAGGACCGCCGCTCCACCGGCCCGCAACTCCGCGACCGTGCGCGCCGACGGATGCCCGTACGGGTTGCCCTCGCCGCACGAAATCAGGGCGAGACGGGGCGCGACCCGCCGAAGGAGTACCGGATCCTGGTAGGCCGAGCCGTGGTGGGCGACCTTGAGAACGTCCACGGGTGGCAGGGCCGCCGCCACGGGGGATCTCAACAGGGCGCGCTGTGCCGGTGGTTCGAGGTCACCCAGGAGCAGCAGGGTGAGGCCCGCGGTGCGGACCAGCAGGGTGACGCTCGCGTCGTTCGGGCCGTCCGGGTCGGGAGCGGGTCGCGGCGGCGGCCACAGCACCTGCCATGCGAGCCGGCCCGTCCGCCGCTGCTCCCCCGCGACGGCCCGGGTCATCGTGATGTGCCGAGCGTCCGCCAATCCCCGAACGAAACGCGCCTGTTCCGGCGGCTCGTCGAACCCTGTCGTCTCGATCGCCCCCACCTCGCGCCCCCGCAGCACCCCGGGCAGACCCGCGACATGGTCCGCGTGAAAGTGGGTCAGCAGGACGAGCGGGACCCGGGTGATCCCGAGCGAGCGCAGACAACGGTCGACCAGCACCGGATCCGGCCCCGCGTCGACCACCACCCCGGCCCCCGCGCCCGCCGCGAGCACCAGCGCGTCCCCCTGCCCGACATCGCACATCACCATCCTCCATCCCGGCGGGGGCCACCCCGTGATCACCCGGGTCAGCGGCCTCGGCTGCATGACCACGAGGATCAGGAGCAGCACACATATCCCCATGACCCATGGGGACTTGAGCACCCGGCGGCCCACGAGGACCACGCCCAGGGTGACCACGGCGAGCAGCAGCCCGCCGCTCGGGCCCCCGGGCCAGTCCACGCCTCCGCCGGGCAGTGCGGCCCCCGCGCGTGCGATGTCCGCGATCCATCCGGCGGGCCAGCTCGCGCACCAGGCGAAGACTTTCGCGACCGGCATCGCCAGCGGGGCGGCGGCCAGGGCGGCGAACCCCAGCACCGTCGCCGGCGCGACCGCGAACTCCGCGAGCAGATTGCACGGCACCGCCACCAGGCTCACCCGGGACGCGATGACCACGACCACCGGCGCACACACGGCCTGCGCCGTCCCGGCCGCCGCGAGCGCCTCCGCCAGGCGCGGCGGACATCTCCGCCGCCGCAGTGCCGCACTCCAGCGCGGGGCGAGGGTCAGCAGCGCGCCGGTGGCCAGGACGGACAGCAGGAACCCGTAACTCCGGGCCAGCCAGGGGTCGTACAGCACCAGCAGCAGTACGACCGTGGCCAGTGCCGGGATCAGGGACCTGCGTCTCCCGGTGCCGATGGCGAGCAGTACGACGAGCCCGCAGGCCGCCGCCCTGAGCACGCTCGGCTCCGGCCTGCACACGATCACGAAGCCGAGCGTGAGCGCGCCGCCGAGCAGAGCGGTCGCCCGCAACGGGATCCCGAGCCTCGGGGCGAGGCCACGGCGCTCCGCCCGGTGCGCGGTGCCGGGCGGACCGATCAGCAGAGCGAGCAGGATCGTGAAGTTCGCCCCGCTGACCGCCGTCAGGTGCAAGAGGTCAGTGGCCTCGAATGCCTCGTGCAGCTCGGGCGGGACACGGGACGTGTCCCCGACCACGAGCCCGGGAAGCAACGCGCGGGCATCCGCCGGCAGCCCCTCGGTCGCTTCCCGCAGCCCGCCCCTCAGCTTCCCCGCGAACCGCTGAGCCGTGGAGGGGGCGCCGACGATCCGAGGGCTCTCGTCGCGTCCGACGCGGAGCACGGCCGCGACCCGGCCGCCGCCGGCCGACGCGGGCGCCAGCCCTCCGTGCACAGCCAGCCGCGTGCTGGGCAGGAGTGCCAGCCACGGCGTCCTCCCCGGGGCGGCGCGGTCCACGTCGACGAGGACCAGAACCGGCGTACGCACCCGCGTCCCGGCGCCCGAGGCCCCGCCCCGCCCCGCGTCGCCGACTCTCAGCACATCGGCGGCGATGACGACGGACGAGGGTGTCGCGTGGTCCCCCTTGACGCGAGGACGCGTCAGCCGCGGGTCGGCCGTCACCTCCAACTCGACCGTCGCCCGGGCGAATTGCCGGGCAAGCCCGGGAACGGGACCGCGCGTCAGATCCGCACCGTGCAGCGCGGCCGAGGCCCCGGACGCGGCGACGCAGAGCAGCACGGCGGCCACAGACATACGAGGCCAGGGCGAGAACACTCCGCGGGGACGGCGGGGTGGCGGGGGCCGTAAGTCCGGGGACGGGGGCGCGGGCGGTAGTGGCGCTGGGGATCCCGGCTGGGAGGGTGACTCCGTCCTCCCCTGCCGCCCCCGTGTCGCCCCTCCCAGTAACAACACTCCCGCCACCGCCGCGCAGGTCAGCGCCAGGGCCGTCACCCACGCCGCCGGAGCGTCCAGCGTCACCGCTGCCGTGGCCCATGCCGCGAGCGCCGGAGGGACGAGACGGAGATCCGCCGGGCCCTCCTGCCGGGGGTCGGCGTCACCCGAAGCGGGGTCCGAGGGCGGTGCAACTCCCGTGCCGTTCATGGCCGTACGAGATTCTGGAGGTCGGAGAAACGACGGTCACCGATGCCGTTGACCTCGCGCAGTTCATCGACGGAACGGAAACCCCCGTGCTCGGTGCGGTAGTCGATGATGTGCTGGGCCAGCACGGGCCCGACGCCCGGCAGCGTGTCGAGCTGCTCTGCGGTGGCGGTGTTGAGGCCGATCGGCCCCGCCGCGGCCCCGGTTCCGGCACCCGTCCCGGCAGCACTCGCCGAACCCGCAGAACCGCCCGAGCCGGTCCCTCCGGGTGCCGCCGGTACACCCACGACCACCTGCTCGCCGTCCACCAGCAGTCGCGCCCGGTTGATTCCCGCGGGGTCCACCCCCGGACGGATTCCTCCGGCGGCGCGCAACGCGTCGGCGACCCTGGATCCGGCCGGCAGCCGATGGATCCCGGGACTGCGCACCTTCCCGCTGACGTCCACGACGATCCCCGCCGCGGCCGCCCCGGCCGGCCCGTCCGTCCCGCCCGCAGCCGACGCCCCGGCCGGGGCGGGCGCCGACGGCCCGGCGTCCGGCTCCCGAACGGCGTCGAGCTGACCCGCCGCCCCGTCGGGCGCCGCCGATCGCACGACCTCGGGCGCGCTCACCGGCTGAGCCCGTCCGGTCCAGAAGTGGTGCACGGCGAAGCCCGCCGCCGCGACCAGGACCACGACCAGCGCGATCACGCTCCGCCGCTCGAGCCCGCACCGCGTCTGCATCCACAGCGGCAGCCGCTCCCGCACGGCAGGCCCGGCCCGCTCCCGCCACGAGGGCGTATCCCTCTCGGCCTCGCCCGCCGGTTCGTCCCGCTCCTCCGCGAACTCCCCCGGCGCCACACCCACCTCCGGGACGCCGCCGTCGTCGGAATCGGCATCGGCATCGGCATCCGCCCGAGCCCACCGAGGAGGACGTGAGGACACCGTCCCGGCCCACCGTGGAAGAGATGGCCGCACCCGCTCAGGCGGATCCGGCGAACTCGGCACACCCGGTGGACCGGGCGAAAGACTCGGCGCGCCGGACCAACCCGGCGGCCCACCCCGCCCCTCCGCGAACAACGCCTCCGCCCGCAGCCTCAACGCCTCGGCCGACGCCTGCCGATAGCGCCGCCGCACACGCCTACGCCGCTGCCACGTCCCCGACGCTCCACCCGGCGCCACATCACCGGCAGCCGCCTCAAGCGTCTCCGAACGTACTGCTGTCTCTGAAAGTGCTGATCCAAGTGCCATGCCACGAACGCTAGGCACTCCGCCGAATCCGCGGTGATCTTGCTCAATTCCCGGGGACAACCCACCAGTTGTGGATAACCCCGTCACCCACAAGAACCCCCGGGCTCAGGGCGACGCACCTCGAGGCACCTCACCGAGGCGAAACAACCGCCCCCAGCAACCCGGGCCCCGTGTGCGCCCCGATGACCGCGCCGACCTCGCTGACATGCAGGTCCAAGAGCCCCGGCACCCGCTCCCGCAGCTTCTCCGCGAACGTCGCCGCCCTGTCCGGCGCGGCGAGATGGTGCACCGCGATGTCGACCTCGCTCGTGCCCGCGCGCTCGGCGACGATCTCCTGGAGCCGGGCGATCGCCTTCGACGAGGTACGCACCTTCTCGAGCAGCTCGATACGACCGCCTTCGAGCTGCAACAGCGGTTTCACGGCGAGCGCCGAGCCGAGGAGGGCCTGGGCGGCGCCGATACGGCCACCGCGGCGGAGGTAGTCCAGGGTGTCGACGTAGAAGTACGCGGACGTGGCGGCGGCCCGCTTCTCCGCCGCGGTCACGGCCTCGTCGACCGTGCCGCCGCCGTCGGCCACCTCGGCGGCGGTGAGCGCGCAGAAACCGAGGGCCATCGCGACCATGCCGGTGTCCACGACTCTGACCTGCACCGGCGCCTCGCGCGCGGCGAGTACTGCGGCGTCGTAGGTACCGGAGAGTTCGGACGACAGATGGAGCGAGACGACGCTGGTCGCGCCCTCTTCGGCCAGCTTGCGATAAGTGGCGGCGAAGATCTCGGGGCTCGGCCGGGACGTGGTCACCGGCCGGCGCTTCTGCAGGGCTTCGGCAAGTGAGCGGGTGGAGATCTCGGCGCCCTCTTCGTGGGCCCGGTCGCCAAGGACCACGGTCAGGGGGACCGCGATGATGCCGTGGCGCTCCATCGTCCGCTGCGGCAGGTAGGCCGTTGAATCCGTGACGATCGCGACATGGCGGGACATGAGCTGGAGATTACCTGCCCGGGCCGGTGGACGGCAGCCCGGCCCCGGTGGCCCTTTCACGCGTCAAGTCGTGCTCTCCGGGCGGGCTTTCTTCTGCCAAGGATAGGTGGGGCGCGGGTCGGTGGGCGAGAGCGCCGGCCGGCCGGGCGCCTCGGCCTGTCCGTCCTGTGGAGTCCCTGGCCAGGTCTGATGCGCGGCGGGACGCTCCGGGACCGGGGCCTCGGGCCACGAGGGCGGCGTCTGCGCGGGCCCGGGGGACGGTTCGGTCGTCCAGTGCCGCAGGGCTCCCGCCTCGATGTCGATCTGGGCGCTCAGGGAATCCAGGCCGTCGTCGGCGATCCGGTGGGCGCGGTCCCTGGCCGCCCGGCGCAGGGAGTCGGCCGACGCGGTGATCTGCTCCGTCCGCTTGCGCAGATCGGGCAGGAGCTCGGCGAGATGCGCCTTGTCCGGCTCGGCCTCGAGGCGCTTGAGGTCGTCGTCCAGCTCGTGGCCGTACACGCTGAGCCGGCCGAAGAGGTCCAGCGACTCCTTGAGCGAGGCGTCCTCGGCCACGCGCGCGTGAAGCGCGTCCTGAGTGGACCTCATCGACGTACGCAGCTTGAGCCGCAGTTGCGCGAGCTCGCCTGCAGCGCCCGGCTGCACGAACGTCCGCGCCTTGAGCGTCGTGTCCTCGACGGACCGGCGGGCCTGCGCGACCGTGCGGTCCACTCCCCGCTTGGCGGCGCCGACGACCTTCACCGTCACATACGCGCCCAGGGCCAGGAACAGTACGAACATGAGCGCCACGATCGCGATCACGGCCTCTCCCATGACGCTCCTCCCGACAAGGTCGGCGGTCCGTCCGCCTCTTCCACCGTAAACGGAAAACGCAGGTTGGAGGTTCCAGCGGAACCCCCAACCTGCCCGTAGGGAACAACCCTGATCCGCCTGGACGGAGTGGCTGTCACGCAGGAACGATGTTCACCAGCTTCGGCGCCCGCACGATGACCTTGCGGATGCCGGCGCCGTCCAGCGCGGCGACGACCCGCTCGTCGGCCAGGGCCACCGTCTCCAGCTCCTCGTCGGAGATCGACGGGGACACCTCCAGGCGCGCCTTGACCTTGCCCTTGATCTGCACGACGCAGGTCACGGACTCGTCCACGACATACGCGGGGTCGGCGACGGGGAAGTCCTGGTGGACGACGGAGTCGGTGTGGCCCAGCTTGCGCCACAGCTCCTCGGCGATGTGCGGGGCCAGCGGCGCGACCAGCAGCACCAGGCGCTCGGCCACGCTGCGCGACAGCGGGCCGCCCACCTTGGTCAGGTGGTTGTTCAGCTCGGTGACCTTGGCGATGGCGGTGTTGAACCGCATGCCCTCCAGGTCCTGGCGGACGCCGTCGATCGCCTTGTGCAGGGCGCGCAGCGTGGTCCCGTCGATGGCGGAGTCCTCGGTGTCGACGACGGTGACCTCGCCGCTCGCCTCGTCGACGATGTTGCGCCACAGGCGCTGCAGCAGACGGAACTGGCCCACCACCGCGCGCGTGTCCCACGGGCGCGAGACGTCCAGGGGGCCCATCGCCATCTCGTACAGGCGCAGGGTGTCCGCGCCGTACTCGGCGCAGATCTCGTCCGGCGTGACGGCGTTCTTCAGGGACTTGCCCATCTTGCCCAGCAGGCGGGAGACCTTCTCGCCCTCGAAGTAGTACGCGCCGTCGCGCTCCTCGACCTCGGCGGCGGGCACCGCGATGCCGCGGCTGTCGCGGTACACGTAGGCCTGGATCATGCCCTGGTTGTACAGCTTGTGGAACGGCTCGGCCGACGAGATGTGGCCCAGGTCGAACAGCATCTTCGACCAGAAGCGGGCGTACAGCAGGTGCAGCACGGCGTGTTCGGCGCCGCCCACGTACAGGTCGACGCCACCGGTCGGCTGGCCCTCGCGAGGGCCCATCCAGTACTGCTCGATGGCCGGGTCGACCAGCTTCTCGCTGTTGCGCGGGTCCAGGTAACGCAGCTCGTACCAGCAGGAACCCGCCCAGTTGGGCATGGTGTTGGTCTCGCGGCGGTACTTTCGCGGACCAGCGCCGTCGCCCAGGTCCAGCGTGACGTGGACCCAGTCGTCGTTGCGGGACAGCGGGGTCTCGGGCTGGGTGTCGGCGTCGTCCGCGTCGAACGTACGGGGGCTGTAGTCGTCGACCTCCGGCAGCTCCAGCGGCAGCATCGACTCGGGCAGCGAGTGGGCGACGCCGTCCTCGTCGTAGACGATCGGGAAGGGCTCGCCCCAGTAGCGCTGGCGGCTGAACAGCCAGTCGCGCAGGCGGAAGTTGACCGTGCCGCGGCCGATGCCGGTGCGCTCCAGCCACTCCGTCATGCGCGCCTTGGCGTCGGTGACGCCCACGCCGTCCACGGAGATCTGGTCGCTCGCGGAGTTGACCAGCCGCGCGTCGTACGAGGCGAACGCGTCGTCCCACGTGGAGGTGTCGGTGCCGCGGTCGTCCGAGGGCTCCACGACGCAGCGCATCGGCAGCTCGAAGGCGCGCGCGAACGCGAAGTCGCGGGTGTCGTGCGCGGGGACGGCCATGATCGCGCCGGTGCCGTAGCCCATCAGGACGTAGTCGGCGATGAAGACGGGGACCTGCTCGCCGCTGACCGGGTTGGCCGCGTACGCGCCGGTGAAGACGCCGGTCTTGTCCTTGGCCTCGGCCTGGCGCTCGACGTCGGACTTCGAGGCGGCCTGCTTGCGGTAGGCGGCGACGGCCTGGGCGGGGGTCGCGTGGCCGCCCGTCCAGACGTCGTGGGTGCCCTCGGGCCATGCGGCGGGGACGATCCGGTCCACCAGGTCGTGCTCGGGCGCCAGGACCATGTACGTGGCGCCGAACAGGGTGTCCTGACGGGTGGTGAAGACGGTGATGGCCTCGTCGCCGACGGGGAAGTCGACGCGGGCGCCCTCGGAGCGGCCGATCCAGTTCCGCTGCTGCAGCTTGATCGCCTCGGGCCAGTCCAGGGCGTCCAGGTCGTCCAGCAGGCGGTCCGCGTAGGCGGTGATGCGCATGTTCCACTGGCGCAGCTTGGCCTTGAAGACAGGGTAGTTGCCGCGCTCGGAGCGGCCGTCGGCGGTGACCTCCTCGTTGGCCAGGACGGTGCCCAGGCCGGGGCACCAGTTGACGGGCGCCTCGGAGGCGTACGCCAGCCGGTACTCGCTCAGCACGTCGGCCCGCTCGGCCGCGTTCAGCTCGTGCCACGCGCGCGTGGAGTCCGGTACGGCGCGCTCACCGCTCTCGAACTGCGCGATCAGCTGGTCGATCGGACGGGCCTTCTTCGCCTCGTCGTCGTACCAGGAGTTGAAGATCTGGACGAAGATCCACTGGGTCCACTTGTAGTACTCGGGGTCGATCGTGGCGAACGACCGGCGCTTGTCGTGACCCAGGCCCAGCCGGCGCAGCTGGGACTTCATGTTGACCATGTTGGCTTCGGTGGACGTGCGCGGGTGGGTGCCCGTCTGCACGGCGTACTGCTCGGCGGGCAGGCCGAAGGCGTCGAAGCCCAGGGTGTGCAGGACGTTGTGCCCGTTCATGCGCTGGAAGCGCGCGAAGACGTCCGTGGCGATGTAGCCCAGCGGGTGGCCGACGTGCAGGCCCGCACCCGAGGGGTACGGGAACATGTCCATGACGAACTTCTTGGGCCGGGCGGCCATCGCCCGGTCCGCCTCGGTGTCCCCCGCCAGGTCACCGCTCGGGTTCGGCGCCTCGTACGTGCCGTCGGCGTCCCAGAAGTCCTGCCAGCGTGCCTCGATGTCGGCGGCCATGGCCGCCGTGTAGCGGTGCGGCGCGGCCACCTCGGAAGCGGCAGCGGAATTCGTCTCGCTCATGATCCTCAAAGCTCCATCGATCGTCTCTGCTTACGGAACTGACCGCGCTGGCCAAACAAAAATGCCCCTCGCACAGGAGGGGGCGCCGCGCCGATTCCGATCCGCGATTCGTCAGCGGTCGGGACTGATCAGCGCGGCTCGCTAAGCAGAAGGCGTACGGCACGCATGGCGTCAGGGTACCGCAGGGCCCACACGGGCCGCGACGGGCTTCCCGGGGAGCCCCGCGCAGGGCGCGGGCGGTCCACGGGAAGCCTTCGGAAGGTGCATGGGCCAAGGGTTACTCCGCGTACCGACCTCTATCGGGGCAACACAAAGTCCACACCTCCGATAGATAACAACGAGATAACTCAAACCCCGTACTGGCCGGTATGGGTCGACCTAGAGTGCGGCAGCGGGACCACTTTGCCGAACCATTCGGAGTCGCCCCCATGAACCCTCCACTGAACTCCCCGTTGAACTCCCCGACGAACGGGCAGCCGCTGAATCCGTTCCCTCAGCGTGGAAATACCCAGCGCCCCCGGCGCAGGATCCGCCCGTCCCCCGCGCCCGGCCGGGCGACCCGAGGGGCCCTGTGCGCGGCGGCACTGCTGCTGATACCCCTCGTGGTCCTCGTCGGGAGCGACGCCTTCCGCGCCGCGCTCGACTTCACCACCGGGGTGCTGTCCCTGGTCTCCCTGACGGCGTCCGTCGTCTGGGGCCTGGTCGCCTCCGACCGGCTGTTCCTGACCTCGCGCCAGCGCCTGCTCTCCCAGGGCGTGCACCGGGCCACGGCGGTCGCCTCGATCGGCTTCCTGCTCCTGCACGTCACCGTCAAGCTGGCCCTCGACCATGTGTCCGTGGTCGGCGCGCTGATCCCCTTCGGGCTCGGCGTGACCGGCAGCGCGGGCCTGATCGGCCTCGGCTCGCTCGCCGGGCTCCTGATGGTCACCACCGGCGTCACCGGCGCCCTGCGCAAGGCCTTCGCGTCCCCCGCCCAGATCGCCTCCCGCTGGCGCGCCCTGCACATGCTGGCCTACCCCGCCTGGTGCTCCGCGCTGATCCACGGTCTGTACGCGGGCCGGCAGCCGAAGACGTACGTAGTTGTCCTGTACTGCCTGTGCCTGGTCGCGGTGGGCGGTGCGGTCGCCCTGCGCGCGGCGCCGGGACCGGTCAAGCGCAAGGTCGCCGCCCGCGTCCTCGCGCTCCTCGACGGCGACGGCAGAACGCAGGGCACCCGCCGCAGGGACGTCACCCCGTCCCCGCTGCCCGGCGGCGCCGGCCGCCCCGCACCGTCCAACGCCCGCTTCGACGTGAACCGCGAGCCCCCGCCGCGGCCGCGCGAAAGTCCGCGCCCCATGCCGTCCCCCGGCATTCCACCGCTCCACGAGGCTCCGGCGCGCCCCGCGTTCGAGCCTCGCCCCGCCACCGCGGGCATCGGCTTCTCGGCCGCCTACCGCGCGGTCTCGGCCCCGGTGGACCCGCTCTTCGGCGCCCCGCCCCCCGGGGAGCCCCTGACCCTCCTGGACCTCCAGCCCACCGAGTCCCTCCCGTTCGTCGACCCCGAGCCCCCCGAGCGCTGGCCGGCCCCGTCCCCGCCGCCCCCCGCCCCGGCACCCCCCTCGGCGTACGACCCCACTCTCGACACCCCCTACGGCGGCATCCCGAGCTACGGGGAAGAGTCCGCCACCGAAACGCTGCCCGGCCCGTTCCAGGCCCCCGCCGCGGGCGAGCCCTGGAACACGCCGCCCGGAGGCCTTCAGTGAACACCGCGCTGCCCGACGTCCCCGAAGTCCGCGTCGTCGGTCTCCCCCAGCTCACCTCGGGCTTCGACCTGGTCGAGCGACTCGACCTCGACATGCATCTGAAAGTGCACGGCCCGCTCGAACCGATGGGCGGTGAGCAACTGGCCGCGCTGGCCGGGCAGATATCACTGCGCGGCCGCGGCGGCGCCGGCTTCCCCTTCGCCAAGAAGCTGCGCGCCGTCGCCCAGTCCGCGATCCGCCGCGGGGTGCGCCCCGTCGTCGTGGTCAACGGCAGCGAGGACGAACCCGCCTGCCGCAAGGACACGGTCCTGATCAACCGCGCCCCGCACCTCATCCTCGACGGCGCGCTCCTGGTCGCCGAGGCGCTCGGCGCCCGCACCCTCGTGGTGGGCCTGACCCGCGACTCCACCGAGGCGTCCATGCAGGCCGCGCTCCTCGAAAGGGGCCTGTCCAACCGCCGTGGCGCCCCGCTGCGCGCGCGTGTGCAGCGCAACCCCGTACGCATGGTCACCGGGGAGTCCTCCGCGCTGATCCGCTCGGCGGACGGCGGGCCCCCGGTGCCTCCGGGCCGCAAGGTGCGCGCCTCGGACTCCGGGGTGGGCGGCGCGCCCACCCTGCTGTCGAACGCCGAGACGTTCGCCCAGCTCGCCGTGGCGGCCCGCACCGGACCCGAGCGCTACTGCCGCACGGGCCTGCGCGACGAGCCCGGCACGATCCTGCTGACCCTCTCCGGAGCCGTCGCCCGCCCGATGGTCCTCGAAGTCCCCGCGGGGGTTCCCCTGCGGTACGTGCTCCAGCTCGCGGGCGCCCCGCCGATGCCCCAGGGCGTGCTCACGGGCGGCTACCACGGCAAGTGGCTCGACGCCTTCACGGCGCAGGAGGCGGTGGTCTCCCGCGCCTCCCTGGAGGCCGCCGGGGGCGCGCTCGGCGCGGGCGCAATCCTGCCGATCGGACCGGACACCTGCCCGCTCGGCGAGGCGCTCCGGGTGGCGCAGTGGCTGGCCTCGGAGAGCGCGGGCCAGTGCGGTCCCTGCTATCTGGGTCTGCCGGCGGCTGCGCGCGGCCTGGAGGACGTACTGAACGGCGGCGGCCCCACCGCCCTCGAAGCCCTCCAGCAGGTCACCAGGGCGGTGAAGCGGCGCGGCGCGTGCAAGCACCCGGACGGTTCGGCGGCGTTCCTGGAGTCGACGATCTCGGCGTTCACGGACGACCTCGCCGCGCACGTCCTGGGCGGCGGCTGCGGGCGCCCGGTGCAGGGCGTGCTGCCGCTGCACACGGAGGCGCCGCAGGGCGAGTCCCCCAGCGGCCGGCGGCTCGCGGTGGACTGGACGCTGTGCGAGGGCCACGGCCTGTGCGCGGACATCGTCCCGGAGCTGATCCAGCTGGGCCCGGACGGCTATCCCTCGGTGGCGGAGGCCCCGGTGGCGCGCTATTCGGAGGCGCGCGCCGTACGGGCCGTGCGCCGGTGCCCCGCGCTGGCGCTGCGTATCGAGGAGGACCCGGCAGCGGCTCCGGCCCGCCCGGCCCTGCCGCCCGCGCTCCCGCCGGGCCGCGGACGCAGGGCCCTGGGCAGCGGGCGCGGCTGACGCCCGCGGGACTGGGTGACGGCATACGAAAGCGGGCCACCCTGTTCGGGTGGCCCGCCTTCATGTCCATCTGCTGTGGAGCTAAGGAGAATTGAACTCCTGACCTCCTGCATGCCATGCAGGCGCTCTACCAACTGAGCTATAGCCCCTCGTGTCCATCCGGCGGAGCCGCATGTTCACCGTGTCGCCCGGTTTCCCCGGCGGCGACGCCAACATTACCGGGCACCCGGTGCATCACCAAATCGTTTCCATCTTGGTCCGATTTGCCCGAATTTAAGGCATCCTCAGGCCGTGGCGAACGAATAGAACCGCTTGAGCGTGCAGTGCTCGTCGAGCAGCCGGCCGTAGATCGGCTCGCCCTCCAGTTCCCGATACGTCTCGATCGGGTCGCCTTTTATGATCAGCGCCCGCGCGCACTCCTCGCACCAGTACTGGTAGTCGGGGTTGACCGGCTCCATGTCCCTGACGATGGGCGTGCCGCTGCCGCACCAGTCGCACTTCCTCCTGTGTGACCCCATGTCGATCCGCTCAGCTCCAGCTGTGGCCGCAGGCCGTGCACACGTACGAGATCCCGCCGTTGTCGCCGAGCATCTGCGCGACGTGGAGGGAGCCGCAGGACGGACAGTCGAGGAAAGAGAAAGCAGAGAAAGCAGACAGACAAGACGCAGAAGACGCAGAAGAGGAGGGGGAAGGAACGTGCTGCCCGGAATGGGCTGCTTCGGCCGGTCTCACTGTCACGCCGAGGGGGCGGTCGGCCGCCTCGGTGATGCGCGCGGGCATCGCGTTCTCCCTCCCGTCGGGCCGACTTCGTCGATCGGACGCGGCCCTCTACCGGCCGTCCGATTCTGCCACGGCCGGAGCGTCACGGTCAGCGACGCATGAGTACCGGTCCGGACACGGCGCCGAGTTCGCCCGCTCCGGCCAGCACTTACGCACACACCGACACACGAGGACCACATCCGCAGACCTGTACGCCCCCGGGACACCAAGCGCCTCAAGGCAGTTGGAAAGAGTGTCCCGGGTAACAAAAAATCCCGCCCTTACCCGGGCGGGATCTTCGTGAAGCGGACGCTTCGACTGTGGAGCTAAGGAGAATTGAACTCCTGACCTCCTGCATGCCATGCAGGCGCTCTACCAACTGAGCTATAGCCCCTTGCGTTCTCCCCGCTCTGCGCGGCTGCGAACAAGAAGAACTTTAGCCTGCGACCTGCCGGAAAGTGAAATCCGGCCGTCCGGCCCCCGTCGGGGGCTCAGTCGTCGTCGCCGAGCACCGGCTCCGGGAGCGTGCCCGCGTTGTGCTCGAGCAGCCGCCAGCCGCGTGCGCCCTGGCCGAGGACGGACCAGCAGCAGTTGGAGAGGCCGCCGAGGCTTTCCCAGTGGTGGGACTCGAGACCCAGGAGGCGCCCGATGGTGGTGCGGATCGTGCCGCCGTGGCTGACCACGACGAGCGTGCCGTCCTGCGGCAGCTTCTCCGCGTGAGCGAGCACGACGGGAGCGGCCCGGTCGGCGACCTCCGTCTCGAGCTCGCCGCCGCCGCGGCGCACCGGCTCGCCGCGCTTCCACGCGGCGTACTGGTTGCCGTAACGGGCGATGATCTCGTCGTGCGTGAGGCCCTGCCACTCACCGGCGTAGGTCTCGCGCAGGCCCTCGTCGCGCGTGACGTCGAGGCCCGTGAGCGCGGCCAGCTCGGCGGCCGTGGCGGAGGCCCTGCTGAGGTCGGACGCGACGATGGCGGCCGGCTTCAGCGAGGCGAGCAGCCGGGCGGCCCGGCGGGCCTGGGCGACGCCGGTCTCGGTCAGGCCGATGTCCGTGGAGCCCTGGAAGCGGCGCTCCAGGTTCCAGGCGGTCTGGCCGTGGCGCCACAGGATGACGCGCCGTCCCTGGCCCGGTCCCCCGGCCCGTCCGGCGCCGGCCCCCGCGGCGGTCAACGCAGCTCTCCGCCCAGCTCGCGAAGCTCCTCGGCCTCCTCCGCGGCCTGCGTCGCCCGGGCGTGCTCCGCCGCCTTGCCGCGGGTGGCCTTGGCGTCCGCGGGAAGCTCCAGCTCGGGGCAGTCCTTCCACAGGCGTTCGAGGGCGTAGAAGACGCGCTCCTCGCTGTGCTGGACGTGGACGACGATGTCGACGTAGTCGAGGAGGATCCAGCGGGCGTCGCGGTCGCCCTCGCGGCGGACCGGCTTGGCGCCGAGCTCCTTGTTCAGGCGCTCCTCGATCTCGTCGACGATCGACTTGACCTGGCGGTCGTTGGGCGCGGAGGCCAGCAGGAAGGCGTCGGTGATCGACAGCACATCGCTGACGTCGTACGCGATGATGTCGTGCGCGAGCTTGTCGGCAGCCGCCTGTGCGGCGGTGGTGATGAGCTCGATGGAGCGGTCAGTGGCGGTCACTACAAGGCTTTCCGTCGGCGGGCAGTAATCCCTTGAAGGGATACCCCAAGGGTCTCACGGACCGCCGACGGCCCTTACTGGATTGCCCGGCCGGGGAGCCACGCCCCCGCGACCGGGCGCGCGCCTACTGTCCGCCCGTGTAGTTCTGCCCGAGGACCACGGACACGTCCGCGTTCGCCACGGTCCTCCCCTTGCGCACCGCGCTCGTCGGCAGGCCCAGGGTCTTGGCGACCTCGACGGCGTCCTGCTTGCGGTCGTCGTCCTGGTACGTGACCTGCGACGCGGCCTGGGCCGTGGTGCCCGTCCCGGCGTCGACGAAGGTGTAGCCGCCGTTGACCAGCGCGACCCTGGCCTTCTCGGTGCGGGTCTTCACGCCCGTGGCGTTCTTGATGCCGACGCGTACGGAGGCGTCCTTGCCGGGGTTCTTCACCGTGCCGCCGAGGACGTCCTTGACGACGCTGCCGGTGGCCTGCTCGGAGAGGGTGCCGTCCTGCTGCACGGGCAGGAGCGCGGTCTTGTAGTCGCCGCCCTTGGCCCGGTCGGCGAGCTTGGCGAGGAACGCGCCGAGATCCTTCTCGCCCAGCGAGGGGTCGAGGATCTGGGCGAGGGACTGGACGGTGACGGTGGCGGCGTGCGGGTCGGACGACAGCTTGCGCAGCACGCCCTGCATGACCTGGCCGAACCGCATGAGCTGCGCGGTGTCGGATTCGCCGGGCGCGCGGTAGGTGGCGTACGCGACGGCCATGGGGCCGCTCAGCGTCTGCTGCTTCCCCTTCTTGACCAGGGGGGACGTCGCCTTCTTCCCGTCCTTGCCGGACTTGGCGGCCGGGTCGGGGACATCCGCGTTCGTGTCGATGTCGATGTTGCCGACGAGTTCGACGAGGTTGTTGAGGTACGGGGTGTCGAGCCGCCACGTGCCCTCGACGTCCGTGCCGAGGACCGTGTCGATGGCGTCGCGCGTGCCGGAGGACCCGTCGCCGCCGACGGACTTGCCGAGCGTCGTCGCGCTGCCCTCGTCGTCCGTCAGGGCAAGGGAGTTGGGGAGCAGGACGGTGGTGCCCTGCTTGGTGGTGGTGTTGTTGACGAGCAGCGCGGTGGAGGTGCCGCCGCCCTTGGTGTTGTGCATGTGGACGACGATCACGTCGCGGTTCTGCGGGCCCGCGGTGTCGGCGGCACCCTTGCCGGAGTCCTTGGAGCCGAAGCCGGGCAGCTTGCCCGCGTACCAGAGGTAGCCGACGCCGCCGGTCACACAGAGCACGAGGACGACGACGAGGGCGACGATCCGGCTGCGGCCGCGGCGGCGGGCCTCCTCGCGGCGCTCGGTGCGCGACTCGGTGAACTTCAGCCAGTCGATGACGTCTTCGGAGTTCTCGTCCGGCTCCTCGACGAAGGAGAACTGCTCGGTCCGGTACTCGGGCGCCCCGTCACGCCGGTCGCGCGCGGCGGGCTCGGTCCGGGGAGCGGCCTGCGCCGGGATGTGGGCGGTCGCGGTCTGCTCCTCGACCCGCTGCTGCTGCCCGGTTCCCGCGGCGGTCCCGTAGGGGTCGTAGGAAGGGGGCGGTCCCTGCTGAGCGGGCGCACCCGCCCCGTAGGGGTCGTACGTGTCGTACGAGGGCACCGGCGGCTGCTGGCCGGTGGCATACGGGTCGTAGCCGTAGCCCTGGTCCTGGGACGCTCGCGGATACTCGTACTGCGCAGGCTGCTGGGGCACCTGCCGGTACACGGGCTGCCCGTACTCGTCGTAGCCGACGAGCTCGTACTGGTCGGACGTGTTGGACGCGTCCCCCGAGTAACTGCCCGAGTAACCGTCGTATCGGTCGTTCACCGGTGCCCCTCTCGGCTCACTCGCCGCGGTACAGCTCGCGCTTGTCGATGTAGCGCACCACACCGTCCGGGACCATGTACCAGACGGGGGCACCCTTGGCGACCCTCGCACGGCAGTCCGTGGACGAGATGGCGAGGGCCGGCACCTCGACGAGCGAGACACCGCCCTCCGGCAGACCGGGGTCGGTCAGCGGGTGGCCCGGCCGGGTGACCCCGATGAAGTGCGCAAGGGAGAACAGTTCTTCCGTGTACCGCCAGGTGAGGATCTGACCCAGGGCGTCGGCGCCGGTGATGAAGAAGAGGTCCGAGTCCGGATTGAGCGCGCGCAGATCGCGCAGTGTGTCCGTGGTGTACGTCGGCCCGCCGCGGTCGATGTCGATGCGGCTCACCGAGAACTGCGGGTTCTCGGCGGTCGCGATGACCGTCATCAGATAGCGGTCCTCGGCCGGCGTGACCGCGCGGTCCGTCTTCTGCCACGGCTGCCCGGTGGGTACGAACACGACCTCGTCGAGGTGGAACTGCGCGGCGACCTCGCTGGCCGCCACCAGGTGTCCGTGGTGGATCGGGTCAAACGTTCCGCCCATGACGCCGAGACGCCGCTTGGCGGTACTGATCCGGGCCCGGTCCGGGCCGCCGGCCGGGCCGTTCACCGGGCCGGTAGGCATGTCCTGCTCTCCCATGCGTGCAGAGCCTACTGGCCCGGTCGGGGTGCCTTCGCCGTCAGGGCCTAGCGGTCCCGGTTGAAGCGGGTGACGATCCACAGCATCAGCAGCAGCAGGAACAGGGCGCCGCCGCCGGTGAGGTAGGGGCTGAGGCTCGGGTGGTTGCCGCCGTGCTCGCCGCCCTCGGCGGCGAGGGTGGCCAGCTGGGCAGCGGTGCTGTGGAGGCTCATCGTCAGCAGGACCTATCCGGGTGAGACGGGATGGGGAGTCGGGATCTGGGTGGTGACATGAGGTCTGGATAAAGACTTCCCGCTCATCGTATGCGGGGCTGTCCTCGGCGATCACGCCGACTCTGCCGTACGCGCGTCCGTCCCGCAGCCGTGTCAGTCGTCGCGCTTGTAGCCGCGCAGCAGGAACCAGCCCAGGAACACGCTGCCGAGGAAGCCCACGACGATGACGATGCGCAGCAGATTGCCCGCACCCTGCTGGTCGGAGGCTGCGGCGCTGACCGCCTGGGTGAGCCAGGCTGCGTCGGGTGTGTGCTCCATGGTGTTTCGCTCCTTCAGTGTGCTGCCCCGCCACGGTATCTCCGCCTACTGTGGAGACCTCCTCGGGGGCACAACCGAACACGACGGCACACGAACATGGGGGACGCATGCCCGACGTCAACGACGGCAACGACGGCCAGCGCGAGCACGTACCGAGCAGGCAGCGGCGGCGCTTCGAGGGGATCTCCTCGCGGGCGTACGAGCACCCGGCGGACCGTTCGGCCCTGGTGGCGCTGCGCAAGCTCACCGGTTTCGACACGGTGTTCAAGGCGCTCAGCGGGCTGCTGCCCGAGCGCAGTCTGCGCCTGCTGTTCCTGTCGGACTCGGTCCGGGTCTCCGACGACCAGTTCGCGCACCTCAACGACATGCTGCGGGACGCCTGTTACATCCTGGACCTGGAGAAGGTCCCGCCGATGTACGTCAACCAGGACCCCCAGCCGAACGCGATGTGCATCGGCCTGGACGAGCCGATCATCGTCGTCACGACCGGCCTGGTGGAGCTGCTCGACGAGGAGGAGATGCGGGCGGTCGTCGGCCACGAGGTGGGCCACGCGCTGTCCGGCCACTCGGTCTACCGGACGATACTGCTGTTCCTGACCAGCCTGGCGCTCCGCGTCGCGTGGATCCCGCTCGGCAACCTCGCGATCATGACGATCGTCACCGCGCTGCGCGAGTGGTTCCGCAAGTCGGAGCTGTCGGCGGACCGCGCCGGCCTGCTGGTCGGCCAGGACCTCAACGCCTCGATGCGCGGCCTGATGAAGATCGCGGGCGGCAACCATCTGCACGAGATGAACGTGGACGCGTTCCTCAAGCAGGCCGAGGAGTACGAGGCCGGGGGCGACCTGCGCGACTCCGTGCTGAAGATCCTCAATGTGCTGCCGCGTACGCACCCCTTCACCACGGTCCGCGCGGCCGAGCTGAAGAAGTGGGCCGCGACCCGCGACTACCAGCGGATCATGGACGGCCACTACCCGCGCCGCACCGAGGACAAGGACACCTCGGTCACCGACTCGTTCCGCCAGTCGGCCTCGCACTACGCGGACAACATGCGCAAATCCAAGGACCCGCTGATGAAGCTGGTCACGGACATCGCGGGCGGCGCGGGCGACCTGGGCGGCAAGCTGCGCGGGAAGTTCGGCGGCGGCGACGGCGGCGCGAACACCGGCAACCACGGGACGTCACAGGACGGCGAGTAGGTCCGCGGGGCTCAGAGCGAAGGCTGGGCGCCCGGCGCGAGGGCACCGCACAGTGCGGCGGTGCCGCCCGTGGCGTACGGGTCGGTGCCGGCCGGGCCGCCCTCCTTCGGCGCCTGCCCCGCGAGCAGCGGGTGCAGATGGGCGGCCGAGTCGACGGAGCAGGACAGCGGCCCGGCCTGCGTGTAGCTGACGACCACCTCGGCCTGGTGCATGCGCAGGTCGTCACGGTCGAAGCGGAAGTGCAGCTCGCGGCGGACGGTGAACAGGGACGCCTTCGCGTCGGAACCGGCGCCGGCCGGGCGCAGCGCGTAGACGAAGGTGTGGTCGGAGACGACCTCGAGGGTGTCCGCGTCGGACTCCGTGGCGCGCAGGGTGCCCTGGACGCGGATCCCGGTGTCGGCGAGCTCGGCCTGCTTCGGGTCGAAGCGGACGAGCCAGCCGGTGGCCTCGTGCCGTCCGTCGGCGGCGGGCCGGTCGAAGCTCCGGTCGAACTGGTCGAGCTGCTGCGGGTCGAGCAGGATCCGCACGGGCCGCACGGCCTTCCCGGTGAGCACGTCGGGGTCGAGCGAGGACTCGACGAGATAGTCCTTGACGGTGGTCAGTGCGGCGTAGACCTGGCTCTCGGAGAAGTGCGAAGTGTGCTGATCCGGGGGCAGGTTGATGCCTTCGGCGGCCGTCCTGAACTCGGCGGCGGGGCTGTGCTCGTAGAGCTGGGACACCGAGGCGGCGCCGGGCACCTTGCCCTGCGGCGAGAGCGGGATGACGGTCATCCGCAGCGGTTCGGGCCGGCGGGCAGTGGCGGGGCTCTGGTACGGGTTGCGTACGCCCATGTAGATCGCGGTGCCGAACGCGACAACGATCAGGATGACGAGGATGACGGCCTGCCGGGTGAAGCCGCGGCGCAGTCCGGGGCGCCGGCGTACGGCGGGCGCGTGGTCGGTGATGCGCTCCTGCGCGGAGAACTCCTGGAGCCGGGCAGCGCGGATGAACGACTCGTCGAAGACGACGGATCGGTACTCGTCCTCACCACCACCGCCGGGAGCGCTCTCGGGGGTCCCCTCCGGTGGGTCTCCTGGCTCGCCCATACCTTCAGGGTAGGTCTGCCGGGGGTCCGGTAAACGCCCTGGTACACGACAACTTCCGACAGGTTCTCAACCCTGTGCTCACGGGGTGTACCCGTCCGTGGTCAGGGGGTCCGCGGGGTCGCGGGGACCGGTGGCTGGGAGTAGTCGGCCGAGGCGCTGGGGGCGGTCGGGAAGCCCTTCTCCAGCTCGGTCGTCGCGGGCGGCGGGACCCGGTCCTGGCGGCCGCCCGACGAGGCGCCGCGGTAGACGGCGGTGAAGGCGAGCGCGACCATGCCGATGCCCATGACGAGGGCGAGCAGCCAGGCGACGGGGCGGCGCCAGCGCACCTTCGCGGCGCCGGGGCGCGGGTAGCCGTCCTCGTCGACATCGGGGTCGTAGAGGTCGTCCACGTCCGGGCCGTGGGCGTAGCCGCCTCGCGGGTCGGGGCCGTACCCGTCGTCGTAGAGGTCGTCGTCGACCGCGGAGCCACGTGTGCGGGCCCTTCGTGCCTCGGCTTCCTGGGCCTCGGCGCGCGCCTGCGCCGCGGCGAGCAGCCGCTCGACCGCGGTGGGTTCATGGACCT
This sequence comes from Streptomyces sp. NPDC055400, assembly GCF_053644375.1. NCBI lineage: Bacteria > Bacillati > Actinomycetota > Actinomycetes > Kitasatosporales > Streptomycetaceae > Streptomyces > Streptomyces sp. NPDC055400. The sequence continues at coordinate 534,047 of NZ_JBSHLM010000004.1, read as the reverse complement.
CGGCGGCTTTCACGAAGTCCTCGTCGAAGACCACGGAGGCGAACTCTTCGTCCGCACCCCCGCGGTCGCGGTCGTCGTCGGGCTCCCAGCCGTCAGGGAACGGCGTGCCCCCCACGTCCTCCGGCACGCGTCCAGAGTAGACCTGGGGGGTCGTTTTGGGCAGTCGGTGCGGGAATTCCCCTTGTTCCCGTCCGCATGCCCGCGACTACCGGGTGTGGCCGTCGCCGGTGACGATGTACTTGGTGCTCGTGAGCTCCGGAAGGCCCATGGGGCCCCGGGCGTGGAGCTTCTGGGTGGAGATGCCGATCTCGGCGCCGAAGCCGAACTGGCCGCCGTCGGTGAAGCGCGTCGAGGCGTTCACGGCCACCGTGGTGGAGTCGACCAGTTGGGTGAAGCGGCGGGCCGCCTGCTGCGAGGTGGTGACGATGGCCTCGGTGTGACCGGAGGACCAGAGGCGGATGTGCTCCACGGCGGCGTCCAGGGAGTGCACGACGGCGGCCGCGATGTCGTACGAGAGGTATTCGGTCTCCCAGTCCTCGGGGGTCGCCTCGACGACGGTGGCCTTGGAGCCCTCGGCGTACGCGAGGACGCGCTCGTCGGCGTGCACGGTGACGCCGGCCTCGGCGAGGGCCGCAAGGGCGCGGGGCACGAAGGCGTCGGCGATGTCCTGGTGGACGAGGAGGGTCTCGGCGGCGTTGCAGACGCTGGGGCGCTGCGCCTTGGAATTGATCAGGATGTCGACGGCCATGTCGAGGTCCGCGTGGGCGTCGACGTAGACGTGGCAGTTGCCGGTGCCGGTCTCGATGACGGGGACGATCGAGTTCTCGACGACGTTCTTGATGAGGGAGGCTCCGCCGCGCGGGATGAGGACGTCGACCAGGCCGCGCGCCCGCATCAGCTCGTTGACGGAGTCGCGGCTCTCCCCGGGCACGAGCTGGATGGCGTCGGCGGGCAGCCCGGAGCCGCCGACCGCGTCGCGCAGCACCCGCACGAGGGCGGTGTTGGACTCGTACGCGGACGAACTTCCGCGCAGGAGAACGGCGTTGCCCGACTTCAGGCAGAGGGCGGCGGCGTCCACGGTCACGTTCGGGCGGGCCTCGTAGATGATGCCGACGACGCCGAGCGGGACGCGGACCTGGCGCAGGTCGATGCCGTTCGGGAGGGTGTTGCCGCGGACGACCGTGCCGACCGGGTCGGGCAGGGCGACGACGTCGCGCACGTCGGCGGCGATGGCGCGGACCCGCTCGGGCGTGAGCGTGAGGCGGTCGATGACCGACTCGCCGGTGCCGGCCTCGCGGGCGCGGGCGACGTCCTTGGCGTTCGCCTCGACGATCTCCGCCGTGCGCACTTCGAGGGCGTCGGCGATCGCGGCGAGAGCGTCGTCCTTCGCGGCCCGCGGCAGCGGGGCGATCGCGCCGGCCGCGGACCGGGCGCGGTAGGCGGCCTGGGTGACGGGGGTCATCGAGTCGTACGGCGAGAGCGAGGTCATATCGGCAGGGTAATGGGCGCGCGAGGGCTGTCCGGCGGCTGTTCCGAACCCTGAGATGTGACCTAAAACGGGTGTACGCCGACCGGGGTGGCCGGCAGGGGTCCGTATCCCTCGGCTATGCGCTGGTGGTACGTGTCGCGGTCGATGACCTCGAGGCCGACGATCTCCCACGGCGGGAGCTGGGAACTCTGGCGGTGCTCGCCCCACAGGCGCAGCGCCACGGCGGCCGCGTCGTGCAGGTCGCGGGCCTCTTCCCAGTAGCGGATCTCAGCGTGGTCGACGGCGTACCGGCTCGTCAGCAGAAAGGGGTGGTCGTGCGCCAGCTGTTCGAGTCCCCGCCGAAGCTCGGCGAGGGGCGCGTCGGCGCCGGAGACGCTGAGAGTGACATGCCAGAGGCGGGGGCCTTCCTCCGTCACGGCGCTCTCCTCCTGCCCGCTGCCCTGGTACGACTCGCCGGCCGCGACGCTGGTCAGTGCCCGCTCCGCCGACCCTCGGGACGTCGCCCCCGGGCGCGCTCGTCTCACGACGGCCTCCTTTGCGCAATGGTCGTGCGGAACTTCCTGTAACAGAGTTGAGCAGGCCAAGCGCCCTCGTGGGGCGGTTTTGGGGAAGGTCCCCCGCGGGAGGCCCGGCTTTCGGCCGTTTACACGGTTTACGCCCGGTGCGGACGCCGGATCTTCACGCATGCGCCGGGGCGGTCAGGGGTGCAGCAGCACCAGATCGTCCCGGTGGACGACCTCACGCTCGTACGCGGGACCGAGCTCGCGAGCCAGCTCGCGGGTGGAGCGGCCGATCAGCTGCGGGATCTCCTTGGCGTCGAAGTTCACCAGGCCGCGCGCGATCGCCCGCCCCGTGGTGTCGCGCAGCTCGACGGGGTCGCCCGCGCCGAACTCACCCTCGACGGCCGCGATGCCCGCGGGAAGGAGCGACTTGCGGCCCTCGACGACGGCCTTCACCGCCCCGTCGTCGAGCACGAGCGCACCCTGCGGGGTGGAGGCGTGCTGGAGCCACAGGAGGCGGTCGGCGCTGCGCCGGCCCGTGCGGTGGAAGTACGTGCCGGTGTCGCGGGCGGCGAGCGCGTCGGCGGCGTGCACCGCGCTGGTGAGGACGACGGGGATGCCCGCGGCGGCGGCGATCCCGGCCGCCTCGACCTTGGTGACCATGCCGCCGGTGCCGACGCCCGCCTTGCCCGCGCTGCCGATCTTGACGTGCGCGATGTCGGCGGGGCCGCGGACCTCGGAGATCCGCGAGCTGCCGGGCGCGGCGGGGTCGCCGTCGTAGAGGCCGTCGACGTCCGAGAGGAGGACGAGGAGGTCGGCGTGGACGAGGTGGGCGACGAGGGCGGCGAGCCGGTCGTTGTCGCCGAAGCGGATCTCGTCCGTCGCCACGGTGTCGTTCTCGTTCACGACGGGCAGAGCGCCCATCGCGAGGAGCTGGTCGAGGGTGCGCGACGCGTTGCGGTGGTGGGCACGGCGGGCCATGTCGTCGCTGGTGAGCAGGACCTGGCCGACGCGGACGCCGTAGCGCGCGAAGGAGGCGGTGTAGCGGGCCACCAGGAGGCCCTGGCCGACGCTGGCGGCCGCCTGCTGGCGGGCGAGGTCCTTGGGGCGGCGGCGCAGGCCGAGCGGCGCGAGCCCGGCGGCGATGGCGCCGGACGAGACGAGCACGATCTCCGTCTCACCGCCGCTGCGGGACTTGGCGAGCACGTCGACGAGAGCGTCGACCCGGTCGGCGTCGAGGCCGCCCTCGGCGGTGGTGAGCGAGGAGGATCCGACCTTGACCACGATCCTGCGGGCTTCCGCCACGCCCTGCCTCATGTCCTGCCCTGCCGCTGACACGTGCGTTTCCCCATCAGTGCTCACCGGCCGTGGGCCTCGTCCCGGCCACGGCCCTGATCCTGCAATCTACGTGAGCGGCACGGCGCGGCGCCTCCGGGTTCCGAGGGGCGGACGGCAGGCTCACGCCAGAGGAATTCCGCCGGAGGCCGCGGAAGGAATCGTTGCCCAGAGCCCTTGGGGGCTTTGCCCCTTTATCCGGTGATTGCTGTCACGAAGGATTGCTAGCGAGGGCGCGAAAGTCATACGGTCAGTGGTCGGCCTTCGTCGAAGAATGCCGCGCACCCCCCGCACATCTTTCCCCCCGCCATCCGATCCCCCCTGCCAGGAGCCCCGCCCAGTGCCCTCCGCCGGCCTTGCCTCCCGCCGCGTCGTGCAGCTCTCAGCGCTCTTCGCGATGTTCGCGCTCTACACGGCCCAGCTCGTCAGCGCGCTGATCCCGTACGTCCCGGTGTTCGTCGCCGCGAGCGCCGCGGGTCTCGCGCTCGACACGTATCTCCAGTACAAGCAGCCCGGCCTGCTCTCCCTCCTCGGCAAGATCCGCTTCGATGTCACCGTCCGGCAGCTGCTGCGCGACATGCTGATCCTGGTCGGTCTCCTGCGCATCGACGGCATCGAGCCGCTGGCCGAGCAGTCACCCCTCACCATCGCGCTGCTCGCCTTCTACGCCCTGCACTTCGTGTGCCAGGCCGTGGCCGTCCTGGTGCGCCGCACGCGCGCGCTGCCCATCGTGACGCGGAACATCGACGCGTCGGAGCTGCGGCTGTCCGCGGCCCCGCCGCGCATCCTGGCCCGCCGCCAGGGTCACCGCCTGCTCGGCTTCGCCGCCCCCGGCACCGTCGGCCTGCTGATCACGGCGGCCACCACCGACGCCCTCTGGGGCATCATCGGCCTCGGTGTCTCGATCGTGCTGCTCGGCGGCGGCACGCTCTATCTAGCGACCTGGCTGCTCCCGAAGAAGCGCGCCCTGAGCGAGCAGAAGGTCATGGCCTGGCTCGACCGCTGGCTGGCCGACTACAAGCCGACCGTCGCGATGTACTTCTCGGGCGGCACGTCGTCCGCGTACCAGGCGAACATGTGGCTCTCCACGCTCTCCGAGGTCGACGGCAAGCCGCTGATCGTGCTGCGCGAGCGGTTCATGGTCCAGAAGATCGACGCGACCGACGTGCCGATCATCTGCTTCCCGAAGGTCGCCACGATGTTCTCCCTGGAGAACTCGACGCTGAAGATGGTGCTGCACCCGGCGAACGCCGCGAAGACCTCCCAGGTCCTGCGCATCCCGACGATCAAGCACGCGTTCATCAACCACGGCGAGAGCGACAAGCTGTCCTCCTGCAACCCGTACGCGAAGGCGTACGACGAGGTGTGGGTGGCCGGGCCCGCGGCCCGCGAGCGCTACCAGCTCGCCGACATCGGCGTCGAGGACAAGGACGTCGTGGAGGTGGGCCGCCCGCAGCTGTCGCCCATCAAGCGCTCCACCGGCGCGCCGCAGGGCACGTACACGACGGTCCTCTACGCCCCCACGTGGGAGGGCTGGGACGGCAACCCGGGCAACACGTCGGTGCTTCTCGCCGGCGAGAACATCGTCAAGCACCTGCTCGCCGACGACTCCGTGCGCCTCCTCTACAAGCCGCACCCGATGACCGGCTCGGTCGACCCGCGCGCGGGCGCCGCGAACGAGCGCATCAAGGCGATGGTCCGCGAGGCGGCCGCGAAGCGCTCCGGCGCGCGGCCCGGCGCCGAGGCCGCCGCCGAGCTGGTGCGCCGTGCGGCGGAGCTGGACGAGCTGACGTCGACCGCGTTCCGCTCCAGCGCGGACGAGATGGAGCGCATGCTGCTCCAGGGCACGCCCGACGGGGGCCGGCAGGCCGCCGTCGCCGAGGCGACCGCCGCGTGGGAGGCCGCGTACTGGGCGTCCTTCCCGGAGTGGGAGCACCTGGTCATCACGGACGCCCGTCCGGCGATCTTCACCTGCTTCAACCAGGCCGACGTCCTCATCAGCGACGTCTCCTCGGTCGTCTCGGACTGGCTGACGAGCGAGAAGCCGTACGCCGTCGCGAACACCTCCGGCATGACCGAGGGCGATTTCCGCGCCGGATTCCCGACGGTCAGCGCGGCGACGATCCTGACGCCCGCGGCAACGGAGGTACCCGCCCTTCTGGCGGCCGTACGCGCCCCGGAGACGGATTCCCACGCGGAGGCCCGCGCGGAGCTCAAGGAGCACCTCCTGGGCCCCTCGGACCCGCCCTCCCTGGACCGCTTCAACGACGCGGTGCGCGCGCTGTGCGACCGGGCCGACGAGCGGCGCGTGCGCATGGAGTCCCGCCTCGCGATGGAGATCCCCGGCCAGCGCGGCACGGACACGGCCGACGAGTTCGCCGAGACCCTGGAATCGGAGCCGGAGTCGGGCGACACGGTCACTGCGTAGCGCTCCGCGCGCAGGCTGAGCATGGGGAAGGCCCCCGGGAGATTCTCCCGGGGGCCTTCCCCATGCTCAGGTGTCCAGACTGCTCAGGTGTCCAGACTGCTCAGGTGTCCTGACTGCTCAGGTGTCCAGAATGCCCAGCTCTTCAGCTGCTCAGCTGCTCAGAACAAGGTGCTGCTGCGACTAGAACGGCTTGAACTCGTCGTACTCCTGCTCCGCGTCATCCCGCTCCGCCTGCTTGTCGCGGCGGCGCTGGGCAGCCGGGCGGGTCTCCTCCATGCGGTGGTCCTCGCCTCGGCGGCCGAGCATCTCGGCGCCTGCCATGACCGTGGGCTCCCAGTCGAAGACGACCGCGTTGTCCTCGGGGCCGATGGCCACGCCGTCGCCCGCGACCGCGCCGGCCTTCATCAGGGAGTCCTCGACGCCGAGGCGGTTGAGGCGGTCGGCGAGGTAGCCGACGGCCTCGTCGTTGTTGAAGTCGGTCTGGCGCACCCAGCGCTCCGGCTTCTCGCCGCGCACGCGGAAGAGGCCGTCCTCCTCCTGCACGACCGTGAAGCCCGAGTCGTCGACCGCCTTCGGACGGATGACGATGCGGGTCGCCTCCTCCTTGGGCTTGGCGGCACGCGCCGAGGCGACCATCTCGGCGAGGGCGAAGGACAGCTCCTTGAGGCCCTTGTGGGCCACGGCCGACACCTCGTAGACCCGGTAGCCGCGGGCCTCCAGGTCGGGGCGGACCAGGTCCGCGAGGTCCTGGCCGTCCGGCACGTCGACCTTGTTGAGGACGACGAGGCGCGGACGGTTGTCGAGGCCGCCGTACTGCTTGAGCTCCTCCTCGATGATGTCGAGGTCGGAGACCGGGTCACGGTCCGCTTCGAGGGTGGCCGTGTCGAGTACGTGGACCAGGACCGAGCAGCGCTCGACATGGCGCAGAAACTCAAGGCCGAGGCCCTTGCCCTGGCTGGCGCCCGGGATGAGGCCCGGCACGTCGGCGATGGTGTAGACGGTCGAGCCGGCCGTCACCACGCCGAGGTTCGGGACGAGCGTCGTGAACGGGTAGTCGGCGATCTTCGGCTTCGCGGCCGACAGGACCGAGATGAGGGACGACTTTCCGGCGCTCGGGTAGCCGACGAGCGCGACGTCCGCGACCGTCTTGAGCTCGAGGACGATGTCCTGGAGGTCACCGGACACACCGAGGAGCGCGAAGCCGGGCGCCTTGCGGCGGGCCGAGGCCAGCGCCGCGTTGCCGAGGCCGCCGCGGCCGCCCTGGGCGGCGACGTACGTGGTGCCCTGGCCGACCAGGTCGGCCAGCACGTTGCCCGCCTTGTCGAGGATGACGGTGCCGTCCGGCACGGGCAGGACGAGGTCCTGGCCGTCCTTGCCGGAGCGGTTGCCGCCCTCGCCGGGCTTGCCGTTCGTGGCCTTGCGGTGAGGTGAGTGGTGGTAGTCGAGGAGCGTCGTCACCGCCTGGTCCACGACCAGGATGACGTCGCCGCCACGGCCGCCGTTGCCGCCGTCCGGGCCGCCGAGCGGCTTGAACTTCTCACGGTGAACGGAGGCACAGCCGTGGCCTCCGTTACCCGCGGCGACATGCAGTTCGACGCGGTCCACGAAGGTGGTCATGGTTCAGTGCCTCCTGGGGGTTCCCCCGGCGAAAGGCCGGAGGAGTACGAAATGTCTTTGCTCTGCGTTCATTGGAAACACACGAAGGGCGGACCTGCTTCCCGATCCGGAAGCCGAAGCTTCTGGCCGGGCAAGCAAGGTCCGCCCTCGCGAAAACGCTCTACGGAGCCTGAGTCCTAGGAACTAGGGGTTTCAGGCGACCGGAACGATGTTCACGACCTTGCGGCCGCGGTGCGTACCGAACTCCACCGCACCGGCGTTCAGCGCGAACAGAGTGTCGTCGCCACCGCGACCGACGCCCGTGCCGGGGTGGAAGTGGGTGCCGCGCTGGCGGACCAGGATCTCACCGGCGTTGACGGTCTGACCGCCGAAGCGCTTCACACCGAGCCGCTGAGCATTGGAATCGCGCCCGTTCCGAGTGGACGATGCGCCCTTCTTGTGTGCCATCTTGTCTCAGTCCCTTACTTCGCAGCCGTCGGGATACCGGTGATCTTGATCGCCGTGTACTGCTGACGGTGACCCTGACGACGGCGGTAGCCGGTCTTGTTCTTGTACCGAAGGATGTCGATCTTGGCACCCTTGTGGTGGTCCACGACCTCGGCCTGCACCTTGATGCCGGCCAGCACCCACGGGTCGCTGGTCACAGCGTCGCCGTCGACAACGAGCAGCGTAGAGAGCTCTACGGTGTCGCCAACCTTGGCAGTGGAAATCTTGTCAACCTCAACGATGTCGTCGACAGCAACCTTGTGCTGGCGACCACCGCTGCGCACGATGGCGTACACGCGGATCTCTCTTTCGCTCGGAACGAACCCCCTGAAGCCAGCCGCTCACACGTGCCCGAGGGCTCATGATGTTCCGGATTGGACGAGCGGCCTCCCCCGGCGGACCGGGAGGTGAGGTGCTCAGGGGTGCGGCGCTCAACAGACGCCGACGGTCAAGGTTACGGGTCACCCGCCGAAAGGGTCAAACCAGCCCCCTTCCGCCGGGTGCGCGCGGGCTACGCGGGCGGCTTCTCACCGTCCTGCGGCAGCGGCTTCACGCCCTTGCACAGGTCCGTGGCGTCGGCCGTGCCGGGCCAGGCGACGTTCCACACGCGGTTGAAGTGGTCGCGGTAGGCGTCCTGCACGGAGTCGTCGTCGACCTTGACGATCGCCTCGTCGTTCTCGCGCAGCGCGGGGCCCGTGTAGTTCTGGGACCCGGTGAAGGTGATCTTGTTCCGCTTGCCGTCGTACATGCCGTCCACCAGAAGGTACTTCGAGTGGATGATGTACGGCGTCGTGAGCTTCTTGCCGGGGTTCAGCGGGTCCCGGTCGTCGTTGAGGCAGCGCAGCGAGGGCCCGCCGCTGGTGTGCAGCGCCTCCCACGTCCCCTTGGTGCCGCCCAGGCTCTTGGCGCTGTCGGTCTCCGCGTACATGAGGCTGACGGAGCAGCCCTGCTTCTTCAGCGAGACCAGCTTGTCGGCGATCTGCTTGCGGGTGACCTTGAAGATCGCGGCCCGGATGACGGTCTTCTTCGCGACGCCGGTCACCGGGTCCTTGTAGGAGCACGCGACGTTGTTGAGGACCGAGTACATCGTGTCGGACTCGTTGACCGTGCCGGCCCGCGGGAAGAAATACGCCTTGTACAGACCGTTGCTGACGGTGCGGTAGTCCCACGTCGACCAGCTCTTGCCGGTCATGTCCGTGAAGTAGTCCGAGTACGCCTCGTACATGACGCCGTTGTTCGGCAGCAGCAGCGCGTCGTTGTAGAACTTCGTGTGCGCCGACGGCGTCGAGTTCGACGTGGTCTGCACGACGACGTTCGTGGCGCCCTCGACCGCGGAGAACAGCCAGAACTTGTTGTGCATGATCGACTGGCCGTACTTGGGGTCGCCCAGGCAGGACTTGTGCGCCGGGCAGAGCGTCACGAAGGACGGGCTCGTCCGGCTGGTGCCCAGGGCGGCCTTCAGCGAGGCGTACGAGGTGTTGGTGGGACGGTCGCTGACGCTGGACTCGTCGAGCAGTATCTGCACGTTGACGCCGCGGTTCTTGGCCGCGACGAGCGCGTCGACGACCGACTGCTCCCACACGTGGTAGACCGCGACCTTGATCACCGAACCGGGCAGCGCCGCGTTCGTCAGCTGGATCAGCCTGGTGCGGATCGCGTACTGCTGCTCCGTCGTGCCGTGCGGGTCGTTGAAGATCGGCCCCTCGGTCCACGTCGGGGTTTCCGCTGCGGCGGTTCCCGTGGACGCGGTGGCCTGGATCCCGGCCGCCGAGAGGACCGTGGCGAGCGCCACGACCTGTCTGGCGCCCTTGACCGGCTTCACGGCACGGTGACGGCCCGTGCCTCTCAGGCGCGCGTGCGCCATTGGTACCCCTCCCCTGTTTCACGGGCCCGCGTGTCCTCCCCGACGCGCGGTCGCGTAATCGTTCCTGTTCACTCGTGCGACTCCATGAGTTTTACAGGTAGTTGACCGGCCTCCAAGAGGCAGGGGGCGGCTCAGTGGTGTGGCGTGACCCGTGACATGCCGACGCCCCCGTGCCGCAGGTGCGGAACGGGGGCGTCGGATCCGGATCTACCGCGCTGCTCAGGCCTCGTCGGCCGCGGCGGAGACGGACGGCTGAGCCTGCTGCTCGGCCGCCACGGTCTTCTTCGCGGCCGTCTTCTTGGCGGCGGTCTTGGTCGCCGCCTTCTTGGCCGTCGTCTTCTTCGCGGCCGTCTTCTTGGCCGCGGTCTTCTTGGTGGCGGCCTTCTTCGCCGTCGCCTTCTTGGCCGTCTTACGGGCCGCCTTCTTGGCGGCGGGCGCCTCCTCGGCGGCCTCGGGCTCGGCCTGCTCCGGCTCGGCCTGCGCCTCCGTGGCCGACGGGACGACCATGACGGCCGCCTCCTCGGACGCGGTCGGCGCGGTGGCCTTGCGCACGGCGCGGCGTCGCGGGCGGGCCGGAGCCGCGCTCTCGACGGGCGCCTCGGCCTCAGCGGCCTCGGGCTCGGCCTTCTCCTCGGCCACGACGGGCTCCGGCTCGGGCTTGGCGGGCGCCGTGACGGTCACCTCGGCCTCGGCGGCGGCGTTCGGCGAACCGGCCGGGGCCGTCGCCTTACGGGTCGCCCGACGGCGCGTACGGCCCTTGGGAGCGGCTTCCTCGACCGGGGCGGGCTCGGCCACGACCGGCTCGGCCACGACGGGCTCGGCCTCGAACTGCGGGGCCTCCACCTGGGGAGCCTCCGCCTTGGCGGTCTCCTTCGGGGCGGCCTCGCCCTTGGGCGCGCCGGCCGGAGCCGACACCCTGCGGGTCGCACGGCGGCGCGAACGGCCACCACGGGCCGCGGCCTCCGCCTCGGCGGGGCTGCTGTACAGCTCCTCGTCGGGCACGAACTCGGGCTCGGCCAGGGCGACCGGCGCCGCGACCTCGGCGGCGACCTCTTCCTCGGTCTCCACCTCCGTCTCGGGCGCCGCCAGCTCGTGCTCGTGCGGGTGCTCCGCGCCGTTGCCGCCACGGCCGCGCTTCTTGCGCTTGCCGCCGCCACCGGCGGACGCGGGCTGCTCCAGGTGGACGATGACGCCACGGCCGTTGCAGTGGACGCAGGTCTCGGAGAAGGACTCCAGGAGGCCCTGGCCCACGCGCTTACGGGTCATCTGGACCAGGCCCAGCGAGGTGACCTCGGCCACCTGGTGCTTGGTCCGGTCACGGCCCAGGCACTCGAGGAGCCGGCGCAGGACCAGGTCCCTGTTGGACTCCAGGACCATGTCGATGAAGTCGATGACGACGATGCCACCGAGGTCGCGCAGGCGCAGCTGGCGCACGATCTCCTCGGCCGCTTCGAGGTTGTTCCTCGTCACGGTCTCTTCGAGGTTGCCGCCCTGGCCGGTGAACTTGCCGGTGTTGACGTCGACGACGATCATCGCCTCGGTCTTGTCGATCACCAGCGAGCCGCCGCTGGGCAGCCAGACCTTGCGGTCGAGCGCCTTGGCGAGCTGCTCGTCGATCCGGTACGTCGCGAAGACGTCGACCTCGGAGGTCCACTTCGAGAGGCGGTCGGACAGGTCGGGCGCCACGTGGTTGACGTAGCCGTGGATGGTCCCCCACGCCTCGTCACCGCTGACGATGACCTTGGAGAAGTCCTCGTTGAAGATGTCGCGCACGACGCGGACGGTCATGTCCGGCTCGCCGTACAGCAGGCTCGGCGAGCTCGTCGAGATCTGCTTCGACTTCTTCTGGATCTCCTCCCACTGGGCCTGCAGACGCTCGACGTCGCGGCTCAGCTCCTCCTCGCTCGCGCCCTCGGCGGCGGTGCGCACGATGACGCCCGCGTCCTCGGGGACGATCTTCTTGAGGATGGTCTTCAGACGCGCACGCTCGGTGTCGGGCAGCTTGCGGCTGATGCCGGTCATCGACCCCTCGGGGACGTAGACCAGGTAGCGGCCGGGCAGCGAGACCTGGCTGGTCAGGCGGGCGCCCTTGTGGCCGATCGGGTCCTTCGTGACCTGTACGAGGACGGACTGGCCGGACTTGAGGGCGGTCTCGATGCGGCGCGGCCCGTTGGCCATGCCGAGCGCCTCGAAGTTGACCTCACCGGCGTACAGCACCGCGTTGCGGCCCTTGCCGATGTCGATGAAGGCGGCCTCCATGGACGGCAGCACGTTCTGGACCTTGCCCAGGTACACGTTGCCGACGTACGAGGTCGCCTGCTCCTTGTTCACGTAGTGCTCGACGAGGATGTCGTCCTCGAGCACGCCGATCTGGGTGCGCTCGCCGTGCTGGCGGACGACCATCACACGCTCGACGGCCTCGCGGCGGGCCAGGAACTCGGCCTCGGTGATGATCGGCACACGACGGCGGCCCTGCTCGCGGCCCTCGCGGCGGCGCTGCTTCTTCGCCTCGAGACGCGTCGAGCCCTTGATGGACTGCACCTCGTCGGCGCCGGTACCGCGCTCCTCCTGCTTGCGGGGCTCGCGGACCTTCACGACCGTGCGCTCGGGGTCGCTGTCGCCCGGCTCGCCGTCGGTGGAGGAGTCACCCGCGCGACGGCGACGGCGACGGCGGCGACGGCTGCTGCTGGAGCCGGACGGGCCGGACTCCTCGTGCTCCTCGTGCTCGTCGGCCTCGTCGGCCTCCTCGCCCTCGTCGGCGTGCTCGGCGCCCTCGTCGGTGTGCTCGGCCTCTTCGTCGGTGTGTTCGTCGGACTCGGCGTCCGCGGCGTCACCACGACGGCGACGGCGGCCACCGCGGCGCCGGCGGCGCGTGGGGCGGTCGCCCTGCTCGTCGTGGTCCTCGTGGTCCTGGTCACCCTCGTCGGCGCCCTCGGGTTCCTCGGCCTCGGCGGGCTCCTCGGCGGCGGCGGGCCGCTGCGGCTCGGCGGCCTGGGCGGCGGGCTGCTCCTCAGCGGCGCGGCCACGGCGACGGCGCCGGCGCGGCGTCTCCTCCGCGACCACGTCGGCCACGGTCACGGCCTCGACGGGAGCCTCGGCCTCGGCCGGCTCCTCCTCCACCGCGGCCTCGGCGGCTGCCGCCGCGGCGGCGCGCTCCGGGGTCTGGAACATCGGCTCGGCGAAGACCGGCGCCTGGAAGACGGCGACGGACGGCCGCGCGGGACGGCGCGAACCCTTCGTGCCCTTGGTCTCGTCGGCGGCGGGCTCGGCGGCGGCGCGCGTGGCGGCCTTCCTGGCGGAGCGCTGCGCAGGCTCGGAGAAACCGACCGCGGCCTTGCGGGTGGCACGGCGACGGGGGCGGCGCCCGCCTTCGGCGTCCTCCTCGGCTGCCGCGGGGGCCTCCGTCTTGGGAGCCTCGGCCTTGGCGGGAGTCTCCGCCTTGGGAGCCTCAGCCGCGGCGGGCTCGGCGGCGGCCACGGGCTCGGCCTGCTCGGGCGCCCCGGCGGGGGCGGTGGAGCGGCGCGTGGCGCGGCGACGGGTGCGCCCGGCGGGCGCGGCCTCCGGCTCGGCGGGGGTCTCTTCCGCGGCCACGGCGGGCGCGGCGGCGGGCTCGGTCACGGCGGGAGCCTCGGCCTGCTCGGGGGTACCGGCGGGGGCGGAGACGCGGCGCGTGGCGCGGCGACGGGTGCGCCCGGCGGGCGCGGCCTCCGGCTCGGGGGCGGTCTCTTCTGCGGCGACGGCGGGCGCGGCGGCAGCGGGCTCGGCCTCGGCGCTCTCGGCTGCGTCGGAAGTCTTGGGTGCGCCGGCGGGCGCGGAGGCGCGGCGGGTGGCGCGCCGGCGCGGGCGCCCGGCGGGTGCGGCGTCCTGCGCGGGGGCCTCGGCGGCCGCGCCTGCCTCGGTCTCTTCGGCCTCGTCGGCGACGGGGTCGGCGGCGGCCGTCACGGCCTGGGCGGTGTCAGCGGCGGCACCCGTGGGCGGGCCCGCGGGGCGCGAGGCCGCACGACGCCGACGGCGCGGCGGCAGGGTGTCGCTGGGGCTGTTGTTGTCGGTTCCCCCGGACGAAGACGTCTCAGTGGGTTCGGTCGGCTCAAGCATGCGGGTGGATCTCCCGTCAGGCTCCCGGGCGCCGCGCCTGGTCCGGTGACGTCCGCGGCTCGCGCGTTCATGCGCGGTGCCGCCGTCCGGGGCGCGGGCGCCGCACGGGAGCTCTCTGTCTGTTCTCGCCGGTTCCGTACGCCATGTGTGCGTACGGCCTGGCGAAAGTCCTTGGGTTCGTGCGCTGCCCGACCCAGGTGGCTCCCGAGTACGAGGGCGGCGCTTCGACGACCGTCCTTACGCGGAACCTGGCACCGGCGCCGTCGCGGCGGCAGCTGCGGCGCTCCCCCCGCTTGCGGGAGGTGCGGCCTCGACTGCCTCGCGGTCGGGCGCGAGCGGGTCGGTCACCGTGCCGGTCTCTTCATCGAAAAGCCCCTGCGCCAGCCTGGTCACCGCTGCGGGGACCGGCGGCGCCAGGTCGGCCACAGCTCGGAGACCGGACAGGACGTCGTCGGGTCGAACGGCAGGCGTCACGTGCCGAACAACCAGGCGCAGTATCGCACAGGCCTTGTCGGTCGGCCTATCAGCCCGGTCTTCGTGCGCCTGCGGGACCTCGGCGGCCTCGAGGCTCACGACGGCGGCGCGGGCGTCGAACGTCCGCATCCCGTTCTTGGTCCTTCGCTGGACCTCGACGGCCTCCGCCGCGACGAACGCGTCCGCGGCGGCCTCGGCCTCAGCGGCCTCGACGCCGTCGAGCCGCAGCTCCCAGACGGATGCGGTGAGCCGGTCGGCGAGGCCCGAGGTGCGGGACTCGACGGCCTCGATGATGTCGAGCCCCGTGGGGAGCGACTCGTCGAGAAGCTCGCGCAGCCTTTCCGGATCGCGCGCTTCGGTGAGCGCGATCTCCAGATACTCGGCTTCGCTGCCCGTGCCGGTGGGTGCGGCATTGGCGTACGACACCTTCGGGTGCGGCGTGAACCCCGCCGAGTACGCCATGGGCACCTCGGCGCGGCGCAGCGCACGCTCGAAGGCGCGCTGGAAGTCACGGTGGCTGGTGAACCGGAGGCGGCCGCGCTTGGTGTAGCGCAGTCGGATGCGCTGCACCGCGGGTGCGGGCGGCGGGCCTTCGGGCTGTCGCTTGCCCAGTGTTCTAGTCCTTCGTGAGTGCGGTCGTACTGCTACCTAGAGTACGTGCCTGAGACGCGCCAGGTTCCCGCCGGTCCTTGACCAGCGCTTGAGGCTCCGCCCGTTTTGCTCCGAAGAGGGCCCTGCGGACGTCGGCCCTGGCCTGGCGCACGCTCTCCCGCGCCGCCGCGAGGGCCTGGCGGGCGGCGACTCCCGCGTCCTTGACCGCCCGGGCCGCGGGCCGCCATACGGAGTCCCGTACGAGGTGTCCCAGCGGGGTGCACACAGTGCGGTACGCCCAGCGCACCGGGTCGACGAAGATCCACCGCAGGAGCCGGCCGAGGAGCCGGCCGACGGCCCGGGAAATGTGTCCGGCGACACGCCACGCGTGGCTGAGCGCGTCACCGGTCTCCCGTACGAGGACGAAGACGGCGCGCCCGACGGGCACGAGAACCCGGCGCCAGAGAGCGACGGCGGGCACGACGAAGATCCACCGTACGAGGGTGACGACGACGGCCCGGATCCCGCGCCCGAACCGTGCGACGCAGGCCCACACGCCACGCGCGAGCCACGCGAGCCCTGACCAGACGCCCCGGCCGAGCCACGCCGGCCCCGCGCCGAGCGCTCGGCCGGCGAGGGCGAGACGGTCCCCAACCAGCTTGAGCAGAAGGGCGGTTGCGCGTCCGGCGGGTGCGAGCACGCGGGTGTGGAGCCAGACCCAGGGCCAGACGGAGAGGGCCTTGGCGAGCCAGATCACGGCGGTCGCCGTGCCGCGCGCGAGGAGAGCGATGCCGCGGCCGAGCGGGGTCAGGGCGTGTGCGTAAAGCCACACCGCGGGGGCTACGACGAGGGCGCGCAGCAGTGCGGTGACTCCTGCTCCCAGGGCGCGGCCCGCCGCGGCGAGGCCGCGCGCCAGCCGGGCGATACAGCCGCCGAGAGGTATGAGCACGCGCGCGTACAGCCACGCCCACGGCCGGACGAGGAGCGCGCGCAGCAGCCACACACCGCCCACGCGCAGACCGCGCCCGACCGCGGTGAGCCCGGCCCGGACTGCGGAGGCGAGATGTGCGATGCCCCGGCCCAGCGAGGCGAGCCCCGCCCCGACCACCCGCACCAGCCACGCGATCCCCCGGCCCACGAAAGCGAGCCCCGCCCACACCCCCCGCCCCAGCCACGCGATCCCGTGCCCGGCAGGTGTCATTACCCGGAGGTACCACCAGGCGACCGAGGCGACGACGCCCTTCCACCACACCCACAGCGCGACGGCCCGCACCCCACGCCCGACCGGCGCGAGGACGTAGCGCCACAGCGCGGCCCACGGCCACACGAACAGCGCCTTGCCGAGCCACGCCAGCGCAACGGTGATCCCCCGGCCGACCGGAACCAGCACACGCCTCCACAACGCCACCCACGGCCACACCAACAGCGCCCCGCCGAGCCACATCAGCGCGGCGCCCACGCCCCGTGCCACCGGGGCGAGTACGCGTCGCCACAGCCACACCCACGGGACCACGAACAACGCGCGGGCCAGTGGGACGAGGCCGCGACGCCAGACAACACGACCGCCGGCGGCGACCGCGTCCCAAGCCAGGCGGATCGGTACGACGAGGACCAGGACGACGATGCGCACCGGGATGCGGATCGCGGCCACGAGGCAGCCCTCGGGCGGGCGTTCAGCGGTCGCGTGCTCCGCTGGCGTCGGATGCTTCTCCCAGTCCATGCCTTCACAGACGCCGGAGCGCGGCATACGGATCCGCGACATGGGAACTTCACGCACACCTCTGGCCACGGTCACTTCTGTCTCGTATTCATAACGGGTCTGGGCCAAACAGGCCGCGTACAGAAGGACGTTGGAGGACACCCCCGATGAGCACGAGCTCGCCGCACCCCGAGGACAGACCCGAGATCTCCCGCCGCACCCTCATCGGCGGCGCCGCGGCCGCCGGAGTGCTGGCCGCGCTGCCGCTGAGCCTGCGCACCGCGCTCGCCGCGCCGGGCAGGCCCGGCAAGCTGGAGGACATCCAGCACGTCGTGGTGTTCATGCAGGAGAACCGGTCGTTCGACCACTACTTCGGCACGATGCAGGGGATACGGGGGTTCGGTGACCGCGCCGCCGTGCGCGGGATCAACGGCAAGCCCGTGTTCCACCAGCCCGACCCGTCGCGCCCGGAGGGCTGGCTCGCGCCGTTCGCGATGAACGCCGCGCACACCAGCGCGTACCAGCAGGGCGCCGCCGCCTTCGGGTTCGGCGACTCGATGAACGCCCGCAACGACGGCATAGCCGACGGCTACGTCACCCGGCGCGGCAGCGGCTGGCTCGGCCAGGGCTACTACGAACCCGCCGACATGCCCTTCTACAACGCGCTCGCCTCGGTCTTCACCATCTGCGACCACTACTACTGCTCGACCGAGACCAGCACCAACCCCAACCGCGAGCACCTGATGACCGGCACCAGCGGCGGCACGGTGCGCGACATCGCCGTCACCGACAACCAGGAACCCGGCTTCGAGTGGACGACCTACGCGGAGCGCCTCGAAGCGGCGGGCGTCAGCTGGAAGACGTACCAGGCGCAGGAGAACTTCGACGACAACGCGCTCGCCTGGTTCAACACCTTCCGCGCCGCCCAGCCCGGTGAGGCGCTGTACGAGAAGGGCATGAAGAAGGTCGGCAACCCGGCGCAGACGAACGACCCGTGGGCGATGGCTGACGCGCTGGTCGCCGCGTTCGCGGAGGACGTGAAGAACGACGCGCTGCCGCAGGTCTCCTGGCTCGTCGCGCCGGCCGCCCTGTCCGAGCACGCCAGCTACGCGCCGCCGCACGGCGAGGATCTGACGGCGCGTCTGCTGTCCGCGCTCGCCGACAACCCCGAGGTCTTCGCCAAGACCGCGTTCATCCTGAACTACGACGAGCACGGCGGCTTCTACGACCACCTGCTCGCGCCCGTGCCGCCGGTCGCCGAGGGCCGCGGCCGGTCGACCGTGACGCCCGACGGCGAGGTCGTGGTGCGGGTCAGCAAGGGCAGCTCGTCCTTCTACCGGCCCGTCAACCAGCAGGGCCAGTACCGCGTGAAGGGTGCCGACGGGTCGCTGACCTGGTCCGACACGCTGCCCGCCGGTGAGACGAAGGCGGCGGGGCCCTTCCCGCTCGGGCTCGGCATGCGCGTACCGATGATCGTCGTGTCGCCGTGGACGCGCGGCGGCGCCGTGGCGTCGACGGTGTGCGACCACACGTCCGTCATCCAGTTCCTGGAGAAGCGCTTCGGGGTGCACGAGCCCAACATCAGCCCCTGGCGCCGCGAGGTCACCGGCGACCTCACCGACGTCTTCGACTTCTCCGGCAAGAACCCGTCGTGGCCCACGCTGCCCGACACCAGCGGCAACCGCCAGAAGGTCACCGACACCGGCAAGCTGCCCGCGCCCACCGTGCCGAGGCCCCAGCTCCTGCCCGAGCAGCAGCGCGGCAGCCGCACCGCCCGCCCCACCCCGTACGACCTGCGGGTCACGCCCCGCGTGCGCGGTGGCAAGGTCACCCTGGACCTCGCCAACCACGGCCGCCAGGGCGCCGTACTCGCGGTGTACCCCGAGCCCGGCATCGCGCCCAAGCACTACACGCTGAGCCCTCAGTCGAAGCTCTCCGACGTGTGGAGCCCCGGCGACAACGGCTACGACCTGCACGTCCACGGGCCGAACGGCGCCCTGTGGCAGCTGCGCGGCGACGCGGCGGGCTCGTACGAGGCGCACCTGGACCTCGCCGACGACGGCCGCGACGCCGACGTCGAGCTCACCAACCACACCCGCACCGCCCGCACGTTCCTCGTCGGTGACCTGGCCTACGGCGGCGGCACCCGCGAGTTCCGCGTCGGCGCGGGCGCGCACCGCACCGTCCGGATCCGCGTGCCGCGCGAGGGCTGGTACGACGTGGCCGTCACCGTCCGCGACGAGCCCGGCTTCCTGAGCCGGTACGCGGGCCGGGTCCCCGGCAGGCTCGAAGGCGTCACCGACCCCGCGATGGGGCTGCCCGACGCGCTCGGCGTCACGGTGTCCCTGGAGGCGGCGTCGGCCACGATCGACGAGGCGATCCTGGTCCCCGGCAAGGCCGCCCGCGTGCGCGCACGGTTCGACGCGACGACCGCCGTGTCCGCGATCGAGGCGCACCCGGTGGTGCCCAAGGGCTGGGCGGTGAAGGCGGTTTCGGCGCCGCCGTCCTCGCTCGCGGCGGGCGCGACGGCGACCGCCGAGTGGGAGGTGCAGGTCCCCGGCGAGCTGTCGGGCACGGCCGCGTACCGGCTGCTGGTGACGGCGCGGGGCCGGTCCGGCGAGCGGTTCGTCCTGGCCGACGGCGAGGTCTCGGCGCGTACCGCCCCGTCCATGGCGGGCCATCTGCTCGGCGAGGACTTCGAGTCGGTGGCGGACGCGCTGGAGCCGGTGTCGGGCGTTGTCGGCTGGACGGCGAAGGCCCCGAAGGGCTGGTCCGTGGTGAACGCGGCCGGTATGCCGCAGGGCACCGCCCGCCTCCAGGGCTGGACGTTCCACACCAAGCGGGCCTGGTCACCGGCGGGTCAGGACCGGGGCGGCTTCGGCCGCGCGCTCGGCGTCGTCGCGGTCGCCGACCCGGACGACTGGGACGACACGGGATCGCCGTCGACGAAGGGCACGTTCGACTCGACGCTGGTCTCCCCCGCGGTCCCGGTCCCGTCCGGCACGTCGAAGCTGTACGTGGCCTTCGACTCGCACTACCGCCAGGAGGCCCCGCAGAAGGCGGCGGTGACGGCGGTCTTCGACACGGGCGAACAGACGCGTCTCCTCTACTACAGCGCCGACGCGACGGGCAACGACAACGCGGGCCACGACGCCGAGAACACCTTCGTGACGAAGGAACTCGCGGTGCCGGCGGGCGCGAAGTCGGTCACCCTGAAGTTCCGCATGTACGACGCGGGCAACAACTGGTACTGGGCGGTCGACCACGTCCGCATGGACGACAAGCCGATCACGGCGTGACATGAGCGAGGGGCCGGGACACCGCCATCGGCGTCCCGGCCCCTCGACTCGCGCTGTTCGTAAGCTACTTGACCACGGTCAGCGGCAGCAGCTTCTTGCCCGTCGGGCCGACCTGAATGTGCGTGTCCATCTGCGGGCACACCCCACAGTCGAAGCACGGAGTCCAGCGGCAGTCCTCGACCTCGGTTTCGTCGAGCGAGTCCTGCCAGTCCTCCCAGAGCCAGTCCTTGTCGAGGCCCGAGTCCAGGTGGTCCCAGGGCAGGACCTCCTCGTACGTGCGCTCACGCGTCGTGTACCAGTCGACGTCCACGCCGAACTCGGGCAGCGTCTTCTCGGCGCAGGCCATCCAGCGGTCGTAGCTGAAGTGCTCGCGCCAGCCGTCGAAGCGGCCGCCGTCCTCGTAGACCGCGCGGATGACGGAGCCGATGCGGCGGTCACCGCGGGAGAGCAGGCCCTCGACGATGCCGGGCTTGCCGTCGTGGTAGCGGAAGCCGATGGAGCGGCCGTACTTCTTGTCGCCGCGGATCTTGTCGCGGAGCTTCTCCAGGCGGGCGTCCGTCTCGGCGGACGACAGCTGCGGGGCCCACTGGAACGGCGTGTGCGGCTTGGGCACGAAGCCGCCGATGGAGACCGTGCAGCGGATGTCGTTCTGGCCGGAGACCTCGCGGCCCTTCTGGATCACGTTCATCGCCATGTCGGCGATCTGGAGGACGTCCTCGTCGGTCTCTGTGGGCAGGCCGCACATGAAGTACAGCTTCACCTGACGCCAGCCGTTGCCGTACGCCGTGGCGACGGTCCGGATGAGGTCCTCTTCCGAGACCATCTTGTTGATGACCTTGCGCATGCGCTCGGAGCCGCCCTCGGGGGCGAAGGTGAGGCCGGAGCGGCGGCCGTTGCGCGTGAGCTCGTTCGCCAGGTCGACGTTGAACGCGTCCACGCGGGTGGACGGCAGCGACAGGCCGATCTTGTCCTCGGTGTACCGGTCGGCGAGGCCCTTCGCGATGTCACCGATCTCGGAGTGGTCCGCGGAGGAGAGCGAGAGCAGGCCGACCTCCTCGAAGCCGGTCGCCTTGAGACCCTTCTCGACCATGTCGCCGATGCCGGTGATGCTTCGCTCCCGCACGGGGCGCGTGATCATGCCGGCCTGGCAGAAACGGCAGCCGCGGGTGCAGCCGCGGAAGATCTCGACGGACATCCGCTCGTGGACGGTCTCGGCGAGCGGGACGAGGGGCTGCTTCGGGTACGGCCACTCGTCGAGGTCCATGACGGTGTGCTTGCTGACGCGCCACGGCACGCCGGACCTGTTCGGCACGACGCGGCCGATGCGGCCGTCCGGCAGGTACTCGACGTCGTAGAACCCGGGGACGTAGACGCCGCCCGTCTTCGCGAGGCGGAACAGCACCTCCTCGCGGCCGCCGGGGCACCCCTCGGCCTTCCAGGCGCGGATGATCTCCGTCATGTCGAGGACGGCCTGCTCGCCGTCACCGATGACGGCGCAGTCGATGAACTCGGCGATCGGCTCGGGGTTGAAGGCCGCGTGGCCGCCCGCGAGGACGATCGGGTCGTCGATCGTGCGGTCCTTGGCCGCCAGCGGGATGCCGGCGAGATCCAGGGCCGTGAGCATGTTCGTGTAGCCGAGCTCGGTGGAGAAGGAGAGCCCGAACACGTCGAACGCCTTGAGCGGCCGGTGCGAGTCCACGGTGAACTGCGGCACCTTGTGCTCGCGCATCAGCGCTTCCATGTCCGGCCACACGCTGTACGTGCGCTCGGCGAGGACGCCCTCGCGCTCGTTCAGCACCTCGTAGAGGATCATGACGCCCTGGTTCGGGAGCCCGACCTCGTAGGCGTCCGGGTACATCAGCGCCCAGCGGACGTCGGAGCTCTCCCACGGCTTGACGGTGGAATTGAGCTCACCGCCCACGTACTGGATCGGCTTCTGCACATGCGGGAGCAAAGCTTCGAGCTGTGGAAAAACCGACTCTGCGGCTTCGGCAGGCATACCCGGGACCTTCGTGAGCTGACAGGGATGACTGTCAAGCGTAACTCGGTCAGGAGACAGCCTTCGCCCACAGCGGCGGCAGCTCCGCCTCGGCCCGCTCGGCGAGCGCCTCCTCGCGGCCGTACAGCAGCCCGTATGTGAAGGAGCTCTCCCCCGCCGCGTGGGCCTGCGCCGCCACGTCGCGCAGCGCCTCGCGCGCCATCACGCTGTCCTGGTGCTCGCCGAGCAGGGTCTGGAGCGCCTTCGCGTGCTTGCCGACGTCCTTCGCCCGGTCGCCGAGCGCGGGCTCCGCGACCTCGGCCGCGTACCGGGTGCGCTTGGCGGCCTTGCGGGCGCTGTGCAGGGCGAGGTCGCGGGCCGGTCCGGGATCCTCGGCGAGTGCCTCCTCGACGTGTCCCGCGAGCCGCTTGTAGTCCCGCAGCACGGCCTTGGCCAGGGCGTTCTTCGGCTGCTTGGCCCGCAGCGGGGGCGCGTCGACGAGAGTGTCGAGGGCGGCGAGGAGCGCGAGGTAGCGCTTGCCGTCGAGAACGGCGATCAGATGGCGGCGTGATCCGGAGCGCCGGGCCCGCGACCAGGTGCGCAGCCGGGTGCGGACGGGGCCGGTGGACAGCTCGCGCGGCAGTTCGTCGAGGGCCGCGGTCAGCCGCTCGGTCAGGACTTCCTGGTCGCGGTCGAGACCGAGTTCACCGGCGAGCCACTTCAGCTCGTCGCCGATCGGATCCGTCACGGCCCGGTCGAGGATCTTGCCGTACGAGCGCAGCGCGCTGCGCAGCCGGCGCGTGGCCACGCGCATCTGGTGCACCGAATCGGGCAGGTCGCGCCGGACGGCGGGGTCGAGGTCGACGATCGCGTCGCGCTGGGCCCTGAGGTAGGCGAGGACGTGGTCGGCGGAGGTCTCGGGGTCGTCTGCGGGCCGGGACGGGCGCGGGCCGATGCCGGTCTCCGTGAGGGCCCGCGCGAGCTTCGACGGGGAGGCCGAGCGGCTCGCCCCGGCCTTGCGGAGCTTCTTCTCGACCTTGCCGAGGAACGCCGGGTCGCCGTCGTCCGCCAGCTCGACCTCGATCTCGGTCCAGGAGGTGGTGCCTGTCCCGCCGGTGAGCCGCTCGGCCCGTACGCCGTCGACGCTGACCTCGGCGAGGAGCGCGCCGTCGGCGTCGGTGAGTTCGTGGATGTCGCGCGAGGAGCGCAGCCGCATCAGGGGTACGAGATCGGCCTCGCGCACCCGGGAGCGCACGAGGCCGGTGAGGTCGCGGGGCACGTCGTCGGAGAGGGGGGCCCGGATCTCGTCCCGTACCCCCTCGGCGAGGGAGACGGGGAGTTTGAGGTGCCAGCCCGCGTCGGCGCCGCCGGTGCGGCGCCGCAGGGTGATCGCGGCGGCCGCGAGGCGCTGGTCGGCCGTGTCGTAGTAGACGGCGTCAAGGTCGACGACGCCTTTGTCGATGACGGCGAAGACCCCGGCGACACGGCTCAGATCCGGCAGCCCGAAACCGTCGCCGGCCACCGGCGCCTCGTACTTACGCTCGATCTCGCGCTTCGTCTCCGCCATGAACTGAATTTAGTCGCGAATCCGGATTCTGGGCAGACCCAGTGGCAGACCTCCGGCAAACCGGGCGCTTCCCTACGCCGACATGGGCCTTTGGACGCGGATCGACTGCAGCAGTCCGATCGCCACCCAGACGGCGAACATGGACGATCCTCCGTATGACACGAACGGCAGGGGCAGGCCCGCCACCGGCATGATGCCGAGCGTCATGCCGATGTTCTCGAAGGCCTGGAAGGCGAACCAGGCGATGATCCCGGCGGCGACGATCGTGCCGTAGAGCTCGGTGGTCTCGCGGGCGATGCGACAGGCGCGCCACAGGACGACGGCGAGCAGCAGCACGATGAGTCCGGCGCCGACGAAGCCGAGTTCCTCGCCGGCCACGGTGAACACGAAGTCGGTCTGCTGCTCGGGGACGAACTGGCCGGTGGTCTGGGAGCCGTGGAAGAGGCCCGCGCCGGTGAGGCCGCCGGAGCCGATCGCGATGCGGGCCTGGTTGGTGTTGTAGCCGACGCCGGCCGGGTCGAGGGCCGGGTTGGCGAACGCGGCGAAGCGGTTGATCTGGTACTCGTCGAGGATGTGCAGCCGCCAGACGGAGATCGCGCCGAGCACACCTGCGCCGAGCAGGCCGAACACCCATCGGTTGGAGGCGCCGGAGGCGAGCAGCACACCGAGCACGATGACGGCCGCGACCATGATCGTGCCGAGGTCGGGCATGAGCAGCACGACGAGCATCGGGACGGCAGCGAGGCCCAGCGCCTGCAGTACCGTGCGGTGGTCGGGGTACTGCTTGTCGCCCGCGTCGACCCGTGAGGCCAGCAGCATCGCCATGCCCAGGATGATCGTGATCTTGGCGAACTCGGCGGGCTGGAGCGACACTCCGCCCGCGGACAGCCAGTTGCGCTGTCCGTTGATCGTGTCGCCGAGCGGGGTCAGCACCAGCAGCATCAGGAAGATCGAGGCGCCGTAGAGGATCGGCACGGCCGTGCGCAGGGTGCGGTGGCCGAGCCAGATCGTGCCGATCATCAGGGCCAAGCCGATGCCGGTGTTCATGAGGTGCCGGATCAGGAAGAAGTACGGGTCGCCCTGGTTGATCACGGTGCGGTTGCGGGTCGCCGAGTAGACGAGCGCCGAGCCGATGAGGGACAGGGCGAGCGACGACAGGAGGATCGGCCAGTCGAGGCGGCGCATCACCGAGTCCCTGGCCATGAGCCGGGACAGGGTGGAGCGCTCGGGTCCGTATCCGGAGACGGAGAAGCCGTTGGTGCCGGCCATGGTCGTCAGTCCCGCCTTCCGGTCACGGGCGTGCCGAAGACCGCGGCCAGCTCCTGCGTGGGGGACGGGCTCGGCTCGGCGGGCTCATAGGGCTTGATGGTCGGCGCGTCGATCGAACCGTCCGGCCGGATCTTCGGCAGGTTCTTCTCCGGCGAGGGCAGCAGGGCCTTCTTCTTGTCGATCGTGCCGTCGGCGGAGACGCCGTACAGCGCGTTGTAGATCTTGCGGACGGCCTCACCGGAGGCTCCGGAGCCCGTACCGGCCTGGGAGATCGTCATGATGACCGAGTAGTCCTTGGAGTACGTGGCCAGCCATGACGTGGTCTGCTTGCCGTAGACCTCGGCGGTGCCGGTCTTGGCGTGCAGCGGGATCTTGTCCTGGGGCCAGCCGCCGAACTTCCATGCGGCGGTACCGCGGGTGACGACGCCGGCGAGGGCGGCGTCCATGCCCTTGTGGGTCGCCTTGGTGATCGGGAGCTTGGCCTTGACCTGGGGCTTGATCTCCCTGACCGTCTTGCCGTCGGCGCTGATGATCGCCTTGCCGATGGTCGGGACGTACTCGGTGCCGCCGTTGGCGAGGGCCCCGTAGATCATGGCCTGCTGGATCGGCGTGACGAGGGTGTCGCCCTGGCCGATGGAGTAGTTGATCGAGTCGCCCTCGCGCATCTTGTTGCCCTCGAGGCAGTTCTCGTAGGCGATCTTCTCGACGTAGCTGCCGTCCTTCTTGCCGGTCTTGCACCAGCTGTCCTTGTTGGCCTCCCAGAAGGATTTCTTCCACCGGCGGTCGGGGACGCGGCCCGTGACCTCGTTGGGAAGGTCGACGCCGGTGGTCTTGCCGAGGCCGAACTGGTGGGCGGCCTTGTAGAAGTAGTCCTTGGGGGTCCCCTTCGGGTTGATGCCGCCGTCCTTCTTCCACTCCCGGTCGGCGAGGCCGTAGAAGACGGTGTCGCAGGAGACTTCCAGCGCGCGGCCGAGAGAGATGGGGCCGAAGCTCTCCCCCTCGAAGTTCTTGAAAACCTGGCCGCCGACCGAGTAGGAGCTGGTGCAGGGGTAGCCGCCGTCCCACTTGTAGCCGGCTTCGGCCGCGGCGGCCGTGGAGACCACCTTGAACGTCGAACCGGGCGCGGACTGACCCTGAATGGCCCTGTTGAGCAGCGGGTAGTCGGAGTTCTTGCCGGTGAGCCGCTTGTAGTCCTTGGCGGAGATGCCGCCGACCCAGGCGTTCGGGTCGTACGACGGTGCGGACGCCATGGAGACGATCCGGCCGGTCTTGGCCTCCATGACGATGACCGCGCCGGAGTCGGCCTTGTAGTTCTCGCCGGTGATCTTGTCGAACTGCTGGCGGGCCGCCTTCATCGCCTCGTTCAGCTCGCGCTCGGCGACGCCCTGCACGCGCGCGTCGATCGAGGTGACGACATTGGCCCCGGGTTCGGCCTTGTCGCTCTTGGCGCGGCCGATGACCCGGCCGAGGTTGTCGACCTCGTAGCGGGTGACGCCGGCCTTGCCGCGCAACTCCTTGTCGTAGGTGCGCTCGAGGCCTGAGCGGCCGACCTGGTCGGAGCGCAGATACGGCGACGAGGTGTCCTTGGCCTTCTCGATCTCGGCGTCGGTGACGGGCGAGAGGTAGCCGAGGACCTGCGCGGTGTTGGCGCCGCCCGGTCCGGCGTAGCGGCGTACGGCCTCGGGTTCGGCGGTGATGCCGGGGAAGTCCTCGGAGCGTTCGCGGATCTGGAGGGCCTGCTTGGGCGTGGCCTCGTCCGTGATCGGGATGGGCTGGTAGGGCGAGCCGTTCCAGCAGGGCTGCGGCGTCTTGGCGTCGCAGAGGCGGACCTTCTCGGCGACGTCCTTGGGCTTCATGCCGAGCACGTCGGCGAGTTTGGCGAGGACGGCCTTGCCGTCGTCGGGCATCTTCATCAGATCCGTGCGGGACGCGGAGACGACGAGGCGGGTCTCGTTGTCGGCGATCGGCACGCCGCGGGCGTCGAGGATGGAGCCGCGCGCCGCGGGGCTGACGACCTGCTGGACGTGGTTGCCGGAGGCCTCCTTGGCGTACTCGGCTCCGTTGCGGATCTGGAGGTACCAGAGGCGGCCGCCGAGGGTGAGCAGGAGGGACAGGACCAGGATCTGGAGGACGACGAGCCGGATCTGGACGCGTGGGGTCCGCCCGGTCTCGGGAATGTTGGTCATGCTGCTCCCCCTCTCAGTGCGTGTACGTGGTGACGTGCGCGGCGGTCACAGTCGCTTGACCCCCTTGATGCGGCCGGCCCGCGCGGTGCGCGCCCTGGCGGTCTTCAGGCGGATTCCGCTGCGCTGGCTGCCGATGCGCAGGCCCGTGCCGGAGGAGAGCCAGCCGGCGGTGACGTCGGTCGTCTTGCCGGCGCCGGGCGAGGAATCGGCGAGCGGATCGTTCTCGGCGCGTCTGGCCAGGGCGATGATGAGCGGGACGGTGAACGGCGCGAGGAGCAGATCGTAGAGCGCGGCCGTGAACAGCAGGCTGCCGATGCCCACATGGCGGGCGGCGGTGTCACCGACGAGGGCTCCGACGCCCGCGTAGAGCAGGGTCGAGCCGATGGCCGCGGCGACGACCGTGATCATCGGGCCGGACGCGGACCTGAGCTGGCCCTTGTCGGGCTTGGCGAGGCCGACGAGGTAGCCGACGACGCACAGGACGAGGGCGTAGCGCCCCGCCGCGTGGTCGGCGGGCGGTGCGAAGTCGGAGAGCAGGCCCGCGCCGAACCCGACGAACGCGCCTCCGACATGGCCGTACACGAGGGCGAGGCCGACGACGGTCAGGAGCACGAGGTCCGGTACGGCGCCGGGCAGTTGGAGACGGGCGAGTACGCACACCTGGACCACCAGGGCGACGATCACCAGGGGGGTGGCGAGCAGCAACCGGTTGAAGCGCATGGGATCCAGCTCCTACTGGTCGATGCCGTCGGTGCCCGCCGCGGGCCCGGACGGCGTGGCCGTGACGGTCACGGTGGGCGTCGGCTTGGGCTTCTCCGGCTTGGGTGGCAGCACCTCGTCGCGCGGATCGGTGCGCGGAGCCTGGACGACCACGCCGACGACGTCGAGCTTGGTGAACCCGACGTACGGCTGCACGTAGACGGTCCGGGTCAGGTCGCCGCCGGCCGGGTCGACGCGTACCACGCGCCCCACGGGCACCCCCGGCACGAACGGCTTGTCGGCCTCGGACCCGAAGGTCACGAGGCGGTCACCCTTCTTGATCTTGGCCTTGCCGTTGAGGAGCTGGACGCGCAGCGGCCGGTCGCCCTGCCCGGAGGCGAAGCCGAGCTCGTCGGTGCGCTCCATCCGGGTGCCGACGGTGAAGTCGGGGTCGTTGGCGAGCAGGACGGTCGCGGTGTTCGGTCCGACGGTCGTGACACGGCCGACGAGTCCGTCGCCGTTCAGTACGGTCATGTCGCGCTTGAGGCCGTCGTCGGCGCCGGCGTCGATGGTGACGGTCCAGGAGAAGCCCTGGGCGGCTCCTATGGCGATGATCTGGGCCCCCTTGATGCCGTACTGGCCGGCGCCGGCCGTCTTCAGCATGGAGTCGAGCTGGCGGACCTTGCTGCGGTTGCGGTCGTCGCTGCCGAGCTTCGCCTTCAAGGCCGCGTTCTCGCGCTCCAGTTCGCTGACGCGGTTGTGCCGCTCACCGGAGTCCTTGACGGCAGCTATGGCGTTGCCGATCGGGTCGACTGCGCTGGAGACGCCGTTCTCCACGGGGCCGAAGACCGTGGCGGCGGCCCGGCGGGCACCGTCGACCGGCGAGTCCTCCCCACCGCGGATGTCCACCGTGATCAGTGCGAACGCGATGGCGATCAGCAGCACCAGGAGCAGCCGGCTCTCTCGTGTGTCCCTCACGTGCGGCGGCCGTGCCTTCCTCAATCGGATTCTGCGGAACCCTGAGGTACCGCAGGTTATGGGGAATTCTTACGCCTTGCCTATATATCAACGATCCGCCGTACGAAGTGGCAGGCACTCGTACGGCGGACCTCTCGCGTCAGGTCATCTGCGCGGCTGGGCGTCCAGCACCTGCTGGAGCGCCTCGAACTCCTCGACGCACTTGCCGGAACCGAGCGCCACGCTGTCGAGCGGGTCCTCGGCGATGTGGATCGGCATGCCGGTCTCACGGCGCAGCCGCTCGTCGAGACCGCGCAGCAGGGCGCCGCCGCCCGTGAGCACGATGCCCCGGTCCATGACGTCGCCCGACAGCTCGGGCGGGCACTTGTCCAGCGTCGTCTTGACGGCGTCGACGATCGCGTTGACCGGCTCCTCGATCGCCTTGCGCACCTCGGCGGCCGAGATGACGACGGTCTTCGGAAGTCCGGACACGAGGTCGCGCCCGCGGATTTCGGTGTGTTCGTCGGAGTCGAGGTCGTACGCGGAGCCAATCGTGATCTTGATCTGCTCGGCAGTCCGCTCACCAAGAAGCAGCGAGTACTCCTTCTTGATGTGCTGGATGATCGCGTTGTCCAGCTCGTCCCCGGCGACCCGGATGGACTGTGCTGTGACGATTCCGCCGAGCGAGATCACCGCGACCTCGGTGGTACCGCCGCCGATGTCGACCACCATGTTGCCCGTGGCCTCGTGGACCGGGAGGCCGGAGCCGATGGCCGCGGCCATGGGCTCCTCGATGATGTGCACCTGGCGGGCACCGGCCTGCGAGGAGGCCTCGATGACCGCGCGGCGCTCGACTCCGGTGATGCCGGAGGGCACACACACCACGACACGGGGACGAGCGAGGTAGCGCCGCTTGTGGATCTTCAGGATGAAGTAGCGGAGCATGCGCTCGGTGATCTCGAAGTCGGCGATCACGCCGTCCTTCAGCGGTCGCACGGCGACGATGTTGCCGGGCGTGCGGCCGATCATCTTCTTGGCTTCGGCACCGACGGCGAGGATGCCGCCGGTGTTGGTGTTGATCGCGACGACGGACGGCTCGTTGAGTACGATCCCGCGACCCCTGACGTACACCAGCGTGTTGGCGGTCCCGAGGTCGACAGCCATGTCACGGCCGATGAACGACATTGAGTTCCCCATCAGGATTCGTCTGGCCTTCCCAAGTGGAGCGTTTGATGGCTTGTTAGGTAGGCGAGGTGGGTGCGAGTGGCGTGGAGGCTTACATCGTAGTCTCGCCTGCACGAACACGGCGCGAGGGTCTTCGCCATTGTCAGCAGATGAATCCCCGCTCCGCTAATGGGGACGTGCCGACGGAGTGTTGCGTTCCCCCAATGGGGGCGCATATGCCAAAAGGCGGCCGAATTTCTCCGGCCGCCCCTGTTCAGCAGCGCTCCGTGACTGACGCAGTGTCAGAAAAAGAACTTTACGGTCTCACGGACCGGACTACACCTGTCCAGGGAAGAAGATCTTCAGCTCGCGCTCGGCCGACTCCTCCGAGTCCGAGGCGTGGATCAGGTTCTCACGCACGATGGTGCCGAAGTCGCCGCGGATGGAACCGGGAGCGGCGGCGATCGGGTCGGTCGGGCCGGCCAGCTGACGCACACCCTCGATGACCCGCTCGCCCTCGACGACGAGAGCGACCACGGGCCCGGACGCCATGAAGGCGACCAGCGGCTCGTAGAAGGGCTTGCCCTTGTGCTCGCCGTAGTGCTGCTCCAGGGTGTCCTGGTCCAGGTTCCGCAGCTCCAGCGCGCTGATCGTCCAGCCGGCCTTGCGCTCGATGCGGCCGATGATCTCGCCGACGAGTCCGCGGCGGACGGCGTCGGGCTTGAGAAGGACAAGGGTGCGCTGACTCATGGTGCGGCTCCAAAATCTTCGTGGGATGCCCGCACGATACCGGGCACGGCTACGCGGCGTTACTTCCGGCCTCGGCCTGGGCGGCCCACCGCGCCTTGGCCTCGTCGATCTTGCGCCCGAAGTGAACGGAGGCCCACCACAGTCCGGCGAAGCAGAGACCCAGGATGAACATCATCGGCACGACGAACCCGCTGGCGACGAGCGCCGCCTGGAGCACCCACCCCAGCTCGATGCCGCCGCGCCGCCCGAGCGCCCCGCACAGCAGCACGGACAGCAGCATGGCGACCCCGCACACGCCCCATACGACGCCGCCCGACAGATCGGGGTCCTTCATGGCGACGAGCCCGGCGAAGCCGATGACGAAGAACTCACCGATCAGGGTCGATGAACACAGCACGCGCACAGCGGATCAGCCCTTCCCCAACAGCAGCCGGGCCTCGCCGACAGTGATCACGGAGCCGGTGACGAGCACGCCGCCGCCGGAGAACTCGCCCTCTTCCTCGGCCAGCGTGATGGCGGCCTCGAGAGCGTCGTCGAGGCGGGGCTCGACCTGCACGCGCTCGTCCCCGAAGACCTCGACCGCGATGGCGGCGAGCTCGTCGGCGTCCATCGCGCGGTGGCTGGAGTTCTGGGTGACGACGACCTCGGCGAAGATCGGCTCGAAGGCCTCGAGCACCCCGCGCACGTTCTTGTCGCCGCTCGCTCCCACGACGCCCACCAGCCGGCTGAAGTCGAAGACCTCGCTGATGGCCTCGGCGGTGACGCGGGCGCCGGAGGGGTTGTGCGCGGCGTCGAGCACCACGGTGGGCGAACGCCTCACGACCTCCAGCCGGCCGGGCGAGGTGGCACCGGCGAAGGCCTGGCGGACGGTGTCCACGTCGAGGAGACGGGCCTGCTCGGACCCGATCCCGAAGAAGGCCTCGACGGCGGCCAGCGCGACGGCCGCGTTGTGCGCCTGGTGGGCACCGTGCAGCGGAAGGAAGATCCCGTCGTACTCGCCGCCGAGCCCGCGCAGGGTCAGCAGCTGCCCGCCCACGGCGACCTGGCGGGAGACGACGCCGAACTCGAGCCCTTCGCGGGCCACGGTCGCGTCCACGTCGACGGCCTTCTTCAGGAGCACCTGGGCAGCGTCGACGGGCTGCTGCGCCATGATCACCGTGGCGCCCTGCTTGATGATCCCGGCCTTCTCCTGAGCGATCTCACCCGGGGTGGAGCCCAGACGGTCCGTGTGATCCAGATCGATGGGCGTCACGACGGCCACCGACGCGTCGATCACATTGGTGGCGTCCCAGCTGCCGCCCATCCCGACCTCGACGACGGCGGCATCGACCGGTGCGTCGGCGAAGGCGGCGTACGCCATCCCCGTGAGCACCTCGAAAAAGGAAAGCCGGAATTCCTCTTTCTGGTCGACCATCTCCACATACGGGGCGATGTCCCGATAGGTCTCGATGAACCGCTCGTAGTCGATCGGCGCGCCGTCGAGACTGATGCGCTCCGTGATCGACTGAACGTGCGGCGACGTATAACGCCCCGTACGCAACTCGAATGCGCCGAGAAGTGCCTCGATCATGCGGGCCGTGGACGTCTTGCCGTTCGTCCCCGTGATGTGGATCGAGGGATAGGCGCGCTGCGGGTCGCCGAGCACGTCCATCAGAGCGGCGATGCGCGAGACGGACGGCTCCAGCTTGGTCTCGCCCCACCGCCCCGCGAGCTCGGTCTCGACCTCTCGCAGGGCCTCGGCCACCTCGGGGTCCTGCGGCCGCGCGGGCACGCCGTCCCCCTGCGGAGCACCCCCCTGCGTGCGGAGGGTACGGCTGCCGGCCTCGATCAGTGCCAGATCGGGGTCACGCTCGGTCTCGGCATCCACGATGTCGTCGAAGCCGTCGGATTCGCCGCTGTCGCGCGGGGGGAGCTCACTCACACCAGCCAGTCTACGGAGAACCACCGGCACGGCCCGGCCCGCACCCCACCTGGCAGCTCAGGGACCTTCGGCCCGTCCGTTTCAGGACCTTGATCCCTCCGGACCACAGCATCACCCTGCAAACTTGGCGATCATGGACATAGGCATCGATCTCGGCACCGCCAACACACTTCTCTACGTACGCGGCAAGGGGATCGTGCTCAATGAGCCCTCAGTGGTGGCGCTGAAACAGAACAAGACGACCGTCGCCGTGGGCACGGAGGCCAAGGAGACGCTCGGCCGGACCCCGGGCTCCATCACCGCGGTCCGCCCCCTTCGCGACGGTGTGATCAGCGACTACGAGGCGGCGGAGGAGATGCTCCGCCACTTCGTCCGCAAGGCGGTCCCGGGCCGCCGCCCCAGGACCCGCATGGTCATCTGTGTCCCCAGCGGAGTCACCCCGGTGGAGCGCCGTGCGATCGTCCACGCGGCACAGCGAGCCGGGGCCCGGGCGGTCCACGTCATCGAGGAGCCCATGGCAGCGGCGATCGGCGCGGGCCTCCCGGTGGCCGAGGCGCGCGGCTCGATGGTGGTGGACATCGGCGGGGGCACCACGGAGGTCGCGGTGATCTCGCTGGGCGGCATCGTCACCGCACAGTCCCTACGGGTCGGGGGCGACCGCATGGACGACGCGATCACGGCCCACGTGCGCAAGGAACACGGCCTGCTGATCGGCGAACGCACCGCGGAGGCGGTCAAACTGGCCATCGGCTCCGCGGCCCCGGCCGAGGAACTCTCCGAAACGGGCACCTTCACGGTGCGAGGCCGCCGGCGGCTGGAAGGCCTCCCCCACACCGCGAAGCTCACCGCCCAGGAGATCCGGGAAGCCCTCGACTCTCCCGTCGAGGCGATCGTCTCGGCACTCAGGGCGACGCTCGAGGAGTGCCCGCCGGAGCTCTCCGGTGACGTCATGGAGCACGGCATCGTGCTGACGGGCGGCGGCGCGCTGCTTCCCGGCCTGGACCTGCGCATGGCTCAGGCCACGGGCATCCCGGTCTTCCCGGCCGAGGCCCCGCTGGACAGCGTGGCGCTGGGCTGCGGCAAGTGCGTGGAGGACTTCGACTCGCTCGAGCGCCTGCTCACGGCGGCGTGAGCGGCCCGAACGGAACGGTGTGCGGGGGCCACGAAGAGCTGACCCGAACCGGGGACGCCGGGAGACCCCCCGGCGCGGTGCGCCCCCGCCCCCGTACGGAGAAGGTCCAATCGCACCATGTGGTACGCACACAACCCCGGCCGACGCGCACTCCAACTCCTGGGCGACGGCGCCGCCCTGCTGTGGATTGCGCTGTGGGCAGCGGCGGCGCTGGCGGCGCACCGGCTGGCACAGCTGGCCTCCCAGCCGGCCCAGCACCGCCCCCGTATCCCGCTCCTCGGCAGCTCGGTGGACGGAGCGTTGCGGGGCGTGGCCCACGCGGGCGACAGGATCGTGGACGCGGCACCGGCCCCGCAGGGCCCGGCGGCCGCACAGGCGCTCGCGGTCCTGGGCGCGGTGGCGCTCTTCGTGATCCCGGTGGGCCTGATGCTCACGGTGTGGCTGCCCCGCCGC
The DNA here is from genome assembly GCF_053644375.1 of Streptomyces sp. NPDC055400. Classification (NCBI taxonomy): domain Bacteria; kingdom Bacillati; phylum Actinomycetota; class Actinomycetes; order Kitasatosporales; family Streptomycetaceae; genus Streptomyces; species Streptomyces sp. NPDC055400. Next base: position 500,094 of record NZ_JBSHLM010000004.1, on the reverse strand, counting down.
ATCCGCTGGACGCGCCAGGCCGCGGCAGCGCAGGAGCTGGCCTCGACGGAGGACGGCCGTGAACTGCTGGCGCTGAGAGCGCTGTTGCGCCCGCTGGACGAACTGGCGGCGACGGCGGAACTGCTCCCGGCCGCCATCGGCGGAACCCCGGACCAAGACCCTGACCTGGACCCGGACCTGGATCCGGACCTGGACGTCCCCCCGGACCCCGGTCCCGGCTGCCTCGCGAAGGGCTGGCGGGAGGCGGACCCTGTGGTGCTGGACGCGTTGGCGCACGCGGAGCTGCAGCGCCTGGGGCTGCGTGCATAAAGCCCCTGGCACCCAGAGAATCGCGAAGGCCCCCCGGAACCAAGAGGATCCCGGGGGGCCTTCACCACGCATCAGGCACGTCGGACGCGCCAGGGCACGTCACACGCGTCAGGCCTGAGGCAACCGCTCCAACTGCTGCTGGATACGGGCGATGTCCTCGTCCGCCTTGGCGAGGCGCCCACGGATCTTGTCGACGACGGCGTCCGGTGCCTTCGCGAGGAACGCCTCGTTGCCGAGCTTGCCCGTGGCCTGGGCCTTCTCCTTCTCGGCGGCGGCCAGATCCTTGGCGAGGCGCTTCCGCTCGGCCGCCACGTCGATCGTGCCGGACAGGTCGAGCGCGACCTGCGCACCGGCGACCGGCAAAGTCGCGGTGGCCGAGAACGCGTCGCCCTCGGGCTGCAGCCGCAGAAGCTGCCGGATGGCCGCCTCGTGCGGGGCGAGCGCGGTCCCGCCGAGGTCGAGCCGGGCCGGCACGCGCTGACCGGGCTGCAGGCCCTGGTCTGCACGGAAGCGCCGGACCTCGGTGATGACCTGCTGAAGCGTCTCGATCTCGCTCTCGGCGGCGGCGTCACGGAAGCCACTGTCCTTGGGCCACTCGGCGATCACGAGCGTCTCGCCACCCGTCAGTGTCGTCCACAGCGTCTCAGTGACGAACGGGACGATCGGGTGCAGCAGACGCAGCGTCACATCGAGGACCTCGCCGAGGACTCGGCCCGAGACCTTCGCCTGCTCGCCGCCCTCGAAGAACGTCGTCTTCGACAGCTCGACGTACCAGTCGAAGACCTCGTCCCACGCGAAGTGGTAGAGGGCGTCGGAGAGCTTGGCGAACTGGAAGTCGTCGTAGAAGGCGTCGACTTCGGCGACGGTCTTGTTGAGCCGGGACAGGATCCAGCGGTCGGTCGCCGTCATCTCCTCCGGCGCCGGCAGCGGGCCCTCGACGGTCGCGCCGTTCATCAGCGCGAAGCGCGTCGCGTTCCAGATCTTGTTGGCGAAGTTACGAGAGGCCTTGACCCAGTCCTCGCCGATCGGCACGTCGGCACCCGGGTTGGCGCCGGTGGCCAGGGTGAAGCGCACGGCGTCGGAGCCGTACGCGTCCATCCAGTCGATCGGGTCGACCGCGTTCGGGTTCGACTTCGACATCTTCTTGCCGAACTCGTCGCGGACGAGACCGGTGAGGGCGACGGTCTTGAACGGGACCTGGTCCTCCATGGCGTACAGGCCGAACATCATCATCCGGACGACCCAGAAGAAGATGATGTCGTGGCCGGTCAGCAGGACGTCGGTCGAGTAGAACTTCTCGAGGTCCGGGGTCTTCTCCGGCCAGCCGAGCGTGGAGAACGGCCACAGGCCGGACGAGAACCAGGTGTCGAGGACGTCCTCGTCCTGGGTCCAGCCCTCGGCCTCCGTGCCGGGGATCGGGTCGTCGGGGCCGACGCACACGACTTCGCCGTTCGGCCCGTACCAGACGGGGATCCGGTGGCCCCACCACAACTGGCGTGAGATGCACCAGTCGTTGAGGTTGTCGACCCAGTCGAAGTAGCGCTTCTCCATGTCCTTCGGGTGGAGCGCGACGCGCCCGTCGCGGACCGCGTCACCGGCGGCCTGGGCGAGCGTGTCGACCTTGACCCACCACTGCAGCGACAGGCGCGGCTCGACGGTGGTCTTGCAGCGCGAGCAGTGTCCGACGGAGTGGACGTACGGGCGCTTCTCTGCGACGACGCGGCCCTGCTCGCGCAGGGCGGCGACGATCGCGGAGCGCGCCTCGAAGCGGTCGAGGCCCTGGAAGGGACCGTGCACGGTGATGACACCGCGCTCGTCCATGATCGTCATGGACTCCAGGCCGTGCCGCTGGCCGATCGCGAAGTCGTTCGGGTCGTGCGCGGGCGTCACCTTGACGGCGCCGGTGCCGAACTCGGGGTCGACGTGCGTGTCGGCGACGACCGGGATGGTCCGGTCGGTGAGCGGCAGCTTGATGTGCCTGCCGATCAGGTGCGCGTACCGCTCGTCGTCGGGGTGCACGGCGACGGCGGTGTCACCGAGCATCGTCTCGACGCGGGTCGTGGCGACGACCACCGTCTCGTCACCCTCGCCGTACTTCAGCGAGACGAGCTCGCCGTCGTCGTCCTGGTAGTCGACCTCGATGTCCGAGATCGCCGTCAGGCAGCGCGGGCACCAGTTGATGATGCGCTCGGCGCGGTAGATGAGCCCGTCGTCGTACAGGTTCTTGAAGATGGTCTGGACGGCCTTCGACAGGCCCTCGTCCATGGTGAAGCGCTCACGCGACCAGTCGAGGCCCGCGCCGAGGCGCCGCAGCTGGCCGAGGATCCGGCCGCCGTACTCGTCCTTCCACTGCCACACGCGGTCGGTGAACGCCTCGCGGCCCAGGTCCTGGCGGGACTTGCCCTCCTCGGCGAGCTGCTGCTCGACCTTGTTCTGGGTCGCGATGCCGGCGTGGTCCATGCCGGGCAGCCACAGCGTCTCGTAGCCCTGCATGCGCTTGCGGCGCGTGAGGGCGTCCATGAGCGTGACCTGGAAGGCGTGGCCCAGGTGGAGCGCGCCCGTGACGTTCGGCGGGGGGATGACGATCGTGTACGGCTCCTTCTCGCTGTTCGCGTCAGCGGTGAAGTAACCCCGGTCTACCCAGCGCTCGTACAGCGCCCCCTCTACCTCGGCCGGCGCGTACTGGGTCGGCAGTTCGGTGGTGGGCGCTGGATTCTGCTGCTGAGTGTTCTCGGTCACGGGCCCAGTTTAGGGGCGCGGCAGGGGTGCCCCGAAACCGGATTCCCGTGCGACGCGGCGGCTGCCCCGGCCGTCTGGAACAACCTTTCAACAACATGGCACCGATCCGCCCCCGGGTTCCCCACACACGGTCACCTTCCGCCAGGATGTTCGGAACGCATAAGCATCGGGAGGGGAACCCCAGAAATGAGCTACAACCAGCCGGGCCCGTACGGCGGGCAGCAGCCTCAGCAGCCCGGACCCTACGGCCAGCAGCAGCCGGGCCCCTACGGCCAGCAGCCCCCGGCCGCGCCCCAGCCCGGCTACGGCTACCCGCAGCAGGCCCCGCAGGGCGTGCCGCCGCAGCAGCCCCCGTACGGCCAGCCGCAGCAGCCGTACGGCCAGCCTGGCGGCTACAGCCAGCCCCAGCAGCCGGGCCCCTACGGCCAGCAGCCCCAGGCCCCCTACGGGCAGGTCCCTCCGCCCCCGCCCGGTGGCGGCAAGAAGAAGACGGGCCTGATCATCGGCGCGGTGGCCGTGGTCGCGGCGATCGGCGTGGGCGCGTACTTCATGTTCGGCGGGGGCGGCTCGTCCGTGGCGGACGACGGCCCGCACAAGCTGACGACGCCGGCGACGGTGCTCACGGAATACAAGAAGTCCACGACCGACAGCCAGGACGGCCTCAGCGACAACGACGTCAAGGACGCCGAGAAGAACGGTGTCAAGAACGCGAAGGCCGTCAACGCGGCCTATCAGTCCGCCGATGGGTCTAACCCCCTCGCCGGCAAGTTCCTAAAGTTCATGGGCGTCTATGGCCAGATCGATGACCCGGAGAGTGTCGTCGACTCGATGTTCACCAAGATGAAGGAGCAGTCGACCGCCGACAGCTCGTCCACCGGTGAGCTGACCGGCAGCCCGCAGAGTTTCGACGCCGACGGCGCAGTGGTCAAATGCCAGGAGACCCGCGTCAAGAACGAACAGGGCGACGGCACCTCCGCCTCCGGACCCAAGGAGATTCGGATGCCGCTGTGCATCTGGGGCGACCACAGCACGGTCGGCGTGGTCATCCCGGTCGACATGGCTCTCGCCGCGACGGGCAAGAGCCCGGACCTGAAAGCCGCGGCAGATAAGACCACCAAGCTGCGCGCGGAGGTCCGAGTCAAGGCCTGATGCCACCGGTCGTACCCGAAGCCGCCGACGCAACGCCGATCCGCAGGCTGTGTCACAGCTCACTCCCAATCGAAAGTAAGTGCGCCTTCCGACCTCGCGATGCATGATCACTCAGGGTAATCCCACCTATCGGCCAGCGATTTGCCCAAGTGAAAGGTGAGCATGCGACACAAATACAGATTCTCGGCGCTCCTCTGCTCGGCGGTCGCTGTCGCCGCCATTCCATTGGCAGCAGGACCGGCTGCCGCCGCGGAAGCTGACAGCTCGTGCGCCCTGAAGCACCCCATCCTGGGCCCGATCCCCGTCGTCGGGGAAGTGCGCGCCTCCTGGAACTGGGCCGGCCCCGACTCATTGGCGTCTGTGCACCTGGAAGCCGAGGACACGAAGACGGACAGCGCGCACCCCGTCGTCCGCTTGGTGACTGAGAGGCGAGGCGGAGACATTCACTACTGGTCCTGGCACCACAACACGAAGGGCTCCAACACCACGGACGCGTGGAATACCAGCGCCTCTGACACCGCGGGCATCACCCGCGCGTGGATCCAGGGCGGCCTCTTCGACGGCTCGGATCTACTCTCGACCTGCACAGGAACGAAGAAGGTCAACCCGGACTAGTCACAGCTCTGCCGCACAGACGAGCGGTGCCCGGCACACTTCTGTGCCGGGCACCGCTCGTGAACGTTCCGCCGCCTACGCCGACTTCTGTTCGCCGCTGCCCGAGCCACGGGCGTCCCGCGGAATCAGCGTCGGGTTCACGTTCGAGTGGACGGCCTCTGCCGTGATGACGACGCGGGCCACGTCCTTGCGGGAGGGGACCTCGTACATCACGGACTGGAGGACTTCCTCCATGATCGCGCGCAGGCCGCGCGCGCCGGTGCGGCGCAGGATGGCCTGGTCGGCGATGGCCTCCAGGGCCTCGCGCTCGAAGTCCAGCTCCACGCCGTCGAGTTCGAAGAGGCGCTGGTACTGCTTCACCAGGGCGTTGCGCGGCTCCAGGAGGATCTGGAGGAGCGCCTCGCGGTCCAGGTTGTGGACCGAGGTGATGACGGGGAGACGGCCGATGAACTCGGGGATCATCCCGAACTTCACCAGGTCCTCCGGCATGACCTCCTGGAACTGGTCCTTCTCCTCCAGCTCGCGCTTGGAGTGGATCGTCGCGCCGAAGCCGATGCCCTTGGCACCCGCCCGCGACTCGATGATCTTCTCCAGGCCGGCGAACGCGCCGCCCACGATGAACAGCACGTTGGTCGTGTCGATCTGGATGAACTCCTGATGGGGGTGCTTGCGGCCGCCCTGGGGCGGGACGGAAGCCGTGGTCCCTTCGAGGATCTTGAGCAGGGCCTGCTGGACGCCCTCACCGGACACGTCGCGCGTGATCGACGGGTTCTCGCTCTTACGGGCGACCTTGTCGATCTCGTCGATGTAGATGATCCCGGTCTCGGCCTTCTTGACGTCGTAGTCGGCCGCCTGGATCAGCTTCAGGAGGATGTTCTCGACGTCCTCGCCCACATAGCCGGCCTCCGTGAGCGCCGTCGCGTCGGCGATGGCGAACGGAACGTTCAGCATGCGGGCCAGGGTCTGGGCCAGGAGCGTCTTGCCCGAGCCCGTGGGGCCCAGGAGCAGGATGTTGGACTTCGACAGCTCGATCGCGTCGTCGCGTCCCTGGGCTCCGCCGTTCTCACCGGCCTGGACCCGCTTGTAATGGTTGTACACAGCGACCGAGAGGGCTTTCTTCGCGGCCTCCTGGCCGACGACATAGCCCTCGAGGAACTCGTAGATCTCGCGAGGCTTGGGAAGTTCTTCCCAGCGGACCTCGCTCGTCTCCGCGAGCTCTTCCTCGATGATCTCGTTGCAGAGGTCGATGCACTCGTCGCAGATGTACACACCGGGGCCTGCGATGAGCTTCTTGACCTGCTTCTGGCTCTTTCCGCAGAACGAGCACTTGAGCAGATCGCCGCCGTCACCGATGCGTGCCACGAGGTGCTTCCCCTTCGCCTGGGAGACGCTCGCGTAAGCGGCTCCTGGTGCCTGTATCCGACGGTACCTTGCCGGGCCCCCCGTTCGGGCCCCCCTTGGCACGGTTCACTTTGACGTGAACCGTGCCAAGGAGCGGCAGACGATACAGCGCTGCGTCACGCGACCGCGGAGTTGTTCATCTTCCGGGTGGAGATGATCTGGTCGATCAGGCCGTACGCCAGGGCGTCCTCGGCCGTGAGGATCTTGTCGCGCTCGATGTCGTCGCGGATCTTCTCGATCGGCGTCGTGGAATGCTTGGCCAGCATCTCCTCGAGCTGCTCACGCATCCGGAGGATCTCGTTCGCGGCGATCTCCAGGTCGGAGAGCTGCTCACGGCCGGTGCCGCCGGAGGGCTGGTGGATCAGGACGCGGGCGTTCGGCAGCGCCATGCGCTTGCCCGGCGTACCGGCGGCGAGGAGCACGGCGGCCGCGGAGGACGCCTGGCCCATGCAGACCGTCTGGATGTCCGGCTTCACGAACTGCATCGTGTCGTAGATGGCCGTGAGGGCCGTGAACGAGCCGCCGGGGCTGTTGATGTAGATGGAGATGTCACGGTCCGGGTCCATCGACTCAAGGCACAGGAGCTGCGCCATGACGTCGTTGGCGGACGCGTCGTCGATCTGCACGCCGAGGAAGATCACGCGCTCCTCGAAGAGCTTCGCGTACGGGTCGTACTCACGCACGCCCTGCGAGGTGCGCTCGACGAAGCGCGGGATCACGTAGCGGTTGTCGACCTGCGGGCCGGTGTACAGACCGCTGCCGGGGATGTTGTTCATGGTCGGTGTTCCGTCCTGGTGAGGTGGGCTGGGATGACCGCGTAACCGGGGATCAGGCCCCGGTGCCGCCGCCGCCCGGAACACCCGTAGCGGCACTGATGATCTCGTCGATGAGGCCGTACTCCTTGGCCTCTTCGGCGGTGTACCAGCGGTCGCGGTCACCGTCACGGATGATCGTCTCGACGGTCTGCCCGGAGTGCCGGGCCGTGATCTCCGCCATGCGCTTCTTCGTACGCAGCAGGTACTCGGCCTGGATCTTGACGTCCGAAGCCGTACCTCCGATGCCGGCGGAGCCCTGGTGCATCAGGATGTCCGTGTTCGGAAGGGCGAAGCGCTTGCCCGGGGTGCCGCCGGTCAGCAGGAACTGGCCCATGGAGGCGGCCATGCCCATGCCGATGGTGACGACGTCGTTCTGGATGTACTGCATGGTGTCGTAGACCGCCATGCCGGCCGTCACAGAACCACCGGGGCTGTTGATGTAGAGGTAGATGTCCTTGTCCTGGTCGGCAGCGGCCAGGAGGAGCATCTGGGCAGTGATCTTGTTGGCGATCTCGTCGTCGACCTGCTGGCCTAGGAAGATGATGCGGTCGTTGAGCAGTCGGCTGTAGACCTGGTCGCCGAGGCCACCACCGAGGGACGGCTCACCGGCGGCGGAAGGCATCAGATTCGTCACGTATCCACCTGCTCGTCTCTGACGGCAACGCGCCGTCTCGCGTCTTATCCGGAGGGCCGGGGAACCGCACCTGCACACCGCCCTTCGGCGGCGGCCGCGGGGACTCATCTGCCCTCGTATTCATGGACCCTAACGCGCGGGTCCCTTCGGTGAATCCCGCAAGGGGAACTGTTCGCTGTGAGCGCATGTCGCGCCCCGTCAGGGGCGCGCGGAACCGCGCGCGAGCCCTCCGCCGGGCAGTACCGGGACCCAGGCGGGAAAGGGGCGGGCCCCCAGGGTGCCGCGAGGCGGCGTCCTGGGGGCCCGTGAAGCGTGCGGAGCCGGGATCGGCTCAGGCCTCGTTCTTCTCCTCGGCGTCGGCGGAGGCGTCCGCCTCGACGGTCTCGCCGGCGGCAGCCGACTCGTCCTCGTCGTCCTCGAGGTCGACGATCTCGCCGTTCGTGTCCTTGACCGTGGCGGCCTCGACGACGACCGCGAGGGCCTTGCCGCGGGCGACCTCGCCGACCAGCATCGGGACCTGGCCGCCTTCGACGACAGCCTGGGCGAACTGGTCGGGGGACATGCCGGAGGACTGCGCGCGCCGCATGAGGTGCTCGGTGAGCTCCTCCTGGTTGACGTTCAGCTTCTCCTTGTTGACGAGCTCGTCGAGGACGAACTGCGTCTTGATGCCCTTGACGGCCTGCTCGGCGGTCTCGGCGTCGAACTCCTCGACCGTCTTGCCCTGGATCTCGAGGTACTTCTCGAGGTCGAGGCCCATCTGGCCGAGCTGGTGGTGCTCGAGGTTGTGCTTGCGGGTCTTGACCTCGTCCTCGAGCAGCTTCTCGGGAACGGGGACCTCGACCAGCTCGAGCAGCTTCTCCAGGACGCGCTCCTGGGCCTGCGTGGCCTGGTCGTACTGCTTCATGTTCTCGAGGCGCTTGCGGCTGTCGGCCCGCAGCTCGTCGAGGGTGTCGAACTCGGAGGACAGCTGCGCGAAGTCGTCGTCCAGGGACGGCAGTTCACGAGCGGCGACCTGGGTGACCTTGACGGTGACCTCGGCCTCCTTGCCCTCGGCGGAGCCGCCCTTGAGCTCGGAGGTGAAGGTGGCCTCGCCACCGGCCTCCAGGCCCTTCACGGCCTCGTCGATGCCCTCGAGGAGCTCGCCCGAGCCGATCGTGTACGAGACGCCGGACGCGATGCCGTCCTCGAGCACCTCGCCGTCGACCTTGGCCTCGAGGTCGATCGTGACGACGTCGCCGTCCTCGGCGGCCCGCTCGACCGGGGAGGTGGAGGCGAAGCGCTCACGGAGCTGCTCCACCGACTTGTCGACGTCCTCGTCGCTGACCTCGATGGCGTCGACCTCGACCTCGATGCCGGAGTAGTCCGGAATCTCGATCTCGGGACGGATGTCGACCTCGGCGGTGAAGTTCAGCGTCTCGCCGTCCTTCAGCTCCGTGATGTCGACCTCGGGCTGGCCCAGCACGTTGAGCTCGGCCTCGTTGACCGCTTCGGTGTAGAACTTCGGAAGCGCGTCGTTGACGGCCTCCTCAAGCACGGCACCGCGGCCGAACCGCTGGTCGATGACGCGGGCAGGGATCTTGCCCTTGCGGAAGCCCTTCACCGTGACCTGCTGGTTGATCTTCTTGTACGCCGCGTCGAGGCTGTCCTTGAGCTCCTCGAAGGGCACCTCGATGCTGAGCCGAACCCGGGTCGGGTTCAGGGTCTCCACGGCGCTCTTCACGGTTCGGTCTCCTTGGGGGCTGACTTCTGGGTTCCTGCCCGGTTAAGAGACACACGGGCACGCAGCTTGCATAGTAACGGCAAGCCGGAGCCGTCCCACAACGCGATCTTGAGGAGGCGTTCAACCGCTTGAGACGCTGCTGTTGCGACGCTGGTCGGGGTGGCGGGATTTGAACCCACGGCCTTCCGCTCCCAAAGCGGACGCGCTACCAAGCTGCGCCACACCCCGTCGGTGCGACACGTAGGGTACATGCACGCGGCCGGTGCGGCTCCCGCATTACGAGCGGTGTGAATGCGGTGTGCGGCGAGGGTCCGGGACCCGCTACGATGCTTCCCGTTGCCGCGGTCACCGACCTGCGGCGCGAACGGTGCGGGCGTAGCTCAATGGTAGAGCCCTAGTCTTCCAAACTAGCTACGCGGGTTCGATTCCCGTCGCCCGCTCTTGTGACCCCGGGCCCGGTTCTCATGAACCGGGCCCGGGGTTTTTCACGTCCTGGGCCGGACAGACTCCCGAGCGGTCAGAACTGGATCGAGTTGATCGTGTCCGCTATCGAGTTCAGGAACCTCTGGATGTCGTCGGCCATTCCGGTCGAGGCCAGGAAGAACCCGAACAGGACCGCCACTACGGCAGGTCCGGCCTTGATCGACCCTCCCCGGATCAGCACCACGAGAATGATCGCCAACAGCAGTACCACTGACAGCGAAATGGCCACACTGATCACACCCTAGGTCGGTCCGCTCTCCCGGCCCGGGGGGTACGACCCCGCACACCCCCGCCAGAACCATCGTGCCACCAACACGGCCCCCGTATGCGGCGGGTGACGCATCGTCGGCCACTCCCCTGCGGCGGCGCGCCGGCCCCGCACCCGTGGGGCACATGATCAGCGCGTGTTCCCCGGGCAATTTCGCGGGTCCCCGTGGCCGGTAATTCGGCCTGATCGTTTCCATGCACACACAGCACGTCCACATCGTGGGCACGCGGGATCACGCATGCGTCGTTCGCCGTTAATTCGAATTGTCGCTGGGGCCACATCCGAGGTGGTCGAGTGCGGCCGATATGCACTATTTAATCAGGATGAGAGTGGTCATAACGGACTCATCTGGATGCCTCCCGAAGTCCCGCCGGAAGACCTGCGAAAACTTCGCCATCGCTATGCCGACTTCTCCGAATCGGGGGTACTCGCGCGGTAAGGAGGATTTGGCGTGAGGGTTTTACGAAATACCGCGGGCGCCGCTAGGGTGCCTCAGATGTTCCGCGCTGCCCCCACCCGAGCCCCGCTCCCTGCGGCACAGACGGCCCCCGCCCATCAGCCACCGAATACGGCAGCCGCTCCCCCCACACCGGCCGCCAAGCCCGCGAAACAGCGGGACGCGTTCTTCGACAACGCCAAGTACCTGGCCATCGTGCTGGTCGCGATGGGCCACTCCTGGGAACCGCTGACGGATCACAGCCGCGTCGCCGAGGCGCTCTACATGACCGTCTACACGTTCCACATGCCGGCGTTCATCGTGATCTCCGGCTACTTCTCCCGCAGCTTCGACATGCGGCCCGACCGGCTCCGGCGGCTCATCACCGGGGTCGCGGTGCCGTACGTGATCTTCGAGGTCGCGTACACCTTCTTCAAGCGCTGGGCGGACGACGATCCGACGCAGCCCTTCAGCCTGCTCGACCCCTGGTACCTGACCTGGTTCCTGGTCGCCCTGTTCGTGTGGCGGCTCACCACCCCGCTGTGGAAGATCGTCCGCTGGCCGGTGCCGCTCGCGGTCGCCATCGCCGTACTCGCCTCCGTCTCCCCCGACATCGGCGACGACCTCGACCTCCAGCGCGTCCTGCAGTTCCTCCCCTTCTTCGTGGTCGGCCTGTTCCTGAAGCCCGAGCACTTCCAGCTGGTGCGCCGGCGTGAGGTGCGCATCCTGTCCGTGCCGATCTTCGCGGCGGCCCTGGTGCTGGCCTACTGGGCCGCTCCGCGGATGACGTCGGCGTGGTTCTACCACCGCGACAGCGCGCAGGAGCTGGGCGCGCCGTGGTGGGCCGGTGCCGTGATGACGTTCGCTCTCTTCGGCTGCTCCGTCGTCCTCACCGCATGCTTCTTCGCGTGGGTGCCACGGCGGAAGATGTGGTTCACCGTGCTGGGCGCGGGGACGCTGTACGGCTACCTGCTGCACGGCTTCATCGCGAAGGGCTCGCGGTTCTGGGGCTGGTTCGACGACTACCCCTGGCTGCACACGCCGCTGGGCGAGGTGTTCGTGACGGTCGTCGCGGCCTCCCTGATCACGGCCCTGTGCACTCCCCCGGTCCAGCGCATGTTCCGGTTCGCGATGGAGCCGAAGATGGAGTGGGCGTTCAAGAAGGACGCGGCCGAGGTGGCGCGGGACCGTGGGCGGGTCCGCGCCTGAGGGTGCCGTCGCCGTTTGCCGGGTGCGCGGGTGCGGGTGGCGGGTGCGTGAGGGCTTGTCGCGCGGTTCCCCGCGCCCCCTATAGGGGCGCGTTGCCTACGGGGTCTCGTTGATACCCAGCAGGGCCCTCATCCTCGCGTATTTCCTTGTCAGGCGGTCTCTCGTCGGTGCGTCCAGAGCCGCCAGGCGGGCGGGGTCGGCGTTGTGGGCCAGGTCCGACTGCTTCACCAGCAGCGCGCCAGGAGTGGCCAGAATTCGTTGCGCGTAGGCCTCTTGAGGCTCTCCGGGGCGCTTGGTGAGGGCGAGGACGACGGCCTTCGTGCGGTCCGTGAGGTCCGCCGCGGCCAGCCACTGCGGCGACAGCGCGTCGTCCTCGATCGCGTCGTGCAGCCAGGCCGCCGCGATCTGCTCGTCGTCGCCGCCCCGGGCGCGCACACCTTCGGCGACCGCCTCCAGATGTTCCGCGTAGGGGCGTCCGGCCTTGTCCGTCTGGGTGACGTGGGCCCCGCGTGCCAGGGCCTCCACCTCGGCGAGGGTCAGCATGCGGCCGACCCTACGGCCTGCGCGGGCCGCTTTGATCGAGAGGCCTTGCCCACCATGCGGGCCGCCGGCGGAACGGGGGTGGAGAGAACCCCACTCCGGGCCACGGAAATGGTTTGGTAAGCTAACTATTGACGCGTTCTTGACTCCCTCTTGACCTGAACCGGCCATCTGACCAAGCCAAGAACGGAAGGAACGGACCCATCGGACATGCAGACACCTTGATAGCCATGGGCGGCGCCTTTCTCGCCGCCGCCGTCCTCGCCCGCCTCGGCGGACGCATCGGACTCCCCACCATCCCCCTGTTCATCCTGGCCGGGATCCTCCTCGGCCCGCACACACCCGGCATCGTGCTCGTCGCCGACCCGCACGACCTGGAGATGCTCTCCGCGCTCGGCCTGGTCCTGCTGCTCTTCTACCTCGGCCTCGAATTCCATCTGGACGACCTCAAGACCGGCGGCCGGAAAATGGCCGTCGCCGGCGGCACGTACCTCGCGCTGAACGTCGGCGCGGGCCTCGGCTTCGGATTCGCCCTCGGCTGGGGCACCTCCGAGGCTCTGGTCCTCGCCGGGGTCCTCGGCATCTCCTCGTCGGCGATCGTCACGAAGGTCCTGGTCGACACCGGCCGCCTCGGAAATCCGGAGACCAGGCCGATCCTCGGGATCATCGTCGTCGAGGACGTCTTCCTGGCCCTCTACCTGGCCGCGCTCCAGCCGATCCTGTCCGGCGCGGACAGTCTCGCGTCGGCGGTCATGGACGGCGGCAAGGCGTTCGGCTTCCTCCTGCTGCTCGCGCTCGCGGCGCGCTTCGGCACCCGCATCGTGGGCCGCCTCTTCAACACCAAGGACGACGAGCTCCTCGTCATCTCCTTCCTCGGCGCGGCCGTGTTCGTCGCCGGGGTCTCCGAGTGGTTCGGGGTCGCGGACGCGATCGGCGCGTTCATGGTCGGCCTGATGCTCGGCTCCACCACGTCGGGCGAGCGCATCCGCAAGCTCGTGCACCCCCTGCGGGACGCGTTCGGCGCGATCTTCTTCTTCGCGTTCGGCCTCTCCATCGACCCGGGCGACCTGCCGACGGTGCTGTGGCCGGTCCTCGCGGCCGTCGCGGTGACGCTGGTGATGAACGTGCTCGCGGGACTCGGGGCGGCGCGCGTGTACGGGTTCGGGCCGGGCCCCGCCGCGAACATCTCCACGACGCTGCTCGCCCGGGGCGAGTTCGCCCTGATCCTCGCCACGATGGCGGCGGGCGCGGGCCTGGACGAGCGGCTGTCGCCGTTCATCGCGGGTTACGTACTGCTGCTGGCCGTCCTCGGACCGATGGCGGCGGGCCGCTCGGAGTGGCTCGCGCGGGTCCTTCCAGGGGGGCGCGGGTGCCGGTCTTCGGTGGCTGGTCGCGCAGTTCCCCGCGCCCCTTAGGCATGCGGCTTCGCCGCAGCCTCATCAGCGCCTCTGAGAGGGCGCACGAAGTGCGCATCTCAGGGGCGCGGGGAACTGCGCGACCGGCCAGGACGTATGCCGCACCCGGCAACGAACCGTCACCCGGCAGAAGAGAACCCGTGTCCCGCGCCCCCGCGGAGCGTCACGCGTCTCGGCAGATCAGCAGGAGCGCCCTGTCGTCGTTGACGTCCTTGGCCACCGCTTCGATGAGGTGCCAGGCCGCGCCGTGGAACCCGCCCGAGACATAGCGGTCCGCCTCGCCGGTGAGGCGGTCGATGCCCTCGGCGATGTCCCGGTCGGACGTCTCGACCAGGCCGTCCGTGAAGAGCATCAGGACGTCGCCGGGGCGAAGGGAGCCCTTTATGGAGTCGAACTGGGCGCCGTCGTAGACACCGAGGAGCGGTCCTTCGGCGGCCTTCTCCTCCCAGCGGCCGCTGCCCGCGCTGAGCTGGAGGCCCGGCGGGTGCCCCGCGGAGAAGAGTTCGTAGTCGCCCGACTCCAGGTCGAGGACGAGGTGGATGGACGTGGCGAAGCCCTCGTCCCAGTCCTGACGCAGCAGATAGCCGTTGGCCGCAGGCAGGAAGTCGTGCGGCGGCAGGGAGCCGAGGAGCCCGCCGAAGGCTCCGGACAGGAGCAGGGCCCTGGACCCCGCGTCCATGCCCTTGCCCGATACGTCGGTGAGGACCGCCTCCAGGGTGCGGCCGCCGTTCGTACGGGCCGCGACCACGAAGTCGCCCGAGAAGGACTGGCCGCCGGCCGGACGCAGCGCCATCTCGCGGTGCCAGGCCTTGGGCAGCTGCGGCAGCTTGCTCTGTACGCGGATGCGTTCGCGCAGGTCGAACAGCATCGTGCCGCCGCGCCGCCAGGGCACGCCGACCCGGCTGCGGAACTGGGCGATGAGCAGCCCGAAGAAACCGCAGGCCGCCACGACCAGGACAGTGCCCGGGGTGACCCGGGCGGCGCCCTCCGAGTACGGGCCGAGCCTGACGGACTCCACGATGAGCGCCGCCGCGGCGGCCGCGTACAGGCCGAGGAGGCTGGCCGGGCGCAGCAGCAGTCCGCCCGCCACGATCGGCAGGACGAGCGCCGTCGGGGAACACCAGACCGAGTTGAGGAGGGTGCCGCAGGCGATGAACGGGACCGTGAGGAGCAGGCCCACCAGGGCGACCCAGTCGGAACCGTCGCCGCGGAAGTAGTCGACACCCGATCTGCGCAGGCCGATGCGGGCCCGGTGCAGTCTCATCTTCATCCGGGCCGGAAACGTCTCGGCTTGCGCGCGTCGTCGTGCCATTGCTCGTGGACCTTATCCATCGGCCCAGGGGCTTCGCACGGGAGGTCCCACTTGTCCCTCTTCCAGGCACCTTCCGGCACCTTCCGCGGGCGGGGAAAATCTCTCGCTTCGCCCGCGGTGTCCTGGTAGGGATGCCCTATGACGATGGACGTACGGGTGCTGCGCCAGAACGACTGGCACGAGTGGTACGCGAAGCTGGAGCTGGCCTTCGGAGGGGTCCCCGAAGCGCCCGAGGAACGCGCGCTGTGGGACGACCTCACCGAGTTCGACCGGTCCATCGGCGTCTGGGACGGCGACCGGTGCGTGGGGACGGCGGGGGCGTTCACGTTCGGGGTGACGGTGCCGGGCGGGGCCCGGGTCCCGGCGGCGGGCGTCACGATGGTGTCCGTCGCGGCGACGGACAGGCGGCGCGGGGTCCTGACGTCGATGATGCGGCGCCAGCTCGACGACGTACGGTCCTGGGGCGAGCCGCTCGCCGTGCTCACCGCGTCCGAGCCCGCGATCTACGGCCGGTTCGGGTACGGGATCGGGACGCGGCAGGCGAGCGTGGAGATCGACTCGACGCGGGTGCGGATCAACGCTCCGGAGGGGACGGACGACGTACGGCTGCGGTTCGCCGACGTCGCCGAGGCCGCCGCCGCGTGCGAGGCCGTGTACGTGCGGACGATCGGCACCCGGCCCGGCATGCTCGCCCGCAGTCCCGGCTGGGAGCGGCTGCCGCTGCTCGACGCGCCGTCGGAGCGCGAGGGCGCGTCGCCGATGCAGTGCGTGATGGCCGAGCGTGACGGCGAGACGGTCGGCTACGTCCGCTTCCACAACAAGCCCGAGTGGGACGCGGCCGGGCCCAAGGGCCGGATCACGCTGCGGAACATCGACGCGCTCGACCCGGCGGCGTACGCGGCGCTGTGGCGCTTCCTCCTGGACATCGACCTGACGTCGACCGTCCAGGCGCGCAACCGGCCGGTGGACGATCCGCTGTTCTCCCTGGTCAGCGACATCCGGCGGTGCCAGGTGCGGCTGCGGGACTCCCTGCACGTACGGCTCGTGGACCTCGGCGTCGCGCTGGAGGCCCGCACGTATCAGGCGCCGGTCGACGTCGTCCTGGACGTGACGGACGAGTTCTGTCCGTGGAACGCGGGGCGGTGGCGGCTGACCGGGGACGCCAAGGGCGCGTCCTGCAAGCGCACGGGGGACAGCGAGGACACAGCCGATCTCGCCCTGTCCGTACGGGAGTTGGCGGCGGCCTACCTCGGCGACACGTCGCTGGCGTCGCTGGCGGCGGCCGGGCGGGTGCGGGAGCTGCGTCCTGGCGCGGTCGACGAGGCGGCACTCGCGTTCGGGTCTGTCGTGGCGCCCTGGCTGCCGCACGGCTTCTGAGCGGGCAGCGTGTGGCGGGCGCCGGTCAGCGGGGCGGCTGGCACCCCGGGCACCAGAAGAGGTTGCGGGCCGCGAGTGACGCCGTGCGGATCTCCGTGCCGCACAGATGGCACGGCATCGTGGCCCGCCGGTAGACGTACACCTCGCCGCCGTGGTCGTCCACGCGCGGCGGGCGGCCCATCGCCTCGGGGGTGTGCTCAGGGCGGACGGTGTCGATGCGGTTGTGCCGGACGCCCTCGCGCATCAGCGCCACCAGGTCCGTCCAGATCGCCGTCCACTCGTCGGGCGTGAGGTCCTTGCCCGGGGTGTACGGGTCGATGCCGTGCCGGAAGAGGACCTCCGCGCGGTAGACATTGCCGACGCCGCCGATGATCTTCTGGTCCATGAGCAGTGCGGCGACGGTGGTGCGACTGCGGGAGATGCGGCGCCAGGCGCGGTCCGGGTCGTCGCCGTTCCTGAGCGGGTCGGGGCCGAGGCGGTCGTGTATCGCCTGCTTCTCGGCGTCCGTGATCAGGGCGCAGGTCGTGGGGCCGCGCAGGTCGGAGTAGTGCGTGTCGCTCAGCAGGCGCAGCCGGACGGTGTCCGTGGGGGGCGGGGCCGGGGTCTCTCCGAGGGTGTACTTGCCGAAGAGGCCCAGGTGGATGTGGATCCAGCCGGTTTCCGCGAAGCCCAGGAAGAGGTGCTTGGCGTGGGCGTCCGCTTCGTCGAGGACCAGGCCGTCCAGGAGTGCGGCGCTGTCGGAGAACTTGCCCTGCGGGCTGCGGACGCGTACCGGCCGGCCGGCGAAGCGCTCCAAGTGGTCCTGGGCCAGGCGGTGGATGGTGTGGCCCTCTGGCACGGGTCTTTTTCTCCTGGAGTTGGTGGGGGCGGGTGTGGGGGATTTTCTCCCCCGGCCCGCCCCTTCCCGAAAGTCCTGGGGCTCCGCCCCAGACCCCGCTCCTCGAACGCCGGAGAGGCTAGGGGTGCTCGAGGGGCTGAATCAGCCCTGCGGGTGGTGGGCCGGGATTGCGGGGAGTTCGCCGGTCTCCTCGTAGCGCGACAGCATGTCGATGCGGCGCGTGTGACGCTCCTCGCCCGAGTACGGGGTGGAGAGGAAGATCTCGACGAACTTCGTCGCCTCTTCCTGCGTGTGCATGCGGCCACCGATGGAGACCACGTTCGCGTCGTTGTGCTCGCGGCCGAGCGCGGCGGTCTGCTCGCTCCAGGCGAGGGCCGCACGGACGCCCTTCACCTTGTTCGCGGCGATCTGCTCGCCGTTGCCCGAGCCGCCGATCACGATGCCGAGGGCATCCGGGTCCGCCGCCGTGCGCTCCGCGGCGCGGAGGCAGAACGGAGGGTAGTCGTCCTGGGCGTCATAGATGTGGGGCCCGCAGTCGACGGGCTCGTGGCCGTGGGCCTTGAGCCATTCGACCAGGTGGTTCTTGAGTTCGTAGCCGGCATGATCCGAGCCGAGGTACACGCGCATGGGTCCGAGTGTGGCACGTCCCACCCGGACACGGCGCGGTCGGGTCGGTGTCGCCGTTCGTTTACGGGCAAACCTCTCGGAGGCGAAAATCACGATACGGAGTCAGGCCTTCCGTCCGGTACGTCCCTGGGTTTGAATGCGTGGGCTCGTGACCCGAGACTTAAGGATTCGTCCATGACCTCGCAACCCTCCCTTGCGAAGGCCGACCAGGCGCCCCACAATCCTGGAGATTCACAGCCTGACAACGGTCAGACCGGAAATAACGGTCCCGACCAGCTGAAGGCCGGCCTCAAGAACCGACACCTGTCGATGATCGCCATCGGCGGCGTGATCGGCGCCGGCCTCTTCGTCGGCTCCGGCTCGGGCATCGCCAAGGCCGGACCCGCCATCCTCATCTCGTACGCCCTCGTCGGCCTGATGGTCGTCATGGTGATGCGGATGCTCGGCGAGATGGCCGCCGCACGGCCGTCGTCCGGCTCCTTCTCCGCTTACGCCGACCGGGCGCTCGGCCGCTGGGCGGGCTTCTCCATCGGCTGGCTGTACTGGTTCTTCTGGGTCGTCGTCCTCGCGGTCGAGGCCACCGCCGGCGCGGTGATCCTCAACGGCTGGGTACCGGCCGTGCCGCAGTGGGGCTGGGCCCTGATCGTGATGGTCGTCCTCACCGCGACGAACCTGGCCTCGGTCGCCTCGTACGGCGAGTTCGAGTTCTGGTTCGCCGGCATCAAGGTCGTCGCGATCGGCGGGTTCGTGATCATCGGCCTGCTCGCCGTGTTCGGCGTGCTGCCGGGCTCGGACAACCCGGGTGCAGGGTTCGCGCACCTGACGGACGCGGGCGGGTTCATGCCCAACGGCGCCGGGTCGATCCTCACCGGCGTCCTCATGGTCGTCTTCTCCTTCATGGGCAGCGAGATCGTCACGCTGGCCGCCGGCGAGTCCGAGGACCCGCAGCGTGCCGTCACCAAGGCCACGAACAGCGTGATCTGGCGTATCGGCGTCTTCTACCTCGGCTCGATCTTCATCGTCCTGACGCTGCTGCCGTGGAACGACAAGTCGATCGCCAAGGACGGCTCGTACGTCGCGGCCCTGAACTCGATCGGCATCCCCCACGCCGGTCAGGTCATGAACGTCATCGTGCTGACGGCCGTGCTGTCCTGCCTGAACTCCGGGCTCTACACCGCTTCCCGCATGGCGTTCTCGCTCGGCCAGCGCGGTGACGCGCCCAAGGCGTTCGCGAAGACGAGCAGGAACGGTGTGCCGCAGGCCGCGATCCTCGGATCCGTCGTCTTCGGCTTCGTCGCCGTCTGGTTCAACTACCAGTGGCCGGACACCGTCTTCAACTTCCTGCTGAACTCCTCCGGCGCCGTCGCCCTCTTCGTCTGGCTCGTCATCTGCTTCACGCAGCTGAAGATGCGCGGCATCATCCTGCGCGAGCAGCCCGAGAAGCTCATCGTGAAGATGTGGCTCTTCCCGTATCTGACGTGGGCCACGATCGCGATGATCTCGTTCGTGCTCGTCTACATGCTCACCGACGACGCGGGCCGCGAGCAGGTCGTCCTGTCGCTGCTCGTGGCGGCCCTGGTGGTCGGTTTCGCGCTCGTGCGCGAGCAGGTGCAGAAGCGGAAGAAGGTCTCCGCCTGACCCTTCCGGGAGCTCCCGGAACCGGTTTCGCCCAGCGGCCCGACGTCATCCATGCGGCAGCCTCCGCCGATGACGTCGAGGCCGCTGTCGCGTACCCGGCCGGTGCAGGACTGCCGCTCGGCGTGCGGGCCACGCGGCACGGGCTGCCCGGCGGCTTCGAGGGCGGCGTGCCTCTCGCCACGCGGTGCACGGACGAGGTCGTGGTGGATGCGGCACGGTGCGCGTCTTCGCGGGGACCCGCTGGGACCGGGTCGTAGAGGCGGCCGCCCCGCACGGGCTCGCCCCGCAGCGGATGGGCCGGTCCCCGAACTTCGCGTTCGGCCGCGGCGACCGTACCGAAGGGCTGTACGACGTACAGACGCGGAAGAGGCCCGCCGATGTGAAGGCCGCGTACGGCCCGGCGAACCTCTTCCGGAGGAACTACACCCTCTGACTCGGGGCTACTTGTCGGCGAACTTCCAGGCGGTGGGCAGCACGCCCATCGCCAGGGCCGCCTTCACCGCGTCGCCGATGAGGAACGGCGTGAGGCCCGCGGCGACCGCCTGCGTGAGGGTCATGCCGGTCGCGGCGGCAAGGTACGGCACGCCGACCGCGTAGATGAGCGCGGAGCCGAGGACCATCGTGCCCGCGGTGCGCAGGACCGAGCGGTCGCCGCCGCGCCGGGCGAGCGCGCCCACGACGGTGGAGGCGAGCAGCATGCCGATGACGTAGCCGAAGGAGGCGCCGCCCGCACCGGAGGTGCCCTGGGCGAACCACGGCATGCCGGCCATGCCGACGAGTGCGTACACGGCGAGGGAGAGGAAGCCGCGGCGGGCGCCGAGCGCGGTGCCGACGAGGAGCGCGGCGAAGGTCTGCCCGGTGACCGGGACCGGGGAGCCCGGCACGGGCACGGCGATCTGGGCCGCGATGCCGGTGAGGGCGGCGCCGCCGAGCACGAGCGCGATGTCGCGGGTGCGCGAGGCGGGCAGCAGGTCGGCCAGGACCTTGCCGGGGCGGGTGGAGACGGCAGCCGTACTCATCGGGACTCCGCGGGGGTGAGGGCAGGTTGGGACACCGTGACGCTATCCCAGGCGCTGATCCCCGATCACGGTCACTGCTCGACAAAGGGGGACGGCGGGTGTTGGTGGGCTCTCCACAAAGGGCGTTACCCATGCGCGACTTGGGGTGATGCTCGTCACTGGGGCTGGCGCCGAATCGGCCTGTTTTGCGCCCGAGGCCGGCCGCCGGGGAGACTGTAGGTTCCTGCCAAACCCGCGCGAGCCCCGAAAGCAGTCTGAACCCCCCATGCACGACCAGCTCCCGTCCGAACCCGAACCGCTCGGAGGCGGACTCAAGCAGCGGCATCTGACGATGCTGGGCCTCGGCGGCGTCATCGGGGCGGGGCTCTTCGTCGGCTCGGGCGCCGGGATCGCGGTCGCGGGGCCCGGCATCGTCGTCTCGTATCTGATCGCGGGCACACTCGCGATGTGCGTGATGCGGATGCTGGGCGAGATGTCGGCGGCGATGCCCGCCTCGGGGTCGTTCTCCGTGCACGCGGAGCGGGCGCTCGGCCGCTGGGCCGGGTTCAGCGTCGGCTGGCTCTACTGGTTCCTGCTCGTCGTCGTCCTCGCCGTGGAGGCGACGGGCGCGGCGCAGATCGCCAACGGCTGGGCGCCGGGCGTGCCTCAGTGGGCCTGGGTGCTGGTGTTCATGCTGGTCTTCACCGGGGCGAACCTGGCGGCCGTGAAGAACTTCGGCGAGTTCGAGTTCTGGTTCGCCGCCCTGAAGGTGTTCGCGATCGTGGCGTTCCTGATCCTCGGCACGCTCGCGGTCTTCGGGCTCCTGCCGGACACTGACCCGGTCGGCTTCACCAACCTCACCGGACAGGGCGGCTTCCTGCCGCACGGCTGGCGGGGCGTCATCTCCGGTGTGCTCGCCGTCGTGTTCGCTTTCGGCGGCCTGGAGGTCGTCACGATCGCTGCCGCCGAGTCCGACGACCCTGTGCGCGCGGTCTCGCGGGCGGTGCGCAGCGCGGTGTTCCGCATCCTGTTCTTCTACGTCGGCTCGATGCTCGTCATCGTGACGGTGCTGCCGTGGACGGCGCAGAAGGCGGGCATCAGCCCGTACGTCACCGTGCTCGACGCGATCGGGGTGCCGTCCGCGGGCCAGATCATGAACATCGTGGTGTTCGTGGCGCTGCTCTCGGCGCTCAACGCGAACCTCTACGGCTCCTCGCGCATGGTCTTCTCGCTGGCCGAGCGCGGAGAGGCGCCCCGCGCGCTGCTGAAGGTGAGCGGCGGGGGCGTGCCGCGCCGGGCCGTGCTCGCGTCGGTCGCGTTCGGCTTCGTGTCGGTGCTGCTCAATCTGGAGTGGCCCGAATCGGTCTTCCTCTACATGCTCAACTCGGTCGGCGCGGTCCTGCTGTTCGTATGGGCGCTGATCGCCGCGTCGCAGCTGCGGCTGCGGCGGCTCGTCGAACGGGAGGCGCCCGAGCGGCTCGTGCTGCGGATGTGGGGCTTCCCCTGGCTGACGTGGGTGACGCTCGCCGCGATGGCGGCCGTCATCGGGCTGATGCTGACCGACGACACGGCGCGTCCGCAGCTGCTGTGGTCGACCGGCGCGACCGCGCTCGTCGTGGCCGTCGCGGGAGTGCGGGAACTGCGCGCGCGGCGTGCCTGAGCCTTCACGATGTGTGAGCGTGGTGTCCGTATACCGGTCAGCTGTTCCCTGTACGCGGTGCCGCTGCTCAGACTGTGGGCCTTTCCCCGTCTCGGCTAATGAACAGGGCACATCCATGTCTCGGACGTCCGCGCCGTCGCCCGTCGACGCGCAGCCGATCGATCAGTCGCCGGCCGAGCCGTCGCTGTCACGCGGTCTCAAGCAGCGTCACCTCTCGATGATCGCGCTCGGCGGTGTGATCGGCGCCGGCCTCTTCGTGGGCTCCGGAACCGCGATCGCGGCCGCCGGCCCGTCGATCATCCTCGCCTACGCGATCTCGGGCGCGCTCGTCATGCTCGTGATGCGCATGCTCGGCGAGATGGCCGCCGCGTATCCCGCCTCCGGCTCGTTCTCCGTGCACGCGGAGCGGGGCATCGGCCCGTGGGCCGGATTCACCGCGGGCTGGTCGTTCTGGTTCCTGCTGTGCGTGGCGGTGGGCCTGGAGGGCATCGGCGCGGCGGGCATCGTGCACGGGTGGCTGCCCGGCGTGCCCGAGTGGGCGCTGGTCGCGCTGTTCATGCTGCTGTTCACCGGCACGAACCTGGCGGCCGTGAAGAACTTCGGCGAGTTCGAGTTCTGGTTCGCGACGCTCAAGGTCGGCGCGATCGTGCTCTTCCTCGTCATCGGCGTACTGGCGATCCTCGGCGTCCTGCCCGACGTCTCCGCGCCCGGCATGGACAACCTCACCGGCCACGGCGGCTTCATGCCCAACGGCACGGAGGGGCTGATCGTCGGCCTGCTCGCCTCGGTCTTCGCGTACGGCGGTCTGGAGACCGTCACCATCGCCGCGGCCGAGTCCGAGCACCCGGTGCAGGGTGTCGCGAAGGCGGTCCGCACGGCGATGTGGCGCATCGCGCTCTTCTACGTCGGCTCGATGGCCGTCGTCGTGGTCCTGCTGCCGTGGACGGCGAAGGAGATCCCGACCAAGGGCCCGTACGTCGCCACGCTCGACCACCTGGGCATCCCCGGCGCCGGCCAGATCATGAACGTGGTCGTGCTCATCGCGCTCCTGTCCGCCATGAACGCCAACATCTACGGCGCCTCCCGCATGGCGACCTCGCTGGTCGCCCGCGGCATGGGACCGAAGGCGATCGGCAAGGTCACCGGCGGCGTGCCGCGCGTCGCGGTGGTGCTCTCCGCCGTCTTCGGCTTCGTCTGCGTCCTGCTCAGCTACTGGCGCCCGGACGACGTCTTCGCCTGGCTGCTCAACACCATCGGCGCGATCATCCTCGTCGTCTGGTTCTTCATCGCCTTCTCGCAGCTGATCCTGCGCCGCAAGCTGGAGCGCGAGGCCCCGGAGAAGCTCGTCGTGAAGATGTGGGCGTACCCCTACCTCACGGTCCTGGCGCTCGTCGCGATGGTCGTCATCTTCGTCCTGATGGCCCGCGAGCACGACACGCGCGTGCAGCTGTACTACACGGGCGGCCTGACGGTCGTGCTCGCGATCGTCGGCTACGTCCGCCAGCGCGTCGCACAGTCGCGGGCGGCGACGGCCGCGTAACGCCCTCCCCGCTCACCGAGGACCCCCGGGCCAGTGCAACTGGCCCGGGGGTCCTTCGCGTTGCGCCAGGAACTACTGCTGCTAACCTGCACTTGCACATTACTTGCAATAAGCTCTGCACCACGCAGCCGGAGGACTCGGACATGGCCATCTACAAGCTCCCTGAACTTCCGTACGACTACGCGGCGCTCGAACCGGTCATCAACCCGCAGATCATCGAACTCCACCACGACAAGCACCACGCGGCGTACGTGAAGGGGGCGAACGACACCCTGGAGCAGCTCGAGGAGGCCCGCGACAAGGAGTCGTGGGGCGCCATCAACGGCCTGGAGAAGAACCTCGCGTTCCATCTCTCGGGCCACATCCTGCACAGCATCTACTGGCACAACATGTCCGGTGACGGCGGCGGCGAGCCGCTGGCCGCGGACGGCGTGGGCGACCTCGCGGACGCCATCACCGCCTCCTTCGGCTCCTTCGCCGGGTTCAGGGCCCAGCTGACCAAGGCCGCCGCGACGACACAGGGCTCCGGCTGGGGCGTCCTCGCGTACGAGCCGGTGAGCGGGCGCCTCGTCGTCGAGCAGATCTACGACCACCAGGGCAACGTCGGCCAGGGCTCGGTCCCGATCCTGGTCTTCGACGCGTGGGAGCACGCGTTCTATCTCCAGTACAAGAACCAGAAGGTCGACTTCATCGAGGCCATGTGGCGCGTCGTCAACTGGCAGGACGTCGCCAAGCGGTACGCGGCCGCGAAGGACCGGGCGTTCAACCTGCTGGTCGCCCCCTGAGCCCCTGAAGCGTCCCGCCTCGTGATCGTCTTCTCAGCCTTCGCGACGGCGGGCGGATAAAGGAAAGACCCCCGCGAGGACGTGACTCGCGGGGGTCTTTCGGTAGCGGGGGTCCGGTGGATCGTGGCGGCATGACGAAACCGCAGCCCATGTCGTGCCACTGGTGCAGGTCCCGCGAGACGCACCGCCCGCTGACGGAGAAGGAGAAGGTCTGGCTCCGCGGGCGGATCGGCGAGCAATACGTCGAGAACTACTTCATGTGCACCAAGGGCGACTGCCGCAAGCTCCGCACGGATCGCCAGGAACGCCGGTTCCGGACGCCCGTGGAAGTGCCCACGGACCTCGACTGAACCTCAGTCGAAGACCGGCCCCTGCGTCCGCGTGCGCTTGATCTCGTAGAAGCCGGGGACCGAGGCGACCAGGAGCGTGCCGTCCCAGAGCTTCGCGGCCTCCTCGCCCTTGGGGGCAGGGGTGACGACCGGGCCGAAGAACGCGATCTGCTCGCCGTCCGCGCCGGGTACGGCGATGACGGGCGTGCCGACGTCCTGGCCGACCTTGTCGATGCCCTCCTTGTGGGAGGCGCGCAGCTCGGGCTCGTACTTCGTGCCGTCCCAGTGGTCGAGGAGGGAGGCGGGCAGGCCGACCTCGTCGAGGGCGGCGGCGACGGCTTCCTTCGTGGGGCCCTCGCCGCCGTTGTGGATGCGCGTGCCGAGCGCGGTGTAGAGGTCGCCGAGCACCTCGGGGCCGTGCTCCTCCTGGGCGGCGATGACGACGCGGACCGGTCCCCAGGCCTTCGTCTCCAGGAGCTCGCGGTACTCCTCGGGCAGGTCGTCGAGCTTGTCCTCGTTCAGGACGGCGAGGCTCATCAGGTGCCAGCTGACCTTGATGTCGCGGACCTTCTCCACTTCGAGGACCCACCGTGAGGTCATCCAGGCCCAGGGGCACAGGGGGTCGAACCAGAAGTCGACGGGGGTCTTCTCGGACATGGTTCTCCTCGTGTATTCCGTGTCGTTGACTCACAGCAGGAACGTCCCGCGCGCGCCTGCCATTCCCGGCTGCCGGCCGTCAGGGGCACATGGCAGGATCGGTCCTGTTCGCACCACAAGTGCAGCCAGTCGAGTCACAAGGGAGTGCCGCCCGTGCCCGGAGAGAATCTTTCCCGCGACGAGGCCCGCGAGCGGGCGGGCCTGCTGTCCGTCGACGGGTACGAGGTCCAGCTCGATCTGCGGTCCGCGATCGGCGAGACCGAGGGCGAGGGTCCCCGGACGTTCCGCTCGGTGACCACGATCCGGTTCCGGGCCGCCGAGCCCGGCGCCGCGACCTTCGTGGACCTGATCGCGCCGTCCGTGAACGCGGTGACGCTGAACGGCGAGGACCTCGACACGGCGGCCGTCTTCGACGGGACGAGGATCGCGCTCGACGGCCTGGCCGCGGAGAACGAGCTGGTGGTCGACGCCCAGTGCGCCTACAGCCGCACCGGCGAGGGCATGCACCGCTTCGTCGACCCCGAGGACGGCGAGGTCTACCTCTACACGCAGTACGAGCCCGCCGACTCGCGGCGCGTCTACGCGGGCTTCGAGCAGCCCGACCTCAAGGCGCCCTACCGCTTCAGCGTGCAGGCTCCCGAGGGCTGGACGGTCTGGTCGAACGGAAAAGAGGAGGGGCGCGAAGCTCTTCGTAAGGGTGGCGGTGGGCGACGGGTGGGCGAACTCGTCGACAGCGTATGGAAGTTCGCCGAGACGAAGCCGATCTCGACGTACATCACGGCGATCGTCGCGGGCCCGTACCACTATGTGACGGACCTCTACGAGCGGGTCTTCGAGGACGGTACGAAGCTGGAGATCCCGCTCGGCGCGATGTGCCGCAAGGGGCTCGCGAAGCACTTCGACGCGGACGACGTGTTCCTGGTGACGAAGCAGGGGCTCGACTTCTTCCACGACCACTTCGACTACCCGTACCCCTTCGGGAAGTACGACCAGGCGTTCGTGCCGGAATACAACCTCGGCGCGATGGAGAACCCGGGCTGTGTCACGTTCCGCGAGGAGTTCATCTTCCGCGGCAAGGTGACACAGGCGTCGTACGAGCGGCGCGCGAACGTCATCCTGCACGAGATGGCGCACATGTGGTTCGGCGACCTCGTCACCATGCAGTGGTGGGACGACCTGTGGCTCAAGGAGTCCTTCGCGGACTTCATGGGGACGTTCTCGATGGTCGAGGCGACGCGGTTCACCAACGGCTGGATCACCTTCGCCAACAACCGCAAGGCATGGGCGTACCGCGCGGACCAGCTGCCCTCCACGCACCCGGTCACGGCCGACATCCGCGACCTGGAGGACGCCAAGCTCAACTTCGACGGGATCACGTACGCGAAGGGCGCGAGCGTCCTGAAGCAGCTCGTCGCCTACGTGGGACGCGAGGCGTTCCTCGAAGGCGCGCGGCGCTACTTCAAGCGGAACGCGTACGGGAACACGCAGCTCGGCGATCTGCTGTCCGTCCTGGAGGAGACCAGCGGGCGGGACATGGCCACGTGGTCGCGGGCGTGGCTGCAGACGGCGGGCGTCAACTCCCTCACGCCGCAGGTGACGCTGAGCGCCGAGGGCCGGATCACCGAGCTGGCCGTGATCCAGGAGGCCGCCGAGTCGCACCCCCAACTGCGTCCGCACCGCGTGGCGGTGGGCCTGTACCGCCGCTCCGCCGAGGGAGAGCTGACGCGGTACGCACGCGCGGAGGTGGACGTCGAAGGACCGCGCACGGTGGTGTCCGAGCTGGCCGGCGAGGAGGCTCCCGAGCTGGTCCTGGTCAACGACGACGACCTCACTTACTGCAAGATCCGCTTCGACGAGAACTCGCTGGCCGCCCTGCGCGAGCACCTCGGTGACATCACGGACCCCCTCGCGCGCGCCCTGTGCTGGTCGGCGCTGTGGAGCCTGACGCGGGACGGGCTCATGCCCGCGCGTGACTTCATCGGCCTCGTGCTGCGGTTCGCCGGGCGCGAGAGCGACATCGGCGTCCTCCAGATGCTGCACACCTGGGCGAACTCGGCGGTCACGCACTACGCGGCGCCCGAGTGGCGCGCCGAGGGCAGCCGGCAGCTCGCCGAGGGCGCCCTGCGGGAGCTGCGGTTCGCCGAGCCGGCCAGCCAGAACCAGCTGACGTGGGCGCGGTTCTTCGCCTCCGTCGCGTCCGCCGAGGCCGACCTCCAGCTGCTGCGCGGCCTGCTCGACGGCACCGCGAAGATCGACGGGCTCGAAGTCGACCAGGAGCTGCGCTGGCAGTTCGTGCAGGCCCTCGCCTCCACGGGCGCGGCCGACGAGTCGGTGATCGACGCGGAGCTGGCACGCGACGACACCGCCTCCGGCAAGCGGCACCAGGTGCGCTGCCTCGCGGCGCGCCCGTCCGCGGCGGTGAAGGCGCAGGCCTGGGCGCAGGTCGTCGAGTCGGACGCGCTGTCGAACGCGCTCGTCGAGGCGACGATCGCGGGCTTCCAGCAGCCGGCGCAGCGCGAGCTGACCGCGCCGTACGCGGAGCGGTACTTCGCGGCGATCGAGCGCGTGTGGGAGGAGCGGTCCATCCAGATCGGCATGGACGTGGTGAAGGGCCTCTTCCCCTCGCTCCAGGACTCGCAGGGCACCCTCGACGCGACCGACGCGTGGCTCGCGGCGCACGAGGACGCGGCGCCCGCGCTGCGCCGTCTCGTCCTGGAGGCCCGCGACGACCTGGCCCGCGCCCTGCGCGCACAGGCGTGCGACGCGACGGCCGGGATGTAGCCGCGGCGGGCACAACAGGGCGACTACGGCCGGGAGTTACCGAACGCGGGCACTTCCGGCCGTAACCCGGCGCCCGGCCTGCCCTTCTCGGCAGTCGAACGCCCGTACTTTAGGGCAGGCTTGTCCCTTTTTGTCGACGAGCGTGTAACAGGAGTTAGGAGCCCGGGCGGCGCCGGGAATGGCCGGGTCATGAACCACAACACCCCGCTGTCCCCCCGCCCCCTCCAGCACCTCGACGACTGCCCGCAGCGCGTGCTGAGCGCCGCCCAGCTCAAGGCGCACGGGGTCAACTCCGCGGCCCTGAACGAGCAGTGCAGGCCGGACGGCCCCTGGCAGCAGATCCTGCCCGGCGTGTATCTGCTCCACCCCGGCCCGCCCACCGCCGACGAGCGGCTGCACGCCGTCCTCCTGTACGCGGGCCGTCCCCAGACCCGTACCGCTGTGGCCGTGCCCACGCAGACCACCCCCGACGAGCCGCACCCCCCGCAGGCCGCGCCCCAGACCCCGTACGCCAACGCGATGATCACGGGGCTTGCCGCGCTCGCCCTGCACCGCTTCGTGTCCGCTCCCCCGCTGCTCTCCCTCGACCGGATCGATGTCATGGTGCCGCGCACGCGGCGGCTGCGCTCGACCGGCTTCGCCCGCCTCGTGCGCAGCCACGGGATGCCGACGCCCCAGCGGATCTCGGGGGTGCCGGTGGCGCCGGTACCGCGCGCCCTCGCGGACGCCGTCGCCCAGCTCTCCCAGGCCGGGGAGGTGCGCCGCCTGCTCACCGAGGCCGTCCGCGGCGGGCACTGCGAACCCGCCGCCGTGGTGCGGGAGCTGAACCAGGCCGGGCTCCTCACCCGCCCGCACGTCATCGACGCCGTGGACTCGCTGCTCGCCGAGGGGCGCGCCATCGCCGAGGACCGGCTGTACGAGATGGTGCGCGAGTACGGCCTGCCCGACCCGCTGTGGAACGTGGACCTGCGCCTGCCCGGCGGGCCGCACCTCGGCGGTGTCGACGCGTACTGGCCGGACCAGGCCGTCGCCGTGGAGCTGGACACTTCCCCAAGCTCTCGGCTCCGCTCGAGCAGGGGAGGCCCCAACGCGCCCCGGCACGGGCTGCGCCCGGAGCTCCAGGAGGAGAGCGACGACCTGGAGTGGTCCGAGTACGCCCGCAGGCGCGAGCACCTGGAGCGCCTCGGGATCACCGTCGTCCACATCACGCCGCGCAAGCTGCGCGAGTCCCTCGAACAGCAGGCGACGGTCGTACGGACCGCGCTGATGGCGTCCGCGGACCGGGAACCGGCGGCGTACGTGATGGTGCTGCCGCGCTGAGCGCCGCCGGTCCGCGGGCGCCCCGGCTACTTCCGGCAGTACTCGGCCCGGATCACGGCCTGGCTGTCGCCCGTCCAGTCGCCGTTGAAGTTGAAGGCGAGGCTGTGGCGGCCGTCGGAGGTGGTCACGGCGTCGGAGCTGGAGCCGTGGATGCCGCCGCTGTGCCCCCAGACGACCGTGCCGCAGCTCAGTTTCTGCCGCATCAGGGCGAGGCCGTAGCCGACCTCGGGCTCGCCCTTCTCCGTGGGCACGGGGACGGTCTTTTTCATCTCGGCGAGCTGCGCGGCGGGCAGCAGCCGGCCGCCGAGGAGCGCCGAGTAGAAGCGGTTCAGGTCCGCCGAGTCGGAGATCATGTCGCCGGCCGACGAGGCGAGGGACGGGTTGAGCTCCGTGACGTCGTACGTCTTCCGGTCCGGGTCGTCGGGGAACTTGGAGTAGGCGCGGCTCGCCGGGCGCGGCACGGTGACGGTGGTGCCGGGCAGGCTGGTGGCGCGCAGGTGGAGGGGCTCGATGACGCGGTGGCGGATCTCGTCCGCGTAGGAGTGGCCGGTGACCTCCTTCACGACCATGCCGGCCAGTACGTAGTTGGTGTTGGAGTAGTTCCAGGACGTGCCGGGCGCGAAGTCGGGCTTGTGGGCCATGGCGACCTGCACGAGCTTGCCGGGTGACCAGGTGTCGTAGCGGTGCTTCAGGAAGCCGTCGCGGGAGAAGACGGTCTGCTGAAAGCCCTTGTCCGCCGTGACGTTGTAGATCCCGCTCGTGTGGTTGAGCAACTGGCGGACGGTGATCTTCCTGCCGTCGTGGCCGTGGCCGGTGACGACGCCGGGCAGCCACCGGTCGACGGTGTCGTCCAGGCTCAGCCTGCCCTCGGCCTCCAGCTGGAGCAGGACCGTCGCGACGAACGTCTTGGTGATGCTGCCGACGCGATAGCGGTCCCGGTCGCCGCGCGGGGTGCCCGTCCGCAGGTCGCCGAGGCCCGAAGTGCCCTTCCAGGTGCCGTACTTGTCCGTCGCCTGCCCCGTCACCCCGGGCACGCCCGCCGCGACGGCGGCGTCCATGGCCTGCCGCGTCGCCCCGTGTCCGTCCTTGGCCGACGCATCGGCGAGAGCGGGGGTCGCGAGCGCCCCCGCCGTCACCGACACCACTACGGCCACACCCACCAGGCCGGTACGCACTGACATCCCGTGTCTCCTTCGCCGATGTTCTGCAGCTGTGTGCGCTGCGGTCGACCTGGGGGACTCAGGTGTCACGGGCAGGGGTTGAGGACCATGATCGGGTTGGGCGGGATCAGGCCGTTCTCAGGCCTTGCGTCTCAGGCCTTGCGTCTCAGGCCTTGCGCAGGACGAGTTCCGTGTTGCGGTCGCCGGGGGTGCCGGAGAGGGTGGCGCGGGATCCGGGGGCGTTGAAGGAGAGTTCGCGGTAGAGGGCCGCGAGACCGGTCTGGCTGAGGTCCGTGAAGTCGGTGCGGTGCGGGGCCGCGGACTCGATGAGCGTGGTGAACAGGGAGACCGTGCCGTCGTGGTTGTCGGTGATCTCGATGATGCGGGCCAGCTGCGGGAAGTCGACGTGGGACGCGGTCGAGATCTCCCAGAAGGAGCGGCTTTCGGGGCCCTCGTGCGGGGTGATGGCGTTCTTGTGGCTGTGGCCGTTGACCCAGGCCAGGACGCTCCGGTGGCGGCCGAGGAGCGCGAGGAGCTCGTCGCCGCCGTGCCGGGCCTCGCCGGGGTGGTGCGGGTCCTGGCGGAGGTTGCGCATGGTCTTGCTGGTGTGGTGGCTGAAGACGAGGACGTGGGAGTCCCCGTTCTTCTCGTTGTTCTTGAGCGTGCGCTCCAGCCAGTTGAGCTGGGCCGTGCCGATGGAACCTTCGTAGTGGCCGCCGGGGTCCGTCGTGTCGAGGCTGATGCCGAGGACGTCGTCCGAGACGCGGAAGGCGTAGTACTGGGTGCCCGCGTCGACGTTGGCCTGCGTGTAGCCGTGGCCGTGCGGGCCCGGGCCCAGGTGCGCCGGGTCGAGGTGGGCCTTGAGGTACTCGGCCGGGGTGAAGGGGGCGCGGGACTCGTCCGGAGTGACCGAACGCATGTGGCGGGCCTGGGACTTGAGGAGGTCCTTGAAGGCCTGGCCCTTGGGGTCGCCGCCCTTCTTGACGTTGTCCCAGATCGCCTTGCCCGCGGAGTCCGGCAGCTCCATGAGCTTGCGCCCGCCCACCGCGAACTCGGCGAAGAAGGAGTCGCCGGGCGCGTAGCAGCCGCCGGGCAGCGCGTCGTGGTTGCCGACGGTCGAGTACCAGGGCAGGTTGAGACCCGGGCTGCGCAGCTCGGCGATCGCGGCGTCCAGGAAGCCGTGGATGCGGGGGAAGCCGAGCTGCTTGTCCGCGTCGCGCAGGGCGGCGTCCGGGTGCCAGTACAGCTTGAGGCCGCTGTCCTGCACGCCTTCGTAGCGGCGCGGGTCGCCGGTGTTCGGGGTGATGCGGCCGCCGCTCATCGCCTTGAGGAACCAGTCCAGCTCCGACTTGGCGTTGTTGTCGGTGTTGTCGCCGGTCGTCATGACGAAGTGCAGGGGCGACGCGGTGACGGGCGCCCCGCGCAGCGCGTTGACCCGCTCCACGAGGGAGACCGCCCCGGCGACCGACAGGGACTCCTGGGGGCGCCAGGCGCTCGCGGTCTGCGAGCGCAGGTACTCGTAGCGCAGGGGGTGCTGTACGTCGACCAGGTGGAGGTCGGTGAACTGGACGAACGCGGCGAGCGCGGTGCGGCGGCCCTCACGCCCGGACTTGGCGGACGCGAGGTCGCCGCGGACGACGCGCTGCCAGGCGGGGCCGTCGCCGAGGCGCCGGTAGCCCGCGCCGGCCGGGGCCGCGGCGACGGATCCGAGAGTGGTGCCGCGCGTGTAGGGCGCGAGCGGGGCGGCCGGGGCCCGGCGGGAGACGGCGGCCGGGACGGGTCCCGGCATGGGCGGCGCGGCGGGGCCGGCGGCCGCGCTGCCCGTGCCGGGGCCGAGTGCGTAGCCGATCCCGGCCGTCAGGGAGACGGCTCCGGACGCGGCGAGGAAGGTGCGGCGGTCGAGTGCCGTGGCGATGGAGGCGGCCTTGGCGGCGGTGGCTGAAGCAGCGGTGTCGGCGACAGAGCGTATGCGCGGCATGGCGCGGTCTCCCCGATTGCTAACGCGTCGGCAGTGGTCGCGGGGCGCTCGCCGTGGCAGAACTACCCGCTCGTACTGGATCGTTGGCATCGGGGATGACCTGCGCGTTAACGCGGCGGCAACGGGCAACGCCGATCACGCCACGTGGATCACCGGCCACCCTGCGCGGTCATGAACGCCTCTTGTGCCGTAGAGGAGCCGGTCACTCCGTGTTCACTTTTCGGGGAAGACGTGGCCTGCGGCGGGCCGCTCGCGCCACAGTTGGAGGCCCACGTCGACGAGTTCGACGCGGGCGAGACGGGGCACGTCGTCGAGGGCGTGCCAGGCGGCCATGTCGGTGGAGCCGTTCACTTCGTGGCGCAGTTCGCCGCCGGTGATCCGGCCCTCGTAGACGAGGCGCAGGCCGTGGAAGTCGGCGACGGCGCCGAGCTTGCGCGGGTAGCGGCGCAGGACGGAGTGGACGCCGAGGAGGGTGCCGGGTTCGACCGCGTAGCCGGTCTCCTCGTCGAGTTCGCGGATCACGGTGTCGTACGGGTCCTCGCCGTGGTCCATGCCTCCTCCGGGCAGCGTCCAGCGTCTGGTGCCGTCGCCGGCCACCCAGCGGGCGAGCAGCACCTGCCCGTCCCGTACGCAGACTGCGTAGGCCGCGACCCTCAGTTCCCTGTGCACACGGTGACGTTATGCGGTCCACGGCGGGTCGGGGTGGTGAACGTGCGGGTCGATGACGCGGCGGACGGGACTCCTCGCGGGGCGCGTGTGCCCTGCCCCGCCGTACGCGTTTCCCCGTATGCGCCGCTTTGTCCGCGATGACGTATGGCGGAAGTACGCCATGACCGGATCACGTCACGGGCAACTCTCCCCAAACAGGCGCCACTTACGTAAAGCTGAGCGGTCATCCGGCACCGAATTCCGGACCCTTTCCGACCTTTACGTACAGGGATGCTGATGACCCTCGATCCCCAGCGCGCACCGATAACCGGAGCGAGACGGGCGGCCCGGCTCGCGGCCGCGGCCGGCCTCGTCGCAGCGCTCACCGCGGCCGGGCCGATACCCCTGGCCCACTCCGCGGACGCGGACACCACCCCGTCGGCCGACGCACCCGTCAAGTCGGCCGGTGACAAGCTCGGTTCGTCCGACGCCCAGCTCCTCGACCAGGCCGAGGCGGCCGGCGAGAAGAACGTGACCATGATGGTCGCCACCGCCCCCGGCGCGACCGAGCAGGTCGCGCACCAGCTCGACGCGGTCAAGGGCGGCTCCGTCGGCCGGACCTACGACAAGCTCGGCTACGTCCGCGCCACCGTGCCGACCGCCAAGGCGGACGCCGCGATCAAGGCGGCCGAGAAGCTCTCCTCCGTGCAAGGCATCGACCTGCGCCAGGAGATCGAGCTCGACGACCCGACCCCGGCCGGCGACACCGCCAAGGGCGCGCAGGGCGCGGCCGAGGGCACGTACGCCGCCCCCGGCAAGAACACCCCGGCGAAGAACCCGTACAACCCGTCCTTCGAGACGGGCGCCGTCGACTTCGTGAAGGACAACCCGAAGGCCGACGGCCGCGGCGTCACGATCGGCATCCTCGACTCCGGCGTGGACCTCGGTCACCCGGCGCTCCAGAAGACCACCACCGGCGAGCGCAAGATCGTCGACTGGGTCACCTCGACCGACCCGATCGTCGACGGCGACGCCACCTGGCGCGCGATGGTCACGAACGTGTCCGGCCCGACGTTCACCTACGGCGGGCGCACCTTCAAGGCCGCCGCCGGCTCGTACCAGGTCTCGACGTTCAAGGAGTCCGCCACCACCGGCGGCGACGCCAAGGGCGACCTGAACCGCGACGGCGACACCACCGACTCCTGGGCGGTCCTCTACGACGCCAAGGCCGGCACGGTCACCGTCGACCTGAACGACAACGGTGACTTCACCGACGACACCCCGATGAAGCCGTACAAGGACGGCTACCAGATCGGGTACTTCGGCAAGGACAACCCGGCGACCGACGTCGTCGAGCGGATCCCGTTCGTCGTGGAGATCCGCAAGGACGTCCCGATGGACCCGTACGGCGGCGACTGGGTCGGCAAGAAGGCCGACTTCGTCAACATCGGCGTCATCGAGTCCGAGCACGGCACGCACGTCGCGGGCATCACCTCCGCCAACGGCCTGTTCGGCGGGAAGATGAGCGGTGCAGCGCCCGGCGCGAAGATCGTCTCCTCGCGCGCCTGCACCTGGTCCGGCGGCTGCACCAACGTCGCGCTCACCGAGGGCATGATCGACCTCGTCACCAAGCGCGGTGTCGACATCGTCAACATGTCGATCGGCGGCCTGCCCGCCCTCAACGACGGCAACAACGCGCGCGCCTTGCTCTACAAGCGCCTCATCGACGACAACGGCGTCCAGCTCGTGATCTCCGCGGGCAACTCCGGCCCCGGCGCGAACACCATCGGCGACCCCGGCCTCGCCGACAAGGTCATCTCCGTCGGCGCGTCCATCTCCAAGGAGACCTGGGCGTCCAACTACGGCTCAGGCGTGACGAAGTCGTACGCCATGATGCCGTTCTCGTCGCGCGGCCCGCGTGAGGACGGCGGCTTCACGCCGACCATCACCGCGCCCGGTGCCGCGATCAACACGACGCAGACCTGGCTGCCGGGCTCCCCGGTCGCCGAGGCGGGCTACAGCCTGCCGGCCGGCTACTCGATGCTCCAGGGCACCTCGATGGCGTCCCCGCAGGCCGCGGGCGCCTCGGCCCTGCTGCTCTCCGCCGCGAAGCAGAAGCACATCGCGCTCACCCCGGCGAAGCTGCGCACGGCGCTCACCTCGACCGCGAAGCACATCAGCGGCGAGCAGGCGTACGCCGAGGGCTCCGGCCTCATCGACATCGTCGACGCGTGGGACTCCATCAAGGACGGCGCGAGCGCCCACACGTACACGGTGAAGGCCCCGGTCGACACCGCGATCGACTACGCGCTCAAGGACCCGGGCTTCGGCACCGGCATCTACGACCGCGAGGGCGGCCTCAAGGCCGGCCAGAAGAAGACCTACGACGTCACCGTCACGCGCACGTCGGGCCCGGACCGCGCGGTCCGCCACGAGCTGTCCCTCAAGAACAACTCGGGCTCCACGTTCCGCATCCTCGGCGACGACGACGTGTACCTGCCGCTGAACAAGCCGGTCACCGTCAAGGTCCAGGCGGCGCCGCAGAGCGCCGGACTGCGCAGCGCCGTCCTCCAGGTGGACGACCCGCGCACCGAGGGTGTCGACCAGCAGATCATGGCGACCGTCGTCGTCGCGACGCCGCTCGCGAAGCCGTCGTACACGTTCTCGGGCTCCGGCTCCGTGCAGCGCAACAGCACGAAGTCGTACTTCCTGACGGTCCCCGAGGGCGCCAAGTCCCTGGAGGTCGCGATGAGCGGCCTGGCCGACAAGAGCCAGACCCGCTTCATCTCGATCCACCCGTACGGCGTCCCCGTCGACGACACGTCGACGCCGAGCTGCTACCCGAACTACAACCCGGCCAACACCTGCCGCCCCGACCTGCGCTCGTACGCGGACCCGCAGGCCGGTGTCTGGGAGATCGAGGTCGAGGCGCGCCGTACGTCGCCGCAGCTCGACAACCCGTACAAGCTGGACGTGGCCGTGCTCGGCGCGGCCTTCGACCCGGCCGTGCAGACCGTCCCCGAGGCCAAGGTCGGTACCCCGGCCGCCGTCTCCTGGAAGGTGACGAACACGTTCGCCGCGCTCGACGGCAAGCTGAAGGGCGGTCCGCTCGGCTCGTCGAAGACGGCGCGTCCGTCCGTCAAGGAGGGTGAGACGCAGACCTCCACGGTCGTCGTCCCCGCGGGCGCCGAGCGCCTCGACGTCGCCATCGGCGGCGTCTCCGACACGGCCGCCGACCTGGACCTGACGGTCTACGACCAGGACGGCAAGGTGGCCGGGCAGTCCGCCGACGGCGACTCCGAGGAGGCCGTCAGCATCAGCAAGCCGGCCGCCGGTACGTACACGGTCGAGGTCGTGGGCTACTCGGTCCCGTCCGGTTCGACGGAGTACGACTACCGCGACGTGTTCTTCTCCCCGACGCTCGGCCAGGTCAAGGTCGACGAGGCGAAGTCCGTGAAGCTCGGCAACGGTGACTCGACCCAGGTCACCGCCGAGGTCGTCGCCGCGGCCGCCGCGCCGGAGGGCCGCGAGTTCTTCGGCGAGGTGCAGCTCCTGAACGGGCGCGGCACGGTCGCCGGGCTCGGCAGCGTGAAGATCGAGAAGGTCACGCCGTAACGGTGACCGGATAACGGGAAGGGCGGGCGTCCGTACGGGCGCCCGCCCTTTGCCGTCCCGTTCGTACGACGCGTCACACGCCCGGGCCGGGCGCCTGCGAGCACTTCAGGGCGCGGGAGCCGGGCAGCGCGTTGACGACCATGTCGCGCAGGGACGCGCGGTCCCCGGCTTTCGTGGCCCAGTTGTCCGGGTACTCCCCTCCCTTGGGAATGCTGATCAGCGTGCGGTCGCCCGGCTTCAGGCGCGGGTCGACGTCGTGATCCATCAGGAAGGTGACCTTCTGCGGTCCCTTGGCGGGCTTGTAGTAGCGGGTCGCGGTCAGCGTGATCGTGTCGCGTTCCGCGCCGGGAACGGGCTCGACCCGGACGACGGTGCCCTCGACGATGAGCCGCGAGCACGCCACGAAGCCCTCGGGCGTCACGTCCGCGCCCTGCTTCCCGCTGTCCGAGGCCCCGCTGTGGTCCGCCGCGGACTTGTCGTCGGCGGCGCCGCCGCCGGGGGCGCTGACGCCCAGCCACACGAGCCCGCCGAACAGCGAGGCCGCGCACGCGGCGGCGAGCGCCCCGAAGGCGACGGCGAGGGGCCGGCGGCGGGGCCGCGGGGCGGCCACCGGCGCGGGGCGTGGCTTCTCCCGCGCGGCCAGCGCGTCCCCGATCCCCCGCACCTGCTCCGCGAGCAGCGCGACATCGGCCACGGCGGCGGCGTGCGCGGCCACCGCCTCGGGGCCGGCCGCGTCCTGATCGGGCAGCGGCTCCCCCGTGAGCGCCTGCATCAGCGCCCGGTCCTCGTGCTCCATGTCACACCACCTCCCCTTCGCGCAGCCGCGCCCGCAGCATCCGTACCGCCGTGTGCAGCCTGCTCTTGACCGTGCCCTCAGGGATGCCCAGCTCCTCGGCTATCGCCCGCACCGGGAGATCGGCGTAAAAACGCAGCACGACGACCTGCCGCTGGGGGTCCGGCAGCTCGTCCAGGCCCTGCGCCACGGCCAGCGAGAGGACCCGCGACTCGGCGCCGTCCTCCGCGCGCTGCTCCTGGCGCAGGGAGGCCAGGCGCTCGCCGAGCCGTTCCTGGCGGCGGCGGGCCCGGTGCCAGTCCATCGCGAGGTTCGAGGCGACGACGACGGCCCACGCCGACACGTCGCGCGGCGCCTCGTCGCCCCGCGCGGCCCGTTCAAGGAGTCGCAGGCGCACCTGCTGCACGCCGTCCTGAAGGTCGCCGTGCGGTACCCCGCCGAGCGACAGGACGGCCCGCACCCGGTCCTCCTGTGCGGCATCCAGCGGATCGGCCGCCTCCGCGCGGCGCGTTCTTCTGCGCAGCAATGCCCCTCCCCTCCCCCTGGCTCTCCCGCGTTTCCCCTAGGACGCCGGGGCGGCCGGAAACGTTCGCACCGTGAGACAGGGATGAATGTGGCGTCCCGCACCCCGGACAATGGATTGGACAAGGCTGCCGGGGACAGACGCATCATGGAGCGGCACCCCCGCTGTTCTGTTCGTGTACGTACGGAGGAAACCCCTGTGAAGGTCGGAATCGTCGGAGCCACCGGTCAGGTCGGCACGGTCGTGCGCAAGATCCTCGTCGAGCGGGACTTCCCGGTCGACGAGCTGCGCCTGTTCGCCTCGGCCCGCTCGGCCGGGACGGTCATCGACGGTGTGACGGTGGAGGACGCCTCGACGGCCGACTACACGGGCCTCGACATCGTCATCTTCTCCGCGGGCGGCAGCACCTCCAAGGCGCTGGCCGAGAAGGTCGCGGCCCAGGGCGCGGTCGTGATCGACAACTCGTCGGCCTGGCGCCGGGACCCCGAGGTGCCGCTGGTCGTCTCCGAGGTCAACCCGCACGCGATCGCGAACCGCCCCAAGGGCATCATCGCCAACCCGAACTGCACGACGATGGCCGCGATGCCGGTCCTGCGTCCGCTGCACGAGGAGGCCGGCCTCGAAGCGCTGGTCGTCGCCACCTACCAGGCGGTCTCCGGCTCCGGCCTCGCGGGCGTCGCCGAGCTGCACGGCCAGGCGCAGAAGGTCGTCGCCGAGGCGGACAAGCTCACGCACGACGGCTCCGCGGTCGAGTTCCCCGAGCCGCAGGTCTACAAGCGCCCCATCGCGTTCAACGTGCTGCCGCTGGCCGGCGCCATCGTCGACGACGGTCTGAACGAGACGGACGAGGAGCAGAAGCTCCGCAACGAGTCCCGCAAGATCCTCGAGATCCCGGGCCTCAAGGTCTCCGGCACCTGCGTGCGCGTACCGGTCTTCTCGGGCCACTCGCTCCAGATCAACGCCCGCTTCGCCCGTCCGCTCTCCGTCGAGCGCGCCACGGAGATCCTGTCCGGCGCCGCCGGCGTCGAGCTCTCCGACATCCCGACGCCGCTCCAGGCCGCGGGCCAGGACGCCTCGTACGTGGGCCGTATCCGCGGTGACGAGACCGTGGAGAACGGTCTGTCGCTGTTCGTCTCGAACGACAACCTCCGCAAGGGCGCCGCGCTGAACGCAGTGCAGATCGCGGAGCTGGTGGCGGCCGAGCTAAAGGGCTGACGCCCGCCCGCCGCGGACGCGCGGCGGTTCTACCGCGGCCTGCGCACCTCGAACTGGAAGCAGCCGTACTCCAGGGCCCGCACGTGGACGAGCGCCACGTGCGGGTCTTCGAACGCCTCGGCGAACGCCGCGTCGAAGCCGGCCGTCGTGTCCTCGGGGATCTCCAGGAGGCGCCCGCCGACGATGTGCCCCTCGGCGTCGTAGCGGCGCACGGTGCGCAGGGCGCCGGGCCGGCCGAAGGGGTAGCCGCCGGCGTCCGCCGCCGGTCCGTCGCAGTCGTCGGCGTGGATGAAGACCGGGCCCTGCTCGTCGTACGCGCCCGGGTGCGCGCCCGTGGCCTCGCTCCAGCGCCGAAGCGGCGCGTACGAGACGAGCGCGATCCGCTCGCCGGGCTCGACGGAGCGCAGACAGCAGCGCAGCGGGGACCCGACGGCCGCGTCTTCGGTGGCGGTGAACGCGACGCAGGGGCGGCCCGCGTCGTCAGTGTCCCGCAGCTCCTTGAGAGTGGCCGGTGCGATGGGCTGTGCGGTGTACGTGGTCATGTACTCCAGGCTCGTCCCGCGCGCGCGGGTTCACCGGCGGAAAACGGACATCGCGCTCTCCGCTTCCCTCGTGGAAGGATGACCGGAACATCAAAAACGTAGACCGGATCTAGGAGATGACCGCGTGCCTGGCACCAATCTGACCCGTGAAGAGGCGCAGCAGCGGGCGAAACTGCTCGATGTCGAGTCGTACGAGATCGATCTCGACCTCTCGGGAGCGCAGGAGGGCGGCACCTACCGGTCCGTGACCAGCGTGCGGTTCGAGAGCGCCGAGGCGGGCGCCCACACGTTCATCGACCTGGTCGCCCCGGCGGTCCACGAGGTCGTCCTGAACGGGAATTCGCTCGATGTCGCCGCCGTGTTCCGCGACTCGCGGATCGAGCTCAAGCACCTGGAGGCCGGGCCGAACGAGCTGCGGGTCGTCGCGGACTGCGCGTACACCAACACGGGTGAAGGTCTGCACCGCTTCGTCGACCCGGTCGACCAGCAGGCCTATCTGTACACGCAGTTCGAGGTGCCGGACGCGCGCCGCGTGTTCGCGTCGTTCGAGCAGCCGGACCTCAAGGCGACCTTCCAGTTCACGGTCAAGGCGCCCAGCGGCTGGACCGTCATCTCCAACTCGCCGACTCCGGAGCCGAAGGACGACATCTGGCGCTTCGAGCCGACGCCGCGCATCTCTACGTACATCACCGCGCTGATCGTCGGCCCGTACCACTCGGTGCACTCCTCGTACGAGGGCGCGGACGGGCAGTCCGTGCCGCTCGGCATCTACTGCCGCCCCTCGCTCGCCGAGTTCCTCGACTCGGACGCGATCTTCGAGGTCACGCGGCAGGGCTTCGACTGGTTCCAGGAGAAGTTCGACTACGCGTACCCCTTCGCCAAGTACGACCAGCTCTTCGTGCCGGAGTTCAACGCGGGCGCGATGGAGAACGCGGGCGCGGTCACCATCCGCGACCAGTACGTGTTCCGTTCGAAGGTGACGGACGCGGCGTACGAGGTGCGCGCGGAGACGATCCTGCACGAGCTGGCCCACATGTGGTTCGGCGACCTCGTGACGATGGAGTGGTGGAACGACCTGTGGCTGAACGAGTCGTTCGCCACGTACACGTCGATCGCCTGCCAGGCGTACTCGCCGGACAGCCGCTGGCCGCACTCGTGGACGACGTTCGCGAACTCCATGAAGACATGGGCGTACCGGCAGGACCAGCTGCCCTCCACGCACCCGATCATGGCCGAGATCCGCGACCTCGACGACGTCCTCGTCAACTTCGACGGCATCACGTACGCCAAGGGCGCCAGCGTCCTCAAGCAGCTCGTCGCGTACGTCGGCATGGACGAGTTCTTCCAGGGCGTGCAGGCGTACTTCAAGCGCCACGCGTACGGGAACACGCGCCTGTCCGACCTGCTCGGCGCGCTGGAGGAGACCAGCGGGCGCGACCTGACCGCGTGGGCGAAGGCCTGGCTCCAGACGGCCGGCATCAACATCCTGCGCCCGCAGATCGAGACGGACGCGAACGGCGTCATCACGTCCTTCGCCATCCGGCAGGAGGCGCCCGCGCTCCCCGCCGGCGCCAAGGGCGAGCCGACGCTGCGCCCGCACCGCATCGCGATCGGCTTCTACGACCTCGACGACGACAGCGGCAAGCTGGTGCGCGTGGAGCGCGTCGAGCTGGACGTCACGGCCACCGAGCTGACCCAGGTCCCGCAGCTGGCCGGCAAGCGCCGCCCGGCCGTGATCCTCCTCAACGACGACGACCTGTCGTACGCGAAGGTCCGCCTGGACGAGGAGTCGCTCGCGTTCGTCACCGAGCACCTCGGCGACTTCGAGTCGTCCCTGCCGCGCGCCCTGTGCTGGGCCTCGGCCTGGGACATGACGCGCGACGCCGAACTGCCCACCAGCGCCTACCTGGAGCTGGTCCTCTCGGGCATCGGCAAGGAGACGGACATCGGCGTCGTGCAGTCCCTGCACCGCCAGGTGAAGCTGGCCATCGACCTGTACGCGGCCCCCGTGGGACGCGACGCGGCGCTGGCGATCTGGACCGAGGCGACGCTGGCGCACCTGCGGGCGGCGGAGGCGGGCAGCGACCACCAGCTGGCGTGGGCCCGCGCGTTCGCGGCGACGGCCCGCACGCCGGAGCAGCTCGACCTGCTCGAGGCGCTCCTCGAGGGCTCGCAGACCGTCGAGGGCCTGGCCGTCGACACGGAGCTGCGCTGGGCGTTCGTGGAGCGGCTCGCGGCGGTCGGCCGCTACGACGAGGCGGAGATCGCGGCGGAGTACGAGCGGGACCGGACCGCGGCGGGCGAGCGCCACGCGGCGACGGCCCGCGCGGCACGCCCCACCGAAGAGGCGAAGGCGGAGGCCTGGGCGTCGGTCGTCGAGTCCGACAAGCTCCCGAACGCGGTCCAGGAAGCGGTCATCGCCGGCTTCGTCCAGACCGACCAGCGCGACCTTCTCGCCCCGTACACGGAGAAGTACTTCGCCGCGGTGAAGGACGTCTGGGAGTCCCGCTCCCACGAGATGGCCCAGCAGGTGGCGGTCGGCCTGTACCCGGCGATCCAGATCTCCCGGTCCACCCTGGACGCAACGGATTCCTGGCTCGCCACCGCCGAACCGAACGCGGCCCTGCGCCGCCTGGTGTCGGAATCGCGGGCGGGCGTGGAGCGTGCGCTGCGGGCGCAGGGGGCTGACGCGTAGCACTCGCAGGCACGGCGCAAGGCGCCCGGCACCGGATTCCTCCGGTGCCGGGCGCCT
This sequence comes from Streptomyces sp. NPDC055400, assembly GCF_053644375.1. Lineage (NCBI taxonomy): Bacteria > Bacillati > Actinomycetota > Actinomycetes > Kitasatosporales > Streptomycetaceae > Streptomyces > Streptomyces sp. NPDC055400. Next base: position 457,273 of record NZ_JBSHLM010000004.1, on the reverse strand, counting down.
TCGCGTGTGCGAGCGATCAGCCGTTCAACTCGGCGTAACGGGTGCGCAGTTGTTCGCGGCCCGTTTCCGTCAGGGAGCCGTGCAGGCGCATCCGGGCCACACCGCCGTCCGGGAAGGCGTCCAGGCGTACGTGGGTGGCTACGGCCTGGGCGGCGAGCTTGAAGCGGTGGAGGGTGTCGGGCTGGAGGCGGGTGCGGGGGATGATGTCGAACCATTCGCCCGTGTCGCCGTTGCGGCCGCTCAGGGCGATCCAGCCGGCCGAGTTCCCCTTCAGGTACGCCGTGTCGATCTCCACCGCGCGGATCGCGCCCTGCGCGGCGAGGCGGAAACGGACCCAGTCGTTCGTGCCGTGCACCCGGCGCCTGCGGTTCTCCCAGCCGTCGTCCATCTTGCGGGACGTGCCGGGCAGGATGATCTGCGTCGGCGAGGAGTAGAACTTGTCGGACGCGTCCTCGTACGTACCGCCGTTGAGGACCGAGACCAGGTCGAACGTGCCGAGCAGGTCGAGCCACTCGGGGTCCGGGACCACCTCGCCGTGCACGCGCAGGCGGGCCACACCGCCGTCGGGGTGCTGGCAGAGGCGCAGGTGCGTGTAGCGGCGTTCCGACGTGATCGTGAAGCCGTTCGCCGCGTGACCGCGCACCGGCGTCGGGGCGATCAGCTCCTCCCACTTCACGTCGGCCGCGGTGACGTCCTCGGGGCTCGGGGAGCCTTCCACGCACGCCGCCTGGACGCTGACGCGCTGCGGGTAGTTGCCGCGGAAGTGCGCGGTGTCCACGACGATGCCGCGGATCACGCCGGGCGTGCCGAGCCGGACGATCGCCCAGTCGTGGTCCCCGGGCGCGGGGAAGGGGGACTCGGCGGTGCCGCGGCGGCGGCGGGTCTCCCAGCCGTCCATGATCTTGCCCTTGTGCCCGAAGTGCTCGGGGTCGAACACCGCGGGCTCGCGGACGAGGAGGTTCTCGCGCTGGGCGAAGAACTCGTCGTTCGCGGCGATGACTCCCGCGCCCAGGCGCCGGTCGGCGAGGTCCACCAGCTCCGCGTAGCTCTCGGTGTCGCCGAAGTGGCGGTAGTCGGCGTACGGGTCGCCGCCGGAGTAGGGGGCGGCGTCGTTGGCGTGCGGGTCCTCGTGGGCTTCGAGCGGCGTGGCGTCAGATGTCGTCATACGTCCACTGTCAGACCCGCCGAGCCCTTAGGTCCATCGAAACTTTTCGACATGTACGTTCAGGTGAGCTGAATGGTCCGGGTCGGCCCTCAGCGCTCCGCCGCGGCTTCCCTCAGGGCATCCAGCACCCTCGACACCCCCGGCGCCCCCTCCGAACCCCTGCGCACCGCCGCCACCACGTGCCTGACCGGCCGGTCCTCGCCCAGTGCGCACATCACGACGCCCTCCCGGCCCGCCGCCGCCATGCGCGGGACCAGGGCGATGCCCATCCCGGCCTCGACCATCGCCAGGATCGCCGTCCAGCCGGCCGCGCTGTGCGCCTGCTCGGGCACGAACCCGGCGGCCTCGCACGCGGCCCGCGTGATCTCCGACCAGGGTCCGGAACCGCCGAAGATCCAGTGCTCGCCGGCCAGCTCGGCCAGGCGCGGGGCCGCCGCTCCCGCCAGCGGATGCCCGGCGGGCAGGGCCACGTCGAGCGGGTCGGCGAGCAGCGGCACCCGCGTGAACTTGGGGTCCCGTGCGGTGGGCGCGTGCGCGGCGAGCGAAAGGGCCAGGTCCACGTCACCGGCCGAGAGCAGCTCGTACGCCTGAGCGGCCTCGGCCTCGCGCACGCGGACCGCGATCCCGGGGTGGGCGGTGCGCAGGGCGCGTACGGCGGGCACCACCAGAGCGGGCACGGCCGTGGAGAACGCGGCGACCCGCACCTCCCCCGACTCGCCCTGCAGATACGCGTCCAACTCCGCGTCGGCGCGCTCCAGTTGGGCGAACACGGCTTCGGCGTGCCGCAGGACGAGGTGGGCGGCGTCGGTGAGGCGTACGCGCCGCCCGTGCGCCTCAAGGAGCGGCACGCCGAGCTGTTTCGCCAGGTTGGTCAGCTGCTGCGACACGGCCGACGGGGTCATGAGCAGCGCCTGCGCGGTGGCCGTGACGGTCCCCCGGTCCCGCAGGGCCCGCAGGATCGCGAGCTTCTTGATGTCCCAGTCGGTGGCGCGCATGGGGTCAACGTATCCGGGTCTCGCGCCGGGTCGCGGAGCCTGGGGGGTATCTGACAATTCCCCGTGGACGCCGCGACGCCGCGGGGAATTGTCAGACACCCCCTAGGGCCACCCCCGCCAGGATCAGCGCCATGCACGCGATCTGCAGCCCGCCCATGGCCTCGCCGAGGACCGCGTACGAGAGCAGGGCCACGCACACCGGCTGGAGGTAGTAGATGACGCCGGCGCGGGCCGCGCCGATCTGGGTGATCGCCTTGTTCCACGCGAAGAACGCGACGGCGGACGAGACCACGCCCACGTACAGGAGGGGCGGGACCGTCGCCGCCGTCGGCTCGAAGCCGCCCTGGACGGCGAGGCTGACGAGGAACACCGGCAGCAGCATCAGCGCGCCGAGCACGAACGTCGCGAAGAGGAACGCGGGCCCGCCGATCTCCGCCGGCCGGCGCCGCAGCAGTGCGCTGTACGAGCCGAAGCAGACCGCCGCCGCGACCACCCAGAGGTCGCCCGCAGTGAAGTGCGGCGCCAGGGAGCCCTTGCTGACCAGAAGCAGGACACCCGCGCACGCGAGGACCGTGCCGGTCACCCGGCGGGCCCCGAGCCGCGCCCCGCCGAGGCGTTCGTACGCCGCCATCAGGACCGGCGACGCGGCCATGATCATGCCCATGTTCCCGGCGGACGTCGTCATCGCCGCCTGGTTGACGAGCGTGTTGTAGACGGTCACGCCGAGCAGCGCGGCGAGCGAGAGGAAGCGCACATGGGCGCGGAGCAGGGCCCGTTGCCGCCAGGCGGAGCGCGCGGCGAACGGCGCCACCGCGGCGATCGCGATGATCCAGCGCCAGAACGCGTGCTGGACCGGGGGCACGCTGTCGTGCAGCGCGCGGGAGGTGACGAAGCTGCCCGACCAGACCACCGTGGCGAGCAGCGCGAGCGCGAGGCCGGCGCCGAGCCCGGTGCCCGCACGGCGCGCTCCTGCTCCTCCACCTCCCGATGCGGCCTTCTCGGCGCTGGTGGTCGTCCGGTCCAGGACTGCCATCCCGTATCCCCTCCTGAGCTGCGGTCTCTCTACGACCCCACTACCGTCGCAGCTCCCCACCCGTCAGGTCCATCGAAACTTTCCGGTCATTCTCTTCAGCAGAACTGAAAGATCGAGAGGGGGAGGGGGAGCCGGCGGCGACCCGGGACGGGCGCTGGCCCAGCAGCGTCGCGCCGAACGCCAGTGCCATGCCCACCAGCTGCACCGGCGTCAGCGCCTGCCCGAGCGCCGCCCAGCCGATGACCGCCGCCGTCAGCGGCGAGAGCGGGCCGAGGAACGTGACCTGCGTCGCGGTCAGGCGGCCGATGCCGCGGAACCACAGCCAGTACGCGACCGCCGTGTTGGCGAGCGCCAGGTACACGTAACCCGCGACGGCCCGGCCGTCCAGCGCCGGGGGCGCGCCCTCGACGAGGAAGGCGAGCGGGGCGATGAGGAGGCCGCCGGCCGTGAGCTGCCAGCCGGTGAGCGCCAGGGGGCCCACCCCTTCCGGGCGGCCCCACCGCTTGGTGAGGACCGTTCCCGTGGACATCGACGCCGTGGAGGCCAGCGCCGCCAGCGCGCCGACCGGGTCGAGCGCGCCCGCCGCCTTGAGGACGACGAGACTGACGCCGAGCGCGGCCGCGATGCCGGTCAACAGCGTGCGCCGCGTGGGGCGTTCACCGAGCAGGAGCGCCGCGAGGCCCGCGACGAAGAGCGGACCGATCGAGCCGACCACCGCCGCCATGCCGCCGGGCAGGCGGTACGCGGAGAGGAAGAGGAGAGGGAAGAACGCGCCGATGTTCAGCGCGCCGAGGACCAGGGACTTCCACCACCAGGCGCCGCGCGGCAGCGTGCGCGCCAGCGCCAGCAGGAGGAGGCCCGCGGGCAGCGCCCGCATCAGCCCGGTGAACAGCGGGCGGTCGGGTGGCAGGAACTCCGTCGTGACCGCGTAGGTCGACCCCCAGGAGATCGGAGCCAGAGCGGTCAGCGCGATCACGGCACCGTTGCGCTTCTTCAGGATGTTCGCGTTCGTCGTGTGTGTCGTCATCGCGTTCGTCTTCATCGAGCGCCCCCGCGGCGAAATGGGTTGGAGAAGAAGTAGCTTCGTGGCAAGTAGCTTAGTCGCAAGCTACTTGTCGTCAAGCTACTTTTCTCAGAGTTACTTTCAAGTGAGCTACCTTCTTGCGACCTACCGGACCCTGGTCGCATACTCGCCGCATGAGCAGCAGCAAGGACGCCGTCGACGCGATCGTCGACCAGTGGGCCGAGGTCAGGCCCGATCTCGACACCACGGCGATGGAGGTCTTCGGCCGGGTCTACCGGATCTCTCGCGCGATGGGCGACCGCATCGACAAGACGTACGCGCGCTTCGGCATCGGGCGGGGCGAGTTCGACGTCCTCGCAACCCTGCGCCGCTCCGGCGACCCGTTCACGCTCTCACCGCGCCAGCTCTCGGCGACGCTGATGCTGACGACCGGCGGCATGACCGGGCGGCTCGACAAGCTGGAGCGGCGCGGGCTGCTGCGCCGCTCGCCCGACCCGCACGACCGCCGCGGCCTCCAGGTGACCCTCACCGACGAGGGCAGGGCGCTGGTCGACGAGGCGGTCGGTGCCGGGCTCGCCGTGCAGACCGAGGCGCTCGCCTCACTCGACAAGGAGCAGGCCGGGCAACTCGCCGGCCTGCTGCGTCAGTTGATGGCGGGCGCACAGCCCTCCTGAAGCCGGACCGCCACCCGATGTTCCGGCGCCGGCCGACCGTCTACGCCCGGAACGCGTACGAGTCGATGCTGTCCGGGATGCCGGCCGAGACGGTGCCGCCGTCCACCGGCTCGTCGTCCGACGCCCAGGCCACGTAGCCGTCGGGGCGCACCAGGAGTGACGTGCGGCGGTCGCTCGCCCAGTGGGTGACGGCACAGCGGTCGCCGCCCTTGTCGTGGGCGCCCTCGGGGACGATCAGGACGAACGTGCCCTGACGCAGGGCCTCGTAGAGGCGGCCCTCCTTGAGCGCGACATCGGGGACGCGGGTGCCGACGAGGCGGTGCGCGCCGCGCGGGGCCGGGTAGGCGACGCCGATGCCGGTGAGCCGGCCGACCATCCGGGTACGCGCGGGGCGGACGCGGCCGAGGAACGCGGTGAGGGCGGCGCGGGCCGCAAGCGTCCAGGGGCGGTTGGCCATCGCGAGCCTGACGATGCCGCCGCTGCTGCGCAGGACGGCCTTCCCGACGGGGTGGCGCTCGGCCTCGTAGGTGTCCAACAGGGCGTCTCCCGCGTGCCCGTTGACGACGGCGGCGAGCTTCCAGCCGAGGTTGGCGGCGTCCTGGAGGCCGGTGTTCATGCCCTGGCCGCCGGCCGGGGTGTGGACGTGCGCGGCGTCCCCGGCGAGCAGGACGCGGCCGACGCGGTACGCGGGCGCCTGGCGCTCGTCGCTGTGGAAACGGGACATCCAGCGGGCCTCGTGCATCCCGTAGTCGCGGCCGAGGGCGAGGCGGGTGACCTCCTTGATCTCGTCGAGGTCGAGGGGCGCGGACTCGGGGACGTTGCGCGCGCGGTTCCAGCCGATGACGCGGTAGTAGCCGTCGCCGAAGGGGGCGATGAAGGCGAAGGCGTCGCCCACGGCGTTGACCGTGAGGACGTTCTCGGGCTCCTCGGCGAGCAGCACGTCGGCGAGGACGACGGAGCGGATGACGGACTTGCCGGGGAAGGGGAGCCCGACGCTCTCGCGTACGGCGCTGCGCATGCCGTCGGTGCCGACGACGTACGCGGCCCGCATCGTCGTCGGCTCGCCGTCCCCCGCACGGACCTGGAGCGTCACCCCGTCCGCGTCCTGGGTGAGGCCGGTGACCTCGGTCTCGTACACGAACTTCACACCCGCGTCGGTGGCGCGCCGCTGGAGCGCGGCCTCGACCTCGTACTGCGGCAGGACCAGGAGGTGCTGGAAGCGGGAGGGGAGGTCGCTCAGGTCGACGGCGAGGCGGCCGAAGAGGCTCAGCGTGTCGAGGGCCTGCCCCTTGGCCTCGATGCCGTCGGCGAGGGCGCGGGCGTCGAGCTGCTCCAGGGTGCGGGCGTGCAGGACAAAGGCCCGGGAGAGGTTGCTGATCTTGTGGGGACGCTTCTCGACGACGGTGACGGGGACGCCCGCGGCGGCGAGGTCGCCGGCGAGGAGCAGGCCGGTGGGGCCGGAGCCGACGACGATCACGGTGCGAGGAGCGGTGCCGTTCATGGTGGCCTCCTGGTGCCTGCGAGCCCAGGTCGGTTGTACCCGGTCACTCGTTGCCAACGCTTGTTGGTCAACGCCTGTTGGCAAATCTAGAGGCGCGGCTCTGGACTGTCAACAGGTGTTGGCCTACGTTTGTTGGCATGACAGGAACCACCCGGCAGGCACGCCGCTCGGACGCCACCCGCACCGCGATCCTCGCCGCCGCCCGCGAGCGCTTCGCCGCCGACGGGTACGAGCGGGCCACGATCCGCGCCATCGCCAAGGACGCGGCGATCGACCCGTCGATGGTGATGCGCTACTACGGCAACAAGGAGGGTCTCTTCGCCGCGGCCATCGACCTCGACCTGCGGCTTCCGGACCCCGGGGAGATCGCGGCCGACGACATGGGCCGCACCCTCGTACGGCACTTCCTCGACCTGTGGGAGGAGAACGAGGTGCTCACCGCGCTGCTGCGCGTGGGCGTCACCAACACCGCGGGCGCCGAGCGCATGCAGGACATCTTCAGGAAGCAGACGCTGCCGCTGGCCCTGCGCGTCTGCCCCGACCCCGCCGAGGCCCCGGTGCGGGCCGCGCTCTGCGCGTCACAGGTCCTCGGTCTCGCGCTCACCCGTTACGTGCTGCGCTTCGGCCCCGCCGTCGGGCTCAGCCGCGACGAGACGGTGGAGTGGCTGGCGCCGACCCTCCAGCGCTATCTGACCGCCGAGCGGCCGTAGGACGCCCGGCCGGACGTCGGCTGAACTCCCCGCCGGGCGACCGCGGAACGGACCGGGAACGCACCGAGGGCGCCCCCGGTGCGCGGTGCACACGAGGACGCCCTCGGCAAAGACGTGAGTGAGAGGTGCGGTGGTCAGCCCTGCTTCTGCGGCTTGCGGGACTTGTCACCGACGATCACGAGGCCGGCGATCACCAGGAACAGCACGATCGGCGCCACGACATAGAGGCCCAGGGTCTCGATGACGGAGAGGCCCTTACCGGGGTCGTCGCCGTCGTCGCGCGCCAGCGCGAGCGCGGGGGACGTCATGAGCAGCATCATCAGCGTCGTACCGGCAGCCAGGGCGCCGGCGCGCAGGGCGTTCTTCTTGTCCACGGTGCAAACGTAGCGAACACCTAAACGGGCCGCGCGCCCGGGGGTGCCGTACGGGGCAGTCCGGACCGCAGGACCTCGATCAGCGCGTGCGCCCTCGGTGAGGCCGCGAGCTCCTCGAAGGTGACCGGACGGCCGGTGGCGTCGGCGATCGGGAGCCGCCAGTTCGGGTACTCGTCCGAGGTCCCCGGCAGGTTCTGCGGGCGCCGGTCGCCGACCGCGTCGGGCAGCCAGACGCCGACCATGCGGGCCGGGGTGAGCAGCAGGAAGCGGTGGACGGCGCGGATCTCCTCCTCCTCGGACAGGCCCTGCCCCCCGCCGCCGGGCAGCAGGCCGAGGCGCGCGAACAGGGCGGTCCACTCGGCGACTTCCGCCGTGGCCTCGGCCTGTTCCCGCGCGAGCGGACGCCCGAGGAGGCCGAGTCTGTCGCGCAGCCGCACATGGTCGCCGGTCAGCCGGGCCGCGGTGGACGGCAGGTCGTGGGTGGTGGCGGTGGCCACGCAGTCCGTACGCCAGCGCTCCGGCGGCACCGGGCGGCCCGTGCCGTCCCAGTCGCGCTCGAACCACAGCACGGAGGTGCCGAGCACGCCGCGCGCGTGCAGGGCCTCGCGGACGCCCGGCTCGACGGTGCCGAGGTCCTCGCCGATCACCAGGGCGTCGGCGCGGCCGGCCTCCAGGGCGAGTACGGCGAGCATCGCCTCCGCGTCGTAACGGACGTACGCCCCCTCGGTCGGCGGCTGTCCGGCCGGCACCCACCACAGCCGGAACAGGCCCATGACGTGGTCGATGCGGACCGCGCCCGCGTGGGCGAGCAGGCCGCGCAGGAGCGCGCGGTAGGGGGCGTAGCCGGCGGCGGCGAGCCGGTCGGGGCGCCAGGGCGGCAGACCCCAGTCCTGGCCGCGGGAGTTGAAGGCGTCGGGGGGCGCGCCGATGGACATGCCCGCGGCGAAGATGTGCTGCTGGGCCCAGGCGTCGGCGCCCTCCGGGTGCACGCCCACGGCCAGGTCGTGGACGAGTCCGACGGGCATGCCCGCGTCGAGCGCGGAGCGCTGGGCGGTGGCGAGCTGGGCGTCGGTGAGCCAGGCGAGATGGCTGTGGAAGTCGACGCGGTCCATCAACTCGGCGCGGGCGTGGGCCGTTTCGCCGGATCCGGGGTCGCGCAGGGGCTCGGGCCAGGTGTGCCAGTCGGGGCCGTGCCGCTCGGCGAGCGCGCACCAGGTGGCGTGGTGGTCCAGGTCCGCGCCCTGCTCGGCGAGGAAGTCCCAGTAGGCGGCGCGGCGGCCGGGGCTGAGCGGGACGCGCACGACGAGGTCGAGGGCGCGGCGCTTGAGGTCCCACACGGCGTCGCGGTCGATCAGGGCGCCCTTGTGCAGGACTCCTTCGCGCAGCCGGGCGGCCTCGGCGAGCAGCTCGCGCACGCGGTCGCGGTCGGCGTCGGGCAGATAGGCGTACTCGGGGATGTCCTCGACGCGCAGGTGTACCGGGTCGGGGAAGCGGCGCGACGACGGGCGGTACGGGGAGGGGTCGGTGGGTCCTTCTCCGCGGGGTACGGCCGCGTGCAGCGGGTTGACCTGCACGAACCCGGCTCCGGCGGTGCGGCCCGCCCAGGCCGCGAGGTCGGCCAGGTCACCGAGGTCGCCCATGCCCCAGGATTTCGCCGACAGGAGGGAGTAGAGCTGCACGAGCAGCCCGTACGTGCGTTCGCCCGGGGTGCGCACGCGCGGCGGGGCGACGATCAGGTGGGCGTCGGCCGTTGCCCCGTCGGGGGCGGTGGCCCGCAGCCGGTGGACTCCGAGGGGTACCGGTCCGGTTGGCCGCCAGTCGTCGACGCGTTCACCCTGCTCGGTGGCCAGCTCGAGCGTCACGCCGTCGGGTAATTCCCGCGCCCAGGCCGGGGCGGGCTCCCCGGACCACAGCACGACCGTCGGCGGCAGCAGCCACGCCGCGGTCTGCGCCTCGCGCGCGGCCAGCGCGTCCCGTACGGACTCCGGGGTGCGCGCGTCGACACCGAGGGCGGCGAGGACGGCGACGAGCGCGGCGTCCGGGGCCTCGACCGTGCGACCGGGCGACGGCGAGTAGGACGGGGCGATCCCGTGCAGCGCGGCGAGCCGGGCCAGCGTCACCTAGGCCCCCGAGGCGTCCAGGCCTGCGACCGGACCCGAAGGGGTCGGCTCGCTCGTGAGGGGTGCTACGTCGATGAGGGCGGGCTCGCTGGTCAGCGGCTCCGTGTCGGCGAGGGGCGGCTCGCTGGTGAGGGGCAGTTCGGCGCCGAACGCGAACTCGTCCGGCAGCGGCAGGGCGGGGGCGGGCAGGATCACGTCCGCCTGTTTGGACAGGGCCGAGAGCAGAAGGTGCGCCGATGCGGCCATGAAGGCCTCCTTTTCGCGGTTCTTCGCGGGTCTTGTCGTCGATCTTTTCGTGGGCGACGGTCTCGGCAGCTCTACCCAGCGAACGCGGCGGCAGACATGAACGGCCCGACAACGTGTTACTGGTCACATTCTGTTCCATGGGCGGGACTCGGCCGGTGAGCGGCGCGATTCACCCCCTCCCGCCACTCCCGGCCGGGCAATTGCGGCACAACGGCCACTCCCGTTGACACTCCGACCCGGCAAATGGTGGGCTCGGTTGCCACCCTGGGACACCCATGACCGGTCCCACCACCGAGCCGAGACCAACGAGGAGTGAGCCGTGCAGCTCCGGCGTCACAGGAAGGGGGCGGCGGCCATCGCTGTCGCCGTCATCGCCAGTGCGCTCGGGGGAGCCTCCGGAGCGGCGGCGGCCCCGCCGGGGCCCACGCTCTCCACGGGTGACCGGGACAGCGACACGGGAACGCCCGCGGTGTGGCCCCGGCCGCAGTCGCTGCGCACCCCCTCCGGCGCGGAGTCCGTGACCGTGACCGACGAGGTCGTCCTCGTCACCGGCCGCGGCGCCGACCAGTACGCGGTGGACGCGCTGCGCACCGTGCTGCGCGGGGCAGGCGCCCGGCACATCACCGAGGTCGACGACGAGAAGGCCGTGCCCGGCGGTCCCGCGCTCGTGGTGCGGATCGGCTCCGTGGCCGCCGGGACCGCGTCCGGTGACGGCTGGGGAGCGGCGGACGCCCGCCCGGGCCGCGGACAGGGCCTCGAGACGGCGCTCGGCGCTCTCGGCGCGTCGGCCCGCAAGGACCTGCCGTCCGGCGGGTACCGGCTCGCCGCCGGGCGCACGGACGGCCGGGACACCGTCGCCATGGAAGGCGTCGGTGGCGACGGCCTGTTCCACGCCGTGCAGACGTTCCGGCAGCTGGTGAACGGGCGGAAGGTCGCCGGGGTCGTCGTGCGCGACTGGCCGGGGACGGCCGTGCGCGGCATGACGGAGGGCTTCTACGGCACCCCGTGGACCCGTGAACAGCGGCTCGACCAGCTGGACTTCATGGGACGCACCAAGCAGAACCGCTATCTGTACGCGCCGGGCGACGACCTGTACCGGCAGGCGCGGTGGCGCGAGACGTATCCGGCCGACCAGCGCGATGACTTCCGGGCCCTTGCCGAGCGGGCGCGCGCCAACCACGTGACGCTGAGCTGGGCCGTGGCGCCCGGGCAGGCCATGTGCATGTCGTCGGACGACGACGTCAGGGCCCTGAACCGCAAGCTCGACGCCATGTGGGCGCTCGGCGTGCGGGCTTTCCAACTGCAGTTCCAGGACGTGTCGTACAGCGAGTGGCACTGCGAGGCGGACGCGAGGACGTTCGGCTCGGGGCCGAAGGCCGCGGCGCGGGCGCAGGCGCGCGTGGCGAACGCGGTGGCGCGGCACCTCGCCGCGCGGCACCCGGGCGCGGGGCCGCTGTCGCTGATGCCGACCGAGTTCTACCAGGACGGGTCGACGGAGTACCGCGGGGCGCTCGCGGGCGGGCTCGACGACTCGGTCGAGGTGGCGTGGACGGGCGTCGGCGTGGTCCCGCGCACGATCACCGGGCGCGAACTGGCGGGCGCGCGGGCCGCGTTCGGCTCCGGGCACAGCCTCGTCACGATGGACAACTACCCGGTCAACGACTACGCGCAGGACCGCATCTTCCTCGGCCCCTACACGGGCCGCGATCCCGCGGTGGCGATGGGTTCGGCGGCGCTGCTCGCCAACGCGATGGAGCAGCCCGCGGCCTCCCGCATCCCGCTGTTCACGACGGCGGACTTCGCGTGGAACCCGCGCGACTACCGCCCGCAGGAGTCCTGGAAGGCCGCGCTCGACGACCTGGCGGGCGGTGACGCGCGCACCCGTGAGGCACTCGCCGCGCTGGCGGGCAACGACGCGTCGTCCGTGCTCGGCGAGGACGAGTCCGCGTATCTGAAGCCGGTGCTCTCCGGCTTCTGGGACTCCCGTACGAAGGTGCTCACCGACCGCGCGCGGTACGAGGCGGCGGCGAAGAAGCTGCGGGACGCGTTCACCGTGATGCGGCGGGCTCCGGAACGGCTCGAGTCCACGCCGGTGGACTACGAAGTGCGGCCCTGGAGCGACCAGTTGGCGCGGTACGGGGAGGCCGGGGAGACGGCCGTCGACATGCTGGACGCGCAGGCCCGCGGCGACGGGGCGGCGGCGTGGCGGGCGGCGCGGCTCCTGGAGCGACAGCGCGCCGGTCTGGAGTCCCGTCAGGTCACCGTCGGCAAGGGCGTACTTGACCCGTTCCTCGACCGGGCGCAGAAGGCGTACGCGGCGTGGGCGGGGACGGGTCGCGCGGACGCGACGCGTGACGGGGAGGCGAAGCTGCCGCGGGCGCGGCGGCTCACGGCGGTGACGGTCCTGGCCGACCCCGGCACCCACGGCACCGTGCAGGTCCATGTGCCGGGCGAGGGCTGGAAGTCCGTCGGCACGCTCGCCGGCAGCGGGTTCACCGAACGCAGGCCGAAGGACGTGAGGGCGGACGCGATCCGGGTGTCCGGCGCCTCGAAGGGCGCCGTGCGCCATGTCGTCCCCTGGTACGCGGACTCCCCCGACGCCTCGTTCGAGCTGGCCCGCACGGAGCTGGACGCGGAGATCGGCGGCGGCGCGCGGCGGGTCACGGCACGCCTGACACCGCAGCGGCCCGGCTCCGTGGAGGGGCGCCTGAGCGCGGAGGGCCCGCACGGCATCGAGGTGACGCTGCCCGCGCAGGCCTCGCTCCCGCGCGGCACGCAGGTGAGCGCCCCGGTCGACATCACGGTCCCGGAGGGCACTCCGGCGGGCACGTACGACGTGCCGGTCAGCTTCGCCGGCACGACGCGCACCGTGTCGGTGCGGGCGTACCCGCGTACGGCGGGCCCGGACCTGGCCCGCGAGGGCAGGCCCTCGTCCTCGGCCGACGAGACCACGGACTTCCCGGCGTCCGCCGCGAGCGACGGCGACCCGGAGACCCGCTGGTCGTCCCCCGCCGAGGACGGCGCCTGGTGGCAGGTCGAACTGGCGAAGCCGGTGCGCCTCGGCCAGGTGGTGCTGCACTGGCAGGACGCGTACGCGAAGGGCTACCGCGTCCAGACGTCCGCCGACGGAAAGTCGTGGCGCACGGCCGCGACGGTGAAGGACGGCCACGGGGGCCGCGAGTCGGTCCGCATGGACGCCCGCGACACCCGCTTCGTCCGGATCCAGGGCGACCGGCGGGCCACGCGGTACGGCTATTCGCTGTGGTCGGTGGAGGCGTACGCGGTCGCCGAGTAGGCCGAACCGGAATCTGACACCCCCACTTTCAGCACTCTCGGACGAAGACGCGGTCAGCTATGTACTCAGTACATATACCGAGTACATACTGGCGATCATGAGCACCCGCCACATCCTTCTCGGGCTGCTCGCTGGAGGGCCGAGCCATGGCTACGACCTCAAGCGGCGCTACGACGAACGATTCCCGCAGGCCCGCCCGCTGGCCTACGGGCAGGTCTACACGACCCTGCAACGCCTGGTCCGCGACGGCCTCGCCGAGGTCGAGGGGACCGACTCCGACGGCGGCCCGGAGCGCACGCTGTACCGGTCCACCGAGGAAGGCGGCCGTGAACTCGCCCGGTGGTCCGGGGAGATCACCCCACCCGCACCCTTCGTGACGAACGAGATCTTCGCCAAGGTCGTCGTGTCGATCCTCGTCACGGCGGCGCACGAGAAGCCCGGGGCCGGTGAACCGGTCGACCCGGCCGCCCTCCTGCGGGCCCAGCGCGCCGCCCACATGGTCCGGATGCGCGAGCTCACCGCGCTCAAGTCCGACCCCGGAGCCGATCTGACCACGGTCCTCTCCGCCGACTACGCACTGGCCCATCTCGACGCCGACCTGCGGTGGATGTCCACCACCGCCGCCCGGCTCACCACCCTGACCGCGGAGGTCAACGCAGCATGAGCACGCAAGCCGAGCAGCCGGCGAACGGGGCACCGATCCTCGCCGCCCGCGGCCTCACCAAGTCGTACGGGAAGAGCGAGGCCCTGCGCGGCGCCTCCGTCGACCTGCGCGCCGGCGAGATCCTCGCCGTCACAGGCGCCAGCGGCAGCGGGAAGTCCACGCTCCTGCACTGCCTCGCCGGGATCGTCCGGCCCGACAGCGGGTCGGTGTCGTACGGCGGCGAGCAGATCGACCGGCTCCACGAGGAGCGGCTCAGCGAGCTGCGGCGCACGGACTTCGGCATCGTGTTCCAGTTCGGGCAGCTCATCCCCGAGCTGACGGTGCTCGACAACGTGGCGCTTCCGCTGCTGCTCGCGGGCACGAAGCGGGCCGCCGCGCACGCGCGTGCCGACGAGTGGCTGGAGCGGTTCGGGGTACGCGGCCAGGCGGCCCTGCGGCCGGGCGAGATGAGCGGCGGGCAGGTCCAACGAGCCGCCCTTGCACGGGCGTTGGTGACCGGGCCGCGCATCGTCTTCGCCGACGAGCCGACGGGGGCGCTCGACTCCCTCGCGGGCGAACAGGTCATGGCCGCGCTGGCCCGCACGGCCCGCGAGACCGGCGCCGCGGTCGTCCTGATCACGCACGACGCACAGGTCGCGGCCTACGCGGACCGCGAGGTGCAGATGCACGACGGGGCGGTCCAGGAGCAGGAGCAGGCCACGGTGTCCGGGGCGGTACGCCATGACGTCTGAGAAGGTCGACAAGGGCACGCTCCGGGGCGCCCTTCGCCTGGCCCTGGTGCTCGCCCGCGGCTCCGACCGCCGCGAGTGGTGGCGGATCGCGCTCACCGCGCTCGGCGCGTGCGCCGCCACCGGGTTCTCGCTCGCGGCGGTCGCCGTGGGCACCCTCCGCGGCCACATCTCCTTCACGATGTGGCACGGCCTCCTCAATCAGCCCGGGCAGCGCCGGGGCCTCGCTGTGGCGCTGGTGATGCTGCTCGTGCCCGTGCTCGGGTTCCTCGGGCAGTGCGCCAGGATCGGCGCCGTGCACCGGGATCGACGGCTCGCGGCGCTGCGGCTCGCGGGGGCCGGGCCCCGGCAGGTTCGGCGGATCGCGGCAGCGGAGTCGGGCCTCGCCTGCCTCGCCGGATCGCTGTTCGGCGCCGCCGTCTTCGCCCTGATGGCGTACGGGGTCGGCCGCAGGCCTGATCCTCTCGCGTGGATCGGGTTCCCGGCCGCCGTGCTGCTCGTGCCCGTCCTGGCAGCCGGTGTGAGCGCGTACGCGCTGCGCCGTGTCATCGCCTCACCGCTCGGCGAGGTGCGCCGGGTGCGGCCCCACCGGGGTCCGGGTGTCCTGCTCGGCCTGCTGCTTCCCCTGCTGCTCCTCGTCGCAGGCGTTTCGGTCCTCGTCCTGGAGGGCACTCGAAGGCGGCCGGGGGCCAGTGCGCTACCCCTCTTCGTGCTCGCCATCGTGCTCATCACCGGCGTGGGCTCGATCTGGCTCGCCGGAGCCGCTGCCCGGTTCATGGGCCGACGCCTCGCCCGGCGCACCCCAGACCCTGCGGTGCTCATCGCCGCCGAGCGCCTCCGGGACGACCCGTGGGCCGCAGCCCGAACCCATGCCGCGCTGCTCCTGGTGACGGTCGTGGGTGTCGCCTTCGCCGGCATCCGCGAGATCCTTATCGCCACGCTGGACGCCTCGGAAAGGGCCGGCACCCTCGGCATGGGCCGCGGCTTCTACACCACCGGCATCAATCTCGCCGGGGCCGCCGTCCTGATCGCGCTGGCCATCAGCCTCGCGGGTCTCGCCGTGGGCAGTGCCGAGTCCCTCGTGACCCGTCGCCGCACGCTCGCCGCGCAGGCCGCGGCCGGGGTTCCGCTCAGGGTCCTGTCCCGCACGGTGCTCCTGGAGACCGCGCTTCCGCTGGCCCCGGCACTGCTCGTCGCGGGCGCCGGAGGTGTCGCGGTCTACGTCACGTACGGCGTGCTCGTCGACGAGGGCAACCCGGTGATGCCGCTCATGCCGCTCCTGATCCCTGCCGCGGTGTTCGGGGCCTGCCTCCTGGCCGCGGCCACCTCCCTGCCCCTCCTGCGGCGCTCGCTCCACCCGTCGGAACTACGGGTCGCCTGACCAACCGGTACCTCGTACGCGGCCCACGCACGACAGCCGAGTGACCAGGTGACACAAAGGCCCGGATCGTTGTCAGGCAGAAATGCCTTCGATCCGGGCCAGCGCCTTGTCAGCCCAGGGAGGCCGTGAAGTCGGCCCAGGCGGTGGGGGTCAGGCGGAGTATCGGGCTGTCGGGGTCTGGGTCCTTGGAGTCGCGGACGGCGACGGTTCCGGGGATGTTGCGGGCGACTTCGACGCATTCGCCGGCGGAAGTGCTGTAGCTGGACTTCCTGAAGGTGAACTCGGCCATGGGTCACATCTCCTGACGGATGCTGTCGATGAGCTTGACGGCGTCGTGCTGGGCGAGGCTCAGGCGTGCCGTTCGGTCGAAACGCTGGCTGTACTCGGCGCTGTCGGACTCATTCTCCACCCACACGGTAGAGGCGAAGGTGTCCACGTGGACAACGTCCACCGCCTCACTCTCGGCGAACGAGATGATGTTGAACGTGCCGCCGACGCACGGATGTCCACCCGCATGGAACGGGAGGACTTGGAGGCGGACGTTCGGGAGTTTCGCCACATCCAGCAGGTGTTCCAGTTGAGCGCGCATGACTGGCGAGCCGCCGACGAGTTGCCGCAGCGCCGCCTCCCAGACAACGGCATACACCTGGAGCGGCCGATCGCCGTCCAGACGCTCCTGGCGACGCATGCGAACCTCGACGATGCGCTCGATCTCGTCAGGGTCCTCCCACATGCCATCGCTGACAGCCAGGGAGCGGGCGTACTCGGCCGTCTGGAACAGGCCAGGAACCAGGGCGAGTTGCAGAGTGCGGACCCGGCTTGCAGCATCCTCCATGGCGATGTACTCCGCGAGCGCGCCCGCGTTTGGCGAGTGTTGCCACCACCCCTTCGCCTTACGCCGCTCGCGGTCCAGCTTCGCCAACTCCAGGAGGCGGGCGACGGACTTGCGATCGATCACGCCGTAGAACTCGCACAAAACTCGGATGTCCGGGTCGCGCATCGGGACCCATCCGCGTTCCATCTTCACGACCTTCGAGTTGGTCGCATTGATGGCCTCGGCGGCCTGCTGCTGAGTCTTACCGGAGAGATCACGCAGGCGCAGTAGCTCACTGCCGAGCCTTCGCCCAAGGGCCGTTGACACTCGATTGCCGAGTTGAGCCGATCGATTCACGGCCCCAGTGTCGCTCCTCCGGCGCCAACTCGTCGATGACCTTCACTCTTTGGAGACAAATGTCTCCGAGTCCGTTGCATCCGTCTCAATCAGCTCGCTACGGTCAGTACTCAACCACCCACCCAGCGAAGCCAGTTGGCGGAAGTGCACCGCCCTGCCCGTACGCAGGAGCGGCACAGCCACCGCCAACTCGCCGACCGCACAAGGAGGTGCGAGTCCATGGCCGAACCCGAGCCCGAACCTCAAGCCGTTCCCCCGCCCGTTTCGCTGCACGAAGACGTGCTCGACTACACCCCGACGTCGCGCAGCGTCCCCCTCGCCCGCAGACGAACCGCGAGGCTCGTCACCGAGTGGGGTCACCCCGCCCACGCGGGAGACGCGGCACTTGCGCTGTCCGAGTTAATGACGAACGCCCTCCTGCACGGCAGCCTCCGCGACCGCCTCATCCGCGTACGGGTCTCCCTGACCGCCGCCACGCTCTGTGTCGAGGTCAGCGACCCCAGGGGCGAACGCCTGCCAAGATCGCGCCCCGCGGACGGAACGGATCAGTTCGGGCGGGGGCTGCTCCTTGTCGGGGCGCTGGCCGACCGGTGGGGGTGCGAGCCGCGAAACGGCCCCGGCAAGACCGTCTACGCGGAGTGGCGTCTGAGTGACGTGACGTATCCGCTCGTGAGCGAGAGGGAGTGACAGGAATGGCGCTAGCGTGGGCAGGTGCCGAAGCGGCACTCGATGAGCGGAAGGGGCGACCGATGACTGTGCCGTACGCGGACGGGGGCGCTCCGCTGATTCCCCGGCCCGAACTCACCCTTCCGGCGCTACGCCAGGCAGTGGCGACCGTCGCGCCGTCCCGCCTTCCGGAGTTCTTCGAGGACCTTCAGAGGGCCTTCGTACGGGCCGGGGACGAGGACAGCGTGGTCCCGATCCGGATGTTCTACCGGCAGTGGGGCGTCATCGTCGAGATCGAACGCCACCCGGAGACGGCTCGTCGTCTGCATGCCGCCGAGCAGGCGGTGAACAGCCCGGACCCGGAGGAGCGCGACCGGGCCGTCCGCGAGGCAGGCGACATCGTGCGCGCCGCCCATCGCGAGGTAGCCGGTGTCTGACTGGCGCTGGGAGTGCTTCCGCGACGACATGCTGGAAGGCCTCCCTGGTGAGGCGCGAGCCGAAGCCGAACGGCTCGCCCTCGAGATCGCCGTACGCGAGTCCATGGTCTTCCTGGAAGGACCCGCCTACACGGGACCGGGTCCCGGGGTGCGTACCGAGAGCAGGGGGCGGCTCATGCTCGACTACCTGACGGACGTACGAGGGGAGCGGATCGTGCTGGTCCAGGTCACCTGGTTCGGCTGATCCGGGACCGAGCAGCCCCGCCCCCTCGCCTGTCCGCGTGCCGCGCCTACTTCGACAGATTCGGCGGCTGGATCGGGGAGGCCGCGAGGGACTGCGGGGACGTGCTCGACGCGTAGGCGGACGGGGCCGAGACGCCGGCCGTCGGGTCGGCGGTGACCTCGTCGCCGGCCTGCAGGGGCAGGCGGCCCACGATGCGGATCCCGGCCTCGTCGAAGGCCAGCTTGATGCGCCAGCGCAGCTCGCGCTGCACGGTGAGGGACTTGCCGGGCATGGTCTTCGCCGAGACGCCGACGACCATGGAGTCGAGGAGCACGCTGTCCAGGCCGAGGACCTCGACCGGGCCCCACAGCATCTCGTTCCAGGGCTCGTCCTTGCTCATGGCGACGCCGACCTCGATCAGGGTCTCCTTGACCTTGACCAGGTCCTCGTCCGAGCGGACGGTGACGTCGACGTTCGCGGTGGCCCAGCCCTGCGAGAGGTTGCCGATGCGCTTGACCTCGCCGTTGCGGACGTACCAGATCTCGCCGTCGGCGCCCCGCAGCTTCGTGACGCGCAGGCCGACCTCGACCACCTCGCCCGAGGCGACGCCCGCGTCGATGCTGTCCCCGACGCCGTACTGGTCCTCGAGGATCATGAAGACGCCGGACAGGAAGTCCGTGACGAGGTTGCGGGCGCCGAAACCGATCGCCACACCCGCGACACCCGCCGAGGCGAGCAGCGGGGCCAGATTGATCTGGAACGTGCCCAGGATCATCAGGGCGGCTGTGCCGAGAATCACGAAGGAGGCGACCGAGCGCAGCACGCTGCCGATGGCATGCGAGCGCTGCCGGCGGCGCTCCACATTGACCAGCAGGCCCCCGAGCGCCGTGCCGTCGACGGCCTGCGCCGTGCGGTTCATGCGCTCGATGAGCTTGGTGATGGCGCGCCGGATGGCCACTCTGAGGACCACGGCGACGACGACGATGAGCAGGATGCGCAGGCCTGTACCCAGCCAGGTGGACCAGTTCTGCTCGACCCAGCTGGCGGCGTTCGTGGCCTGCTCCTGGGCGTCCTTGAATGTGGTCGGGTCCGAGGACGGGTCGGACGCCGACAGGACGGACAAGATCACGGCAGAAACCTCCAGGCATAGCGGCCGCCCGCGAAAGGCGAAGTTACGGGCAGACCCACCACACTAACGGGGCATTGTGTATGGATCGTTGTCATGTTCGAGGGAGAGGCGGTCCTCACCTGGGGATGTAGGGGGTGTGGTCGAAAACACTCCCAGCCCGTTACCGGGACATGGTGGCGCTTGTGCAGGCCATGAGGGGAAACTGACTACAGATCGTCCCGGCGCGAGCCACGCGCCGCCGGCGTACAAGGAGGCATCCGTGCCGCATGTCCTGGTCCTCAACGCGTCGTACGAGCCACTCGGCGTCGTACCGCTCCGCCGCGCGCTCGTTCTGGTCCTCGAGAACAAGGCCATGTGCCTCGAGGAGTCCGGCGCCTATATGCACAGCGCAACCTGTACTGTCCCTGCACCCAGCGTGGTCCGCCTCAAGCGGTTCGTCCGGGTCCCTTACAGGGGGCCCGTTCCTCTGACCCGGCGGGCGCTGTTCGCCAGGGACGGCGGGCGGTGCATGTACTGCGGTGGCGTCGCAACCAGCGTCGACCACGTCATTCCCAAGAGCCGCGGCGGCCAGCACGCGTGGGAGAACGTGGTCGCGTCCTGCCGCCGCTGCAACCATGTCAAGGCCGACCGTCACCTGGTCGAGATCGGCTGGCGCCTGCGGCACAAGCCGGCCCCGCCGACCGGGCTCGCCTGGCGCATCATCGGGACCGGGCATAGGGATCCGCGCTGGCTGCCGTACCTGCAGCCGTTCGGCGCGGACGAGGCCCTGGCCCGGATCGAAGGCATTTCCGCCTGACCATCGATCCGGGTCTTCGCGTTTTTGGGCTCGCGTCACCAGGTGGCCGTACGTCTCCCGGCGTACGGCCACTACGCGTGCCCGGCGGCGGGCCCGGACGGCGTGGGTAACGACTTGGCTGCCTGACGGCCGTCGGCTATTGACGCCCGCTTCACCCACGGCTTACGTTCCTCGCACATCAATAGGAAACCTTCCTAACAGTGCTGCGAGGAGACAGGTCATGGCCGGTACGGCCCCGGGAATCCCCGGTACCCCGAGCGTCCTGCGCGCCATGAACGACCGCGCGGCCCTCGACCTCCTCGTCGCGCACGGCCCGCTGACCCGCACCCGGATCGGAGAGCTGACCGGCCTGTCCAAGCCCACCACCTCCCAGCTGCTCAGCCGGCTGGAAGCGGTGGGCCTGGTGCGCACCACGGGCAGCCAGACCGGCCGGCCCGGGCCGAACGCCGTGCTGTACGAGATCCACCCCGGCGCCGCCCACATCGTGGCCGTCTCCGCGGACCCCACCGGGATCACCGCCGTGGTCGCCGACATCGCCGGCGCCGAGCGTGGCCGCTGCCGTATCGAGGCCGTCGCCGTCGCCGACGACGTGCGCAACCGCACCGCCCAGCTCGTCGCCGAGGCCTTCGACGGCGCCCTGCGGCTGGCCGGGCTCGGCCACGACGACATCACCGCCACCGTGATCGGCACCCCCGGCGCCATCGACCCGCACACGGGCCAGCTCCGGTACGCCCCGCACCTGCCGGGCTGGCACTCGCGCACCCTGCTCGCCGAGCTCGCCGAGGTCCTCGGCACCCCGGTCTCCATCGAGAACGACGTCAATCTCGCCGCCATCGCCGAGCAGTACGAGGGCGCGGCGCAGGACCACGACGACTTCGTACTGGCCTATGTCGACGAGGGTGTCGGCGCGGCGATCGTGCTCGGCGGCGTGCTCCTGCGGGGCGCGACCGGCGGCGCGGGCGAGATCGGCTACATGCCGCTGCCCGGCGCCCCGCTGGCGCGCGGCGGCGAGGAGGAGATCGCCGGGGAGGACGCGGGGGGCGGCTTCCAGAGTCTGGTCGCGGCTCCCGCCGTGCGGCTGCTCGCCGGGGGCGCCAAGGACCTCGGCGAGGCCCTCTCCGACCCCGCCGTGCTCGACGAGGTGGCCCGCCGCCTGGCCACCGGGCTCGCCGCCGTCGTCGCCGTCGTCGACCCCGAGCTCGTCGTCCTGTCGGGACAGGTGGCCCAGGCCGGCGGCGAGGCGCTGCGCGTCCGCGTCGAGGACGAACTCACCGGGCTCGCCCTGCCGCGGCCCCAGCTGCGCATCAGCGATCTCGACGACGACCCGATCCTCACCGGCGCCCTGCGCTCGGCGCTGACCCAGGCCCGCGACATCGTCTTCGACACCAGCAACGTCTGACCCCACTCCTCCCTCCCTCCCCCACCTCTCGTCACTTCCCCCAACTCCCGTACAGGTAAAGGACGTTCGCCATGCCGCGATGGCGTATACCCCTGCGGGCGCCCCTGGCGCTCGCCGCGGCCGGACTGCTGCTGTCCGGCTGCGCCAACCCGAGTGTCGGCAGCGCCGACGACGACCCGGCGAAGCCCGTGACGCTGAAGTTCTGGCACGGCTGGTCGGCCCCCGGCGAGGTGAAGGCGATCAACGACTCGATCGCCCGCTTCGAGAAGCTCCACCCGAACATCGAGGTGAAGGCCACCGGCAACGTCACGGACGCCACCATCAACCAGGCACTGCGGGCCGGCGGCGACGAGGCCCCCGACGTGGTGACCTCGTTCACCACCAACAACGTGGGCCAGTACTGCGACTCCGGCATGTGGGCGGACCTCGACCCGTTCATGAGGAAGAGCGGCCTCGACAAGGCGAAGGTCTTCCCCAAGACCCTCCTGGACTACACGAGTTACGACGGCAACCAGTGCGCCCTGCCGCTGCTCGCCGACGCGTACGGGATGTACTACAACAAGGACGCGTTCAAGGAGGCGGGCATCAGCCGGCCGCCGCGGACCATGTCCGAGTTCGAAGCCGACGCCAAGAAGCTCACGAAGCGTGCGGGCAGCTCCTACAAGCGCGTCGGCTTCATGCCGAACTTCCGCCTGTACCAGAACAGCCCCGACCGGCTCTTCGCCCAGTGGGGCCCCACCTACTTCGACGCCAAGGGCGGCTCGCGGCTCGCGAAGGACCCGGCCACGTACAAGTTCTTCGACACCGCCCACCAGCTCGTCGAGGCACAGGGCGGCTACAACGCCCTGGAGCGCTTCCGCACGTCCTTCGGCGACGAGATGTCCACGCAGAACGCGTTCATGAACGGCAAGCTGGCGATGCACCTCGACGGCGAGTGGCGCGGCCTGATGATGAACGAGGCCAAGGTCGGCTTCGACTGGGGCGTGGCACCGCTGCCGGTCCCCGACGACCAGGCCGGGACGTACGGGCGCGGCTATCTCACCGGCACCGTAGCGGGCATCGCGCACAGCAGCAGGCATCAGAACGCGGCCTGGGAGCTGGTGAGGTTCCTGACCGCCGACACCGATCAGGTCGTCGCTTTCGCCAACGCGATCCACAACGTGCCGTCCACGTTCGCCGCCCTCAAGTCGCCGAAACTGGACGCCGATCCGACGTTCCGCACCTTCCTGGACATCGCGCAGAACAAGTACAGCCAGGTCATGCCGCCCTCCACCAACGGCGGCATGTACGTCACCTCGCTGCAGGACTTCTCGTACTCGGTCGAGGCGGGCAAGGTCCACGACCTCAAGGCGGGGCTGCGCGAGCTCGACCGGCAGATCGACGCCGACACCCTTCAGTCGAAGAACTGAGGAGCGGGAGTCCCATCATGGCCTTGACCCTGTCCAGTCCCGCGCGGCGCAGACTGCGTACGCTCGGCTTCCTCTCCCCCTGGCTGATCGGCTTCAGCGTCTTCTTCGCGTACCCGCTGATCGCCACCGTCTACTTCTCGTTCATGCACTACAACCAGATCCAGAAGCCCGACTTCGTGGGGCTGCGGAACTGGACGTACGTCTTCGAGCAGATGCCGCTGTTCGGTCCCGCCCTGTGGAACACGCTGTGGCTGGTCGTCGTGATGGTCGCCCTGCGGGTGGTGTTCGGGCTCTCGCTCGGACTGCTCATCACGAAGATCAAGACCGGCGCCGGCTTCTTCCGTACGGCCTTCTACCTGCCGTACCTGGCCCCGCCGGTGGCGGCGACCGTCGCCTTCGTCTTCCTGCTCAACCCGTCGACGGGACCGGTCAACGAGGTCCTCGCGCACCTCGGCATCACCGGACCGAACTGGTTCAACGACGCCGCCTGGGCCAAGCCGTCCCTGGTGATGCTCTCGCTGTGGGGCATCGGCGACCTGATGGTGATCTTCATGGCCGCGCTGCTCGACGTGCCCAGGGAGCAGTACGAGGCCGCGGAGCTGGACGGCGCGGGCGCCTGGTCGAAGTTCCGGTACGTGACCTGGCCGTCGATCACTCCGATCGTCATGTTCGCCGTCGTCACCGGCGTCGTACAGACGATGCAGTACTACACACAGGCCCTGGTCGCCGGAAAGATCGCCTCCGGCGTCTCCATCGGCCCCGGCAGCGTCATCCAGCCCGGCTACCCGGACCACTCGACGCTCACCGTCCCGCAGCTCGTCTACTCGATGGGCTTCCAGAACTTCAACACCGGCGCGGCGTGCGTCCTCTCGCTCGTGCTCTTCGCCATCGCCATGGCCGTGACCATGCTGCTCATGCGCAAGCGCGCGGGCCTTCTCGCGGCGGAGGACTGATCCAGATGACGACTACGACACTCAGCCCCACCCCGACCGCGGCTCCCGCGGACGCCCCGCCCGCGCGTGGCCCCGCCGCCGCACGCGCCCGCCGCAAGCGCGTCCTGCACTGGATCGCCGTGCACAGCGTCGCGATCGCCGTCGCGCTGCTGTTCATCCTGCCGTTCGTGTTCGTCTTCCTGACGTCGGTGATGAGCGACAGCCAGGCGATGAGCGGCGACCTGTGGCCGGACTCCTGGCACTGGGAGAACTACAAGGCCGTCTTCGAGACCGACGGCTTCCTCGACTGGTGGAAGAACTCCCTGCTCTACGCGGGCCTCGGGACCCTGTTCACCGTGTGCTCGGCGATCCCCGTCGCGTACGCGCTCGCCAAGTTCCGCTTCCGCGGCCGCCGGACGGCGATGATCCTCGTCATCTCGACGATGATGCTGCCGCCGCAGGTCATCGTGATCCCGATGTACCTGGTGTGGGCCCAGCAGTTCCATCTGTCGGGGACGCTGTGGCCACTGATCATCCCGATGGCGTTCGGCGACGCGTACTCGATCTTCCTGCTCCGGCAGTTCCTCCTGACGATCCCGAAGGAGTACATCGAGTCGGCGAAGGTCGACGGCTGCGGTGAGCTGCGGACCCTGCTCAAGATCATCGTGCCGATGGCCAAGCCGGGCATCGCCGCGATCGCGCTGTTCCAGTTCTTCTATTGCTGGAACGACTACTTCGGGCCGCAGATCTACGCGGCCCAGAACCCGGCGTCCTGGACGCTGTCGTACGGCCTCGAGTCCTTCAAGTCCGCACACAGCGTCAACTGGAACCTGACGATGGCCGCGACACTCCTCGTGATGGCGCCGGTCTGCATCGTCTTCTTCTTCGCACAGAAGGCCTTCGTCGAAGGCGTCACCCTCACCGGAGTAAAGGGCTGAGAACCGATATGAAGCTCGCTGTGGTCGGCGGAGGCTCGACCTACACCCCCGAACTCATCGACGGATTCGCGCGGCTGAGGGACACCCTGCCGATCGAGGAGCTCGTGCTCGTCGACCCGGCGGCCGACCGCCTGGAACTGGTCGGCGGCCTCGCGCGGCGCATCTTCGCCAAGCAGGGCCACCCCGGAGTGATCCGTACGACGAGCGATGTGGACGCCGGTGTCGCCGGCGCCGACGCGGTCCTGCTCCAGCTGCGCATCGGCGGTCAGGCCGCCCGCAACCAGGACGAGACCTGGCCGCTGGAGTGCGGCTGCGTCGGCCAGGAGACGACGGGCGCGGGCGGCCTCGCGAAGGCGCTCCGCACGGTGCCCGTGGTCCTCGACATCGCCGAGCGGGTGCGCCGCGCGAACCCGAACGCCTGGATCATCGACTTCACCAACCCGGTCGGCATCGTGACCCGCGCGCTGCTCCAGGCCGGGCACAAGGCCGTCGGTCTGTGCAACGTCGCGATCGGCTTCCAGCGGAAGTTCGCGCGGCTGCTCGACGTGACGCCGTCGCAGGTCCACCTCGACCACGTCGGCCTCAACCACCTCACCTGGGAGCTGGGTGTCCGCCTCGGCGGCCCGGACGGCGAGAACGTGCTGCCGCGCCTGATCGGCGAGCACGGCGACGCCATCGCCGAGGACCTGCACATGCCCCGCGCGATCGTGGACCGCCTCGGGGTCGTGCCCTCCTACTACCTGCGCTACTACTACCAGCACGACGCGGTCGTGCGGGAGATGCGCACGAAGCCGTCACGCGCCTCCCAAGTCGCCGCGATGGAGCGGGAGTTGCTGGAGATGTACGGCGACCCGGCGCTCGACGAGAAGCCGGAGCTGCTCGCCGGGCGGGGCGGTGCCTTCTACAGCGAGGCGGCCGTGGACCTGGCGGCGTCCCTCCTGGGGGGCGGCGGCTCCCCGTACCAGGTCGTCAACACGTACAACAACGGCACGCTGCCGTTCCTGCCCGACGACGCGGTGATCGAGGTACAGGCCGCGGTCGACGGCAAGGGCGCGACGCCGCTGGCCGTGCCCGCGCTCGACCCGCTGTACGCGGGCCTCATCGCGAACGTCACCGCTTATGAGGACCTGGCACTCGAAGCCGCCCTGCGCGGCGGCCGCGACCGTGTCTTCAAGGCGTTGCTCGCACACCCGCTGGTGGGCCAGATCGACTACGCCGAGCAGCTCACGGACCAGCTGATCGCCCACAACCGGGAGCACCTCGCGTGGGCCTGAGCTCTTCTGTGCACGGCTGGGTGCTGGCGATCGACGCCGGCAACAGCAAGACCGACGTCGCGGTGGTCGCGGCCGACGGCACCGTCGTCGGCACGGCCCGCGGCGGCGGGTTCCAGCCGCCCAAGGTGGGCGTCGGGGCCGCCGTCGACGTCCTCGCCGAGGCCGTCGACCGCGCGCTCGCCGAGGCGGGCACGACCACGGTGGGACACGTCTCGGCGTGTCTCGCCAACGCCGATCTCCCCGTCGAAGAACGGGAGTTGGCGGCGGAGCTGCGCACGCGCGGCTGGGCCGCCTCCGTCGACGTACGCAACGACACCTTCGCCGTCCTGCGCGCCGGGCTCCTCAAGGACTCCGAGCCGCGCGGTGTCGCGGTCGTGTGCGGCGCGGGCATCAACTGCGCCGGGATGCTGCCCGACGGGCGCACCTCCCGCTTCCCCGCGATCGGCAAGATCTCCGGCGACTGGGGCGGTGGCGGCGGCCTCGCCGAGGAGGCCCTCTGGTACGCGGCGCGCGCCGAGGACGGCCGTGGCGAGAGAACCGCCCTGATGCGCTCCCTGCCCGCGCACTTCGGACTGCCCTCGATGTACGAGCTGATCGAGGCACTGCACCTGGGCCGCATCCCGATGGAGCGCCGGCACGAGCTGACGCCGGTCCTGTTCGCGACGGCGGCGGACGGCGACCCGGTGGCGCGCGCCCTGATCGACCGCATGGGCGACGAGGTCGTGGCCATGTCCGTGGTGGCCCTGGACCGGCTCGGCCTGCTCGACGAGGAGACGCCGGTGCTCCTGGGCGGCTCGGTGCTCGCCGCGCGCCATCCCCAACTCGACAGCCGGATACGGGAGAGGCTCACCGCGCGCGCCCCGAAGGCGGTGCCGCGCGTGGTCACCGCGCGCCCCGTCCTGGGCGCGGCGCTGCTCGGCCTCGACGCCGTGGGGGCGGACGAGGACGTGCACGCGCGCGTGCGGGCGCACTTCGGGGGCTGAGTTCGGGGGCCGAGCCGATCCCGGCTCGCGGTCCCGGCTCGCGGGGAAAGCCGCCGGAAAAATGACGGGGAACGTTTCGCCGGAACACGTCCTCTGGAGGGTGACGGTCACTCATCGCACCCTCCGGAGGACGCACCCATGCCCATGGACCGCACCGCCCGCCGCGCCGCCATGCTCGTCGCCTGCGTACTGAGCTGCGACGGCCTGCTGCACCTCTGATGGTCGACCGGGTCGACCTGGCCCGCGCACGACGTGACGAGCCTGTCGTACGCCGTCCTGGGCGCGGACGTGCCTTTCACCCCGCCCGTCCTGCTGCCGCTCGCCACCGTCCTGTTCACGGCGAGCGGCGTCGTCGTGGCCCGCGCGCGCCGGGACCGCCCACACGTCCTGCTGCGCCTGGGCACGTGGGCCGTCGCCGCCGGACTGTCCCTACGCGGTCTCGCGGGGGTCTACTGGCTCTTCACCAAGGATCCCGGCACCGCGTTCTACTGGCTCAACCTGGGCGCGTATACGCCGCTTTGCGCGGCCCTCGCGGCGGCCGCCGTCAGGGTCGCCCGGCCGGAGCCCGTCGCGCACAGGGAAGATGCCGTACGTGTCCGATGACGACGACAGAGCCGCGACCGCACGGCTCGTGCGGGCCGCCCAGCGCGGAGACACCCTCGCGATGGCGCGGCTCCTCGACGAACTCGCGCCCTACGTAGGGCGGATCTGCGGCCCCATCGCACTGGACCAGGGGGCGGACGCGGCCCAGGAGGCACTGGTCGCCGTGTTCCGTTCGCTGCGCTCGCTCAAGGACCCGGCGGCCCTGCGCGGCTGGGCCCGGGCCATCGCCGTGCGAGAGGCGGTCCGCATCGCGCGGCGCTCGGCACGGGCCGTGACCGCCGACCTGAGCACTCTGCCCGCGCGCGGCGACCCTCAACTCGCCGCAGACATAAGAGATGTACTGGACCGGCTCTCCCCCGAGCACCGCGCGGTGCTCGTCCTGCGGGACGTGGAGGGCCTCGACGAACGGACCGCCGCCGAGCTGCTCGGCGTGCGCGTCGGCACGGTCAAGTCCCGGCTGTCCCGAGCCCGTGACACCTTCCGGAAGGCGTGGACCTCATGACGCAGCCCCCTCAGCCGCAACAGTGGCCCCACGCCGGCCTCGACCCCGTACGGAGGCTGCACGCGCTGGCCTCAGGCATCGGCGGCGCCCATGTCACCGAGAGGCGCGTCGGCGCCCCGTACGCGCGCGTGTGGGCCCTTCTGGGCGACCTGGAGGGCGAGTTCGGGCGGATCGCGCCCGACATGCGGGGACTGCGCGTGGTACGCCGTGAAGGAGACCGTGTGGAGGCGCTGGCCGTCAGTAAGTACGGGATGCGGGCCCGCCTGCGCGGGGTGCACAGGCCGGGCTGGTGCTGGCTGCAGAGCCGGTTCCTGCTGGTGGGCGTCGCGGCGGCGCCTGACCGGGACGGGACCCGCGTCGCGTTCACGGGCGGGGTGCGGGTGCCGGGGCGGGCCGCGCTCGTGCCGTTGGGGGTGCGCGCCGAGGGTCGTCGCAGCCTGGACCGGCTCACCGCCCTGCTGTGACCGGCGCGCGGGGAGGGAACCGATCGGATTCGCCTCACGTGTTCAAGGGCAGGGGCTGCACGACGGCGTGCGAGGGGGCGGTCGGTCCGGTGTGTTCGCACGTCGATTCCGAACAAGATCCAGTCAATGGCTGTGCGGATGTCGGTCCCTGCGGCAATACTTGCGGCCGTGCACCTTCGCCCGCGCTCCCCGCACGCCGGACGGAAGTGACGGACCGATGACCACGGGGGAGGTCGAGTGAACAACCCGCCGAACGGCAGCGCGGCGCCACCGGGGACGGTCGGCGCGCCCACGATGCCGTCCGTGCCGCCGCAGGTGCGGCCGCCGCACACGCAGGGCCCGGAATCCGCCGCGCCCGCGCGCGGCACCGCGTGGGCGGAGGGCGTCGACCGGGTCCGCGCCGCGGCGACGACGGAGCCGGGGCGCCTGCGCATCATCGGCGCCGTGCTCGCGCTGCTCGTCGTCGCGTTCGGCGCGGTCACGGCCTGGCAGATGACCGACCGCTCGGCCGCCGCGGACGACGTCCTGCACAGCAGCCAGCCCCTGAGCGCCGACGCGGCGGACATCTACCGCTCGCTCGCCGACGCCAACACGGCGGCGTCCAGCGGGTTCCTCGCGGGCGGCCAGGAGCCGGCCGAGACGCGGGACCGGTACGAGAAGGACATCAGCACGGCCGCGGCCAAGCTCGTGACGGCGGCGGCGAACTCGGAGCCCGACTCCCCCTCCACGGCCGCCATTTCGAAGCTGAACAAGCTGCTGCCGCAGTACAAGGGCCTCATCGAGCGCGCCCGGGCGAACAACCGGCAGGGCTTCCCGCTGGGCGGCGCCTACCTGCGGTACGCGAACGAGACGATGCAGGAGCAGATGCTCCCCGCGGCCGAGGACCTGTACAAGAAGGAGAACGAGCGGCTCCGCTCGGACTACGACAGCGCCACGCCCTACCCCTGGGCCGCGATCGGCCTCGGCGTCGTCGCGCTCGGCGCGCTCGCCTGGGCCCAGCGGCGCAACTACCGCCGGACGAACCGCGTGCTCAACCACGGCCTGGTCACGGCGACAGCCGCGTCCACGGTCGTCCTCCTCTGGCTCGTCGTCGGCCACAGCGTCGCCCGCGCGGGTCTCCACGAGTCGTACGACCACGGGGTCCGCTCGCTGAACGTGCTGCACGACGCCCGCATCGCCTCCCTCAAGGCGCGGGGCAACGAGAACCTGACGCTGGTCAGCCGCGGCGCCGAGACCGTCGAGGTGAAGGGCGTGACCAAGGACGCCTTCGACGTGGACTACCGGAACCAGATGAAGACGCTCGCCACGAAGCTCGGGGACGCGACGAAGCTCGCCGACGACAGCAATGGCAAGCGGCCCGTCCTGGCCGCGGGTGACAACATGCGGGTGTGGCAGGACCGCCACAAGGACGCCCGCGAGCAGGACGACGCGGGCAACTACCAAGGGGCGCTCGACAAGGTGATCGGCTCCGCGCAGGACAAGCCGACCCGCGAGTGCTTCGACAACGTCGACAAGGAACTGCAGTCCGCCCTGACGCACGAGCAGGCGGAGTTCCAGCAGGCGGCCACCGACGGGCGCGGTGCGATGACGGGGCTCCCGGTGGGCGCCGCCGTACTCGCCGTCCTCGGCGCGGCGGGCGCCGTGCTCGGCATCGGGCGCAGGCTTTCGGAGTACCGGTGAGAGGGGGCGGGACAGCGATGAGCGCACGGCGTACGCGGATCAGCCTGCGCGGCTGGGGCGGTGTGGGGGCCATGGCGGTCGCCTGCGCCCTGACCGCGGTCTTCGCGCTGCTGCTCCCCCTGACCCGGGGCGCCGGCGGCGACGGCAGCACGGGCGTCGGCGGCCCCGGTCTGGCCACGGGCGTGCAGGCCCGAGCGGACGACTGCACCGAACCGGAGCGCAGCCTCTCGCCGTCCGGGAGCGAGTCGGGGGCGGCGGTCAAGGCCATCAAGAAGCGCGGCTACCTCATCGTCGGCGTCGACCAGAACAGCTACCACTGGGGCTACCGCGACCCGAACAAGAAGTCCAGCGAGCTCGAGGGCTTCGACATCGACCTGGCGCACGAGATCGCCCAGAAGATCCTCGGCGACCGCGACCTGATCCGGTTCCGCGCGATCCCGACCAACCAGCGCATCCCGGCGATACAGCACGGGAACGTCGACATGGTCGTCCGCACGATGACGATCAGCTGCGAGCGGCTCAAGGACGTCGCTTTCTCCACGGCGTACTTCCAGACCGGGCAGCAGGTCCTCGCTCCCAAGACCTCCTCGATCACGGGGTACGACAAGTCGCTCGCGGGCAAGCGGATCTGCACGGCGGCCGGCTCGACCGCCTTCGACCGGCTCGACGCGGACCGCAAGGCGGGCACGCTGGCCCCCGGCGCCGACATCTCCACGACGGTGCCGAACCAGCTGGACTGCCTCGTCAGGCTGCAGCTCGGCGAGGTGGACGCCGTGGTCACGGACAGCGCGCTCGCCGCGGGCCAGGCCGCGCAGGACCCCACGGTCGAGCTCAAGGGCACGCCGTTCACCAAGGAGTTCTACGGCGTGGCGATGAAGCGGGGCACGGACGACCTGGTACGCCGGGTCAACCAGGTCCTGGAGGACTTCCGCAAGGACGGCGGCTGGCAGGACTCGTACGACACGTGGCTCAAGGACGGTCTCGGCGCGGCCTCCGGGCCGCCCGCACCGAAGTACAAGTAGCCCCGGCCGGGCGCTGCTTGCGGCACTTGCACAGCGGCGGCCGGCGGCAGCCGGTGGCATCGATGTGAACGGAGAGGTGATCGATGGGCGTCACGGGACCCCCCGGTCCGGTGATGGACCGGGACGAGGTGGACCGTGCGCTGGCGCGGCTCGGCGCGGAGCACGAGGCGATCGAGACGTCGCTGTTCGCCCTCCAGGACCACGCGGGCCGCAGACTCCTCGAAGGCGCCCGGCTGACCGGCACCACCCAAGAGCGCTGGGCCGCCGCGGACCAGGCGATCACCCTGCTGTGGACGTACTTCGACGCGTACACGGCCGCCCTGCGCTCCGCCCGTGAGATACGGGCGCGGCGCCGCTGGTCGAGCCGTGAGGACCTCGTCGAGCTGACCGAGCTGCTGCGCGGCGAGAGCGTGACCGTCGCCGGAAGCGGACCCTCCACGCCCGCGTCGCTCACCGGTCCCGCCCGGCTCAGCGACCGGTTCACGCTCGCCGGCCTGGTCGAGCGGATGAACGACCTGTACGCGAGCTCGCTCGACATGGTGGTCGCCGCCGACGCCGTCTGGTCGGCGCTGCCCGCCCGTATAGACCTCCTCGCCGCCGAGCTGGGCCGCACGCGTCAGCTCGCGCACTCCGTCGGCGTACGGCCGGGTGAGCACCCCTCGGGCGACGATCTGGAGCGGATCACGCACGCGCTGACGCGGCTGCGGGAGGACGTCGTGTCCGATCCGCTGGCGTACTGGCGTTCCGCACCCGGCAGTTCGGCGCCCGGCGGCGGCCGGCCCGACACGACGGCGTACGACCGTGAGGCGCAGGCGCTGGAGGAGGTGCGCCGCGAGATCGACGCGGTGCTGACCGTGCGGCAGGACGCGGAGGTCCGGCTCGGCAGGCTGCGGGACGTCCTCTCGCGCGCGGACCGCACGCTCGCCGAGGCGCGGTCCGCGCGCGGCGAGGTGCTCGCCAAGATCGCCGCGTTCGAGGTGCCCGCGGTCAGCGGCCCGCCGACGGCGCTCCAGGAGCAGTTGGCGACTGCGGCCGAGTACCGCAGATCCGCCCAGTGGCACCGGCTCTCACCGCTTCTGGAGACCCTGGAGACGAAGGCCGAGGACGAACTCCTGCGGGCGCGCGAGTCGTTGACCGAGGTCACACAGCCGCTGGCGGTCCGTGCCGAGCTGCGCGGCCGTCTCGACGCGTACAAGGCGAAGGTGGCGCGGCTCGGGTTCGCCGAGGACCCGCTGCTCGTGGAGCGTTACGACGCGGCCCGGCGGATGCTGTGGAGCGCGCCCTGCGATCTGCGCGCGGCCGAGGACGCGGTCCTGCGGTACCAGCGGGCGGCCGCCGACGTATTGGTCCCGCGGGTGCCCGAACAGGGCGGTCCCGCCGACCGGAGGGGGGAATCATGAGCGAGCAGCGGCAGTGCCAGCGTCCCGGGTGCGTGGGTTCGTACGAGGACGTGGGCGGCGGGGAGCTGTACTGCGACACCTGCGGTCTGGCCCCGGTGGTCTCGCCGACGGGCCTGGTGGGGTCGACGCCGACGGGCGTCACGGGCGGCGGCCGGGGTTCCGACAGCTCCAGTGCGCGCAGCAGTTCGCGGTCGTCGCGGGCCAGCTCGCGCTCCTCGCAGTCGCGCCGGTCGGTCTCGGGCCGGCTGTCGCGCTCCCTGTCGGGACAGTCCGGTTCACAGGGGTCCCGGTCGGTGTCGGTGCGCAGTTCGGGCGCCTCGGCCGCGTCGTCGGGCCGCGGGCGCCTCGGCGTCGGCCTGGTCCAGGTGCCGGACGTGCCGCGGCCCGACCCGCGGGCGATGGTGCAGGAGAACCCCGAGGTTCCCGAGCGGAAGCGATTCTGCTCGCGCTCGGACTGCGGGGCGCCGGTGGGCCGCGCGCGCGGCGAACGCCCGGGCCGCACGGAGGGGTTCTGCACGAAGTGCGGCCATCCCTACTCGTTCGTGCCGAAGCTGCGTACGGGCGACATCGTGCACGGCCAGTACGAGGTGGTGGGCTGCCTCGCGCACGGCGGGCTCGGCTGGGTCTATCTCGCCGTGGACCGCGCGGTCTCCGACCGCTGGGTCGTCCTCAAGGGCCTCCTCGACACGGGTGACCAGGACGCCATGGCGGCGGCGATCTCGGAGCGGCGCTTCCTCGCCGAGATCGAGCACGCGAACATCGTCCGCATCTACAACTTCGTCGAGCACCTCGACCAGCGCACCGGCTCCATGGACGGCTACATCGTCATGGAGTACGTGGGCGGCAAGTCCCTCAAGGAGATCGCCAACGGGCGCCGCACCCCGACCGGCAAGCGCGACCCGCTCCCGGTCGAGCAGGCCTGCGCGTACGGGATCGAGGCGCTGGAGGCCCTCGGGCACCTGCACAGCCGCAACCTCCTGTACTGCGACTTCAAGGTCGACAACGCGATCCAGACGGAGGACCAGCTCAAGCTCATCGACATGGGCGCGGTCCGCAGGATGGACGACGACGAGTCGGCGATCTACGGGACCGTGGGCTACCAGGCCCCCGAGGTCGCGGACGTCGGCCCCTCGGTCGCCTCCGACCTGTACACGGTGGCGCGCACACTGGCCGTCCTGACCTTCGACTTCCAGGGCTACACGAACGTCTTCGCGGACTCCCTGCCCGACCCCGACAGCATCGAGGTCTTCCGCACGTACGAGTCGTTCTACCGGCTGCTCGTACGCGCCACCGACCCCGACCCGGCCCGCCGGTTCGCGTCCGCGCAGGAGATGGCCGAGCAGCTCACCGGCGTACTGCGCGAGGTCGTGGCCCTCCAGACGGGCCGTCCGCGGCCTGCGCTCTCGACGCTGTTCGGGCCCGAAGTCAAGGTCACGGACACGGAGTTGTTCGCTCAGCTGACGGGCGATGTGTCGCGGTTCGGGGTGCGGGCGGAGCCGGTGCGACGGAAGGGACGGGCCGCCCTCGCACCCGCCGTCGCGCCGGGCAGCGCGGCCTCCGCGCTCCCCGGCGCCCCGGGTGCCCCTGGCGCCCCCGCCGCGCTGGTGAAGCCCCTCGACGCCGCCGCCACCGCGCTCGCGCTCCCCGTGCCGAGGGTCGACCCCGGCGACCCGAACGCCGGGTTCCTCGCGGGGCTCATGGCGTCCGCGCCGGGCGAGCTCATCACCGCGCTGCGCGCCGCGCCCGCCAGCTCCTTGGAACTGCGCCTGCGCGAGCTGCGGGCCCGCCTCGAAATGGGTGAACTGGTCTCCGCCGCCCACGCGTTGGCGGAGCTGGAGGCACAGCACCCGGACGACTGGCGGGTCGTCTGGTACCGCGGGGTCGCGGCGCTCGCGACCGGCGACCACACGAACGCGGCCCTGTCGTTCGACGCGATCTACGACGCGTTCCCGGGTGAGCCCGCCCCGAAGCTCGCGCTCGGCGTGTGCGCGGAGGTGCTGGGCCAGCTGGACAACGCGGCGGAGTACTACCGCCTCGTCTGGGCCACCGACCCCAGCTATGTGAGCGCCGCGTTCGGCCTGGCCCGTGTGCAGCTCGCCGCGGGCGACCGGCACGCCGCCGTGCGCACCCTGGAGTCCGTACCGGAGTCGTCGATCCACTACACGGCGGCCCGGGTCGCCGCGGTGCGGGCCAGACTGCGGCAGCGGATGGCGGAGCCGGCCGCCGCGCACGGGCCGCTGCTCGACGACCTGACGGCCGCGGCGGGCCAGGTCGAGGCGCTGGACGGGTTCGGCCTCGACGCGGTGCGCCGGGAGCGGTTGTCCACCGAGGTCCTTGGTACGGCGCTCGACTGGGTACTCTCCGGTAATCAAGGTTCCGCTCCGCGCCAGGGACCCGTGACGACGCTGGTGCTGGGGAACGACCTGGACGAGCGGGGGCTGCGTCTCGGCCTCGAGCGCTCGTACCGGACACTGGCCAGGCTCGCTCAGGTTGGCGAGGAGAGGATCGAACTGGTGGAGCGGGCGAACCGTTACCGTCCACGGACGTGGGTGTGAGTTGATGTCGCAGATGCCTCGGCCGACGGCCATGTCGACGTGCCCCAGCTGCGAGGAGCCCCTCGAGTCGGGTGACCGCTTCTGCGGCGCGTGCGGGTACGACCTGTCGGCGGTGCCGGCCCCGCCGGACGACCTGCCGACGGTCACCCTGAGCACGGACGGCGCGGTGCCGGCGGCGCATCCCGCCGTGGACTGGCCCTCCGCCCCCGAGCTCGACAGCTCCGACACCCCGGCGCCCGTGCATCTGCCCACCGACCTCCAGGGCACCGACTCGGGCGGCTCCGAACTGCCGTCGGCCGTGCGCTTCGACGGGGTTCCCGAGCAGGCCGGTGAGTCCGCCGCCGGCGACTACACGCTGCCCGCCCCCGATCCCCGTACCGCGCCGCCCGAGTCACTCGCGACCCCGCCCGCCGGCACGAAGCTCTGCGTGGCGTGCCGCGCCGGGCAGGTCGACCGGGACGGCTACTGCGAGAACTGCGGGCACGCGCAGCCGCGCGAGCGCGATCACATGGAGCAGGAGCTGGGCGCGGTCGCCGCGGTCAGCGACCGGGGGCTGCGCCACCACCGCAACGAGGACGCGTTCGCGATCGCGTCGGCCGCGCTGCCCGACGGGACGCCGTCCGTCGTCTCGATCGTCTGCGACGGCGTCTCCTCGGCGACCCGCCCCGACGAGGCGTCCCTCGCCGCGTCGCACGCCGCGAGCGAGGCGCTCCTGGAGTCCCTGCCGCGCGGCACGCATCCTCAGCAGGCCATGCACGACGCGATCGTCGCGGCGGCCGAGGCGGTCAACGCCCTGGCTCAGGAGCCCGGTTCGGCCCGTGAGCACGCCCCGCACCAGAACGCGCCCGCGTGCACACTGGTCGGCGCGATCGTCGCCAAGGACCTGCTGATCGTCGGCTGGGTCGGCGACTCGCGCGCCTACTGGGTGCCCGACGACCGCACGGCCCCCGCGGCCCGGCTCACCGAGGACGACTCGTGGGCGGCGCAGATGGTCGCGGCGGGCCTGATGAACGAGGCGGAGGCGTACGCGGACGAGCGCGCCCACGCGATCACGGGCTGGCTCGGCGCGGACGCCTACGAACTGGAGCCGCACACGGCCTCGTTCAAGCCGGACCGTCCCGGTGTGGTCGTGGTGTGCACGGACGGGCTGTGGAACTACGCGGAGGCCGCACAGGAGATGGCCGGGGTCATCCCGGCCGACGCGGCGCACCGTCCGCTGCACAGCGCCCAGGTCCTGGTGGGCCACGCGCTCGACGGCGGCGGCCACGACAACGTAACAGTGGCCGTGCTGCCGTTCCCCGTACCGCCCGCGGGGGCAGGATCGGCGTAGACCGGGCGGCGCGGGGAAGCCGCCCGGCCGTCGGGGAAGTTCCACGCAGGCGCACGAAGGTGCAGGGGGGACCAACAACCATGGCCAAGTTCTCTAAGTCGAACGTTCCGCAGTTCTCGGTCGACGTCTACCAGAACGAGTTCCTGCCGGAGGGCGGCCGCGAGGTCAACGCGATCGTGACCGTGACGTCGACCGGCGGCGGCACGGTCGGCGGCGCGGTGGCCGCTCCGCAGTTCTACGCCGCGGGCCGGGGGGCCGACGCGGCGGTCGCGCTGATGGTCGACTGCTCGGGCTCGATGGACTACCCGCCGACGAAGATGCGCAACGCCCGTGACGCCACCGCCGCCGCGATCGACGCTCTGCGCGACGGTGTGCACTTCGCCGTGATCGGCGGGACGCATGTGGCGAAGGAGGTCTTCCCCGGAGGTGGCCGGCTCGCGGTCGCCGACGCGCAGACCCGCGAGCAGGCCAAGCAGGCGCTGCGCAAGCTGTCCGCGGGCGGCGGCACCGCGATCGGCACCTGGCTGCGCCTCGCCGACCGGCTGCTCTGGGCCGCCGACGTCCCCGCGTCCTCGGTGCGTCACGGCATCCTGCTGACCGACGGGCGCAACGAGCACGAGTCGCCCGAGGATCTGAAGGCCGCGCTCGACGCGTGCGCGGGCCGCTTCACGTGTGACGCGCGCGGCGTGGGGACGGACTGGGAGGTCAAGGAGGTCACGGGGATCGCCTCGGCCATGCTCGGCAGCGCCGACATCGTCGCGGACCCGGCGGGCCTGGCCGCCGACTTCACGCGGATGATGGAGACGGCGATGGGCAAGGAGGTCGCGGACGTCGCGCTGCGGCTGTGGACGCCGCTCGGCGCCGAGATCAAGTTCGTGAAGCAAGTGGCGCCCACCGTCGAGGAGTTGACGGACCGTCGCGTCGAGGCGGGGCCCCGGGCGGGCGACTACCCGACGGGTTCGTGGGGCGACGAGTCCCGCGACTACCACGTGTGCGTACAGGTCCCGAACGCCGAGCTCGGCCAGGAGATGCTGGCGGGCCGCGTCTCGCTGGTGATCCCTGGGGCCGACGGCGGCGTGCAGAACCTGGCGCAGGGACTCGTACGGGCCGTGTGGACGGACGACATGACGGCGTCCACGTCGATCAATCCGCAGGTCGCGCACTACACGGGTCAGGCGGAACTGGCACAGGTCATCCAACAGGGTCTGGATGCCCGCAAAGCGGGCGACGCGGACGGGGCGACGGCCAAGCTGGGACGCGCGGTGCAGCTCGCCGCGGCCTCCGGGAACGCGGATACGGCCAAACTGCTCTCGAAGGTGGTGGACGTGGTCGACGCCGCGGAAGGTACTGTTCGATTGAAGGCCAAGGTCGCCGAGGCTGACGAAATGACCCTCGAGACCCGGTCCACGAAGACTGTCCGTGTCAAGAAGTGATGACGTAGCGAAGTAACGGAGGGGAAGCGCCGACATGCCGACCTGCCCGAACGGACACCAGTCGGGTTCCGACGACTGGTGCGAGGTCTGCGGTCACCGCATGGCCGGTGCCGTACCCCCGCCCCCTCCGCCGCCGCCCCCGGCCGCCGGTTACGGCTACCCCCAGGGCGGCCAGACCCCGCCTCCCGGCTACGGCTACCCGCCGCCGGCGAACGCGGGGCAGCCCGCTCCGCCGCCGCCCGGCGCCGGCCCCGAGCTGTGCCCGCAGTGCCGCACGCCCCGTGAGGGCGGCGCGCCGTTCTGCGAGGAGTGCCGGTGGAACTTCCTGACGAACACGGCCACGTCCTACACGCCGGCCGCGCCGAACCCGCCGATGCCCGGCGCCGGCCAGGGGCCCGGCCAAGGTCCCGGTCAGGCTCCCGGTCCGGGGCAGGGCCCCGGTCAGGGCCCCGTCGGCCCGAACCCGGCGCTCCGCTTCCAGCAGCAGCCGCCCGGTCCCGGTGACTCGTTCGAGTACCAGGGCTCTCGGCCCTCGCAGATGAACCGGCCCGCCGAGCCGATCCCGCCGTTCGGCGGCGACCCGGCGCCGCAGGGCCCGCCGCCCCCGCCGGGCCCCCGCACGGGTGGCGCCCCGCAGGCGTTCCAGCAGCCGGGTCCGCCCGCCCCGCCCGCGTTCCCGCAGGAGACCGGCCGCCCGCAGGGCCCGCCGCCTCCCCCGGGTCCCTCGGGCCCGTCGGGTCCGTCCTTCGGCGGCGGTGACGACTGGGTGCTCTCACCCCCGTCGGCTCCGGCGCAGCAGGGTGCGGGTCCCGGTGCGACCGAGGCGCCGGGCGGCCCGCAGGGCTTCCCGCCGCCGCAGCAGACCCAGGCCCCTCAGACGCCCCAGGGTTTCCAGCAGCAGCCGGTTTCCTGGAGCGCGACGATCGGCCCGGACCGTGAGTACTTCATGGCGATGATGCACCGCAGCGGGCCCGAGGCCTCGGGCCTGAACCTGCCGGCGTACTCGCCCGAGCAGCAGCGCCGCCTCACCGGGAACCAGCTGACGATCGGCCGTCGCCGCCACTCCACGGGCGACACCCCCGACATCGACCTGTCGGTGCCGCCGGAGGACCCGGGCGTCTCGCATCAGCACGCGGTGCTGGTGCAGCAGCCGGACGGATCATGGGCGGTCGTCGACCAGAACTCGACGAACGGCACGACGGTCAACGGCGGCGACGAGCCCATCCAGCCCTTCGTCCCCGTGCCGCTCCAGGACGGCGACCGGGTGCACGTGGGCGCCTGGACGACGATCACGATCCACCGGGACTAGCCGCTCCGCAGCTACATCCGGTCCGGCCGCAGGGACCAGGCGTACGGCCCTTCGGGGTCGTCCAGCCAGGCCCACTCGTGCTCGCCGCTGACCGTGATGCCGAACCGTTCCCGCACGGGCCGTCCCTCCCGCTCCCACAGGGCGAGGGCCTCGTGCGGGTCGAGCCGGCCCGCGGTCAGCGAGAGCAGGAACCGGAACAGGTCGTCGGCGAGGACCCTGCGGGGCAGCCCGCCGATGTGCTGCACCGGTTCCTCGCCCTGCGTCGCTCCGCGCAGGGGCACGAAGTAGGCGGGCGTGTGCAGGAAGCGGCCCTCGGCGTGGCCGGCCTCGCTCACCGTGAGCAGGATCAGACCGGTCGCGAGGGGCGCCAGGATGCGCGCCCCTGGCCTGCACTGCGCGGGCCAGGCACTCGGCACCGCCCGCAGC
The DNA here is from genome assembly GCF_053644375.1 of Streptomyces sp. NPDC055400. Lineage (NCBI taxonomy): Bacteria > Bacillati > Actinomycetota > Actinomycetes > Kitasatosporales > Streptomycetaceae > Streptomyces > Streptomyces sp. NPDC055400. Next base: position 417,282 of record NZ_JBSHLM010000004.1, on the reverse strand, counting down.
GCGCAGGTCGCGATGATCCGGTCGTACGGGGCGTGCTCGGGGCAGCCGTTCGCACCGTCGCCCGTGACGACGGCCGGCCGGAGACCCGCCTCGGCGAGGTGCCGGCGCGCCGTCTCGGTGATCTCCGGGTCCAGGTCGACCGTGGTGACGTTCTCGTCGCCCGCGCGGCGGGCGAGCAGCGCGGCGTTGTAGCCGGTGCCCGCGCCGATCTCCAGGACGCGGTCCCCCTCGTGTACGTCCAGCTCGATGAGCATCCGTGCCATCAGGGACGGCTGGCTGCTGGACGAGACCAGTTCCCCGTCGCGGACCCGGGTGGCGAGCGGCTCGTCGGCGTAGGCGCCGCGCAGCCAGCGCTCGCGCTGCCGCGGGTCGGGGTCCTCGCGCCACAGCCGCCGATAGCCGGTCGGCGCCGGAAGGTAGTAGTAGGGCACGAACACATGGCGCGGGACCTGCTCGAACACCTCGCGCCAGGCCGGGTCGCCGTCGAAGGCCCCGCTCACGGCGATCTCCCGCGCGAGCGCGGCCCGCGCCGCCTCGGCTCCCGCCTCCGGGTCCGTGCCCTGTGCGCCCATACGTCCACTGTGCTGTGCCTGCGACGTAAGAGCGAGCCCCCGTCCGGGGTGTACTCCGGTGCTGGACGGGCCGGGCCGCCGGGCGTGCAGGCGGGCAGGGCCTAAGCCTCAAGTCCTCGTCCCCGTCGTCTGAGACGATGGACACGTGCTGCATTTCCCGGGGGACCGCCCCGGGACCCCCGGCCGGAAAGGCATCGGGGTGACCCGAGCGAGAGTTGTGAGGCCCACCGACGTGACCGAGATTCCGCGCGGCACGCTCCAGGAGCAGACCTTCTACGAGCAGGTCGGCGGCGAGGAGACCTTCCGGCGCCTGGTCCACCGCTTCTACGAGGGGGTAGCCCAGGACCCGCTGCTGCGGCCGATGTACCCGGAGGAGGATCTGGGTCCGGCCGAGGAGCGCCTCACGCTGTTCCTGATGCAGTACTGGGGCGGCCCCCGTACCTACAGCGACAACCGGGGCCATCCGCGGCTGCGAATGCGGCACGCGCCGTTCGCCGTGGACCGGGCTGCGCACGACGCGTGGCTGCGGCACATGAGGACCGCGGTCGACGAACTCGGCCTGTCCGAGGAGCACGAGCACACGCTCTGGAACTACCTGACGTATGCCGCGGCTTCGATGGTGAACACGGCGGGCTGATACGCCGCTGTCCGGTACGCCGGTGTCCGGTATGCCTGTGTCCGGTACGCCGTTATCCGATGCGACACCCCCGATATGCGGTTCAAACCTCTTCCCCAACTCCGTTCGCTCTGAAAGCATCCGGACAGACTTTCGGGGGATGTGCAGCGCAGAGCGGGTACGGGGGCAGGGGTGTCGGGATTTGTCCTACTCAGGGTGCGCGCGCACCGGTTGCTCCTGACCGCTGCGCTTCTCGCGGTCCTGCTGACGACGTCCGTTCTCGCGATGCTCAGCGCCTTCTCGGGTGCGATCGGTGACGCCGCTCTGCGCAACAGCCTGCGCACCCGCGACGCCGCGACCACGGCGCTGACGGTCAAGGCCGATGTGCCCGCCGAGGGCCGCGAGGCGGCGGACGCCGAGGTCCGCTCCGGAGCGCGGGACATCTTCGGCGGGCTGCCGGTGAGCGTGCAGACGCTGATGAGGTCGGGCCCGTACGCGCTGCCGCGCTCGCTCCAGCCGCCGGCCGACCGCTCCGGGAACCCCGACCTGACCCAGTTCGCGGCGCTGGAGCGCGGCGAGGTCCGCATCACGAAGGGCCGCGCCCCCGAGGCGGCGCAAGGATCCAAGGCCCCACACGGATCCAGGACGCCTGTCGAGGCCGCGCTCCCCGAGGCCGCCGCCCGGCAGCTGAAACTGCAACCCGGCGACAAGCTCACGCTGAAGGACCGCTTCGGCGGCCCCACGGTGTCGGTCGTGCTCACCGGCGTGTATCAGCCCGTCAGGCTGACCGCCCCCTACTGGAAGCTCGACGACCTCGGCGGCCGCGGCATCCAGAAGATCTCCTTCACGACGTACGGGCCCCTGCTCACGGCCCCCTCCGTCCTCGCGACCGGCCGGGTCTCCGCCGGGAAGTCGGCCTGGCTGGCGTCCGCCGACTTCTCGTCGGTGACGACGGCGGACATCGACGCGCTGCGCTCCGGCGCCCGTGAAGGCACCAAGGCGCTCCTGCGCGAGAAGGCGCTCGCGGGCACGACCGGGGTGAACACCTCGCTGCCGGAGACCCTCGACCGGGCGGAGCGCGCCCTGCTCGTCTCCCGTTCCACCCTCCTCATCGTCGCGCTCCAGCTCGTCCTGCTCGCCACGTACACGCTGCTCCTGGTCGCCCGGCTGCTGAGCGCGGAGCGCACGGGCGAGACGTGGATGCTGCGGGCGCGCGGCGGTTCGCGGGCCAGGGTGACCTCGCTCGCGGCGATCGAGGCGCTGCTGCTCGCGCTGCCCGCGGCCGTGTGCGCGCCGCTCCTCGCGGGCCCGCTGATCCGGCTGCTGTCCTCCTGGGGTGCCCTGTCGCGGATCGGGCTGCGGCTCGACGTCGGGGCCGGCCGCGGGGTGTGGCTCGTCGCCGTGGCGGTCGCGGTGGGCTGCGCGCTCGCCGTGACGGTGCCCTCGCTGAGCGCCGCGGGTCCCGAGCGCGGCCGCGCCAGGTCGCTGCCGGCGCCGCTGCGGGCGGGCGCCGACGTCGGGCTCCTGGTCATCGCGGCCGTGGCGTACTGGCAGCTGGACCGGCAGACGTCCGGTTCGGGCACGCTCAGCAGCGACACCTCGGGCACCCTCGGCATCGACCCGCTCCTCGTCACGGCCCCCGCCCTGGCCCTGCTCGCCGGTACGGTCCTGACGCTGCGGCTGCTGCCGCCCGCCGCGAAGCTCGCGGAGCGGCGCGCGGCCGGCGGGCGCGGGCTGCCGGCGGCGCTCGCGGGCTGGCAGTTCAGCCGCCGCCCGCTGCGCGGCGCGGGCCCCGTCCTGCTCCTCGTACTCGCGGTCGCCATGGGCATGCTGGCGATCGGGCAGGGCGCGTCCTGGAACCGCTCGCAGGAGGACCAGGCGGACTTCCGGGCGGGCGCCTCCCTCCGCGTCCTCGCGCCGGGAGGCGGGCTCGGCCAGGCCGGCGTCTACGCGGCGGCTCCCGGCGTACGGGACGCGGCGCCCGCCGTGCGCGCCACGATGCCCCTGAGCGGAGGCCGGGAAGCGACGCTCCTGGCCCTCGACACGGCGCACGCCACGGACCACTTGATGCTGCGCGACGACCTGTCGGAGAAGTCCCCTTCGCGGCTGCTTTCGTCGCTGCGCTCCGGCGCCGACGAGCGCTCCCCCGGCGTCGTGCTGCCCGCCGACGCGACCGGCGCCTCCCTCACCCTGCGCCTGAGCACGCCCGCCCGTCCGCACGACGCCTCGCCCTCCGATGTGAAGGGCAGCGTCACCGCGACCGTCGAGGACCGCTACGGAATCCCGTACCAGGTGTTCCTGGACGACCTGCCCGCCGACGGGCGCGCGCACCGGCTCGCCATGAGCCTCGGCGGGGGCGGCTCCATCTCCCTCGACCGGCCCGCGACCCCGCTGACCCTGACCGGCCTGGCCCTCGACATGGACCAGCCCGTCACCGAGACGGTGAAGCACCGCCTGACGTTCGAGGGACTGCGGTCCGTGAACGCGGCGGGGGCGCTGCAGTCGCTGAACCTGGGCACGCGGTGGCGGGCGTCCGTGCAGGGCGGCTCGGAAGAAAACGGTGGCACCCGGCCCGGCGCCCCGGTGCTCGAACGCCCGTCGGGCGGACAGGTGGCGCTCAGGTTCGACACCGGGCTCAATCCGCTGATCGTCCCGTTCGGGGCGCAGCCCAGCATGAGCGTCCTGCTCACCGCGAAGCGACCCGCGGTCAAGGAGGTCACGGCCGTGGCCACCGACCGCTTCCTGCGCTCGTCCGGCGCGAAGGTCGGGTCCACCGTCGCGGTCCCCGTCAACGGCTCGCCCCTCAAGGTGCGGATCTCCGCGAGCGTACGCGCCCTGCCGACCACGGGACCCGAGGCCGGCGCCGACACCACGGCCGGCGCGGGCGCCGGCCCCAAGTCCGCTGACGGGGGCGCCCTGCTGCTCGATCTGCGCGTCCTGAACCGAGCGCTCACCGACCGGCACAAGGAGCCCGCCCTGCCCGGCGAGTGGTGGCTGAGCACCGAGCCCGGCCGCAGTGCCGAGGCCGCCGCCGCGCTGCGCGCCCGCCCCGACGCCGCGCCGGCGCAGGTCGTCGTGCGGTCCGAGATCGCCGCGTCGCTGCGCGACGACCCGCTCGGCGCGGGCCCGCAGTCGGCGCTCGCCGCGGCCGCCGTCGCCGCCGCTCTCCTCGCCGCGGTCGGGTTCGCCGTGAACACCGCGGGTTCGATGCGCGAGCGCGGCAACGAGTTCGCGATCCTGCGGGCTCTCGGCGCGCCCCGGCGCCAGCTCGCCCGCCTCGTCGCCGCCGAGCAGGGCATCCTGGTCGCGCTCGCCCTCCTGGTGGGACTGGCCCTCGGGACGTTTCTCACGAGAGCCGTGGTGCCGCTCGTCGTACTGACCGGGCAGGCCGTCCAGCCGATGCCCCGGGTCCTGGTCGAACTGCCGTGGGGGCAGGTCCTGTTGCTCCTCGCGGGTGTCGCGGCGACGCCCGTCCTGATCACCGTGGGCCTCGCCCTGCGCCGGCCGCCGGACGCCGCCATCGCACTGCGCCGCCAGGGGAGTGAGTGACATGACGCCACCGACTGTCGCCCCCTGGGTGCGCACCCGTCTGCGCACCGCGCCCGGCGCCGCCTGGGCGCTCGCGCTCCTGGTCGCCCTCACGTCCTTCCTGGCCGCCGTGTTCCCGCGGGCCGTCGATGACTACGAGGACGCGGGCCTGCGCCACGCGGTCTCGGCCGAGGCGCCCCCGCGCACCGTCCTCACGCTCACCGCGCAGGCCGGCTCCGGACAGGAGTCGGTCGCTCGGGACGAGCTGATGCGCTCCGAGTCCATGAGCACCGCGTACGAGGACGTCCTCGACTCCCTGCGCGCGCCGCTCGCCGTGGACAGGGCGCAGTCCTCGTACGGGCTGCGCACCACCACGCTGCTGAAGGCGGACACCGACATGTGGCTGCCGCGGCCCGACGGGCTGCCCGCCGAGTTCACCCTCTCCGCGCAGAGCGGCCTCGCCCGGCACAGCACGGTCGCGGCGGGGCGGCTGCCGCGCGCGGCGGGCGAGGTCACCTCGGAGACGACCGAGGTGGAGGGCGCGGTGACGACCGCGACCGCGAAGGCGCTGCACATCAAGCCCGGTTCGGTGATCCATGTGCCCGCCCTGATGAAGGGCTACGTGTCCGTGCGCATCACCGGTGTCCTCGAGGCGCGGGACCCCAAGGCGTCGTACTGGGCGGCCTCTCCGGCCCTCGCCGCCCCGTCGCTGCACCAGACCCACGGGAGACCTCCGTCGGATTTCTGGGTCGGCGGGCTCCTCCTCGCGCCCGACGCGGCGCCCGCGCTGCTCGGCACGGCCGGCGACCCCGAGCGGTTCTGGCAGCTCGCGCCCGACCTGGGCTCCCTCGATGCGCGCACCATGCCCGCCCTCAAGTCCGCTCTCGCCCATACGGAGGGCGGCCCGGGTCTGCTCGCGGTGCGCGTGGCCACGGGCGGCGACACCGAGGTCGCCACGGGACTCGACGAGTTCATCACCCGCTACCAGGAACTGCGGTCCCGTATCGGCCCGGTCGTCTCCGTCGCCGCGTACGGCACCGGCACGGTGGCCTGCATCGTGCTCCTGATGGCGGGGGGCCTGGCCGCCGAACGGCGCCGTGCGGAGTTCACCGTCCTGCGCTCGCGCGGCGGTTCGGTGCGCGGGCTCACCGGGCGGCTGCTCGCCGAGACGGCGGTCGTGGCGGTGCCCGCGGGCGCCGCCGGACTCGCGCTCGCGCTGGTCGCGGTCCGGCACGGCCGCTGGCAGCCCGCCGTGCTCGCGGCGGCCGGGGTCGTCCTGCTCACGTGCCTCGCGCTGCCCCTGCGGGCCGCCGCCGCGCACCGCCGCGTCCGGGTGGGCGGCGCGCGCGACGACCTCGCCCACGCCCGCCCCTCGCGCCGCCGCACGGTCGCCGAACTCACCCTGCTCGTCCTGGCCGTCGCGTCCATCGTGGCGCTGCGCCGCCGGGGGACGGCGGACGGCGGGGACAGCCTGGTCGCGCTCGCGCCGGTCCTGGTCGGGGTCGTCGCCGCGTTCGTCCTCGTGCGCGTGTATCCGCTGCCGCTGCGCTGGCTGGCCCGCCCCGCCGGGCGGCTGCGCGGCGTCGTCGGCTATCTGTCGCTCGCGAGGACGGGCCGCGCGACGGCCGGTGCCGGTACGGCGGTGCTCCCGCTGCTCGCGCTGCTCACGGCGCTGACGACGGCCGCGTTCGGCGGTTCGGTCCTCTCGGGGATCGATCACGAGCGGGACCGGGCGGCGGTTCTCGCGACCGGGGCGGACGCCCGCGTCGAGTCCGGCTCCGCGCTGCCCACCGCGCTCACCGGACAGGTCAGGAAGATCCCCGGAGTGCGGGACGTGTCGCCGCTCACGCTGCGGTACGACGCCGAGCCGGAGGACGGCCGGCGCCAGGTGCCGCTCGCGGCCGTGGACACGGCGTCGTACGCGCGCCTGGCCGCCCGTACGGGCCTCGGGGTGTTCCCCGCCAAAGCCCTGACGACGGACGCCGCACGGCCCGGCACCGCCGATTCGCCGCTCCCCGTACTGGCCTCCCCCTCGATGCGGGACGTCTTCGGGACCGGGCCGTTCTCGCTGGTCATGGACGGCGAGGACATCGTGCTGCGCGTCTCCGCGGTCCGTACGACCACGCCCGCGCTGTCCGACGACTTCCTGGTGGTCGACCGGACGGCCCTGGCCCGCCGGGCCGGCGTCGACCGGAAGGCCAACCAGGGCATCGCGGCCCGCTACCTCCCCAGCTCCCTCCTCATCACCGGCGACCGCATCGACGGGCCCGCCCTGCGCAAGGCCGCGGGCTCCGAGGTGTCGGTGCGGCTGCGCACCACCGAACGCGCCCGGTACGTCGACTCGCCCCTCCAGACCGGCGCCGCCCGCGTCTACGCGGCGGCCGTCGTCATCGGCGCGGGCTACGCGGCCCTGACCCTGCTTCTCGCCCTGGCACGCGCCGCCCCCGAACGCACCGCGCTCCTCGCGCGCCTGCGCACCATGGGCCTCACCCGCCGCCAGGCCCGCCGCCTCCTGGTCCTCGAAGCGCTCCCCCAGGCCGTGCTCGCCGCGGCGGGCGGCGCCCTCACGGGGTGGGCCGCGATCCGGCTCCTCGCGCCGGGCCTCGACCTGACGGGGCTGGCCCTGGCGTCGGCGGGCAGCGGGGGCCCGGTGGCACAGCTGCGCACCGACGCCCTGTCGCTCCTGCTGCCCGCGCTGTGCGTCGTGCTGCTCGCCACGGCCGTGGCGGCCGGTCAGGCCTGGTGGACCGGACGGCGGGGATTCGTACGGGAGTTGAGAGCGGGGGAAACGTCGTGAACCGATGCGGGCAGCAGGCATACGCCTACGACCTCACGGCAGCAACAGGATCAGCCACGGCGAGGGCCGAAGGGACACCGGGAGAGACCTCATGACCACCACCGACCCCACCCTCGCCGATCTCGAACGGCGCGCCGCGGACCGCCGCGACCGGCCCGCGTACGGCCATGACGCCCTGATCACCTGCGACCGGCTGGTGCGGATCTTCTCCACCGACGGCGTCGAGGTACAGGCCCTCCAGGGGCTCGATCTCCTGGTGCGCGAGGGCGAGTTGATGGCTCTGGTCGGCGCGTCGGGCAGCGGCAAGTCGACGCTGATGAACATCCTCGCGGGGCTCGACGAGCCGACGGCGGGAGCGGCGAAGGTCGCGGGCTGCGACCTGCTCACGATGGGTGCGAAGGAGCGCCTGCGCTACCGCAGGGACATCGTCGGCTTCGTCTGGCAGCAGACGGCCCGCAATCTGCTCCCCTATCTGACGGCAGCTCAGAATGTCGCGCTCCCGATGCAGTTGAAGGGCGGCACCAAGCGCTCGCACAAGTCCCGGCGGGCCGTGGAACTCCTCGATCTGCTGGGGGTCGGAGACTGTCGCGACCGGCGTCCGCAGGCGCTGTCGGGCGGCCAGCAGCAGCGCGTCGCCATCGCGGTGGCGCTCGCCAACGAGCCCTCCGTCCTGCTCGCCGACGAACCGACCGGCGAGCTGGACTCCCACACGGGCGAGCAGATCTTCGCCGCGTTCCGCACGGCGAACGAGGAGCTGGGCACGACCATCGTGATCGTCACGCACGACCAGGCCGTCGCCTCCGAGGTCCGCCGCACGGTCGCCATCCGCGACGGCCGCACCTCGACGGAGGTCCTGCGCCGCACGGAGGTCGACGCGGCCACCGGCCAGGAGTCCCTGATCTCGCGGGAGTACGCCATGCTCGACCGCGCGGGCCGGCTCCAGCTCCCCGCGGACCACACGCGGGCGCTGGGGATGCGGGACCGGGTGCTCCTGGAGCTGGAGGAGGACCACATCGGGGTGTGGCCGGACGACACCGAGCCGGGCTGATCCTGATCCGTACGGGGAGGCAGGTGTCCGGCGCGGCCGGTCAGACGGGTGACACGGAGAGGCCGGAGATCCCGTTGCCGCGCCGCAGCGCCACGGAGCCGTAGGCCGTACGCAGCCGCAGCCACGAGCCGCTGCTGAGAAGGTCGAGCGCGTCCCCGCGGAGGAATCCGAGGGACTGGGCCGCGTGGGCGGCGCGCACCGGAACCCCGGTGTCGCCGATGGTCCGCGACCAGATCTCGCGCCCGGTCCGGTCCAGTTCGGCGCGCGTGCGCGCGTCGGGAGCCAACTCGTCGACCCGCGCCTTGAACTCGGCGACAGCGGCCCGTACGAGCCCGCGTACGACGCCCACGTCCGGGAAGCCGGGAACCAGCTCCCAGCCGCCGCGCGGGGGCAGGACACCGGCCCACGGAGGACCGGTCACCGCGGCGGGCACGCGCGCGGTCCCGGCCCGCTCGTCGATCGACTCGAGCAGCTCACCGGCCGACACGGTGACGTCCAGCGAGCTGTCAAGACCGTACTCGTACGGCTTCAGGAGGCGGGCCGTGCGGATCGCGAGGACCTCGAACGACGGCGGCCGCCCGAACACGGCAAGAGCCTGTCCGCCGGCCTGGAGCCGCACGGCGGCGGCCCGGTCGTAGTGCACGAGCCGGCCGAGGAAGGCGGCGAGGTCCGCCCCTTCCCCGGCGTCGGCGAAGTGCAGCACGGGTGCCGTCATGCGGCCAGCGCCCCCGAGCCGCTGTCGGCACTGTCGTCCATGTACTCCTTGAGGTAGGCCTTCTCCTCGGCGGTGATCCGCCGGGGCCGCTGCGCCTCCAGGTTGAACGGCACGACCACGGTCGAGGCCCGCACGTAGAGCTGGTCCTCGTCCTTGATCTCGTACGCGATCGTGAGCGACGCCGCGCTGATCTTCGTCACCCACGACTCGATGGTGACCGGCGTGTGCCGGTGCACCAGGGGGCGTACGTAGTCGATCTCGTGGCGGGCCACGACGGACCCGCCGGAGAACGACGGCGACCCGTCCCCGGGCGCCAGCTGGAACATGAAGTCGATCCGCGCTTCTTCCAAGTACCGCACGAAGACAGCGTTGTTGACATGCCCGAAGGCATCCATGTCCGACCAGCGCAGAGGGCAGGCGTAGATGTGACGCACGATCAGCCTCGCGTCAGCTTCTTGTACGTGGCACGGTGCGGGCGCGCGGCGTCCGCGCCGAGGCGCTCGATCTTGTTCTTCTCGTACGACTCGAAGTTGCCCTCGAACCAGTACCACTTGGAGTCACCCTCGTAGGCGAGGATGTGCGTGGCGACCCGGTCCAGGAACCAGCGGTCGTGGGAGATGACCACGGCCGCGCCCGGGAACTCGAGCAGCGCGTTCTCCAGCGACGACAGGGTCTCGACGTCGAGGTCGTTCGTCGGCTCGTCGAGGAGCAGCAGGTTGCCGCCCTCCTTGAGCGTCAGGGCGAGGTTGAGGCGGTTGCGCTCACCGCCGGACAGGACGCCGGCCGGCTTCTGCTGGTCCGGGCCCTTGAAGCCGAAGGCGCTGACGTACGCGCGCGACGGCATCTCGACCTGGCCGACGTTGATGTAGTCGAGCTCGTCCGACACGACGGCCCAGAGGGTCTTCTTCGCGTCGATGTTGGCGCGGCTCTGGTCGACGTAGGAGATCTTGACCGTGTCGCCGACCTTGATCGAGCCGTTGTCCGGCGTCTCGAGGCCCTGGATCATCTTGAACAGCGTGGTCTTGCCCGCGCCGTTCGGACCGATGACGCCGACGATGCCGTTGCGCGGCAGCGTGAACGACAGGTCGTCGATGAGGACCTTGTCGCCGAAGGCCTTGGAGAGGTTCTCGACCTCGACGACGATGCTGCCCAGGCGCGGGCCCGGCGGGATCTGGATCTCCTCGAAGTCCAGCTTCCGCATCTTGTCCGCCTCGGCGGCCATCTCCTCGTAGCGGGCGAGACGGGCCTTGGACTTGGTCTGGCGCCCCTTGGCGTTGGACCGCACCCACTCGAGCTCTTCCTTGAGCCGCTTGGCGCGCTTCTCGTCCTTGCGGCCCTCGACCTTGAGGCGCGCGGCCTTCTTGTCGAGGTACGTCGAGTAGTTGCCCTCGTAGGGGAGCGCACGGCCGCGGTCCAGCTCGAGGATCCACTCGGCGACGTTGTTCAGGAAGTAGCGGTCGTGGGTCACGGCGACCACGGCGCCCGCGTACTTGGAGAGGTGCTGCTCCAGCCAGTTCACCGACTCGGCGTCGAGGTGGTTGGTGGGCTCGTCGAGGAGCAGCAGGTCGGGGGCCTCGATGAGGAGCTTGCACAGCGCCACGCGGCGCTTCTCGCCACCGGACAGGTTGTTGACGGGCCAGTCGCCGGGCGGGCAGCCCAGGGCGTCCATGGCCTGCTCGAGCTGCGCGTCCAGGTCCCACGCGTTGGCGTGGTCCAGGTCCTCCTGGAGCTTGCCCATCTCCTCGAGGAGGGCGTCCGAGTAGTCGGTCGCCATGAGCTCCGCGACCTCGTTGAAGCGGTTGAGCTTCTTCATGGTGTCGGCGGCGCCGTCCTGCACGTTCTCCAGGACCGTCTTCGCCTCGTCGAGCTGCGGCTCCTGCATGAGGATGCCGACGCTGAACCCGGGCGAGAGGTAGGCCTCGCCGTTCGACGGCTGCTCGAGACCCGCCATGATCTTGAGCACCGTGGACTTACCGGCACCGTTGGGACCCACGACACCGATCTTCGCGCCGGGCAGGAAGTTCAGGGTGACGTCATCCAGAATCACCTTGTCGCCGTGCGCCTTGCGCGTCTTGCGCATGGTGTAGATGAACTCAGCCAAGAGAAACCGTCCGGCAATCGATGTGTGGGCAGATACACCCCATCTTGCCTGACGTCCATCCCTGGATGGAAACCCGTATGCGCCTGAGGCCCTGAACTGGGCGTTCGACCCCAGTCCGTCACAGCAGAGCCGTCACTGTTGGTCGCCATTGGTCACCCTCGGGCAACGTCGCACGGCCCAGGGACGGCCCAGGATCGCCGGAGACGTCGCAGCGGAAACAGGTGTGGGCCTTACGTGAGCTAGTTCCATACGTGCACGACCGGGGCTCCTTCCAGCGGGAGGCGGTCGCGGTACCACTCCGATTCCAACCACTCCTCGATCACGAAGAGCGGTCGCGACAAAAGCGCTTCCCCAACCCGCTGAGCCCTCAGAAGCAGCCCAAGATCAGTCAGAGCGAGGGAGTCATCGGACGTGTACAGCAAGCAGTTCCCGTGCTCGGCCGCGTGGTCCAGGAGAAGCTGGTGCGCCTGCTCGGGGTCATGGCCGTCCAGCGCCCGGCCTGCGAGGAAGGCCTGAGGGCCGAGCACCGCATCCAACGCCACGCACGCCAGCCTGCCCTCGCAGTAGAAGACCTTCACCCCGTCGGCGAAGTTCTCCTGCTCGTACGGGCCGCCTACCTGTTCCTGCGGGGCGGAGACCCCGAGCGCGACTGCGACGTCGGCCGAACTCATCCCGAATCGCAAGGGCCCCACACCGACCTCGGGCGCCCACTCCCAGCGCTCCCGTGCACCGTCCGCCGCCATGGCCCCCGCCTCCCTCATGGATGGCTCACAGCCATCCCCGATTTCACCCCGGACCTTGGTGCCCGCTCAGGGCTCGAAAAGCCAGCCGAGGAACTCAGTCACACCGACGCTGCTACGGACCCTAGTGAGGGCTGACCGGAATCTCGTAAACGATCTCGCACAGGGCGGCAGGCACGACGATGTCAGCCGTCTCCACTGGCCGCCCTTGGTCGCTGTAGTACGTCCGCCGAATGTGGGTCACCAGAGCGGACTTCTGGATACCGAGAAGTGAGGCTTCCTCTACGCTCGCCCGCCTCGGCTCCGGCTGCTCGACGGCATGGCTCACGGTGACGCCGATCTGCGCCATCCGGTTCACGACTCCCACACCGGCATGGGGCCCACCTTCGGGGAGAACGACGAGGGTCCCCGCGGTGAGGTCGTACGGCTCCCAACTCGTCGACAGCTGCACAGGCCGACCGTCGGCGAGAAATTCGTACACGGTGCGGACGCAGAGATCCCTCTCGGCGACTCCGAGTCGAGCCGCGATCTCGGCGGGCGCCGGCACCTTGGCTTCGGTACGGCTCTCCCAGTCACCCTGCTTGCCCGCGGCCTTCATGTCCGCGCGGAATGGGGAGCCGTCGGGCTGCTCACGCGCTGCAGATCGGACGACACGCACGCGCTGACGTGGTGCGGCGACATACGTTCCGGATCCCGCACGGCCTTCCAGTACGCCCTGGGAGATCAGCAACTCCTGGGCCCGGCGGATCACGTTCTCACCGACGCCGCACTGTTCGGCGATCTGGGCGCGGGAGGGAAGCCGGTCCCCCTAGGGCACTGAGCCCTGACGGGTTCCGCCGTCGGACGCCGCACTCAGAGCACGCCCACCAGCACGATGACCAGGGCGGGCAGTGCGATGAAGACGGTGCCGAGGTAGACGGCGAGGACCCACCGGTGCTCGGAGGCGATGCGGGCGAGGTTCTCGGCGCAGAACAGCGGTACGGGGCGCAGGAGCGGTATCACGTAGATCACGACGATCGCGAAGAGGTTGTAGATCAGGTGCACGAAGGCTGCCTGCAGGCCGATCTTCGCGTCCTGTCCTACGCCTGCGAACGCCGCGAAGACCACCGTGAACGTTGTACCGAGGTTGGAGCCGACGACGACGGGATACACCTGCGCCGGTGTCAGGATGCCTGTTCCGGCGAAAGGGACCAGCACGGACGTGGTGATGGTCGAGGACTGGGTGAGGACGGTTACTCCCATGCCTGACGCCATGGCGAGGTAGGCGTTGCGGCCGACGGCCTTGATCAGAATGTCGCGGGCCCTGCCGACCATGAGCAGTTTGAGCAGCTTTCCCAGGTAGCGAACGGCGACCAGGATCAGCGCGGCGCCGATCACGATGGTGAACAGCGGACCGAGTGTGCTGCTGACGTGCGAGGTCGCGTGGATCACTCCGTGTTCCACCGGTCTGGTGGCCGCCCGGATGAAGTTGAAGTGGGCTGGGTTCGGCAGCCAGTCCGTGCCGTAAAGCGCATTGGTCAACGACCCGCTGATGTGTTCCAGCGGATGCCAGATCAGCTCAATCGGGAAGAAGATCAGCAGCGCGAGCCAGTTGTAGAAGTCATGGACGGTCGAGGCGCCCAGCGCCCTGCGGAACTCTGTGCGGTCGCCGATGAAGGTCAGTGCGACCAGGCTCGTCGTCACGGTGGTGCCGACGTTCGCGCCCAGAACGATGGGGATCGCGCCCTGGATGGGCAACGCGCCCGACCCTACGGCGGTGACGGCGATGGCCGTCGTCGTGGTCGACGACTGGATCAGGACCGTACCGAGAATGCCGACGCTCAGCCCGACCCACGGGTGTGAGGCGAAGGCGAACATGGTGTGCGCCGCGTCGCTGCCCAGCCCCGCAAAGCCGCGACTGATGATGCTTACGGCACAGATCAGCAGGTAGATCAGCCCAGCGACACCGCACCAGCCGAGGGCTTTGGTCCATGCGGGCAGCTGGACGGCTGCGGCGCCGCCCTCGGCCGCGGGGGCCGTGAGCGCCGAGCCGGCAGAAGGGGTTCGCCCGGAGACATCACCCTTTTTGTGGCTGTTGTCCGGCCCGTTGTCGGATGTGGCTTCCGCCATAAACCAAGGCTACGAGCTCCTGACGAGGGGCGCGTGCAGCTGAGCGCCGTACGTGTGCGACGGACGGCTGATGCCGTCAGCGACTGCGGTTCCTCCTGACCACTCGCCTCAACCCACCACCCTGCCCAGCCCCCATCCCGTCCGCCGTCGACCCACACACCGTGGAGCGGGCGTGGTTCATGGCGTCCAGGTGGAGGCGTGCGTCACTCTTGGTGACGCTCCGGGTGCGGCCGGGGACGCATACGGCCCCGGCCGCCGTGGAGGCGTGCCGGGGCCGGCGTCGGGCGAGGTGGGGGTCAGTCCTGGGTCGGGGCCTTCTTCTTACGGACCAGGAAGACCGCGCCGCCGCCGATCACCACGAGGGCGATGGCGATGCCCGCGATCAGCGGGGTGGCGTTGGAGCTGCCGGTCTCGGCGAGGTCGCCGGCCTGAGTGCCGGTGCCGCCCACGGAAGCCGGGCTGGGCTGCGACGACGGCTGCTCGCTGCCGCCCGTGGTGCTCTCGGTCTTGCAGTCGAGGACGCCCTTGAAGCGCTCCTCGAAGCCGTTCGGACCCTTGATCGTGAAGTCGTACGCCTGGTCCTCCTGCAACGGGATCGTCACCGTCTGCGACGCACCCGCCGCGATCGTGTGCTCGATGCCCATCAGCTTGAACGTGAACGCCTCGTCGCCCTTGTTGGTCGCCGTGATGTCCACGCCGCCCTTGGCGCAGTTCTTCTGCGCCGACAGCGCGGGGGCCGCACCCTTCTTCGCCCAGTTCGCCGTGGCGGTCGCGGAGACCGTCGACTCGCTGGAACCGGCGAGGATCTGCGTCTGGCTGCGGGTCTCGGAGGCGAAGGCCCGGCCGACCGGCACGGTCGTCGACGCCTGCACCGTCAGTGCTGCCGTGCCGTCGGCGGCGTCCTCGGGGACGTCGAAGAACAGCTGCCCGCCGTCGGCGGCGGACGTCACGGGCTTGCCGTCCTTGTCGACGACCTTGACGCCGCTGGCGGCCGCGTCGGCGGGCGGCGTCACGCTCACGCTGTCGGCGTTCGTACGGACCGTGACCGGGCCGAGCCGGTCACCGGCGCGGCCGGAGACGGCGGAGGGCTCCAGGTTCAGCGAGGCCTTCGGCTCGGCGACGGGCTGGGCGCTCTTCTGCAGGTAGTCGGCGAGCTTCTCGGCCGCGGGGCTGACCGCGTCCACGTCCGCGCCGTCCGAGTAGCGCCAGATGGCGACCTGGGTGCCGGCCGCGGCGTCCTTCTCGGTGAGGCTGCCGGCGCCGGCCTTGCGGGCCAGCTCGGCGAGGTCGTTGACCTGGGGGTAGGAGTTCTGCAGGATCCAGCGGATCTTGCCCGCGTCCGCGTTCCCGTTCAGCGACGTGCCGCTCCAGGGGGTCTCCTGGTACTTGGCGTCCCGCTGGGTCGGGTTGTGGATGTCGATGCAGTACGTCTGCAGCGTGCCGCCGTTGTCGACGGACATCTCGAACAGTCCGGCGGAGACGGGCTGGTCCTTGCCGTTGTCGTGGATGACGGCCCGACCGTAGGTCTTGAGCCCGCCGATCGTGGCGGTCGCGCCGCCCTGCTGCTGGGGGACCTCGTCCGCAGAGGCCGCGCCGGCGCCGGATATCGCGGCGGTGGCCACGAGCCCGGAGACCAGGGCCGCCGCGGCGAGGCGGGCGGCGCCCCGCCCGCGTGGGGTGACCGCCGACAACACAGATACCGCAGAGAACACAGAATTCCCCTTCAGGCGGGAGACATTGGCACGAGGGGGGTGACGTCCCGCCGACAGAACGATGTGTGAATCAGACGCTTGAGCAGACATCCGAATCAATGGCCCCGTGGGCTACGCCCGGCATCCTAAGGAAGCCGCGCACCACAGTCCCCAGGTCAGAGCGGCACGAGAGCGATCCGACTCGGAATCGTTATCGCCGCTAATGATTGCAGCCCTGGCTTATCGACAAATCAACGGCACGGAACCGGTGTTCATTCGCAGATAAGCCGCACTTCGGGCCGCATTCGCCACGCGCCTCGCCCTGAGGGCTCAGCGGTCCGTTTCAGCCGACGGCGGCCGGTTCTCGCTGTTCACTCTGTTCGCTCTGTTCGCCTTGTTCACTCTGCTCCTTGGGTTCGCCATCTCCTTGCGGCTCGATCTCGAACGACAGCTCGTCGCCGTCCGGTTGGCGCCCCGGCCGGGTCTGCCGGCTCCGCCGGAACGCGGTCGTCCCGCGCGACAGGTCGTGCCCGACGGCCGACGCCTGGATGTCCGCCGACGTCCAGTGCTGCCCGCCCCGCTCCTCGTCCCGCACCCGCAACCTCCCCTGGACCAGCACCGGTTCGCCGATGGACAGCGAGCCCTGCACGTTCGTGCCGAGCGTGCCCCACGCCCACACCGTGAAGAAGTTCGTGTGCCCGTCCACCCACTCGTTGCGCACCCGGTCGAAGCGCCGGGCCGTCGCCGCGAGCCGGAACCGCGCCACCGGCCCCTTCGGCAGCTCCCGGTACACCGGCGTCGTCGCGACGTTACCCACGACCGTCACCGTCGTCTCGCTCATGTCGGTCCACCCCTCCCCTGCGCACGGACGCGTGCGGGCCCGTCCCGCACGGCCTCGTCCGTACCGCGTTCCCGGTCGGTTCCGGGCCGCGATCTCAGAGTGCCTGTGCCGGGACGAGCCCGCTGGTGCCTGTGTTCTACCGGCCAGTTGTGGAAATCCCCGTCACCCGGCCAGGTGGCGGCTCACGTCCGCGGGGGTCACCCCATCACCTTCGCGTACTGCTCCCGGACCTCCCGGTACCGCAGCAGCTCGGCGGCCACCGGATCGAGGACGCGGGCCCGCCCGGCCCCCGCCGCCGCCTCCCGAAGGCGCCGTTCCGCGTCGAGCCCGTAGCGCCGCGCCGGCCCCTTCGCCGCCATCCGGCACGACCACTCCACACACGGTCCGCCGATGATGCCGCACAGCATCAGCAGCACCGGTACTCCGAGGTTCGGATCGAGAACCCCGATGATCTGCCCCAACAGCCACAGCCCGCCGACCACCTGAACGATCGTCATGGAGACCTGGGCGAGGACCGCGACCGGCCACCAGCCGGGCCTCGGCAGCCGAGGCGGCGGCGACCCCGCCGAGACCGCCAGGTCGTCGAGCGCCTCCGGGAGCCCCTCGGCCCCCCGCGTCGCCGCCTCCCGCACCGCCTGGCCCCATGGCCGCGGCAGCCCCGCCGACGCCCGCTCACCCACGATGCGCACCGCGTGCTCCACGCGCTGGCGCGCCGTCGCCTCGTCGTCGCAGGGCGAAGGCCTGACCGTCAGCGTGTCACCCGGGCTGCGCCGGGACTCGTACCAGCGCCAGAGCCGCAGCCAGGGGGTGCCGCACGCCTTGTTGGCGTTGCGGCGCCAGGCGCGTTCGGCCGCCTGCCCCGCGGCCTCGGCGCCCACGGCGTCGGCGAGCCGGTCGGTGAACTCCTCGCGGGCGTCCTCGCTGAGCCCGCTCTTGCGTCCGGTCGCGTACACGGGCCGCAGCCGCAGCGCCGCCGCGTCGATGTCGGCCGCGATCCGGCGGGCGGCGGTGCCTTGTTCGCGCGTGAACTGGTCCAGGGACTCGCGCAGTTCATCGACCCCGTCGCCGGTGAGGGCGGACAGGGAGAGTACGGTCGCGCCCGGTTCGCCGTGCTCGCCGAGCGCGATGCCGTCCTCGTCGAGCAGGCGGCGCAGGTCGTCCAGTACGAGGTCGGCGGCCTCGCCGGGCAGCCGGTCCACCTGGTTCAGGACGACGAAGGTGACCTCCGCGTGGCCGGCCAGGGGCCGCAGATAGCGCTCGTGCAGCATCGCGTCGGCGTACTTCTCGGGATCGACGACCCAGATGACGGCGTCGACGAGCGCGAGGATCCGGTCGACCTGCTGACGGTGCTCGACGGCCGCCGAGTCGTGGTCGGGCAGGTCCACCAGGACGAGCCCCTTGAGCGGCGCGTCCACGTTCTGGGGACCCTGGCCCTGGAGCGGGCGGCGGCGCAGCCGACCGGGGATCCCGAGCCGGTCGAGGAGCCCCGCGGCGCCGTCCGTCCAGCTGCACGCGATGGGCGCGGAGGTGGTGGGCCTGCGCAGTCCCGTCTCGGACAGGGGCACACCCGCGAGGGCGTTGAAGAGGGTCGACTTGCCACTGCCGGTGGCGCCCGCGATGGCGACGACGGTGTGCCGGACGGAGAGCCTGCGCCGGGCGGCCGCCTCGTCGAGCACCTGGCCCGCCTCGGCGAGGGCCGCGCCGTCGACGCGGGCCCGGGAGAGCGCGACGAGTTCGCGCAGCGCGTCGAGGCGCTCGTCCAGCGCCCCGTCGGCGCCGTGCAGCTCGTCCTCATGGCCGTACGGGCCGGGTACCGCCTCCACGTCGAAGACTCCGGAGTCCACGACGCGCCGGGCGATGAGCCCGTCGTCCCAGGCGCCGCCGCCGGAGCCGTCCGTGTCCTCCAGGGGCGGATCCACGCACCGCCCTGCCGGTTCCGTGCCATCGGCGTGCTCGGTGTGGTCCGTGTGATCGATGTGATCGATGTGATCGATGTGATCCGTGTGGTCCCTGACGGCGGTCACCGCGGTCACCTCTCCTTCTGCAGTACGGACAGCGCGGCGATCAGTTCGGCCTGGGACTCGGGATGTACGCCGAGTGCGTCGAGCGGCGCGAGCCTGCGGTCGCGCTCCACGGCGAGCACCTTGTCCAGGTATTCGGTGAGCAGCCGCCCGCCCCGGTCGCGCAGGCGCAGGGCCCCTTGGGCACCGATGCGTTCGGCGAGGCTCTCACCGGCGCTGCGGGCGCGGTTCCCGCCGAGGAGGGCGGTGGCAAGGAGGGCGGCGACGAGTTCGGTGTCGGGCGGCGGAGTGATGTCGAGGATGCGTACCTGTTCCTCCGCGTACTCCTCGAGCATGCGGCGCCAGCGGCGTACGGCCATACCGATGCGGTGTTCCGCGGTCTCCAGGTCGGGGTCGCGGTCGGCGAGTCCGTCCGCGGCGCCCGCGGGGTCGCGGTGCCAGGCCTCGTCGATGCGTTCGTCGGCGGCGGTGACGGCGCACAGGAGGAGCGCGCCGAGGCTCTCGGTGAGCGCGTCGAGCAGTTCGGCCGGCGCGCAGTCGAGGGGGTAGCTGCGCCACCGCTTGAGGGCGTCCCCGGCGAGCACTCCGCCGCTCTGGAGCCGGGTGCGCACGCGCGCGTGCTCCCTCGCGTACGTCTCGTCGACGGTGGCGGTGAGGCGCAGGGCGGCGGCGTACTGGGAGGCGACGGCGCCCGCGAGTGCGGGGGTGCGGACCCGGAGGGAGTCGATGACCCCGTTGGCGGTGCGGGCGATGGCGGCGCAGCGGGCAGTGGGGTCCTGCACGCGGTGGCTGAGCCAGGCGCGCAGCGGGGCGACCGCGGTGGCCGGCAGGAGGCCGCCGCCGCCGGTGGACTCGGGCAGTTCGGGGACGGTGAAGCGCGGTACGTCGCCGAGTCCGGCCTTGGCGAGCAGGGCCCCGTACTGGCGGGAGACCTCGGCGACCATCTGGTGGGGCACGCGGTCGAGGACGGTGACGAGGCTCGCGTTGTTCTCCTTGGCGCTGCGCAGCAGGTGCCAGGGCACGGCGTCGGCGTAGCGGGAGGCGGTGGTGACCATGATCCAGACGTCGGCGGCGCTGATCAGCTGAGCGGCGAGCACGCGGTTGCGGGCGACGAGGGAGTCGACGTCGGGCGCGTCGAGGAGGGCGAGCCCGCGGGGCAGGTTGCCGGAGGTCTCGACGCGCAGGACGTGCTCGTCGTCGTCGGCGGGGGCGGCGGCGCCGAGCTCGATGTCGTCGGGGCGGCGGGGCGTCCATACGCGGGTGAGGTCGGGCAGGACGCGGGCGCCGGAGAACCAGCGGTGGTCCTCGGGGTGGCACACGAGTACGGGGGTACGGGTCGTGGGCCGCAGCACACCGGCCTCGCTGACTTTCCGCCCGACGAGGGAATTGACGAGGGTCGACTTCCCGGCGCCGGTCGACCCGCCGATGACGGCGAGCAACGGGGCTTCGGGGTCTTTCAGCCGGGGCACGAGATAGTCGTCGAGCTGCGCGAGGAGCTCCACCCGGTTGGCACGCGCACGCGGCGCCCCCGGGAGAGGGAGGGGAAAGCGCGCGGCGGCGACACGGTCGCGCAGCGCGGAGAGTGCGTCGAGCAACTGAGGCCGTACGTCCAAGGTCACCACATGCGAAGAATGCCCAATTTTGGCGGCTTTCTGAAGCATATGGACGTCTCTGCGCGCCGATGCGGCCCATCCGGTCCATGGGACGGAAGGGACGACTGGGGCACAGGCATAACGAGTGCACAACACCCGGGGCGTGAGGCGCCAAAAGCGGTGCAGGATTCGTACCTGCCTGCGATTATCAGGACCGCTTCACTGAACCTCCACATCGTGCCACGGAGGCGAAGCAGCAGGGACAGGGATCCGGGAGCCCTATCCTTGGTCCCGGCAAGGTCACGGATCTCCCCCACATCCGTCCCGAGCCACCGGCCACACACCGGCCCCCGTAGCTCAGTGGATAGAGCAGGCGCCTTCTAAGCGCTTGGCCGCAGGTTCGAGTCCTGCCGGGGGCGCAACACAAATGGGAACGGAAACGGCGCCCGTGGGCCCCGGTCCCATCGCGTCTCCGGCCATGCGGGCCGTGGCGTCGATCGTGTCACCCGTGAGCACCACGCGGCAACGAACGCTGTTGGCGGGCTTGTCGTAGTGCATCTGGAGACGGAAGGCCTCGAACATCCGGCGCCGCATCGAATCGGGCAGCGCGGCGATCTCGCGATTCCTCGATGGGGTTGTTCTTGCCGCCGCGCGTCTTGCGGGCACGGCGGTTCCAGACCATGTGGCCAGTGACTTTGGGGTTGGTGAGGATGTCACGGACGTTGGAGGCCGTCCAGAAGCCGACCGCCTTGGCGGGGTCGGGCGGGATCGGGGCCGGGTGGGTGGCGAGGTCCCCGTTGAGGCGCTCGGCGATCGCCTTTCGGCTGAGGCGTTCGACCACACGCCACTCGAAGATTTTGCGTACGACCGGGGCGCGGAGGGGGGCCGGGAGCAGGCGGGTCTTGGTCTTGCCCTCGCTGCGGCGGGCGGGGACGGGGTGGGGGATGCGGTCGGCCACGTATCCGTAGGGCGGTTTGCCGATGTCGTGCAGCACGGCAGCCGACTCGAGCAAGGCCGCGTGCTCGCCCAGGATCGGAGCGAGGCTTCACCCTCCCCGCAAGCACCCGCGCCACGACAACGCGTACGTCGCTTCCATCGTGACCCGCGCCCCGGGGAACCGCACGTGACGCCCGTTCCCATCTGTGTCGCGCCCCGCCCGAGGGCAACACGGATGAGACGGATGAGTCTGCCTGGCAGGAGACCGCGCTCGGCTACGCTGCGAACTCGGACTCCCAGTCCGCGTCCCAGCCGTACGGGGCGAGGGGATGCGGGGAAGCCGAACCCGAACGAGAAGAGCGGGACAGGGGAGAGGGTGACAAGGGGTGACCCTTCACACGGGTGGCCCCGGCGGTGCGCACTCGTGCGCGAAAAAGAGTGCGGTCAGCCGGCGGCCACGAAGGGGGCTTGACGAACTTCCGGATGCGGGCAGCGCCCGTCGCAACCACAGCCGTCGGTCAACACCTCCCGGGTCACACAACGCCAACGTCAATGTCTCCGGCCGCTCGCGGCAGCCGGACGACCGGACTCGACCACAGGCCAGCCATGCCGACGGCCCGCCAGCGGCTTTCTCCCGGCCGCGCCGAAGAGAGTCCCGGGACCGGGCACCGTACGGGTTCGGTCCCGGTCGCATCTCTCCCGTGGCCCTCAGACCCGTGCCGGAAGCGTCAACGGCGTGAAATCTGGGCGCCGCGTCTCGTACTCCTCGATCTCTGCGATGTGCTTCATCGTCAGCGAGATGTCGTCCAGGCCTTCGAGCAGCCGGTGCCGGGCCACGTCGTCGAACTCGAAGTCGAACGTCTCCTCGCCCGCACGGACCTGGCGCTCGACGAGGTCGACGGTGACCTGAGCCTGCGGGTCCGCCTCGGTCAGCGCCCAGATCCGCTCGATCTGCTGCTGGGGCAGGATCACCGTGAGCAGTCCGCGCTTGAGTGAGTTGCCGCGGAAGATGTCCGCGAAACGGGAGGAGACGACCACCTTGAAGCCGTACTCCTGCAGCGCCCACACCGCGTGCTCGCGCGAGGAGCCGGTGGCGAAGTCGGGCCCCGCGACAAGGACGTCGGCGCCCTGCCGCTCGGGGTGGTTGAGGACGAAGTCCGGGTCGTCGCGCCAGGCGGAGAAGAGACCCTCGGCGAAGCCGGTTCGGGTGACGAGCTTCATGAAAGAGGCCGGGATGATCTGGTCGGTGTCGACATTGGAGCGCCGCAGCGGCATCACGCGGCCGGTGTGAACGGTGAACTTCTGCATGGGAGTCGGTCCTTCTTCAGCGGTACGAGGCGGGGTCTGCGGTGCTCGTCAGCCCAGATCGGCGGGGGCGGTGAGCCGACCCGTGACGGCGGTGGCCGCGGCGACCGGCGGAGAGACCAGGTGAGTGCGTCCACCCTTGCCCTGACGTCCCTCGAAGTTGCGGTTGGAGGTCGAGGCCGAACGCTGGCCGGGGGCGAGCTGGTCGGGGTTCATGCCCAGGCACATCGAGCAGCCGGCGAACCGCCAGTCGGCCCCGGCCTCCGTGAAGACCTTGTCGAGCCCTTCCGCCTCGGCCTGCAGCCGTACCTTCGCCGAGCCGGGCACGACCAGCATGTTCACGGTGGCGGCGACCTTACGGCCCTTGAGCACGTCGGCCGCGGCCCGCAGGTCCTCGATGCGGCCGTTGGTGCATGAGCCGAGGAAGACGGTGTCGACGGCGACGTCCCGCAGCGGGGTGCCGGCTTCGAGGCCCATATAGGCCAGGGCCTTCTCCGCCGCCGCCCGCTTCTCGTCGTCCTCGAAAGAGGCCGGGTCGGGGACGCTCGCGCCGAGCGGGGCGCCCTGCCCCGGGTTGGTGCCCCAGGTGACGTGCGGCGTCAACTTCGTGGCGTCGATGACGACTTCGCGGTCGAAAGCGGCGTCGTCGTCCGTACGGAACGTCCTCCAGTACTCGACCGCACGGCCCCAGTCGTCCTCGGACGGGGCGTGCGGGCGGCCCTTGAGGTACGCGAACGTCGTCTCGTCGGGGGCCACGAGACCGGCCCGCGCGCCTGCCTCGATGGACATGTTGCAGACGGTGAGCCGGCCTTCCATGCTCAGCTGCCGGATGGCCTCGCCGCGGTATTCGATCACGTGCCCCTGGCCGCCCGCGGTGCCGATCTCGGTGATCACCGCGAGGATGATGTCCTTCGCGGTGACACCGGGCGGCGGGGTGCCCTCGACGGTGACCGCCATCGTCTTGAACGGTGTCATCGGCAGCGTCTGGGTGGCCAGGACGTGTTCGACCTGCGAGGTGCCGATGCCGAAGGAGAGGCAGCCGAAGGCGCCCAGGGTCGAGGTGTGCGAGTCACCGCACACCAGCGTCATGCCGGGGTGGACCAGGCCGAGTTGGGCGCCGACGACGAACACGATGCCCTGATCGGGGTCGCCCAGGGAGTGGACGCGTACGCCGAACTCCTTGCAGTTGGCCCGCAGGGTCTCCAACTGCTTGCGCGAGACCGGGTCCTCGATCCGGGTGAGGCTCGTGGTGGGGACGTTGTGGTCCTCGGTGGCGATGGTGAGGTCCGGGCGGCGCACGGGACGGCCGGCCTCACGCAGGCCGCCGAAGGCCTGCGGGCTGGTCACCTCGTGCAGCATGTGCAGATCGATGTGGAGGAGGTCCGGCTCCCCCGGCGCACGCCGCACCACATGCGCGTCCCACAGCTTCTCGGCGAGTGTCCGTCCCATGGCCGTCCGTCCCATCATGCTCGTATCACTATGCGAGACGTCTTGTCTCAACTGGCAAGCACCCTAATCCACTTGACCGAGTGATCAACAGCCACTCTTGTCTCATACTCCGGGATTTTTATCTCGACCTGCAGACTTCACGCCTCTGACCTGCATACATTCGAAACCTAAAAGACGATCTCAAAGTTGCGACCGCCCGAGAAGGGAGAGGCCCATGCGCAACACAACGGGCTTCCTGGGCATCTGCCTGGGCTATTTCGCCGTCATCCTCGACGGCAGCGTGCTCAACGTGGCGATCCCCGACCTGCGCCACGACCTGGGCGCCTCCATGGCCCAGGCCCAGTGGGCCATCAACGGCTACACACTCGTCCTGGCGGCGCTGCTGCTCGCGGGAGGCTCGCTGGGTGACCGGTTCGGCCTGCGCCGCTCGCTGTGCACCGGGCTCGTACTGTTCACACTCGCCTCCGCGGCGTGCAGCCTCGCCCCCTCCCCGGCCGTGCTCATCGCGGCACGCGCGGTGCAGGGCCTGGGCGCGAGCGCCCTGCTGCCCGCGACCCTCGCACTGATCCCGCATGTCTTCCCCGACAAGTCGCGCCGCGAGAAGGCCGCCGTGGTATGGGTGGCGACCTCCGCGATCGCCGTCGCCGCCGGGCCGCTGGTCGGCGGCGCGCTCGTGGACTCCTTCGGCTGGCGGAGCATCTTTCTCATCAACGTGCCGGTATGCACGGCGAGTTGGATCGTCGTGCTGCTCTGCCTGAAGCCGAGCGAGCCGGGCACCGCCCGGATCGACCTGCCGGGCCAGCTCCTCGGCATGAGCGCGCTCGGCCTGATCACCGGAGCCCTCATCGCGGGCGGGGCGCTCGGCTGGTCGGCGCCGCTGACCCTCGGCCTGTGCGCGGCGGGTGTGGCAGCCGGGGCGTTCTTCACCGTCGTGGAGCGCCGCGTGCGCTCCCCCCTTCTGCCGCTGTCCTTCTTCTCGCACCGGATGCGCACGTCCGCCCTGCTCAGCCTGGGAGCCACCGGCTTCCTCTTCTACGGGGCGCTGTTCGTGATGTCCCTCTACTTCCAACAGGCCCGCGGCTGGACCCCGGGCACCACCGGCCGGGCGCTGCTCCCGATGACCGTCGGCACGGTACTGGCCCCCTTCTTCCTCTATCGGCCACTGTCCAAGCGCTTCGGACACCCGGTCATGATGGTCACCGGCTTCACGACGATGCTGCTCGGCGCCCTCACCCTGTACGGCACCGACGCGTCGACGCCGTACCCGCGCATCGCCATCGGCACCTTCCTCATCGGCTGCGGGTCCACCTTCACCCCGTCCGCCGCCGCGTCGATCGTGGTGTCCAGCACCCCGGCCGAACAGTCGGGGCTCGCCTCCGGCGTACAGAACACACTCCGCCAGAGCGGTGGGCTCGTCTCCGTCGCCATCTTCGGCTCGATCCTCAACACCTCCGACTTCACCGGGCGGATGGGGGCGGCCCTCTCCGTCATGACGGTGGCCGCACTCCTCGGCATCGGCACCGGGATTGCCGCCGTCCGCGGCGCGCGGACCACCGGTCAGGGTGTTCCAGAGGCCACAGGAGACGCCCCGGTGGCCGCATCGGCCGCCGCTGACAGCACGTCGCCTCCGGGCCGTTCCTGATGCCCGCCGTCGAAACCACAGAAGAGAGCAGAGAAAGGACCCCCCTCCATGCGGCGCTGGCTCATCCTTGCGCTGGGCACCGGGGCACAGACCGTCGCCTGTGTCTTTGTCTACGGACTGCCCTACATGTCCGACGAGTTGCGTCGTGACGGATCCCTGAGCCTGAGTCAGGTCGGCCTCGTCGTCGCCTGCCCCACCGCGGGCCTGGTCCTCACCCTGGTCGCCTGGGGCGCGCTGGCCGACCGGATCGGCGAACGCATCGTCATCACGGCAGGACTGACGGCGACCGCGGCGCTCCTCACCCTGGGTACCCGGGTGACGGGCCTGGTCCCGCTCGGCCTCCTCTTCGCCCTGTCAGGGGCCGCCAGTGCCTCGGTGTACGCGGCCAGCGGCCGCCTCGTGATGGGCTGGTTCTCCGCCAAGGAGCGCGGCCTGGCGATGGGGATCCGCCAGACGTCGACGCCGCTGGGCATGGGGGTCGCGGCGCTGTGCATCCCCTGGCTCTCGGAATCCTTCGGAGTACGGGGCCCAGGGGTCTTCTGCGCCGCACTGTGCGCGCTGTTCGCCCTCCTGGTGGGCGCCCTGACGGCCAACCCGCCGCACGACCAGCAGAGTTCGAGGGCGAAGCCCGAGGAACGGTCCGGCAATCCCTACCGCAACCCTTCCCTGTGGCGCATCCACGGAACGAGCGCCCTGCTGTGCGTCCCCCAGTTCACGGCGAGCGCGTTCGCCCTGGTCTTCCTGGTCGACGTGCGCGGCTACGGCGCCGTCGCGGCCGGGCAGCTCCTCGCCCTCGCCCAGGTTCTCGGCGCCCTCTCCCGCGTGGTGGCGGGCCGCTGGTCCGATCGTGTCGCCAGCCGCGTACGCCCCATGCGTCAACTGGCGTATGCCACGGCCGCGGTGCTCTGCCTGACCGCGCTGGGCGCGGTGTGGCCCACACCGGCCTCCGACGCCCTGCTGGTCATCGCCTGCGGAATCACAGCGAGCACCAACGGCCTGGCCTTCACCGCGGTCGCGGAGCTCGCGGGCCGCTCCTGGTCCGGCCGCGCCATGGGAGTCCAGAACACCGGCCAGAACCTGACGGCCTCCCTGACGCCGCCCCTGATCGGCGCCTTGATCGGCGCAGCGGGCTACGCCGCGGGGTTCGGCCTGGCAGCGGTCCTCGCGGGGGTCGCGGCTCTGGCCGTGCCGGTGCCGAGGCGCGGACGGTCGGCCGAGCAGGCACCAGGCGACTCCGGACAGGTGGAGCCCGCCAAGTCATCGGCCTGAAGCGTAGGTGAGTTGAACGCGTTGATGCCCGTGTGAGCCCTCCGGGTGGGGGGATCACACGGGCATCATTCGTGCGCGCGAGCGGCAGAAAGCCGCGGCGCGTCAGAGGTCCGACAGGTCCAGGGGGCCGGCCAGCGACGGCTGGCAGCGCGTGGGCTCGAGTTCGATGATCTCGTGCTTGACCAGCCCGGCCACGAGGTAGGGGTCCTCGCTCATGATGGTGTCGAGCTCCTGCCGCGACACACCATGGGCGAGGATGAATCCGCCCGTCGCGGGGACCCGGCGTCCGCCGAGCTGGAACACGCCGGCGGTGAAGTGACGGTCCACGAATTCGTAGTGCTTGCCGCGGAGTTCCACGACCTCAGACTCCGGTGCGAGGTAGGTGAGCAGAACCAGAAACATGCGCACTCTCCAGTACGAGAAGGGACGAGAACGTCGTGACACCGGGGGCGCGCCCGTCATAGGCGTACCCCCGGTGTCACGACGGATGGATCGTCAGGCCGTCTTCTGCGCCAGCAGCAGCAGTCCGCCCGGGGTGTTGGGGTGGACCGTCCGCTTGATCTCGAATCCGCCGCGCTCGAACGCGTCGCGCCAGCCTTCCTCGCCGAGCAGCCCCTGGCCCATGAGCGCGTGGATCAGGGTGAACTCCGGCGTGAAGACCTCGGCGCTGGCTCGGTCCCGCTCGGGCGGCATGACCTCGGCGGCGAGAATGTGCGCGCCGACCGGCAGGCGGCGGTGCAGGACCTTCAGGTACTCCACAAAGGCTTCCAGGCCCTTCTCCAGGACCTCGTGCATGAAGAAGAAGCCCACGATCAGATCCACGTCCTCCAGGCCGGGGATGGCCTCGGCGTCCGAGGCGTCGGCCTCGACCACGGTGACGGACTTGCTCAGCCCGGCCGCCTCGACCTCGTTCTTGGCCTCGATGATGGCGTCGGAGCTGATGTCCACGCCCAGGCCATCGGCCCCGTTGATGCCGCAGATGCCAATCAGGTTCCGGGCGTTGCCGCAGCCGAAGTCGGCGGCCTTCTTGAAGTCCAGGTCCTTCAGGATCGAGTGGACGTACGGCTTGAGGTCCTCAAGACCCAGGTCCGCGGAGGAGACCGCGACGATGCGGCCGTCGCGGACGATGTCGTGCCCGTACTTGTGGGTGCCCGACACCAATTCGCCGAAGCGCCAGAACGGTTCGCCGAAGCCGCCCGCGATCCAGTAGATGTAGCCACGGTCGCGGAACAGCTCGACGCCGTACGGGCTGAGTCGGTAGACGTCCCCATCGGGGGCTACGACCCCCCGGTCGACGAGGTAGTGCAGGGTGTCCTTGGCCAGTTGCTCGTTCTGTCCCACATCCTCGACGCGAAGGCCGCGGTCCTCCAGGGTCTTGAGGACGCCGGCGTCGTCGAGCGAGGCCAGCACAGAGCACAGAATGTAGCCCTGCAGCAGGTCGAAGGCCGGTCGACGGGGCACGCCCTTGGTCTCGAAGTCTCCCAGTGCCATGAGGTTCCTTCTCTCGGATGTATGTGAACGGGTGAACTGTGTGAGCTGCGACAGCTGCGTGGTTCGCGGGGATACGGGGATCACGTGCGCTGCGAGGCGCGCGGGGATCACGCGTGATGCGCTGCCCCCGCACCCTCGTGTCGCGCCGGCGATGACGGAGTTCCGTACGCCGCGGCCGGCGACAGGACGGCGGTGCGGCCCGTGCGTGAGAACCCGCGGCGGCGGTTGCTCGCCCACTCGCGTGTCCGCGCGGTCGAGCTCTTGCCCCGACTATCCCTCCCCCCTTGATGATCTTCCAATACTTGAGACCATCTATCTCGCATCGTGATCACAACGGCGTGCCCGGCGCTCCGGTCAGCCCGGGGCTAGCGGCGCATCACTCCCATGGCGATCCCTTTGTTCACGGCGTCCAGCCGGGAGTTGGCGTCCAGCTTGGCGAAGGTGCTGCGCAGATGTCGCTTGACGGTGGCTTCCGCGATGCCGAGCCTGCGCCCGATCTGACGGTTGCTCATCGCTTCCGCGACACACAGCAGGACCTCCTGCTCCCGCGGCGTCAGCGCACCGCCGGCCTCCGTCGCGCCGCCCTCGTCCCGCGGCCGCGGTTCTTCGAGGTAGGCCTGCGGCTCGGGCAGGACGCCAGCGGGAGGCAGCGGCGAAGCCACTGGAGGGGCCCCCTGCGGGATATAGACCACCTTGCCGCCGGACATGGCACTGCGAACGGCGGTGAGCAGGAATTCGTAGGGTGCGCACTTATGAACGAACCCCACCGCGCCTTCGCCTATGAGCGACTGCACGAGGGGGGAATCGTCGTGCATGGACACCACGATCACCCTGGCGCTCGGCAGAACAGCGTTGATTTCGTGGAGAGTCGCCGAAATGCCGGGGCCGGGCATCTCTAAATCCAGGAGAATGACGTCCGGTTGAGTCTCTTCGATCAGTCGCACGGTCTCCGGGCCGTCGGATGCCTGAGCAACCACGGTGAGATCGGGTTCGCGCTGGAGCATGGAGCACAGAACCTCACGGAGCATCGTGTGGTCGTCAGCGGCGAGAATCCGGATCCGTTTCGCAGACGGCTCGCTCATGAAGCGGCCCGAAAGGCAGGCCCCGCCAAAGTCAGTGGAACGCTGAAGCGCACACAGGTCCCCACCCCGGGGCGGCCGGCGATGACGGCGTCCCCCTCCAACTGCCGTACACGTTCCCTGATCGACGCCAGTCCGTTGCCCTCCTGCCCCGGTGGCAGCGGGGTCCGTAGCCCGACACCGTCGTCGCGCACGTAGCCCTGCAGCCGTCGAGGACTGACGTTGATGTCCACCTGCACGCGCTTGGCCTTCGCGTGGGTGAAGGCGTTGCGGAGGCATTCCCGGGTAACGAGGAAGACCTCTTCCGCGCAGGCGTCGGACATCCAGCTGGGGTCGCCGTTGACAACGATGGCAACGGCCGTGTCGCCCGGCCGCGCCAACTCCGCGAAGTCGTCGAGCCGTGCCTTCAGCCCCCGGGAGGGTTCCGCCGCCCGCAGTCCGCTGACGAGCCCACGGGTCACGGCGAACGCCGCTTGCAGCGCGTTCTTGGCGTTGGCGACCGAGGGGGCCGCCGCGGCCGGGGCGCTCTCGGCGTCGAGGCGTTCATGAAGTTCGAGACAGCGCAGCGCCAGACTCAGATTACTGCCGATGCGGTCGTGGATGTCACGGGCCAGTTCGGTGCGCCGCGAGACATTGATCTTGCCGACGTCCTCCAGGAGGAAGGCGTCGTAGCCGGTGAACCCTGCGCGTACCCGCGCACCCACGCTCTGGTGCAGCACCTGGACACCGCTCAGGAGCCGGGATGCGATCTCACTGTCGGGCAGGTCGGACACCATGTCCGGCAGCCTCTCCAGAGCCGCACTGATGAGAAGGTGCGAGGCTCGCACGGATTCGGCGACCGGAACCTCCTGCAGGGCCCTGCGTGCGCCGAGCAGAAGGGATACGAATTCGGCGTCGGAGCTGTAGTCCAGCTTCGATTCTTCGGAGTGGAGCGCTCGATAGCAGTCGGAAACCGCCGACCTCGCCTGGCGTTGGCATTCCTCCCATATTTCCTCGCTCATGACGAGTGGGCTGGCCACTTCCTCAAGAAGGGAGCGGTAGCGGGAGACCACCTGGTCCGCTATCTGCCTTTCTTTCTCCGCACTGCGAAATGACGTCATGCTTACCCCCCTTCGCCCGCTACCCCGGGCCGACCAGGGCAGCTCGCCGGTGCGATCACACCAGCTCAGAGGAGTGAAGGCTAGCAAGAAGGGGCAAGTGTCGGAGATCACAGAAGCCTCCGGGAGGGGCTCATCACCGCCACATACGGCGATGTTCATGCGGCGTACCCCTACGCTCCCAAAGTGCTATTCACCGAACGGAGTTGATGCTCAAGAATGTACCTCGTTATGTCCGCATCCGCTCCCCGCGGAACGTTCTGGAGGACTTTGGGATGAAGCAACGAAACGGCGCTACTTTGACCATTTCGGTCCTGGGTCCGCTGCAAGTCACGGTGGACGGTACGAGTCACCTTCCGCGCGGCCCGAAAGCCGGTCGCCTGCTCGCGCTGCTTGCGCTGCGTCCGGGGCGGGCGGTGCACACGGACGAGTTGATCGACGAGTTGTGGGACGAGAGCCCGCCTGCGGCCGCTCCAGGGATCCTGCACACGCATGTGTACAACCTGCGCAGACAGCTCGACCGGATCCTCGGAACCACGGCCGCATCGGGCGAGAGGAGTCTCGCGACCACGGCCAACGGCTACCTGTTGCGCGTCCCGGCCCAGGCCGTCGACGCGTGGTGCTTCGGCTCGCTCGTCGACCATGCACGCCGCCAACTAGGCGCAGGCCGACCCGACATAGCCCGCGAGGACGCCCGGCTGGCGCTGTCCATGTGGCGGGGGCGGCCACTGGCCGGCTTGGCCACCGGCCGGAGCCTCCTCGCGGAGGTGGCCCGTCTCGAGGAGCTGCGGATCCAGGCGCTGCGCGTCCGGGTGGAGGCGCAACTCGGGGACGGGGCGCACGCGGACGCGGTACCGCAGCTGCGCGCGCTTGTCGCCGCGCACCCTCTGGACGAGTGGTTCCACACCCGTCTCGTCGAGGCCTTGTGGCTCTCGGGCAGGCGGAGTTCAGCTCTCGAGGCCGTCCACCACGTGCGCCGACTCCTCGCCGACGAACTCGGGCTCGGCCTGTCACCCGAACTGGAAGCCCTCCATTCCGCGGTGCTCGGTGCCTCGAGCCGCACGCCGACGGCGCGGCTCGCCCCGGCCTGAAGAGGCCGGATCCCCGTCAGGCCCCGTCAGCCATGTCAGATCCCCATGCCGATGCCGCCGCCCACCGGCAGCACGGCACCGGTGATGTACGAGGCCTCCTCACTGGCAAGGAAGCGCACCGCCGCCGCGACCTCCTCCGCGGTTCCCGGCCGGCCCAGCGGGGTCATGCGCATCGTGTCCTTCATGCGTCGTTCGGACAGTCCCTGGGTCATGTCGGTGTCGATGATGCCGGGCGCCACGACGTTGACTGTGACACCGCGGGACCCCAACTCCCAGGCCAGGGAGCGCGCGAGGCCCACCAGTGCCGTCTTCGTCGCCGCGTAGTTGGTCTGGCCGGGGGAACCCAGGAACCCCAGGGCCGATGACAGGAGCACGATCCGCCCCCGCCGCTGCGCGAGCATGTGGGACGCCGCGGCCCGCACGGTACGGAACACCCCGCGCAGGTTGGTGTCCAACACCTCGTCGAAGGTGGCATCGTCCATCCGCAGCAGCAACGTGTCACGGGTGATCCCGGCGTTGGCCACCAGTACCTCGGGGGCTCCCTCGGTGGCGGCCATCTCGGAGAAGGCCGCGTCGACCGACGCCTGGTCCGTCACCTCGCAGTGGACCCCGCTCAGTCCCGAAGGTGTCTCACCGCTTCGGTGTCCGACGGTGACCCGGTCGCCGTCGGCAGCCATGGCCCTGGCGATGGCCAGGCCGATTCCGCGGTTCCCTCCGGTGATGAGGACAGAACGTGACATGGGTGTTCCTCTCGCTTTCGGCGGCTGTGAAATGGGGTGCTGGAGAAGGCAGCTGGGGTGCCGTTACGTGCGCGGGGCCTCGACCAGCAGGCAGGACCAGGTGAAACCGGCGCCGGCGCTGTACACCAGGGCGGCCTCTCCGGGGCCGAGCAGCCTCAGGGCGACGAGCTCGGCCAGGCCCGCGAGGGTGTCCCCCGCGCCCAGGTGTCCTGTGCCCCGGCCGAAGTCCACAAGCTCGGCGCTCACACACTCCGAGAGCACCCCGCGCCACCCTTCCGTCAGAGTCTTCTCGCCGAACCGAGGCAGTACGGCGTAGCGAAGACCCGGATCGTCGGGGGCCAGGCCGGCCTGCCGCAACGCGCTCAGTGTCACGGTCCTCACTGCGGCGCGGTTGGCCCGCTCGAACGGCTCGATGCCGTGGTCCCTGAGGTAGGCGCGCTTGGTGGCACGCATGTCCACGGCGTCACGCAGCGACCGGGGGTGTGTCCCGAAGGGGTCACTTCCACGGTGCATGGCCTCAAGGCGGGGAGCCGCCACCGTGGCGAACCCCCGCAGCACCAGGGCGTCGTCGGGCTGCGCCGGAGCACGCAGCACCGCCGCGGTTCCACCGTCCCCGTACACCACTCCGAAGTCACTGGCCCAGCGGTCGAATCCCGGTCCGCAGAACCGGTCGGCGGTGGTGACCAGCGCGTAGCGGACCGCTCCGGAGACCGCGGCGGTGTCCGTGCTCGCGGTCAGGCAGGCGGCGGCCAGAGCGAGCGCGCCGGCCCCACCGTTGCACACCTGCTGGACACCGATGGGGGTCGCCGCGAGTGCTCCCAGCCGGGCCGCGATGTAGTGCGCGGGCGACCACAAGTCGTGGCCCTGGTAGTACATCCAGGCATGCAGCAGCGTCCCGATCTCGGCGGGATCCACGCGGGCGTCCGCCAGCGCCGCCGCGGCCGCCCGCACCGCCATGTCGGGTGGTGCGGTCCCGGGCGCGGAGGGCACCGCAGGGTGCCCCAGTTCCTTCGCCTGCCGCTGCCGCAGACGCCCGTCCCGTACGGCTTCCTCGGCCTTCTCCGTGCCCTCAGGCAGCCAGAGCTTCGCGGACACCAGGCCCACGGACTGCGCCAGTCTCATTCCTTACCGTCCTTCCCAGACCCGGGGACACGCTGCCGGACCGGCCTCAAAGCGGTCTCAAAGAGCGCTCCAAGAACGGCGCATACGACGTTGGGAGCACTCCGCGGGCTCCTCGTGCTACGCCTTAAGGAGCGTTGTCCAACCCCTCTGAACAGGGCTTTCATTGCCGGAGTCACACGCCGTCCCGCCATGGGGCGGCACCCGACGATGAAGGAGCAACCATGACTGTGCAGACCGTCGCCGAGCCGCTGCGGGAGAAGGTCCGCGAGATCGTGGCCGACGTGCTGGAGGCCGAGGCCGCCGACCTCACGGACGAGAGCAGCTTCGCCGATGACTTCGACGCCGACTCCCTGCTCGTCATCGAGATCTTCTCCCGCTTCGAGCGTGACCTCGGCATCAAGATCCCGCAGGACGAGCTGACCGAGCTCGACGACCTTCCGACCGCGTACGCCCTGGTGGAGAAGCACGTGGCGGCGGAGGACGTCCGTGCCTGAGCACGGCCGCCGCAGAGTCGTCGTCACCGGCCTCGGGGCCATCAGTTCGCTGGGGCACGACGCCGACAGCGTCGTACACGCCATCCGGTCCGGGCAGTCCGGGATCGCCCCCGTCGAGCAGTTCGACTCCGCGGGATTCGAGCATCTCCTCGCCGGAGAGGTCCGGGGCTTCGACCCCGCGCTGCACCTGAAGTCGGCGGACGCCCCGCACTGGGGCCGCAGCGCCCAGTTCGCCGCGGCGGCGGCACGAGGGGCGGTCCGCGATTCGGGGATCTCACCGGAGTTCCTCAGCCAGGAGCGCACCGTCAGCTGTTTCGGTACCACGAACGGCGAGTCGCAGACCATGGAGCGCCTCGCCGCCCAATGGGTGGAGGGCGCCGGGGAGCAGTTGGATCCGCGCCTCGTACGCCAGGTCGACCCCGGCAGGATCTCCACCGCGGTCTCCACCGAACTCGACCTCGGCGGCGCAGCGGTGACGTTCGGAACCGCCTGTGCGGCGGGGAACTACGCCGTCGGTTACGCCTACGACCTGATCAGTACCGGTGAGGCGGACGCGGGCCTGTGCGGCGGGGCCGACGCCTCCAACCGTGCCACCCACGCCGGCTTCCACCGGCTGGGAGCCCTCGCCGACTCGGTGCCGCGGCCCTTCGACGCCGACCGAGACGGCATCGTCACCGCGGAAGGCGCGGCGGTCCTGCTGCTCGAACCGCTGGACACGGCCGTCGCCCGTGGTGCCCGCATCTACGCGGAGGTGCTCGGGCACGGCATGAACTGCGACGCGCACCACATGACGAACCCTCATGCCACGTCGATCGCCGCGTGCATCCGCAGCGCCCACGAGCACGCCGGGATCACACCGGACACGGTGGACTACATCTGCGCCCATGGCACGGGGACCCGCGCCAACGACTTCACCGAAGTGAACGCCGTACGCGCGGTGTTCGGGAATCACATACCTCCCATCAGTTCGGTGAAGTCGATGCTCGGTCACACCATGGGGGCGGCCGCGGCCTTCGGCGCGCTGATCTCCTGCGCCGCTCTGCACCAGGGATTCCTGCCGCCCAGTGCCACCCTGCGCCGGCAGGACCCGGCGCTGGGCAAGGGCATCGACACGGTGCCCGGCATGGGCAGGGACGCATCGCCGCGCGTCGTGCAGAACCACGGCTTCGCCTTCGGCGGCAACAACGCAGTCACTCTCTTCGGGAAGGTCGCCGCATGAACGTGTCCCCGTTGCTGGAACGGCCCACGGCCACCGCCCCCGCCCTGCTGCGGGGCCGGATGATGGCGGCCCGCCCGGTCAACATCGTCGGCGCCGGCGTGTTCAGTGCCGCGGGCCCCGGCCTGGCGGCTCTGCGCGAGGCGCTCCTGCACGCGGACAACGCGCGGGGGCGCACCGCGGCCGGGACGGTTTCCGGACCGGACGGAGATCCGCTGCCCCCGATCGCGACGCGCCCGGTCACCGGTTTCGATCCCGCGTCCGTCCTCGGGTCGCGAGGCCTCAAGCGCCTGACCCGCACCGACCAGTTGGCCATGGCAGCGTCCAACGTCGCCCTGGCCGAGGCAGGAGAAGGGCCCGGCACACGCCACACCGGCCTTGCCTTCGGCACCACCGTGGGCAGTTCCCAGGCACAGACCGCCTTCCTGCGTGACACGTACGTGCAGGAGCGGCCCTATCTGGTCAACCCCTCCGACTTTCCCGGCACCCTGATGAACTCGGGCTCCAGCAAGACCGCCATCAGGCAGTCTCTGACCGGGGTCAATGCCACCGTGTCCGGCGGGCCCCTGGGCTCCGTCCACGCACTGCGGTTCGCCCGCAACGCACTGGCGGCAGGGCACGTACGACGCATGATCGCGGGCGGTGTCGAGGAGCTTTCCACCCCGGCGGCATGGGCGTGGTACCGCAGCGGTCTGCTGCGCCCCGGAGCCTCGCTCGGCGAAGGCAGCGCGGCATTCGCTCTCGAACTGCCCGGTCACCAGAGCCCTCAGCCGCACGCCGTGCTCGGTCAACTCCTGGCCTGCGAGGCGGGTTTCGCCAGCCCGTACATCACCGACCCGGCGCGAACCGGCCCGCAGGCCGTCGCACGCCGACTCGTCCAGGTCATCCGCTCGACGCTGCTGCGCAGCGGACTCACCGTCGAGGACATCGCTCTGGTGTCCCTGGGGGCCAGCGCACGCCGCGGTTGGTCGGCGGTCGAACAGAGCGCTCTCACGACGGTGTTCGCGGAGGTACCGCGGCCCCACCGGCTCCGTACGGATCAGGTGTTCGGCGAGACGGGCGGTGCGAGCGCGGCGCTGCAGCTGGCCGCCGTGCTCGCCCGCTGGCAGGACAGGACAGCACATACCGGCGAGCGCGCCGCCATCATCACCTCGGTCGGTTCCGACGGATCGGTCGGCGCCATGGCCGTGTCGCGTCACGCACGCGGCTGACCGCACGGCCCGCCACCGACGCGGGCCGCCCACCGGCCGAAGCCAGCAGAAGGACACATGGACACCATCACCGCGTCTCGAGGTCATGCCGCCACCACGGCGGACCTCTCGGACCTCTCCTACGACCGGACCGTCTCACGCGCACTCGTGCACCGCTGGTCGCTGTCCGAGGTCTTCCTCACCGACCACCGCAACACCGACGACCGGCGGTTCCTCGCCGCCGCGCAGCTGCCGCTCAGTCACTCCTATTTCCGTGACCACCTAGGGGCCGAGGCCCTGCACGACCCCCTGTTGATTCTGGAGGCCTGCCGCCAGTCGGTGACCTGCGCCGCCCACGAACACCAGGGTGTGCCTCGCTCGACCACCTTCATGGTGACCTCCTGGACCCTGGACATCCCGGATCCCGCGGCCCTGCGGTGCGGTGAGCGCCCCGGCGAACTCGCCATCCAGGGCGAGGTCACCGACCGGCGGGAGCGCGCGGGGCGCCTGCGTCGCGTGGTCTTCGCCATGGAACTCGCCCTCGACGGCGTCTTTCTGGGGACCCTGACCATGGACGTCACCTGCACACCCACCGATCAGTACCATGCCTTGCGGCACATGCAGCGGGGCAGTGAGGTGCCCACCGCCTTCACCCTGTCCGGGGACCCCACGGGCGTACCGGCGGGGGCCGACGACCTCGCACGGATCGATCCCGGCAACGCCGTTCTCGACGACGTCCTGCTCCAGGACGGTTCCTTGACCGCGGTACTGAGCCGTCGGACGTACCGCAATCGGAGCATGTACGACCACCCCTACGACCATGTGCCGGCCATGGTCTTCAGTGAAGCGGCGCGCCAGTGCGCGCAGTTGCTGACCGGTCCGCATACCGAGGGAAGGCGCGTCCTGCGTCTCGCCGGCGAGTTCCAGAAGTTCGCCGAGCTCGACGGGGAGGTGCTGCTCGCCGCCCGTGCGCAGGACGGCGACAGCGGCCCGTCGTGTCTCATGGCCGCCACTCAGGACGGGGCCACCGTGGCCTCCGTGTCCCTGCTCCTCGGCTGACCGTCCCACCACCAAGGATTCTTATGCAGCTCCCCATGATCTGGTTCGACTTCGGCGGCGTGCTCTCCCCTCCCCTGGAGGAGATCTACATCGCCTACGAGAGGAAGACGGGTGTCTCCCCGGCGCAGTTGAAGGCTGCCATCAAGGCCGTGGCAGACGAGATGAACGTCCCCACCATGGCCCCGGTGGAGACGGGCCTGCTCACGGAGCCGGAGTGGGGCAGCCGGTTGCGTCGCCTGCTCACCGAGCTCAATCCTGGCATCGACCTGTCGCGGGCCGAGCTGGAGGCCTTCGGCCGCCAGTGGTTCGACGGCATCGTCGCCAACCCCGACATGGTGACTGCCCTGCAGACCCTGCGGGACAACGGCTTCAAGGTGGGCATCCTGTCCAACAACGTGGCCGAGTGGGCCCCGCACTGGAAGCGGATCATCGCTGGTGTCGGCGAGGTCGACTGCCTCGTCGACTCCAGCGAGGTGGGCTGTCGCAAGCCCGATCCGCAGATCTTCGACATCGCGGTGAAGTCCGCCTCCGTGGCGCCGGGCGACTCCGTCCTCATCGACGACGTCGAGGAGAACTGCGCGGCGGCGGAGCGGGCGGGCTGGCGGGCGGTGCGCTTCCAGGACAACGCTCAGGTCGTCGCGGAACTCCGTGCCATCACCGGACTGTCCGACCTCGCGCGATGAACGACGGAGCCACCTCTACGATGAGCACCTCGCTGGACATCTCCCCCGCGACGCGGGTCTGCGTCACCGACATCCCCGGGCTCGATCCGGAGCCCGCCTACACACCAACTGCGCTGCACTCGGCGGGCGGTGTCCCGCTGATCACACTGCCGACGGGGCACAGCGCCCTGCACATCACCCGGTACCAGGACGTACAGAAGGTCCTGACGGACACCACGTTCGCCCGGACCGAGACGAACGTCGAGGACGGCCCCAGCTTCTTCCCGACGATCATGCCGCCGGAGCTGCTGCTCAATCTCGACACACCCGACCACGCCAGGATGCGCCGGTTCGTCACGGCGGACTACAGCGCCGGAGGGGTGGAGAAGCTGCGGGACAGCGTCGAAACCCTCATCGGGGAACGCTTCGCGGCCCTGCGCGCGCAGGAGCGGCCCGACCTGTTCGGCACGGTTCTGGATCCACTGCCCCTCACCGTCAACTGCCGGTCGCTGGGCATCCCGGAGTCAGACATTCCCGACTTCCGGACCTACTCCCGCACGGTGCAGATGGCCCCGTGGGACGACGTCCCGCACCTGCTCGACCACTTCTGGAAGGCGTACAACTACGTCACCGACCTGGTCACCGGGGCCCGCCCCGTGGTGCCGGGCGGGATGATCGACCGCTTCGTACGGAACCGGGACCGGACGGAGCCCCCGCTGTCGGATCAGGAACTGGTCGGTCTGCTGTTCGCATCGGTGCTGGGCGCCGACCAGAACGTGCTGTCCGTGCTGACCAAGGTCGTCTATTCGCTGCTCTGCGCCCCGTCGCTCTACAGCAGGCTCGTGGCGGAGCCGGAGCTCGTCCCCAAGGCGGTCGAGGAGCTGATCCGGCTGATACCGCTCGGCACCATCTCCACCTTCCCGCGGGTGGCGCGGCACGACGTCGAGCTCACCGACGGCCGCATCATGGCGGGCGACCTCGTCTACGCGGACGCCTTCGCGGCGAACCGCGATCCCGAGGCCTTCGCCGACCCGCTGGCCATCGACCTGGACCGGGAGGACAAGCGGCATCTGCAGTTCGGCTACGGGATGCACCACTGCATGGGTGCGGCCCTGGCCCGGCTGCAGATCAACGCCCTGCTGTCGCACCTGGTGCGGGAGTTCCCGACCCTGACCCTGGACGCCGATCCGGCCGAACTGCCGTGGGACCACGGCACGCTGCTGCGCCGGCCGACGTCACTTCCGGTGCGCTGGTAGGTCGGGGTTCGCACGGACGAGGTCCAGGAGGCCCGGGAATCGGGTCTCCAGGTCCTGGTGGCGCAGGTGTGCCTTGCGGCTGTTGCCGCGGTCGACCTGCCGGATCAGGCCCGCCTCCCGCATGATGCGGAAATGGTGACTGAGCGTGGACTTGGAGAGGTCGAAGCCGAAGGACGAACAGTTGCGTTCGGCGCCCACCTCCTCCCGTAGAAACGTGGAGATGACCTCGTAGCGCAGCGGGTCAGCCAGTGCGCTGAGCACCGTGCGCAGGTCCATCCCCTCGCGGCTGGGGTGGCCTTCCTCGTCGGGCATCTCCCTCTCCCGTCCACGATCTCGCCCGGGTTTCACCCCCGAGTCGAAGGTTCTACTTGCATCGTACCTCCCCACCTGCCAGTCTCAGGTTCGGAAAATTTCTAACCTAGGGCCGACCGCCGGCCCCCTTTTGGAGTTCACTCATGTCAGCAGTCACCGACGCCGCACCGGACTCCCCGGCCGGTTCGCCTTCCACAGGCCCTGACGGGGCGCCGGCCAAGAGCCCTCGGCAGGCGCTCACCCTGGTCGCCGTCCTGCTTGCCGTGTTCGTCGTCCCCACGTCGATCTCCGGTACCGGTGTCGCGCTCCCGTCCGTCGCGACCGGACTGCACGCGAGCGCCGGTCCCGTGCAGTGGGTCGCCAACGCCTTCAACGTGGCGTTCGCCTGTTTCACGCTCGTCTGGGGCTCCATCGCGGACATCATCGGCCGCATCAAGGCGTTCGCACTCGGCGCCGCCGTCTTCACCCTCGCCTCCGTCGGCAGCATCTTCGCCGCGAACATCTACGTCCTCGATGCCGCCCGCGCCCTCGCGGGACTCGGCGGAGCCGCGATCTTCGCCTGTGGCAGCGCCATCTTGTCCACCGTTTTCGACGGCCCCGCCCGCGCCAAGGCCTTCGCGCTCTTCGGCACCGTCGCGGGCATCGGCATCTCCGCCGGTCCGTCCATCTCCGGCGCCCTCGTGGAGAACGCGGGCTGGCGTTGGGTTTTCGTCCTGCACGCGGTGGCCCTCGCCGTCGTCCTCGCGCTGGTGCCCGTTATCGCGCGCCACATTCGTGAGGAGCGGCAGGAGGGTGCCCGGATCGACGTACTGGGCAGCCTCGTGTTCATCGTCGCGATGTTCCTGCTGACCTGCGGCATCGTTCAGGGCTCGCAGTGGGGCTGGGGCAGCGTGGGCGTACTGGCGCTGTTCGTCGGGGCGGTCGTCGCGCTCGTCGTCTTCACCGCGGTGGAAAAGCGCCGCAAGCAGCCCATGCTCGACCTGGCGCTGCTGCGCAACCGCCGCTTCGTGGCGCTGTGCCTGGTCCCGATCGCCGGTTCCTTCGGCTTCGTCACCATGCTGACCTACCTGCCCAGCTACCTCACCGCCGTCGGCGGCTACAGCACCGGCACCGCTGGACTGATCATGGTCCTGCTCACCGTCCCGATGCTGATCTGCCCCCTGCTCGCGGCCCGGCTGGTCTCCCGCGGCATCCCCGCCATGCGGATCATCTACGTCAGCATCGTGTGCCTGATCGTCGGCGACCTCGGCCTCATGCTCTACTCACCCGAGGTCTCCGTCGCCACCGTCGCCTTCCCCATGCTCGTCACCGGCGCGGGCATGGCCCTCGCCGCCGGCCTCGTCGACGGACAGGCGCTGGAGATGGTGGCTCCCGAGCAGGCCGGCATGGCGGCCGGGTTCCTGAACACCCTGCGACTGGGCAGCGAAGCCGTCGCCGTCGCCGTCTACGCCTCCCTCCTGGCGACGACCATCTCCTCCAAGGTCCGTGACGGAAGCGGCTCGTTCCCCTTCCACGGCGACTCCGGCGCTCTCGCCGGGCAGGTCTCCGTCGGCGACGTCAGCGGCCCGGTCGGCCGGATGGCGGCGTCCAGTCGCGACGCCTTCGAGGACTTCCTCGTCAACGCCTACGACGGGGCGTTCCACAACGTCCTGTGGATCCTTGCCGCGACCTGCCTCGTCCTCCTCGTCGTCATCGCGTCGATGCTGCGCGGCTCCGAAGGTCGCGATTCGGCAGCGGAATGACGAACGAGGCCCCCACCGAACGGCAGCAGCAGATACTGCGTGCGCTTCGGAGCCGGGCCACCAAGGACAGGAACTCACCCTCGCTCCGGCGCATCGCCGCGACGATCGGCCTGTCCAGCCCGGCGACGGTCGCCTACCACCTGCACCGCCTGAAGACCGAGGGCCTTGTCACGCACACGAACGGGTGCCGGCGACCCGCCCGCCACCGCTGAGCGACGCGCACGCCAGCCCCGGCCCAGGAAACGCCGCGAAGGCCACCTCCGCCGCGGAGGTGGCCTTCGCGACACCCCGCGCGGGACACGAGAGTAGGGATGACCCGGTGCACAGCACGACAACGGTCGTGGTGGCACGTCCGCTGCCAGGCCTCGCGGGCGTGCTTCGCCTGGGCGGGGACGCGGCCGCCGAGGACCTCCACGAGGAGGAACGGGACCTGCTGACCCGGATACCGGAACGCCGCCGACGGGACTTCGTCCTGGGGCGCCGAGCCGCCGCGCACGCGCTCGCCCAGGTCGGGCGCGAGGGCGCGGTGGTGCGCGAAGGTGCCGCACCCCGTTTCCCCGACGGCGTGCACGGGTCGATCAGCCACTGCCTCGGCAGGGCGGCGGCAAGCGTGGTGACGATCCGTCAGGACATGCTCGCCCTCGGGGTGGACGTGGAGCGCGTTGGACGCCTCAGCCCTTCCGCGGCCCCACTGATCTGCACCGAGCGCGAACAGTCCCGCCTCGGGAACCTTGGATCCCCTTTGCTCACCACGGTCTTCTCGGCGAAAGAGTCGATATACAAAGCGCTTGGCCGACTCGCCATCAGACGCACCCCCCTCGTGTTTCACGGGGTCGAAGTCACGTTGTGCGGCAGCCGGATTCAGATCGCGGACACAGGTGGACTCCTGCTACCAAACGAGGCCATCGAGGGAGAATTCTGGCGAGTGGGAGAATACGTCTGGACTATGGTGTGGGTCTGGTCACGCCGCACCTGAACCATGCCTGTGACCTCGGACGCCTCCTCTCCGTCGCATATAATTGCAGCATGCATACAATCGACATCACCATAAGACGCCCACCAATTGCGCACATCATTCAGCATTCTTTTGCCGAATCACGCCCAGTCGTTCAGTTTGTATTCGCCCTGCGATTTATTGTCGGAGTCCTGTGCGCGGTACAGCTGTCCGTCGGGGAAATCACTTGGGCAACTGCCGCCGGATTGGTCGCCTGGATCTGTGTCGCGGTGTCCGCGTACGTGCTCAACGGCGTGATGGATGTGACCGAGGATCAGGCGAACGGTTCACGCAGGCCCATCGCTTCAGGGCGCCTTCCGGTGCGGTCCGCTCTCGTCGTCGTCTGGGTGACGGCCGGGGCCTCGCTCATCATGGGCGGGATCTCCCACGTGTGGTGGCTGGCCGCGATCTTCGCCGCGCTCGGCTGCGCGTACTCGGTGCCGCCCGTGGCGGCGAAGCGCAACAGTGCGACAGCCGGAGCCGTCGTGCTCGGGATGGGACTCGCGACCT
This sequence comes from Streptomyces sp. NPDC055400, assembly GCF_053644375.1. Taxonomy (NCBI): domain Bacteria; kingdom Bacillati; phylum Actinomycetota; class Actinomycetes; order Kitasatosporales; family Streptomycetaceae; genus Streptomyces; species Streptomyces sp. NPDC055400. The sequence continues at coordinate 374,255 of NZ_JBSHLM010000004.1, read as the reverse complement.
ACATGGCCGGGGCGGCCGCGACCGGAGGCCGGATCACCGCCGGCGGTTTAGCGTTCTTCCTCGCGATGTCCCTGTGGATGGGCCTCGTCGGCGCCATCTCCAAGGACCTGAGCGACGTTCACGGGGACGCCATCAGCGGTCGGCGCACGCTGGCCGTGATCAAGGGCGAGCGCTTCGCCCGCCGGTTCGCCGCCGCCGCGGCGACCGTCCTGGGGGTCGGCGCGGTACTGGCCTCCGTCGAGCTGGAGCCGGTCACCCTGTGCGGCTCCGTACCGCTTGCCGCCGGGGCGCTGTGGTTCGTGGCCCGGTGTCGGCGCCGGACATCGAACCCACGAAGCCCGTACCACGCGTTCATGGGGGCGCAGTACGCCGCCAACGTCGGCATGTTGGCCGGACTGCTGCTGTTCCGCTGACCCCCCTACCCGGCCGTCGGCAGCGCATGGCCGCCTTCTGTCCCGTACTCGAAGACCAGAAGCTCACCGCAGGCCGCAAGTTCCTCCCTGATGGGTATGTGCGCCGGGTGGTGCTTCCAGACCTCGATCGACTCGGCATTCTGGAAGGTAAGGACAAACATGCGGTCGTACCCCAGGGCGCGGCCACCGTGGTCGACCGCCGTCTCAATACGGAGCAATCCCGGTACCTTGCCACGGAGCCGCTCGAATGAGTCCAGAACCTTGTCGACCCGCTCGGGTGTGGGGGAACTGACCATGACGATGCGGTTGATCATTGACGAGAACCTCCTGCGGATTACGGAACGCGGACCTGGCCCTAGAGCGTGAAGTGGACCGGGAGTTCGGTGGCGGGGGCCGATTCGTCGTCGAAGGGGGGCGGGGCCCAGGCGCCCAGACGGGACGTGGTCTCGCCCTTGATCTCCTCCAGGTGGCAGATGATGTTCAGTGGCCAGCCACCGTTGCGGAAGAGGTATGTGTCCATCAGCGTGGGGTGCTGGCTGAGCTTCTGGCCGGCGGCGTGGTCGGGCCAGAAGCGATGGACGTCGGCATGCATGTGGATGGAGCCGAGGAGGTCGAGGCCGCGCGACTCCACATCCCGTGTGATGCGCAGGAGCTCGGCGGGATCGCACCAGTAGCCGCGGCGGCCGTTGGTGTACGGACTGCCGAAGCACGGCACGATGACGTCTGCGAACTCCTCCAGTACCACCGGGTCGCTCTCACGCACATTGCCCGCCCACTGGAGCTCGCTCACGTGGAAGCTGTCAGCGGTCATCCTTCCGACGAGCAGCGCCCAACATCGGGGCAGGTACTGCTCCTCGCTCGCGGACCTGGAGGAGTCCCAGGCCCTGTGGTACTGGGCCGCCGCGTCCTTGAGGAACGGTTCCAGGAGCTTGGGGTTGATGAAGACGCCGGACGCGGCCGGTGCGTGCCGGTCGCTCTGCTGGGCTTCCTGCGCCTCGTCACGGGGCGCAAGGGTGGATTTGGGCATGCGTGTTCCTCACTGGTCTCAGGGGGCTTTGGGTCCTTGGGTTCTTCAGGTCGACAGCGCGGCTGCTGCCACGGGGGCCAGGTCCGCCAGTCCCTCTCGGTAGAAATGACCGCCCTCCGGCCGTACGAGAGTGAAGCCGCCGTCCGCCACGTTCCGCCACGCGTCAACCTGCTCGACGCGCACGGCGGGGTCTTCGCGGCCGACCACCGCCACGACGGGGCAGCCCACCGCGCCCCGTCGCGGAGGCGGGCGCCGGGTGTAGGAGGCCGCCGTCTCGATGTCGGCACGCATCACCCGGGTGAGTAGGCGGCGGGCGACCGAGGACGCGGCGAGTTCGGTCGGCACCCCGCCGAGCTCGCTGAGTGTCCGCCAGAGCGTGCCGTCGTCGGCGGCGCTCAGGGCGAGCGCCGCCGGGGTGTGCCAGGGTGCGGCGGCTGCGCTCAGGATCAGCAGCTCCGGGCCGTGGCCCACGGCGTGCGCGGCCTGCGCCCAGGCCGCCGCGGTGAGCGCGCCCATGCTGTGGCCGAGCAGCACCCAAGGCCGTCCGTCGGCCGGCCGGCAGGCCGCGTCGAGAGCGGAGACGAGGCGCGCCATGTCGGAAAGCGGACGTGAGGTCGTCATCTGGCGGCCGTGGCCGGGGAAGTCGACCGGGCACGCCCGATACCCGGGCGGCAGCGCATCGGCCCAGCAGTCCCCAGCCGGCCCGCCGAACATCGCCGCCGAACCGCCCGCGGGCGGCAGCAGGAAGAGCGGGGTCACACCGTCGGGCGGGAACCCATCGGGCATCCAGCGACGTGCGTTCGCGGCGGCGGGCCGCACGGCGTGCTCGGCGGCCGGGGCCCCGCCCGGCGTCGTGCGGTCCGTCACGGCAGGCTCCGTGCGATCTGCATGAGCAGTGCCTCGTCGCTTCCGCCCGCCAGGGCGAGTCCGTGGGCATCGCGCAACACGCGTTCCGCCACGGCGGACGGCTTTCGCCGCATCGCCTGCTCCGCGACACGGCGCAGCAGCCGACCCGACCGGAGCTTGGCGGAGGCCGCCTCGCGCGGCGTGCAGGTGGCCTGCGCCAGGTGGCGTACGGCCCGGGCGCCTGCCGCCTGTTCACACAGCAACTCGTCCCGCAGGACGCGGACTTGGCTGTCGTGTGCGAGCCACGCGGCCATCGCCGTCTGACGGACGGCCAGCATGACGCGCTCGTGCACCCAGTGGCGCATGAGAGTGAGCAGGCCGCTGCCGGGAGCTCCAGCCGCGGCTTCCCCAGGCAGCTGTACGTGGTCCAGGCGAACACGGCCCACCAGGCCACGGTGCCCGAAGGTCGACAGCGAATCCACGCCGACACCGGGGGTGCGGGCCGGCACCCGCAGGAGAGTGTGTCGGCCGGGAGCCCGTTTCGCGAAGCGGGTGTCACGGGCGAGGACGAAGAACTCGTCCGCGAAGGGCGCGTTGCTGATGAACCACTTCTCGCCCCGCAGCGTCGCCCGTCCGTCCTGCTCGTCGCGCTCGACGATCGTCGTCATGGCGTCGAAGTCGAGTCCGCCGCCCGGCTCCGTCACGGCGAGCGCCGTGAGGTGTCGCCCTTGACGCGCCGCGGCCACCGCCGGGTGGCCACTTGCGCAGACATGCGCGAGCAGTCGGCTGCCGACCTCGGTATGCGTGAGTACGACCGCCCCGGCCGGCAGCGGCGCCAGCGTCTCGTGCAGGACGGCGGAGAACGCGACCGCGCGCGACGGATCGGCCCCGATGACGGGGTCGAGCAGCCCCGCACCGCCGAGGGCTGCGATCGCTTCCCTGGCCGGGGGCAGCAGTTGGGTGTGGTCCCAGGCCTCGGCGCCGAAGACCTCGGGGTTGGCACGGATCAGTGCGCGGACACTCTCGCGGTACTCGTCGAGGGCGGGCCGAGGCACGGACGACGTACTCACCGCAGTGGTTTCCTCACGTCTCTCAACACGCGTCATCGAGCACCTCCGCGGTTCGTCGACCTTCAAGGCCCCTGACCGACGCCAATTTCCTGCTGCTCAGCAGGAGTTCCTGGAGTCGGCTCCCCGCCTGCTGGCCCGCCGCCCCGCGCAGGTGCAGACAGTCCGCGGTGGTGTCGCGCAGCAGCCGGGAGGCGAGGCGCTCCGCGGCGGCTGCACCTCCCCGAGCCCGTTCTTCTCCCGCCGCCTCTCCCCCGGCCGCCTCTCCCCCGGCACACACCCCCGCGTCTTCGGAGGCGAGCGCGTCGATGAGGGCGCGCACACCATCGCCGCGTGCCGCGAGTTCGGCAAGGCGGAAGCTCACCGACTGGTGCTCGATCAAGGGGCGGCCGAACGAGTGACGATCACCGGCATGCCGTACGGCCTGCTCCATGAGGTGCTCGGCAGCGGTGAGCTCGTAGGCCGCTAGGCAGAGGCGGGCGCCGTCGGTCGCCTCGTCGTCGACGGTCACCACGCGGCCCTCCGGGACCAGGACCCGGTCCAGGACCAACTCTGTGGTGGGGTCCGCCGAGTGCAGCGTGACACCTTCGGCACGCGCGGGCACGATGCCGGCGCGGACCACGCCATCCCCTGCGCCCACCCCTTTCACCGGCAACGGAACCAGGAACGCATCGAGTCGGTCTGCCGCGCAGTAGCCGTACACGCGGCCGGTCAGGCGGATTCCGCCGGGCACAGCGGACGCCGCGACGGTGGACGCCGGGGAACCGGTCAGCGGGTGGCCGAAGACCCGGGTCCCCTGCCGCGCGAGCAACAAGTCGCTCGTCAGGGAACCCGAGTCGGTACGGGCGAGGGCGGGCAGGGCCAGTGCGCAGTGGGCAGCCACGGCCGCGGCTTCGAAAGGTGTGAGCAGATCGGCGAGGCTCCTGGCGAGCGCGAGCGCCACCGAGGCGGCGGGGCGACTCCCGGGGCCAGGATCCAGCAGTCCGGCAGCGCCCAGCGCGCCGAGCACCGCACGTACCCCGATGCCATCGGGTCCGCCGTGCGCGGCCTCCAATTCGAGCAGGGCGACGGCGGCGCGGGTACCGAGGTCGTGCGCGTCGTCACGGGGACATGTGTCAACACGCATGCTCGGACACCCCCTTGGAAGACGGCAACGTGGGCGAGGAGGACAACGTGGACGACGTGAACTCGGGCACTGCCGTCCAACCACCTTTCGCCAGAGTCGCTTTGACGGTCTTCACATCCGGTTTGCCGTTCGAGAGAACGGGGAGGTGACTCAGCTTCGCGTAGGCGCCAGGCAGCATGTACGCAGGCAGCAGCTCGGCCGCATGCCTGCGCAGTTCGTCGGCGTCCGCCCCGGTCGCCGGCACCAGCAAGGGCCGACCCACGTCTTCCCCGGAGGCCGGGGCATCGGCCCACAGCACCGCACACCACAGCTCCTGTCGACCGCTCCCGTGCGGCCCGGGTGCGACGAAGGCGCGGGAGACCCGGGGGTGCGACTGGAGCGCAAGGGCGATCTCCTGGAGATTGACCCGGTAACCCCGGTGCTTGATCTCGTCGTCGCGGCGGCCCGCGAAGGCGACAGAGCCGTCGGAATCGCGACGGCCGAGGTCACCGGTGCGGTAGAAGCGGGTGTCGCCGATGTCGATGAAGGCGCGGGCCTCCTCCTCGGGGCGGGCCAGGTATCCATTCATCACCTGGTCGCCCGCGATCAGGATCTCGCCGGGGCCGTCGGTGGTGACGTCGTCGCCCGCGAGGAAGCGCACCGTGATGCCCGACAGCTCCCGGCCCAGCGGGTAGGCCTCGGTCCGGTCCGGCTCGTACTCGGCGATCAGGTGCGCCACGGCGAGACACGTGGCTTCGGTGGGGCCGTAGCCGTTGATGACGGTGAGTCCGGGCGCGGCGGCGAGCCACGCGTTCACCGCCCGGGGGTCGAGCACTTCCGCACCTGTCATCAGGCGCCGTAGCGAGCTGATGTCCCGGCCCGCGAAACCCCGGGTCCCGGTGGCGACCAGCGCGAGGGTGGACCCCACGGCCGCCAGGTGCGTGATGCGTTCCCGCTCGATGGTGCCCGCGAGCCGCGCCGGCAGCGGCACGTCCGGCCCGATGCGCACGGACGCCCCGCACCACAGCGGGTAGAGCAGGTCCACTACGGACACATCAAAATGAAGCGCCGAGGTGTTCAGGCACCGTGCGTCCGGTCCCGCCTCCAGCAGCGGGTGCACGGCCCGCAGAAACGCCCCGAGCGCCCGGTGCGAGATCTGCACCCCCTTGGGGTGCCCCGTGCTGCCCGAGGTGTAGAGGCAGTACGCGACGGAGTCCTCGTCACGCTCTTCCGGCAGCGGTCCGGACCGCTGCCCGGACAGCTCACGGAGCCCCAACGCCCGCACGCCGTCCGCCTTCCAGGGCACATCGACGTCGTCGTCATGGAGCAGGACCCGGCATCCCGCGTCCGCGAGCAGCCCCGCGAGCCGCCCTGCCGGAGCCTTCGGGTCCAGTGGTACGTACGCACACCCTGCCCGCAGCACGGCGAGGAGTGCCAGGACCGCGGGCACACTCTTCGTACCGAGGACGGCGACACGCTCGCCGGGGCGGATCCCCAGGCCCGCGAGGCCTACGGCGGCGCGCTCGACGCTGTCGACCACGTCCCGGTAGGAGAGCGTGACGTCACCGCTTCTGAGGGCGACCGCCGTGGGCCGCTCCGAGCCGTGCCGGGCCACCGCTTCGAGGAGACCGCTCATCGCAGCCTCCGCCGGTCGACGAGCCCGCACAGCGTGTCGAACTCGCCGAGCTCGTCGAAGTCCGAGTCGTCCGTGCCGAGTTCGATGCCGTAGGCCTGCTCCAGTACGACCGAGAGCTCGACCAGGTCGAGAGAGTCGAGCTGCAGCGCGGCCCGGCCGGTGAGGAAGTCGGCTGCCGGGCGTCCCTTCAACCGGCCGACTGTCTCCGCCAGTTGTTCCCGCACAGCGTGCAGAGCGGACATGGGTGACTCCTTGCGGGGAAGTGGGTGAACGTGCGGCGGTCGGGTCAGGCGCCCGGCGTGGAGGACTTCAGGCGCTCGTCGAGATAGCGGGCCGACGAGTTCAGGCGCCAGAGGGCGCCGCGCGCCATGCCCTCGCGCATGTAGGCGGAATCGGCGGCGGGGACGAGCACGTTGTGGAACCAGCCCGCGGCGTGCTGCGAGTCGATGGTGATGTGCAGCTTGTGGTAGGTGATCCCGACCTCGGGCAGCCCGAGCCGCTCCCAGGCACCGACGACCTGGACGAAGCGGTCCGGCGCGAACCACTCCGTCATGCCAAGGAAGCCGACGGCCTGCGGGTAGTACTGGCGGTAGCGGCACAGCAGGACCGCCAGGTTGCCGGAGAGCAGGGCCTCGGCACTGAGGGCGTTGTCCAGCTCTTCCTGCGTGATGTCGAAGACCTCGTAGATCTTGTTGAAGAGGTGGGTGTGCACCTCCTCGGCGTTGCCGTTGCCCATCTCGTCCCAGTAGTTGCCCGCGATCTCCAGCTTGGCGGGGCCGTCGGTGCCGACCTGCATCAGGGCGAGCAGGTCGTCGAAGCGGCCGTCGACGACGGACTCCTGGATGACGTACGTGCGCAGATCGTCGGCCGACGCCTGGTGGCGAATGAAGTCCAGGTAGTACGGGTGCTTGTACGCGGCATGCGACTTGGCCTGCTCCTTGAGCCAGGTCAGGAAGGACTTGGGCGCGGTGGGCGCCGAGGCTATGAGACCCGGGTCCACATGCCGGTCCTCGGCCGCGATCGTGGCCACCTCCAGCATCCGCGTCACCTCGTGGACCACGACGGAGCCCTCGGCCGTGAGCGCCTCGGGGAGCCGGGTCAGCAGGTTGTACACGCGGGCCAGCAGCAGTTGCTGAGCGTAGAAGGCATCCCGGTCGCCCGCAGCGGCACGAGTGTTGAGGACCTCGACGGCCTCGGTCAGCTCGCGGCGCGGGGTGCCGGCCAGGGATCGGTCGACCAGGTCGGCGGGGTGGTCGAGCCAGGGACAGAATCCGTCCACGAGAGCCATCGGGCCATGTTCCGCAAGTTTGCCGAACTCCCTGGGCAAGGCGTTCAGGGAAGTGGGCATCTGAGCTTCGAACGATTCCGTCGAGGCCTGTACAGACATGGAAAGCTCCTCGTCAGAGATCCCGCAGGGAAACGTCGGGAACCGACCCCGGCAAGATCGTTTGCATAACCTGCCGGAAGAAAAGCAGACCAGAGCAGAAGGCGTCCAGAGAGTGAGACCAACTGTCCCACCTTCTGAAACAGTTTAATTCCCTTTGATCGAACGCGAGTTCAGCGCCCGGTCGGCTCCATATGCCTGCATACGCAAACCCGCCTCCACCATGGACACGGCGGCGCACAGACGCCTGCCGATACCGTCCGCACGCAGAGCGAGATCGGGGCCGCCCGAAACGGCCACGGCCAGCGCCGGCCCGTCACCGGGGTGGAGGGCCACCGGCGCGGCAAGGCAGGTGACATGGGCACGTGTCGTCATCCGGGCCCCTGCGCCGGTGGCGCACGACGCGCCCCGTGACGCGCGTCGAGCACCACGTCAACGGCGTCTCCGCAGGCCTCCTCCACGTGGCCCACACGCACGACACGGCGCAGGCCCGAGAGCTTGTCGGCGCCGGCCACGCACTCCCGGGCGTCGCCGACCCGCCGATAGACGTGCACGCTTTCACCGGTCGCGGCGTGCAGCAGGTCCACCGCACGCGCCGCCAGGCCGAGCAGCAATTCCTGATCGGCGAGCGCCCCCAGCTGAAAGGCGCGACCACCGAGTCGGTACACCCCCGAATCGTCACGTCTGAGCATGTCCTGTCTGACCAGTGCGTTCAGGAGGCGAAACGCCGTAGAACGAGAGACTCCGGCGACCCGGGCAAGCTCCCCGGCACTTCCCCCGCCACCCGCCGCCGCCTCGATCAGAGCCACAGCCCGGTCAAGTACCTGCACGTGCCGACCTCCGCGGTCCACCGCCGCCCGATCCCCTGCTCATGGGCGCGGTTCAGTTCTGGAGGAACGCAGCAGCGATCATCGGGACCACCGGGCATCCGGGAATGCCGTGACCACCGTGGCTTCGGCGGGCAGCGAATCAGCCACCTGCCACGCGGCCGCCCAGCTCGCGGCCGCGTCGGGGCCGGCACGCAGTCCCGTCTCCCGCTCCAGTCGGGCGTGGGCGACGGCCGGCACCGGGACGGGAGCGGACACACGCTCGGCCCCGGGCACGTACGCGCGCAGAAACGGCCTCATCGGTTCGGCGCCGTGCACGCCGTCCGCCCGGTGTCCGCCGGCCGGAGCGACGGCGACCGTCCGCACCCCAGGATGGCAGGGCCTCAGGGCACGGGAGACCCCGGCCAGGGACGCCCCGGTACGGACCGTGGCGACCCATGCGGCCAGGGGGCGCCCGCCCGTCTGGCTCAGGATCTCCGCACCGGTTCCGTACTGGTGCGTCGCGACAGCGGCGGTGTCGCGCAGCGGGTGCAGCAGGGTCCTTCCCGGGTCAGCCATGGCGATCCGCAGCGCGCGGTCGACCAGCGCGGCGCCGCCGCCCCGGACTTCGACCACATCGACCGCCATGCCACCCGCAGCGACGCTCCCCTGCGGGACGGCGCAGCGAATCGGCACGCCGGTCAGCCTCGTCAGCCGGTCCAGGGAACGGACCAGTCCGGGGTCGTCCGCGTAACTGAGCAACCGCAAAGGCTCCGGGTCGTCCGCGTACTTGAGAGCGGCCTTGACGAAGAGCGCGTAGGCCACCCGCCCCTGCGCGCAACCACCCGGGCCGACCGATTCATGCTTGGCGAGGATCCTGGCGCCGCCGTCCGGTGACGGTACTTCCACGAGCGGAGTCGCATCCGCCGCAGCCAGGAATTCGCGCAAGCGGGGAAAGCGCTCAAGAACTGAAGTGTCATCGGGTGGCGGAACCACGGGCGCCAGGGGGCGCTCGAAGGCGACACGATTGAACGCTGTCAACTGGCTCGGGAAAGAATGTGGTTGACGGGGCCTGGCGAGCGTTGGCGCGTTCATGCGGCCACTATGCCGAGCAAGACGGGTGGCAGCACCCTCCGGGAGCAACTGTCTCGCATGCCGGATCATGTGCGTTCACCAGCTCCTGAGAAGACATCAAGCCCTGTTCATAAGCGTGCAATTGACAGTGCGCGCACCAGATCCTCCGCGTCTCAGACTTCAAGATCATTACTCGGACGCTGGTCGGCCCGTCCGCCACAACCATATGGTCAGGCCTGCCCCGGCCCCATGGGGAGCCATTCGTCCAGGACAGAGGAGAGCGGACATGCCCGTCGTTACGATCCAGGTCATCGACGAAGTCACTCCCGAGCAGAAACAGCGCATGGTCTCGGGCGTCACGGACCTGCTCCACGACGTCCTCGTCAAGGACCCGGACCGCATTTACGTCATGGTCCAGGAAGTCCCCCTGGACAACTGGGCGGCAGGCGGAATTACCGTGACGGAGCGCCGTGCCGCCGGGGTCGACGGCCTGTGCAAGTGCCCGGAGCACTGACCGTCGGACGGCGGAGCACAAACCACCTGACCTTGTGCGGTCGGAGGAGAGACGGGATGGACCCGACGCAGACAGAACTGCCCCCACCGCCGAGGCCGGTGGCGCTCTACACCCCTTTCGCCGACAGCGGCGAATTCACAGCGGTATCCGGGCAGGGGCCGGTCACGACGGCAGGCGGCTTGCTCTGCCGCGGCGGCCTGGGACGGGACTTGACCCACGAGGAAGTTGCGCGAGCCGCAGAGCTCGCGATGACGAACGTGCTCGCCGTCCTCCAGTCGCGGCCCGGGGGCATGAAGCGCCTCGAATCCGTGCTCCGTGTGCTGATCGCCGTCGCGTGCACGCCAGATCGCGGCGGCCAACTACAGCCGGTCGCCGACCGGGCTCTGGCGGTCCTGGCCGACGCCCCCCATGTAGGCGGCTCCCGCCCGGCGTGCACGATCATCGGCGTGCCGGCCCTGCCCCTGGGAATCCCGGTGGAGATCGAGGCGCTCGCGCGAGTCCGCATGGTCGCGGCGGCACCTGCGCGGCTTCCCGGAACGTGAGGCCTCCCGGCGGGCGAGTGCGGGGCCACTGCCACGGTGATCGACGTCGCCGCCGCGGGCAACGCGATTGCGCCGCTGGTGACGCGGTAAGCGGATGCCGGGCGAAGCCAACCTCCCCCAGCCGGGTCCCCAACAGACCGGACTCCTCGGGGTGGTCCGTGCGGAGAGTACGTCGCTTCAACGACGATCCGCGCCCCGGAAAGCCGCACGTCACGCCCGTTCCCATCTGTATCGCGCCCCGCCGGGGGCGCCGCGCTCAGGCCCTGCTTCGGTAGGGCCTTTCTGCTGCGCAGGCGGTGCGCTGGGCACGACACGCCGAACCCTCCCCCTCCCGCCCCCGGAGACCGGACTGAGGAATTCCCCGGCCGCTTCAAGCCGCCATAGATGTCCCGCATCTGCCGATCGGCGCAGCGGGCCCAGGCGGCGGGCGGCACGGGGGCGCTGCTGCCGGCCCGCTCAGCGACGTGGGCTCGGCGCCTTCCCCGCCCGCCCTGCGGGGTGCCTGCCCGTCAGGAGTGCGTCCGCGCCGGCCGGGGGCGCCGTGGCGCGCAGGTCGTGGACCATGCTCTGCGCGGCGTCGGACATGGCGTCCGGTGTGTAGCGGAGCGTGATGCGCGCGTCGTTGCCCTCGAAGGCCGTGGGGGTCGCCGAGGCCACGCCGTCCATTCCCGTACCGTCACACTTCCCAGCGACGCCGCGACGCTTATGCGCGCCGAACTCATTTCCGGCCGCACCGCAGACCGCCCCCGCCCGGTCCCGCACCCGCCCCGGTCACGGTCACGGTCACGGTCACGGTCCCCGCGGCGGGTGGTCAGCCCCGGTAGAGAGCCTCGATCTCCCGCTCGTACGCGGCCGCGACCGCATGCCGCTTGATCTTCAGGGAGGGCGTGAGCAGCCCGTTTTCCTCGGTGAACTCGCCTTCCACCAGAACGAATTCACGGATCGACTCGGCCCGCGAGACGGCTTTGTTCGCGTAGTCCACGGCCTCCTGCACCGCCGCGATCATCCGCGGATCACGGACGACATCGGCCATCGGGGTGCCGGCGGGCATCTTCCGTACGGACAGCCAGTGCGCGACCGCCTCCGGTTCCAGCGTGATCAGCGCGCCGACGTAGGAGCGGTTGTCGCCCACGACGATGCACTGGCCGACCGGCGGGCGGCTGCGGAGCCGGTCCTCCAGGACGGCCGGCGAGACGTTCTTGCCGCCGGAGGTGACGATGATGTCCTTCTTGCGGCCGGTGATGGTGAGGTAGCCGTCCTCGTCGAGGGCTCCCAGGTCACCGGTGGCGAACCAACCCCCGTCGAGCACCTCCCCCGTCGCCTCTGGGTTGTTCCGGTATCCGCCGAACACGATGCCGCCCTTGATGAGGACCTCCCCGTCGTCGGCGATCCGCACGGCCGTGCCCGGCACCGGGAGGCCGACCGTCCCGGGGCGCGGGGCGAGCGGCGGGGTGATCGTGGCGGCGGCGCTGGTCTCCGTGAGGCCGTACCCCTCGTAGATGAGGATTCCGGCGGCGTAGAAGAAGAGGTTGAGGCGCCGGTCGAGGGGGGAGCCGCCGCTGATCGCGTAACGCAGGCGTCCGCCGAGCTCCTTGCGCACGCGGCGGAACACCAGCAGGTCGTAGAGGCCGCGGGCGAGGCGGAGACCGAGGGACGGGCCGCCCTTGCCGTCGGGGCCCATGCCGTCGGGGCCCTTGCCGCGGCCGAGGATGCGGGCCATGTGCGCCTCGGCGTAGTTCACCGCGATCCGGTCGGCCCGGTCGAACGACGCGCCGCGGCCGAGCTTCTCCGCGGTGGCCCGGCCCGTGTCGTGGATCTTCTCGAAGAGGTACGGCACTCCGACCACGAACGTCGGCCGGAACGAGCGCAGTTGGGGCCTCAGCTCGTCCGGCTTGATTCCGGGGCAGTGGCCCAGTTCGATACGCGCGAGCATGCAGGAGATCTGGATGGTGCGGCCGAGGATGTGCGCCAGGGGCAGGAACAGCAGCGTCGAGGCCGCCTGTCCGGTCACCTCTTTGAAGATGGGGTGCAGCAGCTCCACCGTGTTCGCGGCCTCGGCGTGCAGATTGGCGTGGGTGAGGATGCAGCCCTTCGGCTTCCCGGTGGTCCCGGAGGTGTAGCAGACGGTCGCGACGGTGCCGGGGGTGAGGGCGGCGCGCCGCTTGGTCACCTCCTCGTCGTCCACCTCCCTTCCCAGGGTGGCGAGTTCGAGCACCGCGCCCGCGTCCAGCTCCCAGCAGCGCGGCTGCTCCTCCTCGGGCAGCGCGGCGAGCGCGGCCCGCGCGGTGGCCGTGTTCCCGGGGGTCTCGGTGATCAGGTGGCGCGCGCCCGAGTCCCGTACGATCCACTCGATCTGCTCGGCCGACGACGTGGCGTAGACGGGCACGGTCTGCCCGCCGGCCGCCCAGACGGCGAAGTCGAGGACGGTCCACTCGTAGCGCGTACGGGACATCAGGGCGACGCGCCCGCCGGGTTCGAGGCCGCCCGCGATCAGGCCCTTGGCCGCTGCGGTCACCTCACGCGCGAAGGCCGCCGCCGTGACGGGACGCCAGTACTCGCCCTCCCTGCGCCGCAGGACCACGGCGTCGGGCGCCTCGGCGGCGTTCGTGAAGGGGATGTCGGCGGGTGTGCTCCCGCCGGGGTCCGCGGCGAGGGCGGCCGTGCGCGCCTCGCGCACGGTTCCATGCTCGTCCTTGACGGTCTCGACGGTGACCCGGTCCGTCAAGTCGCTGCGCTGCTGTGCCCGTTGAAGATCCTTGCGTACGCCCATGACGGCTCCAGGTCGCGGCTGACGTGATCCCTGCGTCTCGCTCGTCCCACACAGACTTGCAGACTTACCCGGGCGTCAACTTACCCACGCGTAACGGAAATTCAATGGGCCGGACACGATCAGCCGACGTGAGCGGCCCAGGGTCGGCCCCGGTGGTCAGGTGTCGCGCGGGGTCCAGACCTCGCCGTCGAGGACGTGCCGCATCCCCACCCACACCATGTTCATCAGCCGCAGCGCGATCGAGTCCGGCGACTGGCCGGGGTGGCGCTCCATCCAGTCGGTGAGTGAATCAGCGGCGCCGACGAGCGCGTGCGCCACGAAGCCGGCGTCCTCGGCGTCGAGCAGGACTCCCCGGCCGCTGTCCGCGATGCCGTCCCCGACCAGGCCGGCCACCTCGGCCAGGACGGCCCGCCGCGCCTCGGCGACCCCGGCGGCGATGGCCGTGCTGAGCCCGGAGGCCTGCCGGTGCAGGACGACCCAGGAGTCACGGTGTCCGGCGACGAACGCGAAGAACGCGGCGAGGCCCGCGTACAGACGCTCCTCGGGCTCGCCGCCCGCGCGCGCCGCCCCCTGGAACGCGGCGACGAGCCGGTCCGACTCCCGGCGCAGGCACGCCAGGAAGAGACCCTCCTTCGAGTCGAGGTAGAGATAGACCATCGGCTTGGAAACGCCCGCGAGTTCGGCGATCTCGTCGACGGACGCGGCGTGGTAGCCGCGCTTGGCGAAGACGCGCACGGCGACGTCGATCATCTGCTGCTCGCGCTCGCGGCGCGGGACACGGCGCCGGCGGCCTGCGGGGACGCCCGGACCGTCACCCTGCGCCCCGGGACGCTTCGTGAGCCGACCGTGGCCTTCTGTCGGATCGGCCGTTGTACCCGTCACGCTTGTCAGCCCATCTGCCCCGGCCGTAACCTTACCGATTGGTAAGTTTACTGAATGGTAAGCAGTTTCGGCACACGGAGGGTTCCATGGGCGAGGGCCCCAGCACGCGCGACGGGATTGCCGGCCTCGACTTCTCGGCGGTCACGCCCGAGCGTTTCGCGAAGATCGTGAAGGGCCTGTCCGCCAAGGAGATCGACGCGATCGCCCGGGACGGAGAGCTGCGGGCACGCATCCTGAACGAGGTCTTCGCGCGCATGGAGCGGCAGTTCAGGCCGGAGACGGCGGGCTCGCTCCGGGCGCTGATCCGCTGGAAGATCACGAGCGCCGGTGACCGGGAAGAGGCCGTGTACGAGACGGCGATCGCGGAAGGGACCTGCACGGTCACCGAGGGCCGCTCGGACGCCACGCCCCGCGTCACGCTCGCCATGGGCGACGCGGACTTCCTCAAGCTGGTCTCGGGCAATCAGAGCCCCGTCATGATGTTCATGATGCGGAAGGTCAGGATCACCGGCGATGCCGCGCTCGCCGCGGCACTCAACCGCTACTTCGACACCCCCAAGCCGTGAGTGGGCGGCCTACGCTGCCCACTGTGACTACACCACCGCACGCGCGCACCGACCAGGACCGGCTGATCTACGGATGCATGGGGCTGGGCGGGAGCTGGGATTCCGCGCCCTTCCGGCCCTCCGACATCGACGCCGCCGAGGCCGCCGTAGAGGCGGCCCTGGACAGCGGCATCACCGCGTTCGACCACGCCGACATCTACCGCGACGGCAAGGCCGAGGCCGTGTTCGGCGAGGTGCTCGCCCGGACGCCCGGGCTGCGCGAGCGCATCACCGTACAGACGAAGTGCGGCATCCGCCTCGCCGACGGCGACCGTCCGGGGGTGTACGACCTGCGCGGCGCCCGCATCGTGCGGTGCGTCGAGGAGAGCCTGACCCGGCTGCGCACCGACCACGTCGATGTCCTGCTGCTGCACCGGCCCGACCCGCTGGCTGACCCGGGCGATGTCGCCAAGGCCCTCACCTCGCTCCAGGAGCAGGGCCTCGTACGGAGTTTCGGCGTCTCCAACATGAGTGCCCATCAGATCGCGCACCTCCAGTCGCACCTGGACTTCCCTCTCGTCGCCAACCAGCTGGAGATGAGCCTCAAGAGCCGGGACTGGGTGGAGGCGGGGGTGCTGGTGAACACGCCCGAGGCCGCCGCGAACGGCTTCCCGCCCGGCACCCTGGAACACTGCGCCGAGCACGGGATCCGCCTCCAGGCGTGGGGCCCGCTCGCCCAGGGCAGTTACACGGGCCGCGAGGCGACGCCCGCCGAGTACGCCACGGCACGACTGGTCGCCGACCTCGCCGAGAAGAAGAACACCACCCCGGAGACGATCGTCCTCTGGTGGCTCCAGCGCCACCCGTCCCGCATCGCCCCGGTCATCGGCACCGCGAACCCGTCCCGCATCCGAGCCTGCGCCGACGCCGCCCGCCGCGCCCCCGAACTCACCCACGAGGAGTGGTACGAGCTGTGGGTGACGGCCCGGGGGGCGGCGCTCCCCTAGGGCCTGTCGTCAGGGCAGGCCCTAGGGCTAAGCGCTGCGCAGCCGCGCGTACGCCCCGCCCCGGGCGAGGAGTTCCCCGTGCGTACCGCACTCCACGAGACGGCCGCCGTCCACGACGAGAATGCGGTCCGCGTCCGGCGCCAGCGCCAGATCGTGGGTGATCACGATGGTCGTACGGCCCGCCATCAGCCGGCGCAGCGGCTGCACCACGCGTCGTGCGGCCAGCGCGTCGAGTCCGGCGGTCGGCTCGTCGAGAACGAGGACGGGGGCGCCGCGCAGCATGGCACGGGCGATCGCGATGCGCTGCAGCTGACCGCCGGAGAGGGCGGCGGTGCCCGGAGCGATCCGGGTGTCGTAGCCCTCGGGCAGGTCGCTGATGAACTCGTGGGCGGCCGCGTCCAGTGCGGCCTGCCGGATCTCCCGCTCGCCGGCGCCCGGGAGGCCGCAGGCGATGTTCTCGCGGATGGTGCCGTGCAGGATCAGGGTCTCCTGGGGCAGCAGGGCCACGTTCTCGCGGAGGAACTCCAGCGGTACGTCGATGAGCGGCACCCCGTCGAGGCGTACGGTCCCCGCCGTCGGGTCGTAGAAGCGCAGCAGCAGCTTGGAGAGGGTCGACTTGCCTGCTCCGCTCTCCCCTGTGATCAGGACGAGCTCGCCGGGCTCGGCGGTCAGTGACACGTCCGTCAGCGATTCCGCGGGAGCGTCCGGGTAGCGGAAGGAGACTCCCTCGAGGCTGATCCGGCCGTGCACGGGCCAGGCCGGCCGGGGTGAGACGGGGTCGGTCACGGCGGGCTCGGCGTCCAGCACCTCCTGGATCCGTTCCGCTCCGGCCGTGGCGGCGGTGAGCGTGAGGCCCAGCTGCCCGAGGCTGCGGACCGGCGGATAGAGGTAGCCGATGAAGGCCGCGAAGGCGAGCAGGTCGCCGAGCGTCATACGGCCCGCGGCGATCTCCCAGGCGCCGAATCCGATGACGGCCAGCACGCACAGCGTCTCGACGACCTCGACGAACTGCTCGTACAGCTCGCTCGCGCGGACGCCGCGCACGGAGGCGCGCAGCCACGCACGGGCCTCCCGGTCGAGCCGGCGTTCCTCCTCCCGGCGCAGGTTGTAGGCCTGGGTGAGGACGACATTGCCGAGGGACTCCTCGACGACCGAGGTGATGGCGCCGTCGGCGGTGCGCTCGTCGCGGGCCGCGGACCTGATGCGGCCGGCGAAGCGGCGGGCGGCGATGAGGAAGGCCGGGGCGAGCAGGAAGGTGACGAGGGCGAGGTCCCAGCGAAGCCAGAGGGCGGCGGCCGCGTAGAAGACGGTGGAGAACAACGCGGAAACGGTGCCGACCACGCCGGACACCACCATCTGTTCGATGGCCTCGACATCACCGGTGAGGCGCTCGACGAGATCGCCCTGCCGGTGCTTCTGGAAGAAGTGCGGGGGCAGCCCCTGCACATGACGGAACGCGCCGGCGCGCAGCCGCAGGACGAACCGCTCCGCGGTCCATACCGCGAGCGAGTTTCCGGCATACCCGACCGCGGCGCCGATCACGGCGACACCGAGCCATTGCGCGGCGGGCACCCAGAACGCGGAGAGCGATCCCGCAGCCAGCGCGTGGTCGGTGAGATTCGCGAAAATCAGGATCGAGGCCGTCTCGGCCAGCGCGGCGACCACGACGCAGACAATGATCAGGACCAGCCATCTGCGGTCACCACGCGTCAACGGCCAGAAACGCCGGAACGCCTGACGCGCACCCGTGCTTTTACGCTCCACCAGATCCGCCAACTCCACCAACTCCCCCGACCCGTCCGACTCCTCCGGATTTCTCAACTCTCTTTGCCCGAACCGGGAACACGGCCGAGGCGGGCCCCCGGCACACGCCGGGGGCCCGCCTCCACGGCACGGTTCAGCAGTCCTTGCCGGCCTTGTTGCCGACCGGACGGCGGCGGGGCTGACGCTTCGGCTTGGGCGCGGCCTGGTGTGCAGCGGCCGGCCTCGCGCCGGGCTTGCGGGTCTTCTTGACGGGGGCGACCTTGTGGAAGCTCATGAGGGTTGTCCCTTTCTCGGTGACGCTTTTCTGTTTGCCGTAAGCCCTGTTCGGCTTCGACACGGAAAACATTACGCGGACCCCGGCCCCGGAATGGCCATATTGGATGAGAACTCGATCAGTTGCGTCTGAGTCCAATTCTCATCACCCTTCAGGAACAGAACCACCATTCACACAGAATTTACGCCGATCCATTCGGCGGCCAATTCTTCTGCCTCGATATTCACCCAGAACTTACAGGGCGAAATGACAGTTTCTCCCATCCGCAGGAGACTCAGATCTTCAGTTCGTCGGCCCTGCGTATCGCTTCCGCGAGCTGCCGCACGTCCTTGTCCGCCGCTGAGCGTGACAACTTGGGTCGAGGCCCCCTGTCCGGCGACCGCTTTCCGTGACCCTTCAGTCCCCCGATCGCGAGCCGATCGCGCGTCAGCACTTTTGAATGCTCTCCTCCCTGAGGGGAGGGGATTCCTGGCTCAGGCTGCCGGGCGGAACTGCGTTCCGTCCGGTCTTATGCCCTCGGCACCAGCAGGGTTCAGACCTGCCCTGTTGAGCATCACGCGGGCGGAGTTCTTGTCTCTGGGTGAGACGGCTCCGCAGGCGGTGCAGGTGTAGGTGCGTTCACCCAGCGGCAGGGCGTGCTTGGCTCTCGCTCCGCACTGTCCGCAGTCCATCGTGGTGTACGCGGGATGGACGAGGTGGACGACGCGCCCGTACTTGCAGGCCATCTCCACCAGTGCCTGCTTCGTGGCGCCGATGGCGGCGTCCGCGGCCTTCCTCACCATGCTCGACCTGGCGAGGAACTTCGGCTTGAAGTCCTCCACCGCCAGCTCGTCATGATCCTGGACGACCTTCTTCGCCCACTTCCTCGCTGTGTCCTGGCGCTGTCGGGCCGCCTTCTTGTGCGTCTTGGCGCGCAGTCGTTGGGCTTCCCGGTAGCCCTTCGAGGCGGCCTGGCCCCTTTGCGGTTTACGGCGGGCCATCATCCGGTCGTAGCGGGACACCTTCGCCTGGGCCTGCTTGCCGTGTTCGGGATGCGGCAGGTCATGGGTGTCGGAGGTGGTGGTGGCGATCTCCTTCACGCCCCAGTCCACACCCAGCACCCGCCCCGTCGACACCAGCGGCTCGCGCGGGGCGGGGACAACGAAGCTCGCGTACCAGTGGCCCAGGCTGTCCCGGTACACCCGCACCGAGCCCGGCTCACCGGATAACGGGCGCGACCAGACCACGGTCACTACAAGGCCGCCCGCCAGATGTAGACGGCCGTCTTTGAGGCGGAAGCCGCGCTTCGTGTAGTTCAGGCTCGGGCTCGTCTCACGCTTGGCCTTGAAGCCGGGCATCCCCGCCCTCAAGGACACCGGCAGGCGCTCCTTGACGTCCTTGAGCGCCTTCGCGCGGGACTTGCCGAAGTCTCGGACGATCTGCTGCTGCACCACCGACGCCCCGGCCGCCAGCCACGGTGTGCCCGCCCGCGCACCGGTGAGCATTCGGTCCAACTGCGCTGGACCACACGTCTGTTTGGCCTCGGGATGTGTCTTGCTCTGAGCGTGTACGGCCTTCGCCTTGGCCACACACTCGTTCCACACCCAGCGGCAGCGTCCCCACTCCGCCTCCAACACAGCCCGCGCCGTCGCCGACACCCGCAGCCGGAAGGTGTAACGGGCATTCCCGTCGGCCGCGATCTGCTCGCCCGCCGTATTGGCTGCCACCCACCTCACCCCTCCGGCCCGCCGTGCCGATCCGTAACGCTGCCTACGCCAGGACCGTATGTGCGAAGAGCGCACGCCCGTACCCCAAGTCCGCCACCACCACCCGCATCAGCGATCAAGGGAACACGCGTTCACTGGGCCGCCGTCCTGGGGATCTGAAGCGGCGACACTCCGCGTGATACACCCAGGACGCTGCCTCACCGGCGCAAGCGCCGGGGCATCCTCGCGAGAGCCAGGCGAATGTGACGTCCGAGACGGCCGGAACGAGCAGTCGGAGGCGTTGCGGATGAATCTCGACGCGGCTACGGAGGGGGCCCGCCGAGGCCGGAAGGTGATCGTCCGGAGACCTACGAGACGATGTCCTTGCGCCGGAAACCCCTGAAGGCCAGGGCGAACAGGATGACGGCGTACGTTACCGAGACGGCCGTCCCCTGGATCATGCCGCCCCACTCCGGGCGCGGCTGGATGGCGTCCGCCCACGCGAACTGCCAGTGCGCGGGCAGGAAGTCGCGCCAGTGGCCGAGTGCCGTCACCGCGTCGAGCACATTGCCCACGATGGTGAGCCCGACCGCGCCGCCGACCGCGCCGAGCGGCGCGTCCGTCTTCGTCGACAGCCAGAACGCGAGCCCAGCGGTGACCAGTTGGGACACGAAGATGTACGCGATCACGACGAGCAGCCGCTGCGCCGCGGTGCCCGCGGAGAGCGCGCCGCCGGTCGGGATCTCCAGCGGGCCCCAGCCGTACGCGGCCGTGCCGACCGCGAGGGCGACGACGGGGAGCAGGACCATCGCCGCGAGGCTGAGGGCGAGCGCGACGGTGAGCTTGCTCCACAGGAGGCGGGCGCGGGGTACGGGTGCCGCGAGGAGGTAGCGCAGGCTGGACCAGCCGGCCTCGGAGGCGACCGTGTCGCCGCAGAACAGGGCCACGGGGATGACCAGCAGGAACCCGGCCGAGACGAACAGGCATGTCGCGGCGAAGTTGGCGCCGGACGCGGTGGCCGTGTCCATCAGCGTCACCTGGCCGTTGCGCGCGCCCGGGTCGCCGCCGATGGCGAACGCGACGGTCAGGACGAACGGCAGCAGGGCGAGGACGGCGCCCATGACGAGCGTGCGGCGCCGCTTCAGCTGGCGTACGGCCTCGACCCTCAGGGGCAGGGTGCGGCGCGCGCGGTATCCGGGCGCAGCCTCTTTGGGCTCCGTGGACTCGACGAGCGCGGTCATCCGGCTTCGCCTCCGATCAGGGTCAGGAACGCGTCTTCGAGGCGGCGGTGCGGGCCGAGGGAGGCGACCGGCACGTCCAGACGGACCAGCTCGGCGAGGAGTCCGGCGGCGGCCGTCTCCCGGTCGGCGGAGGGTGGCATGAGGGCCGCGGACTGTGCCGGACCGTCGGGTGCCGCCACCGCGGTCGCCGTGGCAGCCGCCGCCGGAACCGTCGCCGGGACGTCCGCGTGCGCGGGAGCCGCGAGCCGTACCAGGAGTCCGCCGTCCGCGCGGGCCGCCGACTCCACGTGGGGCAGCGCCTCCACCTTCTCCATCAGCGCGTCGGAGATGTCCGCCGCGAGGCCGACCAGGAGGGTGTCGCCGGCGCCGATGATGTCGGCGACCGGGCCCGCCTGCACCAGGCGTCCGCGGTCCATCACGACCAGGTGCGTACAGGTCTGCTCGACCTCGGCGAGGAGATGGCTGGAGACGATGACGGTGCGGCCCGCCGCCGCGTACCGGATCATCACCTCGCGCATCTCGCGGATCTGGGGCGGGTCGAGGCCGTTCGTCGGCTCGTCGAGGATGAGGAGGTCCGGCATGCCCAGCATGGCCTGCGCGATGGCGAGCCGCTGGCGCATGCCCTGCGAGTAGGTGCGCACCGCGCGGGCGAGGGCGTCGCCGAGCCCGGCGATCTCCAGCGCCTCGTCCAGGTGGGCGTCCTCGGCGGGGCGGCCCGTGGCTGCCCAGTACAGCTCCAGGTTCTCGCGGCCGGACAGGTGCGGCAGGAAGCCCGCGCCCTCGACGAACGCGCCGACCCGCGACAGGACGGGCGCACCCGGCCTGATGGCGTGCCCGAAGACGCGGATCTCGCCGCCGTCGGGCCTGATGAGGCCCATGAGCATGCGCAGGGTCGTGGTCTTGCCCGCGCCGTTCGGCCCGAGGAGGCCGAGGACCTGGCCCTTCTCCACGCGGAAGGACAGGTCACGGACCGCGTACCGGTCTGCGGACTTCGCGTACTTCTTGCTCAGGTCGGTGATCTGGAGCGGGACTTCGGCGAGGTCCGGGGCGGGGGCTCCCGTGCTCGCGCGGCGGCGGCCGGTGAGCAGCAGGGCGAGCGCCGCCAGGACGCCGGCGAGGGGCAGCCACCACACCCAGGCGGGCAGCGGCGCGGCGGCCGTCCGCACGGCGGGGGCGGTGGGCACGGACAGGTCGCTCTTGAGGGAGACGGTGTACGTGGCGGGGTGCGTCGGGGACGCGTAGCCGAGGTCCGTGGAGGACAGGACGAGGCGCAGCCGGTGGCCCTTCTGCACTTCGTGGTCGATGGCGGGGAGCGTGAGGGTGACGTCCTTGCCGCCGTCGGCTCCGGAACCCACCACCCTTATGGGTGAAGCGAGTTGGGAGGGCAGCACGGGCTGGGACCCGCCGCCCGGCCCGACGTCGTACACCTTGCCGAACAGGACCGCGTCGTCACTGTCGGAGGCAACGTGCACCGTCACCTTCGGGGACCCGGTGATGCGCAGGTCGTCGCGCAGGGGCGCCGAGTCGAACCGGGCGAACTGCCCGGGGAAGTCGAGGGAGAGGCCGACGCCGAGGGAGGACAGCTGACCGAGTCCACCGCCGCCGCCCCCTCCGAGCCCCGGCAGGTTCGAGATGGCCGGCGGGCTCGCGCCGGCGGGATTGGTGACGCGCTGCTCGCGCCCGGTCAGGGGCACGCGCCGGGGGTCGTTCGCGAGGCCCGGGTACGTGTCGCCGCTCGCGCCGCGCAGCTGGGCGGCGCCGTCGGTGGAGTCGATGCCTCCGGTGCGGGTGACGCGGAAGGCGGGGCCGGTGTCGGCGCCCTTGTCGTCCTTCAGATAGCGGTCGAACCAGGAGTCGACGCGGGCTTCGACGCGTCCGGTCTCCCGGTCTCCGCCGTCGTGCCCGCCCGCGATCCAGTCGACGTCGACGGGCGCGCCGTTGGCCCGGATCGCCTGGGCGGCGGCGTCGGCCTGGCCGAGCGGGAACAGGGAGTCGGTCTGGCCCTGCGTCAGGAGCGTGGGCACCTTGATGCGCTTGCCGACGGCGACCGGCGAGCGCTCTTCGAGGAGTGCGCGGGCCGCGGCGTCCGGCTTCCCGGCCTCGGCGACCCGCTCGTACATGCGGCACAGCTGCGGCTCGAACCGGTCGCAGCCGCCGCCGGTGTTGATGAAGAGCCCGGCCCAGAGCTTCTTGTAGACGCCCTGGGGGAACAGCGCATCGGCGAGGTTCCAGTACGTGATCTGCGGGGCGATGGCGTCGACCCGGTCGTCGTATCCGGCGGCGAGCAGCGAGACCGCGCCGCCGTACGAGGCGCCGGTGACGCCGACGCGCGGGTCGCCCTTCTTGTCGAGCTGGACCTCGGGCCGCTTCGCCAGCCAGTCGATGAGCCTGGACGCGTCGGCGACCTCGCCCTTCGGGTCGTTGAGCCCGATCTTGCCGGTGGAGCGGCCGAAGCCGCGCGCCGACCAGGTCAGCACGGCGTATCCGTCGCGGGCGAGGCCCTCGGCCTGGGCGCGCAGCTCGTCCTTGCTGCCCCCGAAACCGTGGGCGAGCAGGACGGCGGGGCGGCGCTCGGAGCCGCGCGTCGTGAAGTACGACGTGTCGATCCTGGCTCCGCCCGTGTCCATCACCGTGTCGCGGCGCTGCACGGGGGGCGCGTCGTCCGAGGCGGCCGCGGCCATCGATGGACCGGCGCCCGCGAGCACCACGAGGGCAGCGGCGGTGGCCGCCCACCGCCGCTGCCTGGCCCGCGGACCGGTCAGTCGTAGATCCATGCGTCAACGGTACGGGCGATCGCCGACATCGGGGGCAGCCCCCGGTCTGAACCGCCGGACCTCCCTGGGGAGTAGGGTCCCGCCCCCGCGTACACCGTTCGCGGTACGAAGCGTCGTGCGGAAATCCGGCATCCGCCGTGCGCGCACCGTCGACGAACTGACTGCTGCCGGGCCCCTGTTCGACGGGCGCGGCCCTGCCCCTTCGGCCCCGTGGCCACTCGTGCGAGCCGAGCCCGGGTGATGCTCAGGCCTGCGAGTCCTCGGGGATCGACACCAGCCAGCGGGTTTCCTTGCGCGGCCGCAGGTAGAGCGCCCAGTAGAGGGTGGCGACGGCGGTGATGCCGCCGGTCCACAGCAGGTAGGAGACCTCCTGCTGGCTGAGGATGTAGGCGAGTACGGCGATCAGGACCACCGGCACCGCGGGCCACAGCGGCATGCGCCAGGCCGGCTGGTCGCGGTGGGAGCCGCGGCGGGCGAGCAGCGCGGCGACGGCGACCAGGAGGTACATGCCGGTGACGGAGACGCCGGTCACGCCGTACAGGGTGTCGAGGTTGACGAAGCACAGGGCCGCGCCGGGCACGCCCACGACGAGGGTCGCGACCCACGGGGAGCCGAAGCGGCCGAGCTTGGAGAGCGCGTTGTTGACCGGCTCGGGCCAGGACTTGTCGCGGGCGGAGGCGAACAGGACGCGGGAGTTCTGGATGACCATGACGATGCCCGCGTTGATGATCGCGAGGGCGACGCAGAGGCTGACGAACGTGCCGACGGCGGAGTTGGACCAGGCCTCGACCATGCCGCTGATGTCGCCACTGGTGAGGGCGGCGAGGTCGGGGGCGCCCATGGTGATGGCGACGACCGGCACCAGGATGACCACGGTGGAGATGGCGAGGGTCAGGAGCACCGTGCGAGCCACGTTGCGGCGCGGGTTCTCCAGCTCCTCGGAGAGGTAGACCGCGGTCGAGAAGCCCTGCGTGATGAAGAGGGCGATGGCGAGCCCGGAGATGATCAGCATCGCGGTGACGGTGTCGGTGTGGCCGCCCGCCCCGGTGACGTGCAGGTCGACGAGGGATCCGGCGCCGCGCTCGGAGTGCGAGAAGCCGAGGACGGCGACGACTCCGGCGGCGATGACCTCGAGGACGAGGAAGATGCCGGTGATCCAGGCGTTGGCACGCAGGTCGAGCAGGCCCGCGAGGGTGGCGAGGAGCATGACGCCCGCTCCGGCGCCGGCGGCCGGCAGATGCACGAGCGGGGCGAGGTAGTCCGCGGTGCCCATCGCGATGACGGGCGGCACGATCATGACCACGAGCAGCGAGAGCACGAAGACGAGCCAGCCGGCGAGGCGGCCCGCGAGCGTCGACACCATGGCGTACTCGCCGCCCGCGCTGGGGATGAGGGTGCCCAGCTCCGAGTAGCAGAACGCGACGGCTATGCACAGCAGCGAGCCGATCCCGATGGTGAGCGCGGTGGCGGTGCCGAGCGAGGAGAACAGGTCGGGGACGACCACGAAGAGCGTGGAGGCGGGCGTCACGCACGAGAGCGTGAGCAGGGTGCCGCCGACGACGCCGATGGAACGCTTGAGCTTCTGGGGACTGGCCGTGTTGCCGAGGGGAGCGAGGGGCGCCTCGGTGACGGTCGTGGGGCTGGTGCGAAGCGTGTCGGACATATGGGGAGCGGTTCCGATCGACTCGTGCGGCAGATGTTTCCGATACTCGGGCCGGGAGCGCTATCGCCTCCGAAGGGCTGTCGCGATGGGGGTTTGTTCGTCCGCTCCCGGCGCGTCATTGCACCGTGCGAAATCCGGAACGTCAACGGCCGTTTAGCTGCGGATTCCGCACCGGGCTCTTGATCCAACTACGGCCACTTCCAAGCCGGTTCGACGCAATAGATGGATTCCATCAGGTCGTCCGGATTAATGACCTTGCTTTCCCAGGTGAACGGACGGTGTCGACTGGGACATCCGATACATCCCCTACGTACGGGAACCGCAGCCCGCGCTCCGAAGTCCGTCCAAATCCGTCCGCACTCCGGACACTCTCCCGGCGCCCCGGGCGCACACACAGGTGCATACAGAGACGCATACGGAGGCACACACAGAGGTGCCCCGGCCGCGCTGCACAGCGGCCGGGGCACCTGGTGCTGCTGTTGACTCAGTGGTTGCGCGGGAAGCCCAGGTCCACGCCCGCGGGGGCGTCGGACGGGTCGGGCCAGCGCGTGGTGACGACCTTGCCGCGGGTGTAGAAGTGCGTGCCGTCGTTGCCGTAGATGTGGTGGTCGCCGAAGAGCGAGTCCTTCCAGCCACCGAAGGAGTGGTAGCCCACCGGCACCGGGATCGGCACGTTCACGCCGACCATGCCCGCCTCGATCTCCAGCTGGAAGCGGCGGGCGGCGCCGCCGTCCCGGGTGAAGATCGCGGTGCCGTTGCCGAACGGCGAGGCGTTCATGAGCGCCACGCCCTCCTCGTACGTGTCGACGCGCAGCACGCACAGGACCGGGCCGAAGATCTCGTCCCGGTACGCCTTGGCGGTCGTGGGGACGCGGTCGAGCAGGGAGAGGCCGATCCAGTGACCGTTCTCGTGGCCCTCGACCGTGTAGCCGGTGCCGTCGAGGACGACCTCGCAGCCCTCGGCCGCGGCACCGGTGACGTAGGACGCCACCTTGTCGCGGTGCGCGGCGGTGATGAGCGGGCCCATCTCCGAGGCCGGGTCGTTGCCGGGGCCGATCTTGATCTTCTCGGCGCGGTCCTTGATCCTGGCGACGAGCTCGTCGGCGACGGAGCCCACGGCCACGACGGCCGAGATCGCCATGCAGCGCTCACCGGCGGAGCCGTACGCGGCCGAGACCGCCGCGTCGGCGGCGGCGTCCAGATCGGCGTCGGGCAGGACCAGCATGTGGTTCTTTGCGCCGCCGAGCGCCTGCACGCGCTTGCCGTTGGCGGAGGCCGTGGTGTGGATGTGGCGCGCGATCGGGGTCGAGCCCACGAAGGACACGGCCGCGACGTCCGGGTGCTCCAGGAGGCGGTCCACGGCGACCTTGTCACCGTGCAGGACGTTGAAGACGCCGTCGGGCAGACCGGCCTCGGAGAGCAGCTCGGCGATCTTCATGGACGCCGACGGGTCCTTCTCCGACGGCTTCAGGACGAAGGTGTTGCCGCAGGCGATGGCGAGCGGGAACATCCACATCGGCACCATGGCCGGGAAGTTGAACGGCGTGATGCCGGCGACGACGCCGAGCGGCTGGCGGATCGACGACACGTCGACGCGCGAGGCGACCTCGGTGGACAGCTCGCCCTTCAGCTGCACGGTGATGCCGCAGGCCAGGTCGACGATCTCCAGGCCGCGGGCGACCTCGCCGAGCGCGTCCGAGTGGACCTTGCCGTGCTCGGCCGTGATCAGCTCGGCGATCGCGTCGCGGTTGGCGTCGAGCAGCGCGCGGAACTTGAAGAGGATCGCGGTGCGCTTGGCGAGGGACGAGGTGCCCCACGTCGCGTACGCGGCCTTGGCCGAGGCGACCGCGGCGTCGACCTCGTCGATGTCGGCGAAGGCGACCTGCGTCGTGACAGCGCCGGTCGCGGGGTCGGTGACCGGGCCGTAATTGCCCGAGACACCCTCGACGGTCTTCCCGCCGATCCAGTGGTTGACGGTCTTGACGTCGGTCGTCATGAGGGCAAGCTCCTTTGGGGTCCTACGGGTGTTTCGGGTTTTTCAGGTGTTTCGCGTTCTTTCACAGCCGGCGGCGCCGAGCGGTGACGTGCCGGTCGTACTCCTCGCGGGCCTTGACCGCCGACGGTCGCGTCGCCGTCTCGGCCACGGGCACATCCCACCACGCCTGCGCGGGGGGCGCGCCCGACACTGTGTCTGCCGTTTCGGTCTCCACGTAGACACATGTGGGACCGTCCGCCGCACGCGCCGCCGCGAGGGCTTCCCGCAGATCACGGACGGTTTTCGCGCGCAGCACCGTCATACCGAGGCTGGCCGCGTTGGCCGCGAGGTCGACGGGCAGCGGGGCGCCCGTGTACGTGCCGTCGGCGGCCGGGAAGCGGTAGCCCGTACCGAACCCCTCGCCGCCCACGGAGGCCGAGAGTCCGCCGATGGACGCGTACCCGTGGTTCTGCAGGATGACCATTTTGACCGGAATGTTCTCCTGGACGGCGGTGACGATCTCGGTCGGCATCATCAGATACGTGCCGTCGCCGACGAGCGCCCACACCGGGCGGCCGGGCGCGGCGAGCGCCACGCCGATCGCGGCCGGGATCTCGTAGCCCATGCAGGAGTAGCCGTACTCGACGTGGTACTGGTCGCGGGACCGCGCGCGCCACAGTTTGTGCAGGTCACCGGGGAGCGAACCGGCCGCGTTGATCAGGATGTCGTCCTCGGTGACGAGTTCGTCGAGCGCGCCGAGCACCTGCGGCTGGGTCGGGTGCACGAGGTCGTCGTCGGCCGTGAAGCAGGCGTCGACGCGGTACTCCCAGCGCTCCTTGTCGTCGGAGTACTCCATGACGTAGGAGGGCTCCGCGCGGTGGCCGCGGAGCCCGGCCGTGAGCTCCTCCAGGCCCGTGCGGGCGTCCGCGACCAGGGGCAGGCCCGCCATCTTGTGGCTGTCGAAGGCCGCGATGTTGAGGTCGAGGAAGCGCACGCGGCCGCCGAAGAGGGTGCCGGACGCGGTCGTGAAGTCGGTGTAGCGGGTGCCGACGCCGATGACGAGGTCGGCGGTGCGGGCGAGTTCGTTCGCGGTCGCGGTGCCGGTGTGGCCGATGCCTCCGACGTCCGACGGGTGGTCCCAGCGCAGGGAGCCCTTGCCGGCCTGGGTGGACGCGACGGGGATCCCGGTCGCGTCGGCGAACTCCTTGAGCGCCTCCTCTGCGCGGCTGTGGTGGACGCCGCCGCCCGCGACGAGCAGCGGCCTGCGCGCGGCGCGCACCGCACGGACGGCCTCGTCCAGCTCGCGCGGGTCGGGCGCGGGCCTGCGCACGCCCCACACCCGCTCGTCGAAGAACGCATCGGGCCAGTCGTACGCCTCGGCCTGTACGTCCTGCGGCAGCGCGAGCGTGACCGCGCCCGTGTCGACCGGGTCGGCGAGGGCGCGCATCGCGGCGAGGGCCGCGGGGATCAGTGCCTCGGGCCGGGAGATCCGGTCGAAGTAGCGGGAGACGGGGCGCAGGCAGTCGTTGACGGACACGTCGCCCGCGTAAGGGACTTCGAGCTGCTGGAGGACGGGGTCCGCGGGCCGGGTCGCGAAGGTGTCGCCGGGCAGCAGCAGGACGGGCAGGTGGTTGATGGTGGCGAGCGCGGCGCCGGTGACGAGGTTGGTGGCGCCGGGCCCGATCGACGTGGTCACGGCCTGCGCCGAGAGCCGGCCGCTCTGCCGGGCGAAGCCGACGGCCGCGTGCACCATGGCCTGTTCGTTGCGGCCCTGGTGGTAGGGCATGTCGTCCGCGTACTCCAGGAGGGCCTGGCCGATCCCGGCGACGTTCCCGTGCCCGAAGATGCCCCAGGTCGCGTCGATCAGGCGGCGCCGCTCGCCGTCGCGCTCGGTGTACTGCCGGGACAGGAACCGTACGAGGGCCTGTGCTGTGGTGAGCCGCGTCATCGGTATCCCTCCGTCAGGTGATCGGGGTGGAAGCAGATCCGCCACTCCCGTTCCTCGCCCGGTCCCGCCATCACGTTCAGGTAGTACATCGTGTGTCCCGGCTGCGCGATCGACGGACCGTGCCACCCGTCGGGGACGAGGACCGCGTCGCCCGTACGGACCTCGGCGAGCAGGTCGGTGCCGCCGGGCCTGGACGGCGAGACGCGCTGGTACCCGTACCCGCCGGGCCCCTCGATCTCGAAGTAGTAGATCTCCTCCAGCTCGGTCTCGAGACCCGGCCGGTGCTCGTCGTGCTTGTGGGGCGGGTACGAGGACCAGTTGCCGCCGGGCGTGATCACCTCCACGGCGATGAGCTGGTCGCACGCGAAGGCGTCGGCGGACGCGAAGTTGCGCACCTGGCGGGCGCTGGTGCCGGAGCCCCGGTGCTCGACGGGAACCTCCGGCGCGGGGCCGTAGCGGGCGGGGAGCTGACGCTCGCACTTCGCTCCTGCCAGGGCGAAGCGGCCTCCCGCGCCGGAGGCGATCTGCGCATGGGCGTCGCGGGGCACGTACGCGAAGTCGCTGACCCCGCCGAACACGCTCTCCCGGCCCAGCAGTTCGATGATCCGGCCTTGCGTGCGCACCGTGCAACCACCTGTCAGGGGCAGCACGATCCATTCACTCTCGCCGGTGTCCAGGTCGTGCGTTTGTCCGGGCCCCAGTTCGATCACTCGCAGCCCCGCGCGGGACCAGCCGGCCCGCTCGGGGCCGACGGCCAGGGCGTAGGGCCCGTCGGCGGCGCTGCCCCGCGGCAGGTACGGGTTCATGGGGTCCTTCGCGTTCGTCACCGTCCCCTCCTACAGCAGCGACGCGGCGGTGTCGACCGCGCCCGCCACATCCCCGTCGGCCGGGTAGAGCAGCGAGCGCCCCACCACCAGGCCCTGCACGGTGGGCAGTTGGAGCGCGTGCCGCCACTTCTCGTACGCCGCGTCCTGGTCGTCCGCGGATCCGACATCACCGCCGAGCAGCACCGCGGGCAGCGTCGAGGTCTCCATGACGCGCGCCATGTCGTCGGGGTTGTCGGTGACGGGCACCTTGAGCCAGGTGTACGCGGAGCTGCCGCCGAGGCCGGAGGCGATGGCGATGGACGTGGTGACGGCCTCCGCGCTCAGGTCGCTGCGCAGCGTCCCGCGCGCAGGGTCGCGGTGGCACAGGAACGGCTCGACGAACACGGGCAGGCGAAGCTCCGCCATCGCGTCGACGGCGCGGGCCGCGGACTCCATGGTGCGCAGCGAGCCCGGGTCGTCGTAGTCGATACGCAGGAGCAGCTTGCCGGCGTCGAACCGCAGCCGGTGCAGGTCCGCGGGCCGGTGTCCGGTGAACCGGTCGTCGAGTTCGAAGGAGGCCCCGGCGAGCCCGCCGCGGTTCATCGAGCCGAGGACGACCTTGCCGTCGAGCGCGCCCAGCAGGAGCAGGTCGTCGAGGATGTCGGCGGTGGCGAGCACCCCGTCGACGCGGGGCCGCGACAGGGCGAGGCAGAGCCGTCCGAGGAGGTCGGCGCGGTCGGCCATGGCGAAGGGCCGCTCCCCCACGGCGAGGGCGCCGCGCGCGGGGTGGTCGGCGGCGACGATCAGGAGGCGCCCGGCGTCGTGCGTGATCAGCGGCCTGCGCGCCCGCCGCGCCGCCGCCTCGGCGACGGCGTCGGGATGGCGGGCCCGCAGCCGCACCAGCTCCAGGGGATCGACGCGCACCCCCCGGCCGCTCCGCTCGCGAACGTGTCCCGGGCTGCTTGCGCCGACCTTGCCCGCCCGGCTCATCGGACCTCTCCCGCCGTGAGGGCGGCCGCTACCTCTTCGGGGGTGGGCATCGCCGACGAGCATTCGAGGCGGGACGCGACGATCGCGCCCGCGGCGTTCGCGTACCGCATGACCTGCTCCAACTCCCAGCCGGCGAGCAGTCCGTGGCACAGGGCGCCACCGAACGCGTCGCCCGCCCCCAGACCGTTGAGGACGTCGACGGGCAGCGGCGGCACCTCCGCGTACTCGCCGTCCTCTCTCATGGCGAGTACGCCCTTGGGTCCTTGCTTGACGACGGCGAGGCGCACCCCGGCGGCGAGCAGCGCCCGGGCCGCGGCGGCCGGTTCGCGCTCGCCGGTGGCGATCTCGACCTCGTCGACGTTGCCGACGGCGACGGTCGCGTGGCGCAGGGCCTCGGCGTAATGAGGCCTGGCCTGTTCCGGGTCCTCCCAGGCCGCGTCTCCCCAGAGCGTCGGCCGCCAGTCGAGGTCGAAGACGGTGATGCCCGCCTTCGCCCGGTGCGCCAACGCGGCCAGAGTCGCCGAGCGGCTCGGCTCCTCGCTCAGCCCGGTCCCCGTCATCCAGAACACCCGGGCCGCCCTGAGGGCGTCCAGGTCGAGTTCGGCGGTGTGGATCTGCAGATCGGGCGCTTTGGGCAGGCGGTAGAAGTAGAGCGGGAAGTCGTCCGGCGGGAAGACCTCGCAGAAGGTAATGGGCGTCGGCAGGCCTGCCACGGGCGTGACCCAGCGGTCGTCGACGCCGAACTCCCGCAGCTTGCGGTGCAGATACTCCCCGAAGGGGTCCGCCCCGGTGCGGGTGACCGTCGCCGTGCGGCGCCCGAGCCGGGCCGCCGCCACCGCGACGTTCGACGAGGAGCCGCCCAGGAACTTGCCGAACGTGTCCACCTCCGCCAGCGGCACGCCCGTCCGCAACGGATAGAGGTCCACGCCGATCCGGCCCATCGTGATGAGGTCGTACGGCTCGCCGGGACTGGGCTGCATACGGATTCCCTTCGGCGGGGCGCGCGCCCCTTCGGCGGTCTCAGGCTCAGGTCTAGCCCTGCCACAAGACCCTGTCAACATTTTGTCCGGACATTCGGACCACGTCTTGACACTCGTCCGCGGCGCCCTGAAGGCTGGCTCCATGACGACGATGTCACCCCGTATCCGCATCGGCTCGGCACCCGACTCCTGGGGCGTGTGGTTCCCCGACGACCCCCGCCAAGTCCCCTGGCGGCGCTTTCTCGACGAGGTGGCCGAAGCGGGCTACGAGTGGATCGAGCTCGGCCCGTACGGCTATCTGCCCACGGACCCGGCCGTGCTCGCCGAGGAGACGGGACGGCGCGGCCTGAAGGTGTCGGCGGGCACCGTCTTCACGGGCCTGCACCGCGGCCCCGGCGTCTGGGACGCGACATGGGAGCACGTCTCGGCCATCGCGGACCTCACGCGCGCGACCGGCGCCGGGCATCTCGTCGTCATCCCCGCGTTCTGGCGCGACGACAAGACGGGCGAGATCATCGAGGACTCCGCGCTCACCGCGGCGCAGTGGCGCGACCTGACCACGCAGACCGAGCGGCTCGCCCACGAGGTCCGCGAGCGGTACGGCCTGCGGACCGTCGTCCACCCGCACGCCGACACGCACATCGACTCCGAGGAGAACGTCGCCCGCTTCCTCGACTCCACGGACCAGGACCTCGTCTCGCTCTGCCTCGACACGGGCCACTACGCGTACTGCGGGGGCGACAGCGTCAAGCTCATCGAGACGTACGGCGAGCGCATCGGCTACCTCCACCTCAAGCAGGTCGACCCGGCCGTGCTCGCCGAAGTCCGCGCGGGCGGGATCCCGTTCGGGCCCGCCGTGGCGCGCGGCGTGATGTGCGAACCCCCGGCCGGGGAGCCCGCGTTGGAGCCCGTCATCGCGGCGGCCCGGCGTCTGGACGTCGATCTCTTCGCGATCGTCGAGCAGGACATGTACCCGTGCGAGCCGGACCGCCCGCTGCCCATCGCGCGCCGCACCAGGGGTTATCTGAGGTCGTGCGGGGTGTAGGGACTCCTCGGGGGGCCGATCACCCCCGCGTACGCACCTTCCGCGCGCCGCGAATGCGTCACTCGCGTCACAAACACCCCCTTCCTGTCACACATGTTCCGTATACGCGGGTCTTGCGTCACACCCCGTCGACAGCCCCTCGCCTCTTCTCCGGGCGGGTCGTTGTCCGGGCACAGGCTGACTGATCGCCAGCGTTTCGCGCCGCAGCTCCCCCGACGGCCACCCCGAGCCGCCGCTGCGGCACCCGCAGCAAGGAGCCACAGATGACCGACCGAAGGCTCTGGTCGTACCAGGACATCGCCGCGCACATCCGGGTCCAGCCGGACACCGTGCGCTCGTACCGCAAGCACGGTCTGCTGCCCCCGCCCGACCACGTGGAGGCGGGAAAGCCGTACTGGTACGTGGACACCGTCCACGCCTGGGTCGCCTCCCGCCCCCGCAACCGGGGCCTCAATCAGTGACCACCCCACCGCACCGCCGCCGCCCCGCACGTATGCCACCGTGCGGGGCGGCGCCCGCGTTATTCGATTGCCGCGCGCGGCCGGCCCTGCGGACAATCCCCGGATGACCCAAGACCCCCTGGCCGCCGGCTTCTCCGTCAAGCCGGTGCTGACCGGCGAGAAGACCGTCCTGCGGCCGTTCACCGCCGCGGACGCGGACACGATGGCCGAGATCATCGACGACCCGGAGGTACGCCGCTTCACCGGGGACCCGTCGAACGAGCTCACCCTGGACTCCCTGCGCGCCTGGTACGGCTCACGCTCCGCGCAGCCCGACCGTCTCGACCTCGCGGTGACCGACCGCGCCACGGGCCGGCTCGTCGGTGAGGTCGTCCTGTACGACTGGGACCCGGTCCACCGCAGCTGCACGTTCCGCACGCTCGTCGGCCCCGAGGGCCGCGGCCGGGGTCTCGGCACCGAGGCGGTCCGCCTCATCGTGGGCCACGGCTTCGAGAGCCTGGGCCTGCACCGCATCGCCCTTGACCTCTTCAGCCACAACCACCGGGCCCGCCGCGTCTACGAGAAGGCGGGCTTCGTCGAGGAAGGCGTGGCCCGGCAGTCGGTACTGCGCGACGGCCAGTGGTACGACCAGACACTGATGTCGGTCCTGGCCCCGGAGTGGGCGGAGCACGGCGGGCGGCCCTGACCAGGAGTCAGGGGCTCAGGCCCACGGCTCGATGATCGTCACGCCCGCGCCCGGCGTCGTGCCCATCGCTTCGAGCGCTGCGGGTGCCGCGTCCAGGGTGATCGTGGAGGTGACCAGGAGGTCCGGGCGCAGTACCCCGGCGCGGACCGTCTCCAGCATCTGCGGATAGGCGTGCGCGGCCATTCCGTGGCTGCCGAGGAGTTCGAGTTCGAGGCCGATCACCCGGCTCATGGGGACGACCGGGTCCTGCGGCAGCAGGCCGACCTGCACATGGCGGCCCCGGCGCCGCAGGCCGCCCACCGAGGCGGCGCACGTGAGCGGTGAGCCGAGCGCGTCGAGCGACAGGTGCGCGCCGCCGCCGGTCAACTCCCGTACGGCTGCGGCCACATCGGGCACCTGGGAGGCGTTCAGGCAGTGGGCGGCGCCGAAGGTGCGGGCGAGGTCCAGCGCGGCGGGCGAGACGTCGACCGCGACGACCCGCGCCCCGCTCGCCGCCGCGATCATCACGGCGGACAGGCCGACGCCTCCGCACCCGTGCACGGCGACCCACTCACCGGCGGCCACCCGGCCCTGCGCGACGACGGCGCGGAACGCGGTCGCGAAGCGGCAGCCGAGCCCCGCCGCCGTCGCGAACGACAGCTCGTCCGGTACGTCCACCAGGTTCACGGCGGCGTGGTCCAGGGCGACGTACTCGGCGAAGGAGCCCCAGTGCGTGAAGCCGGGCTGGGTCTGGCGCTCGCACACCTGGTGGTCGCCGGCCGCGCAGGACGCGCAGGTGCCGCAGGCGCACACGAACGGGACGGTGACCCGGTCGCCCGGCCGCCGGTCCGGCACGTCGGCGCCCACCGCCTCGACCACTCCGGCGAGTTCGTGCCCGGGGACGTGCGGCAGCCGGATGCCGGGGTCGTGGCCCGTCCAGCCGTGCCAGTCGCTGCGGCACAGGCCCGTCGCCTCGACCCGTACGACGACGCCGTGCGGCGCGGGCACCGGATCGGGCACCTCCCGGACCTCGGCCCGCTCCCCGAACTTCTCGAACACCACAGCCCGCATCGCCCTCGCGCCTCACTTCCGACCAGCCGTCACCCGACCGGACGAACGTAACCCCCGGCCCGGTCACCACGCCTGCGCCCCCGCACCCACTCACGGTGCGGCAAAACGCGCATCTACATAAACTCCGTCACAAATCTTCCCCACGCAGAGGGAATTGCCGTGACCCAAGCCCAGCCGCCCGGCGCGCCCCGAGCCCGCATCCCCGGCCCCAAGCGGCCCCCGTCGTCCGTGCCGCGGATCCGGGCGGGACTGTGGAAGCACTGGCTGCGGGGCGGACTCGCCCTGTGGACCCTGACCGCCGTCGTCACGTTCGCGACCCTGAACACGACGCTGCTGCCGACGCTGATCCTGCTCGGCAGCTTCCTCGTCCCGGGCGCCTTCGTGCTGTGGGCGTACGAGCGCCACGCGCGGACCTGGGCGTGAGTCTGACGCTCGGCTGCTTCGCCGCCGGTGGCGTCCTCGGGGCGCTCGGCGCCTCGGTCATGGAGTACTCCCTGCTGCACCCCTCGCCGTGGATGTTCGCCGGGGTCGGCCTGATGGAAGAGGCGGTCAAGCTCGCCGCCCTGATGTACGTGCTGCACACCCAGCCCCGGGTGCGCGGGCTGCGGGCGGGGCTCGTCCTCGGCGCGTCCGCAGGCTTCGGCTTCGCGGCCTTCGAGAGCACGGGCTACGCGTTCAACGCCGCCGTCGGCACGCAGGGCATCGACGTGCGCTCACTCCTGGAGACGGAGGTGCTGCGCGGCCTGCTCGCACCGCTCGGGCACGGCCTGTGGACGGCGATCTCCGGCGCCGTCCTACTGGCCTTCCGCAGGCCGAACGGGCGCTATCGCTTCGCGGCGCCGGTGGTGTTCACGTTTCTGGGGGTCTCCTTGCTGCACGCTCTGTGGGACTCCACGCACGGCATCGCGATCTGGACAGTCGCCCGGCTCACCGCCACGGACCTGCCCCTCACGCTCTTCGCCGAGGGTTACATCCCGCAGCCGACCGGCACCCGGATGCACCTCTTCACGCTCTTCTCGGTGGGCACTCTCGTGATCATCTCGCTCGCGGGGATCGCCTGGGTACGGTCACTCGCCCGCCATGGCCCCTCTTGGAGAAATACCCCCTAGGGGTATACAGTCGTGAGTGTCAGGAGGTCCCGGGGATGCCCCGGCGCCTCACTCGCACGGTACGCCGCACGCCTGCTCAGACCGGGACGCACGCGGCCTTCGACAAGGAGAACGACATGAGCGCCCAGACCGAGCTCCCCCAGATCGGCACCGAGTCGACCGGTTCCTGCTGCTCGCCCAGCGGTTCGTGCCACTCGGACGCCGCCGGGAACGCCGAGGGAGCCGTCACCACCGTGTACCAGGTGACCGGCATGACCTGCGGACACTGCGAGGGCGCCGTGTCGGACGAGATCTCGGGGCTGGCGGGCGTCATCTCCGTGAAGGCCGCGGCCTCCACGGGACAGGTGACCGTGGTCTCCGCGGCGCCCCTGGACGAGGAGGAGGTCCGGGCCGCCGTCGACGAGGCGGGCTACGAGCTGGCCGGCAGGGCCTGAGCCTTCAGGGAGCGCCGGGCCGCCCACCACGGCCCGGCGCCCGTGGTCGTACGCTCGGCGGTAGTCCCGTACGCCCCTGGAAAGAACCGCCATGACCACGCCCACGGACACCACGGCCGGGCCGCTCTGCGAGGTGGAGCTCGCCGTCGGCGGGATGACCTGCGCCTCCTGCTCGGCCCGCATCGAGAAGAAGCTCAACCGCCTCGACGGCGTGACGGCGACGGTCAATCTCGCGACCGAGAAGGCGAGGGTCGCGTACGCGCCCGGAGTCGAGGTCGCCGACCTGGTCGCGACGGTGCGAAAGCTCGGATACACGGCGGAGCCGGTGGTCCGGGAGGAGCCGGTCGTCCGTGACGAGGCGGCCGAAGCCACTGCGGACGGTCTTCTGGGCGCGGCCGGTGATGTGGCCCCGGTCGCGGTCCGCACGGAAACCGGGAGTGGAACCGGCGCCGAACCCGACCCCACCGCTCCGCTGCGCCGGCGCCTGGTCGTCTGCGCGCTGCTCTCCCTGCCCGTCGTGCTGCTGGCGATGGTGCCCGCCCTCCAGTTCGACAACTGGCAGTGGCTCTCCCTCACCCTCGCCGCCCCGGTCGCCGTCTGGGGCGGGCTCCCCTTCCACCGCGCCGCCTGGACCAACGCGCGGCACGGCGCCGCCACCATGGACACGCTCGTCTGCGTGGGGACGCTCGCCGCGTTCGGCTGGTCGCTGTGGGCCCTGTTCCTCGGCGACGCCGGGACGATCGGGATGCGGCACGGATTCACGTTCGCCGTCGACCGCACCGACACCTCCTCCACCATCTACCTCGAAGTCGCCGCGGGCGTCGTCACCCTGATCCTGCTCGGCCGCTATCTGGAGGCCCGCTCCAAGCGCCGCGCCGGCACCGCCCTGCGCGCCCTGCTCGAACTCGGCGCCAAGGACGTCGCCGTACTGGACGCCTCCGGCGCGGAAGTGCGCGTACCGGTCGGGCGGCTGAGGCCTGGCGACCGGTTCGTCGTGCGCCCCGGCGAGAAGATCGCGACCGACGGCACGGTCGTCGAGGGCACCTCAGCCGTCGACGCCGCCCTGCTCACCGGCGAGTCCGTGCCCGTGGACGTGACCGTCGGCGACGCCGTGACCGGCGCGACCGTGAACGCTGGCGGGCGGCTCGTCGTCGAGGCGACCCGCGTCGGCGCCGACACCCAGCTCGCCCGCATGGCGCGCCTCGTCGAGGACGCGCAGACCGGCAAGGCCGAGGTGCAGCGCCTCGCCGACCGGATCGCCGGCGTCTTCGTGCCGGTGGTGTTCGTCATCGCGCTCGGCACGTTCGCCGGGTGGCTGCTCGCCACCGGCGAGGTGACCGCCGCGTTCACCTCGGCCGTCGCCGTCCTGATCATCGCCTGCCCCTGCTCGCTCGGCCTCGCGACCCCGACCGCGCTCATGGTCGGCACCGGCCGCGGCGCCCAGCTCGGCATCCTCATCAAGGGGCCCGAGGTCCTGGAGAACACGCGCCGCGTCGACACCGTCGTACTCGACAAGACCGGCACGGTGACGACCGGCCGGATGACGCTCCAGGACGCGTACGCCGCCGAGGGCGTAGAGGAGAAGACGCTGCTGCGGCTGGCCGGGGCCGTGGAGCACGCCTCCGAGCACCCCGTCGCCCGTGCCGTCGCGGACGGCGCCGCCGGCCGGGCCGGAGCGCTGCCCGCCGTCAGCCGCTTCACGGCGCTCGCCGGACTCGGCGTCCGCGGCGTGGTGGACCGGCACGACGTGCTCGTCGGCCGTGAGCGGCTCCTGGCCGAGCACGGGATCGCCCTGCCGCCCGCGCTCGCCGCCGCCAAGACCGCCGCCGAGGCCGCGGGCCGTACCGCCGTCGCCGTCGCGTGGGACGGGGTGGCACGGGGTGTCATCACGGTCGCCGACGCGGTCCGCCCGACGAGCGCCCAGGCCGTCGCGGAGCTGCGCGCGCTGGGCCTCACGCCGGTGCTCCTGACCGGCGACAACCGGATCGTCGCCGAGTCCGTGGCGCGGGCCGTCGGGATCGCCGAGGACGCCGTGTACGCGGAGGTCCTGCCGCGGGAGAAGGTCGACGTGGTCCGGCGTCTGAAGGCCGAGGGGCGCACCGTCGCCATGGTCGGCGACGGCGTCAACGACGCGGCGGCGCTCGCCACCGCCGACCTGGGGCTCGCGATGGGCACCGGCACGGACGCCGCGATCGAGGCGGGCGACCTGACGCTGGTGCGCGCGGACCTGCGCGTGGCCGCCGACGCGATCCGGCTCTCCCGCCGCACGCTCGCGACCGTCAAGGGCAACCTCTTCTGGGCGTTCGGCTACAACGTGGCCGCGCTGCCGCTGGCCGCCGCGGGGTTCCTGAACCCGATGATCGCGGGCGCCGCCATGGCGTTCTCGTCGGTCTTCGTGGTGACGAACAGCCTCCGGCTGCGGACGTTTTCCTGAAGGTGAGGACCCTTTTTCTGGAAGGACTTCCCATCGCCTCTGCTCTGGCCCATCATCAAGGGGTCTTCACATTCGCCTCACATCACAACCGCAGCACCCTCACGTCCGAACCTCGATCTACATATGGGGTCTCTTGCGCACGATCAGGACATATGCAGGAGACGCAGATCACAGTGATCTGAACGTAACCATTTGAGGTTCTCGTGAGTCTAAGGAGGCGATGCAGGAACGTCTTGGGGGGCGTTTCTGTGTTGACCGGGGCCGTCTTGGGGGACGGACCCGACCGCGTTGGCCGGGACACGTGCCACGGAGAGCTTGAGCGGCCCTCCCGTGTACGCGTCCCGGCAGACCGCACCGTAGACGCCCGGACGGATCCCGTGGGGGGAATCCGCACCGGGAAAAGGAAAGCGCCCCGACTGCCGGCCCGTGGGGGGACTGGCAGCGGGGCGCTTTCCGCTTTCTCTTCACTTCTGCTCCCGCTCTACGCGGGGTGCGCTGCGTGGTGTGCGGTCACGCAGCGCAAGGTGCATGGCGCGAGGCCTCAGCGGGCCTCGACGGGGACGAAGTCGCGCAGGACCTCGCCGGTGCTGTGCCGACCCGGGGGGGCAACCCCCGGACCCCCGGCCGAGGATCAGCGAGCCTCGACGGGGACGAAGTCGCGCAGGACCTCGCCGGTGTAGATCTGGCGCGGGCGGCCGATGCGGGATCCCGGCTCCTTGATCATCTCGTGCCACTGGGCGATCCAGCCCGGCAGCCGGCCGAGGGCGAACAGGACCGTGAACATCTCGGTCGGGAAGCCCATGGCCCGGTAGATGAGGCCCGTGTAGAAGTCGACGTTCGGGTAGAGGTTGCGCGAGACGAAGTACTCGTCGGAGAGCGCGTGCTCCTCCAGCTTGAGCGCGATGTCGAGCAGCTCGTCGGACTTGCCGAGGGCCGAGAGGACATCGTGCGCCGCGGCCTTGATGATCTTGGCGCGCGGGTCGAAGGACTTGTACACCCGGTGGCCGAAGCCCATCAGGCGGACGCCGTCCTCCTTGTTCTTCACCTTGCGGATGAAGGCGTCGACATCGCCGCCGTTGGCCTGGATGCCCTCGAGCATCTCCAGGACCGACTGGTTGGCGCCGCCGTGCAGCGGGCCCCACAGCGCGGAGATACCGGCGGAGATCGAGGCGAACATGTTCGCCTGCGAGGAGCCGACCAGACGCACGGTGGACGTCGAACAGTTCTGCTCGTGGTCCGCGTGCAGGATGAGCAGCTTTTCGAGCGCGGCGACGACGACCGGGTCGAGGTCGTACTCCTGCGCCGGCACGGAGAACGTCATGCGCAGGAAGTTCTCGACGTAACCGAGGTCGTTGCGCGGGTAGACGAACGGGTGGCCGATCGACTTCTTGTACGCGTACGCCGCGATGGTCGGCAGCTTGGCGAGCAGCCGGATCGTCGACAGGTGGCGCTGCTGCTCGTCGAACGGGTTGTGGCTGTCCTGGTAGAACGTCGACAGGGCGCTGACCACGGAGGACAGCATCGCCATCGGGTGGGCGTCACGCGGGAAGCCGTCGAAGAAGCGCTTGACGTCCTCGTGGAGCAGCGTGTGCCCGGTGATCTCGTTCTTGAAAGTGGAGAGCTCGTCGACGGTCGGAAGCTCGCCGTTGATCAGCAGGTAGGCCACCTCGGTGAAGGTGGAACGCTCGGCCAGCTGCTCGATCGGGTAGCCGCGGTACCGGAGGATGCCCTGCTCACCGTCGAGATAGGTGATCGCGGATTTATAGGCGGCGGTGTTGCCGTATCCGCTGTCGAGGGTCACCAGACCTGTCTGGGCCCGGAGCTTCCCGATGTCGAAGCCCTTGTCGCCGACGGTGCTGTCGATCACCGGGTAGGTGTACTCGCCATCGCCGTACCGCAGTACTACAGAGTTGTCGCTCACGTCATCCCTCACCGACGTAGTGCCTCTTCTTCGAGGTGCCCTGACTGTTCTCTACCATCCCCCACTTGGCCCAGCAGAGTGCACTCGGGGTCGACCATTGGGCCTATTCGCGGCACTGAGTGCCGCCAACCTGCTCATCCTGCCCCCTTCGCCCTGCTTCCGGAAAGCCCGTGTGACGTTTCCGACTCATTTGATCGATCGAAAGTTACCAAACCGAAGGATGTACCCCCGGAGAGCCGGAAACGGAGCGCTGTGCAACGCCTTCCCGCGGAGACCGTGCGCACCGCCTGGCCGAGCGCTTTGCGTGAACCGACGAGCACCACCAGCTTCTTGGCCCGAGTGACCGCCGTATAGAGGAGGTTCCTCTGCAGCATCATCCAGGCGCCGGTCGTGACCGGGATCACGACGCACGGGTACTCACTCCCCTGGGAGCGGTGGATCGTCACCGCATACGCGTGAGCCAGCTCGTCCAGCTCATCGAATTCGTATACGACTTCCTCGTCCTCGTCGGTGAGTACGGTCAGCCGCTGCTCGTCCGCGTCGAGGGAGGTGACGACACCGACGGTGCCGTTGAAGACGCCGTTCGCCCCCTTCTCGTAGTTGTTTCTGATCTGGGTGACTTTGTCGCCCACGCGGAAGACCCGGCCGCCGAAGCGCTTCTCGGGGAGATCGGGGCGGGCGGGCGTGACGGCTTGCTGGAGCAGGCCGTTGAGGGTGCCGGCACCGGCCGGTCCGCGGTGCATCGGCGCGAGCACCTGGACGTCGCGCCGCGGGTCGAGGCCGAACTTGGCGGGGATGCGGCGGGCGACGACATCGACGGTGAGCCGGCCCGCCTCCTCCGTGTCCTCCTCCGCGAACAGGAAGAAGTCCTTGAGGCCCTGGGTGAGCGGGTGCTGACCCGCGTTGATGCGGTGCGCGTTCGTGACGACGCCGGACTCCTGGGCCTGGCGGAAGATGCGGGTGAGGCGGACCGCGGGGACCGGGCTGCCGTCACCGAGCAGGTCGCGCAGCACTTCGCCCGCGCCGACGCTCGGCAGCTGGTCGACGTCGCCCACGAAGAGCAGATGGGCGCCCGGCGGCACGGCCTTGACCAGCTTGTTGGCCAGCAGGAGGTCCAGCATGGACGCCTCGTCGACCACGACGAGGTCGGCGTCGAGCGGCCGGTCCCTGTCGTACGCGGCGTCACCGCCGGGCTTGAGTTCGAGCAGGCGGTGGACCGTGGACGCCTCCGCGCCCGTCAGCTCGGCCAGGCGCTTGGCGGCGCGGCCCGTGGGGGCGGCGAGGACGACCTTCGCCCGCTTGGCGCGGGCCAGTTCGACGATCGAGCGGACCGTGAACGACTTGCCGCAGCCGGGCCCCCCGGTGAGGACGGCGACCTTCCGCGTCAGGGCGAGCTTCACCGCCTCCTCCTGCTCGGGCGCGAGCTCGGCCCCCGTACGCCCCGCGAGCCAGGTCAGGGCCTTGTCCCACGCGACGTCCCGGAACGCAGGCATCCGGTCCTCGTCGGTGCGCAGAAGGCGCAACAGCTGGGCGGACAGGGAGAGTTCGGCGCGGTGGAAGGGGACGAGATAGACCGCGGTCACCAGCTCCTCCCCGCCTTCCGGGCCCGGCACCCGCTCCCGTACGACGCCCTCATCCTCGCCCGCCAGCTCACCCAGGCAGTCGATGACCAGGCCCGTCTCGACCTGGAGGAGCTTGACCGCGTCGGAGATCAGCTTTTCCTCCGGCAGGAAGCAGTGGCCCTGGTCGGTGGACTGCGAAAGGGCGTACTGCAAACCCGCCTTGACGCGTTCCGGGCTGTCGTGCGGGATGCCGACGGACTGCGCGATGCGGTCGGCGGTGAGGAAGCCGATGCCCCAGACGTCGGACGCGAGCCGGTAGGGCTGGTTCTTGACGACGGAGATCGACGCGTCGCCGTACTTCTTGTAGATGCGCACCGCGATCGACGTGGACACCTCCACGCTCTGGAGGAAGACCATCACTTCCTTGATGGCCTTCTGCTCCTCCCAGGCGTCGGCGATCTTCTTGGTGCGCTTGGGGCCGAGGCCCGGCACCTCGATCAGGCGGCCCGGCTCCTGCTCGATGATGTCGAGGGTGTCCAGGCCGAAGTGACGGGTGATCCGGTCGGCGAAGACCGGGCCGATGCCCTTGACCAGGCCGGAGCCGAGGTAGCGGCGGATGCCCTGGATGGTGGCGGGCAGGACCGTCGTGTAGTTCTCCACGGTGAACTGCTTGCCGTACTGCGGGTGGGAGCCCCAGCGGCCCTCCATGCGCAGCGACTCGCCGGCCTGCGCGCCGAGCAGCGCGCCGACGACGGTGAGCAGATCGCCGCCACCGCGGCCGGTGTCCACGCGGGCGACCGTGTACCCGCTCTCCTCATTGGCGTAGGTGATCCGCTCGAGGACCCCCTCGAGCACCGCCATCCCCGGGTTCGGCATGAGGCGACCGTACCGGTGGGGTCGGACACCCGGACAGCGGTGCCCTGATGACGGACTACAGGCCGCCCATGGGTTCGATGTCCACCTTGACGGGTGTGCCCCAGACCCGCACCACCTCGTAGTCCGTGAAGGCGTGGACCAGGCGGTACGCCGAGGCCGCGCGGGGCTCCCTGCGCTGGGCCGCGAGATAGTGCTCGGCCTCCCTGCGGTCGTGCCGCGGGGTGCCGCACAGCTGCCACACCTGGCCGTTCCACTTCTCGGGGAGCCAGCGCTGCTGGGGCTGCGGGCGGTCCTCCCGGATGCCGTACCGCGACATCGACGGGGCGTCCGCGGCCTCGCCCTGCCGAGGTCTGGCGGGATACGCGCCGTTGATCTCGGAGCGGCGGGCGACCCGGCGGCGGGTCTCGCACAGGAGGCACAGGTCCTGCGCGTTCTCGTCGACCGGGCCCGTCGGGTGCTCGGGGCAGCGGGTGGTGGGCGCGTCGCCCGTGACGGAGTCCTCGACGAGGTCCAGCGCGCGCTTCACGTCCGCGCGCATCTCGTGCAGCTTGCTGTCGGGCGTGTCGGCGCCGAGGCCCTCGCCGTGCTCGCCGAGGAGGCGCAGGGCCCGGCCGAGCGCGGTGAGCTGTGCGTGATTCACGGGCGTGCGCCCCTTCCGTGCGGGTTGCGTGGCTGACTCCGCCAGCGTCTC
This sequence comes from Streptomyces sp. NPDC055400, assembly GCF_053644375.1. Lineage (NCBI taxonomy): Bacteria > Bacillati > Actinomycetota > Actinomycetes > Kitasatosporales > Streptomycetaceae > Streptomyces > Streptomyces sp. NPDC055400. Next base: position 330,269 of record NZ_JBSHLM010000004.1, on the reverse strand, counting down.
ACGCACCACTGACACGGCCGTCCGGCACCGGCCGCGAGTGCGGCGTACATCACGATCCGGTCTCGACAAGCGGAACGGGGGTTGCCAAGAGCCCGTGTAATCGATTCCAATCCTCCGTGTAATCGATTCCATGACGGTGTCGGTCCACGTCTCGGACCAGATTCCGGCCCCGTTGCGCACCAGGTTCCGGAACCCGTTCCGGTCCCTGCAGCCACAAGGAGGTGGTCCCGCGATGGCGAGCATCAAGGACGTCGCCGCGGCGGCGGGTGTCTCCGTCGCCACGGTCTCGCGGGTGCTGAACAGCCACCCGTCCGTGAGCCCGGACGCCCGCGCACGCGTGCTCGGCGCCGTCGAGTCGCTCGGCTACCGCCCGAACGCCGTGGCCCGCTCCCTGCGCACCGCCCAGACCCGCACGCTCGGCCTGGTCATCAGTGACGTACTCAACCCGTACTTCACCGAGCTGGCCCGCTCCGTGGAGGAGGAGGCCCGCGCGCTGGGCTACAGCGTCATCATCGGGAACGCGGACGAACAGCCCGACATCCAGGACCACCACGTACGCACGCTCGTCGACCGGCGCATCGACGGCCTCCTCGTCTCCCCCACCGACGGCGGCTCGCCGCTGATGCTGGAGGCCGCGCGGGCCGGTACGCCGATGGTCTTCGTCGACCGCTGGATCCCGGGCGTGGACGTGCCCGTGGTCCGGTCCGACGGGCGCGCCGCCGTGCGCGACCTCGTGGCCCATCTGCACGCCCTCGGCCACCGCCGCCTCGCCATCATCGCGGGGCCCGCCGCCACCACGACGGGCAGCGAGCGCGTCGAGGCGTTCCGCGAGGCGCTCGCGGCGTTCGGCATCGCACTGCCGGACGCCTACATCGGGCAGGGCGACTTCCAGGCGGACAGCGGCCGGCGCGCGACGGAGCGCTTCCTCGCCCTGTCCGAGCCGCCCGAGGCCGTGTTCGCCGCCGACAACCTGATGGCGCTCGGCGCGCTCGACGCGATCAGGGCCGCCGGGCTGCGCGTGCCGCACGACATCGGGCTCGCGGCCTTCGACGACATCCCCTGGTTCGTGCACACCGACCCGCCGGTGACGGCGATCGCGCAGCCGACCAAGGACCTCGGCCGGGCCGCCGTACGGGCCCTGATCGACCGCATCGAGGGCAGGCCCCCGCAGTCGGTGACGCTGCCGGCGCGTCTGGTCGTCCGCCGGTCCTGCGGCGAGGCGGGGACCTTTGAGCCCCAGGCCCCGGCCCCCACGGCTCCCGCAGACACCCCCACCGCCACGACCTCAACGAGGAGGAACCCGTGAGCAACCCGGAAGAGCGGCCCGGCCAGGAGCCGGCCCGGCCGGCCGACGAGCTGCTGCGCATCGAGGGGATACGCAAGACGTTCCCCGGCGTCGTCGCGCTCGACAGCGTCGACTTCGATCTGCGCCGCGGCGAGGTGCACGTACTGCTCGGCGAGAACGGCGCGGGCAAGAGCACCCTCATCAAGATGCTGTCCGGCGCCTACCGGCCCGACGCGGGCCGGATCGTCGTCGACGGCCGGGAGGCCCGTATCCACGGGGCGCAGGACGCCGAGCGTCTCGGGATCGCCACCATCTACCAGGAGTTCAACCTCGTCCCCGATCTGACGGTCGCCGAGAACATCTTCCTGGGCCGCCAGCCGCGCCGCCTCGGGATGATCGACCGCAAGAAGATGGAGGCCGACGCCGAGGAGCTGCTCCGGCGCGTCGGCCTGACGGTGTCGCCCCGCACCCGGGTGCGCGAACTGGGCATCGCCCGCCTCCAGATGGTCGAGATCGCGAAGGCCCTGAGCCTGGACGCCCGCGTCCTGATCATGGACGAGCCGACGGCCGTGCTCACCTCGGAGGAGGTCGACAAGCTCTTCGGGATCGTGCGCGCGCTGCGCGAGGACGGCGTCGGCGTCGTCTTCATCACCCACCACCTGGAGGAGATCGCCGCGCTCGGCGACCGCGTCACGGTCATCCGCGACGGCAGAAGCGTCGGCCAGGTCCCCGCGTCCACCCCCGAGGCCGAGCTCGTACGGCTCATGGTGGGCCGCAGCATCGAGCAGCAGTACCCGCGCGAGCGGCCCCGGCTCGACGCCGCCGACGCCCCGTTGCTGCGGGTCGAGGGACTGACCCGCGACGGGGTCTTCCACGACGTGCACTTCGAGGTGCGGGCCGGCGAGGTCGTCGGCATCGCGGGCCTCGTGGGCGCGGGCCGTACCGAGGTCGTCCGTGCCGTGTTCGGCGCCGACCCGTACGACCAGGGCACGGTCGAGGTCGCGGGCGCGCGGCTGCCGCGGCACGACGTGAACGCGGCGATGGCCGCCGGCGTCGGGCTCGTGCCCGAGGACCGCAAGGGGCAGGGCCTCCTCCTTGACGCCTCCGTCGAGGAGAACCTGGCCCTCGTCACCCTGCGTTCGGCGACCCGCGCGGGCCTCGTGGACCGCAGGTCGCAGCGCGTCGCGGCCGCCCGCATGGCCGAGCAGCTCGGCGTGCGCATGGCCGGGCTCGGCCAGCATGTGCGCACCCTGTCCGGCGGCAACCAGCAGAAGGTCGTCATCGGCAAGTGGCTGCTCGCCGACATCAAGGTCCTCATCCTCGACGAGCCGACGCGCGGCATCGACGTCGGCGCGAAGGTCGAGATCTACCAGCTCGTCAACGAACTCACCGCGGCCGGGCACGCCGTCCTGATGATCTCCAGCGATCTGCCGGAGGTCCTCGGGATGAGCGACCGGGTCCTCGTCATGGCGCAGGGCCGGATCGCGGGCGAACTCGCGGCCGGCGAGGCGACCCAGGACTCCGTGATGGCGCTCGCCGTCAGCACCGCCGTATCTCCGGCGTCCCCGGCAACCACCCCCGAACACAATGAAGTGGAGGGCTCCCGTGGCCACTGACACGCTCAAGAGCAGCACGGCCGGCGCGGGTGGCCTGCGCCGCGTCCTGCTCGACAACGGCGCGCTGAGCGCCCTGGTCGTCCTGGTCATCGCGATGTCGCTGCTGTCCGGCGACTTCCTGACCACGCAGAACCTGCTCAACGTCGGCGTGCAGGCCGCCGTGACCGCGATCCTCGCGTTCGGCGTCACCTTCGTCATCGTCTCGGCGGGCATCGACCTGTCGGTCGGCTCCGTGGCGGCGCTGTCGGCGACGGTCCTCGCGTGGGCCGCGACCAGTGAGGGCGTCCCGGTGTGGATCGCCGTGATCCTCGCCGTCGTCACCGGTGTCGCCTGCGGATTCGTCAACGGCGCGCTGGTCTCGTACGGCAAGCTCCCGCCGTTCATCGCGACGCTCGCGATGCTGTCGGTGGGGCGTGGTCTGTCGCTCGTCATCTCGCAGGGCAGCCCGATCCCGTTCCCGTCGTCCGTCTCGCGGGTCGGGGACACGCTGGGCGGCTGGCTGCCGGTGCCGGTGCTCGTGATGGTCGTCATGGGGCTGGTCACGGCGCTGATCCTGGGCCGTACGTTCATCGGCCGGTCCATGTTCGCGATCGGCGGCAACGAGGAAGCGGCGCGCCTGTCGGGTCTGCGCGTCAAGCGGCAGAAGGTCGTCATCTACGCCCTGTCGGGCCTGTTCGCCGCGGTCGCGGGCATCGTCCTCGCCTCGCGTCTGACCTCCGCGCAGCCGCAGGCCGCGCAGGGTTACGAGCTGGACGCCATCGCCGCGGTCGTCATCGGCGGCGCGTCGCTGTCCGGCGGCGTCGGCAAGGCGTCGGGCACGTTCATCGGCGCGCTGATCCTCGCCGTGCTCAGGAACGGCCTCAACCTCCTTTCCGTGTCCGCGTTCTGGCAGCAGGTCGTCATCGGCGTCGTCATCGCGCTCGCCGTGCTCCTCGACACCGTGCGCCGCAAGGCGGGCGCGACCCCGACGGCCACCGGCGCCGCGTCCGGGCCGGGCGGCTCCAAGCGCAAGCAGGCCGCCCAGTACGTCATCGCGGCCGTCGTCGCCGCGGCGGTCATCGGCGGCATCTCCCTCTGGAACAACGGCTCTTCGGGTACGTCGACCAAGCTCGGCCTGTCCGTCTCGACGCTGAACAACCCCTTCTTCGTGCAGATGAAGGCGGGCGCGCAGGCCGAGGCGAAGAAGGAGGGCGTCAAGCTCACGGTCACGGACGCCCAGAACGACGCGTCCCAGCAGGCCAACCAGCTCCAGAACTTCACCAGTGAGGGCATGAGCTCGGTCATCGTGAACCCCGTCGACTCCGACGCCGTCGGTCCCGCCGTGCGCGGCGCCAACAAGGCCGGCATCCCCGTCGTCGCCGCCGACCGCGGCGTCAACAAGGCGAAGACGGCCACGCTTGTCGCCTCCGACAACGTCGCGGGCGGCCGCCAGGCGGCGAAGACCCTCGCCGGCAAGCTCGGCGGCCGCGGGAAGATCGTGATCCTCCAGGGCACGGCCGGCACCTCCGCCAGCCGGGAGCGCGGCCAGGGCTTCGCCGAGGGCATCAAGGCGTACCCCGGCATCAAGGTCGTCGCCAAGCAGCCCGCGGACTTCGACCGCACCAAGGGCCTCGACGTCATGACGAACATGCTCCAGGCCAACGCGGGCGTCGACGGCGTCTTCGCCGAGAACGACGAGATGGCCCTCGGCGCGATCAAGGCGCTCGGCTCCAAGGCCGGCAAGTCCGTCGCCGTCGTCGGCTTCGACGGCACGCCGGACGGCCTGAAGGCCGTCGAAGCGGGCACGCTGTACGCGTCCGTCGCGCAGCAACCGAAGGAGCTCGGCCGGATCGCCGTGCAGAACGCGGTCAGGGCGGCGAAGGACAAGGAGGTCGCGCAGATGGTCAAGGTGCCGGTGAAGGTCGTCACCTCGAAGAACGTCGCGAGCTTCAAGTGACCGTCGCGAACACGGAGAAGGCGGAGAGAGTGACAGCGATGCACGACTACGACCTGTTGGTGGTGGGGTCGGCCAACGTCGACCTGGTGACCGTCGTCGAGCGCCGCCCCGGCGCCGGGGAGACCGTCCTCGGCTCGGACCTCGCCGTCCACCCGGGCGGCAAGGGCGCCAACCAGGCGGTCGCCGCCGCGCGCCTCGGGGCCCGTACGGCGCTGCTCGCGCGGGTCGGCGACGACGGGCACGGGCGGCTGCTTCTCGACTCGATGAAGTCGGCGGGCGTCGACCCGGTCGGCGTCCTCGTCGGCGGGGCGCCCACCGGGGTCGCCCTGATCACGGTCGACCCGTCCGGGGACAACAGCATCGTGGTGTCACCGGGTGCCAACGCCCGGCTCACCCCGCAGGACGTCAGGGCCGCAGGCAGCCTCTTCCAGGCGTCGCGGGTCGTCTCGGTGCAGCTGGAGATCCCGCTCGACACGGTCGCGGAGGCCGTACGGGCCCTGGCGCCGGGCAGCCGGTTCGTCCTCAACCCGTCCCCGCCCGCTCCGCTGCCCGCCGAGGTCCTCGCGGCCTGCGACCCGCTCATCGTCAACGAGCACGAGGCGCGGGTCGTGCTCGGCGCGGACGTCGCCGGCGCCCCCGACGACCCCGACGACTGGGCGTCGGCGCTGCTCGCCCTCGGACCGCGCTCCGTCGTGATCACGCTGGGCGCCGAGGGCGCGCTGGTGGCCGACGCCGCGGGGACGCGCCGCGTGCCGTCCGTCAAGGTGACGGCCGTGGACACGACCGGTGCGGGGGACGCCTTCACGGCGGCCCTGGCATGGCGGCTCGGCGCGGGCGAGAGCCTCGCGGACGCGGCGGCCTTCGCGGCCCGCGTCGGCGCGGCGGCGGTCACGAAGGAGGGCGCGCAGGCGTCGTACCCGACGACCGCCGAGGTCGCGGCGCTGTGAGGAAGGCCGGCATACTCAACCGCCACCTGGCCGGCGCGCTCGCCGAGCTGGGCCATGGCGACGGCGTGCTCGTGTGCGACGCGGGCATGCCGATCCCGGCGGGGCCGCGGGTCGTGGACCTGGCGTTCCGGGCCGGTGTCCCCTCGTTCGCCGAGGTACTCGACGGGCTCCTGGACGAGCTGGTCGTGGAGGGCGGGACGGCCGCTGCCGAGATCCGGGCCGCGAACCCCGATGCCGCGGGGCTGCTCGCGGAGCGCCTGCCCGCGCTCGACTTCGTCCCGCACGAGGAGCTGAAGGAGCTCTCACGGGGCGCGCGGCTCGTCGTCCGTACGGGAGAGGCGCGGCCGTACGCGAACGTGCTGCTGCGCTGCGGGGTCTTCTTCTAGGCAGGTCAGCAGGTCCTGATCGCAGACGTGCAGGCGTGCAGGCGTGCAAAAGGGGGCCCGGTCGGCGGACCGGGCCCCCTGACGCTTCCCTCCCCATCAGAACCCCCGCGATCCCCCCGGATCCCCCCCTCCAGAAGTCCTGATGCCACATACGACCCGCCAAGCGCGGAAAGGGTTGCACGGTCGGCCCGGAATCTTTTCGGGGTGCCGACACACTGGGGCAGACGTAGCGTTTCGGGCATGAGCGAAAACACCGGATCTGCCGAACCCTCCCTGCAGAAGGACGTACTCGACGAGCTCGGCGACGACCGGCTGAGCGAGATCGCCGGGCTGCTCGGTACGGACGCGGCGGGCGCGCAGGACGTCGTGAGCACTACCGTCTCCGAGCTCTCCGGAGGGCTCAGGGAGAAGGCCACGGCCGACCCCCAGCAGGCCGAGGAGGTCCGGCAGGCGCTCGCCGAGACCGAGGAGCAGCAGCCGCTGCAGGGCGTCGCCGCCTTGGGCGGGCTCGGCGGCCTGGCGGGCGGCGGCCTGATGGCCGGGATCCTGGCGAAGATGAGCCGGCCCGTCGCGACCGCCGTCGCGAAGAAGACGGGCCTGCCGCCCGCGACGGTGACACGGGTCATCGAGCTCCTGGTCCCGGTGGTGCTCGCCGTCTTCACCAAGCGGGCCGCGGGCAGGAAGGCGGGCCGCGGCCCCCTGTAGGAGGCCGCCCGCCCGGAAGACTCAGCCGGCGTACCGCACGAAGCGGTCCGCCGTCTCCGCGAGGACCTCGCGCCCGTCGCGCGCCCACAGCCCGTCGTTGAACAGCTCCACCTCGACGGGCCCCGTGTATCCGGCGGCCTCGACGAGGCCGCGCCACGCGCGCATGTCGATCGCGCCGTCGCCGATCTGGCCCCGCCCGTTGAGGACGCCCTCGGGCAACGGCGTGGTCCAGTCGGCCAGTTGGAAGGCGTGCAGCCGCCCGCCCGCCCCCGCGCGCGCGATCTGCGCGGGCGCCCGGTCGTCCCACCAGATGTGGTACGTGTCCACGCAGACGCCGACCTGCTCGGCGGGGAAGCGCTCGGCCAGGTCGAGCGCCTGCGCCAGCGTCGACACGACGCAGCGGTCGGAGGCGTACATCGGGTGCAGCGGCTCGATCGCGAGCCGGACGCCCCGCTCGGCGGCGTACGGGCCGAGCTCCGCGAGCGCGTCGGCGATCCGCTCCCGCGCGCCGTGCAGGTCCTTGCTGCCTTCGGGGAGGCCGCCGGAGACCAGGACGAGGGTGTCCGTGCCGAGGGCCGCCGCCTCGTCGACGGCCGCGCGGTTGTCGTCGAGGGCCCGCACGCGCGCGTCCGGGTCGACCGCGGTGAGGAAGCCGCCCCGGCACAGCGTGGTGACGGCGAGGCCCGCGCCCCGTACGAGCTTCGCCGCGGCCTCGACCCCGTACGTCTGCACGGGCTCGCGCCACAGGCCGACGCCCGGGACGTCCAACTCGGCGCAGGCCGCGACGAGTTCTTCGAGGCCGAGCTGCTTGACGGTCATCTGGTTGATGGAGAAGCGGTCGAGTGCGTGGCTCACTGGTCGACTCCGTACACGCTGAGCAGGGACTTCATCCGGGTCTCGGCGAGGGCGGGATCCGGGAACAGGCCCAGGCCGTCGGCGAGTTCGTAGGCGCGGGCGAGGTGCGGGAGCGGTCGGGCCGACTGGAGGCCGCCGACCATCGCGAAGTGGGACTGGTGGCCCGCGAGCCACGCGAGCAGGACGACGCCCGTCTTGTAGAAGCGGGTCGGCGTCTCGAAGAGGTGCCGGGACAACTCGACGGTCGGGTCGAGCAGTTCACGGAACTTGGCGGTGTCCCCCGTGTCGAGGACGCGGACCGCCTGTGCCGCGAGCGGGCCCAGCGGGTCGAAGATGCCGAGGAGCGCGTGGCTGAACCCCTGCTCGTCGCCCGCGATCAGCTCGGGGTAGTTGTAGTCGTCCCCCGTGTAGCAGCGCACGCCCCGCGGGAGGCGGCGGCGCAGCTCGACCTCGCGCCGGGCGTCCAGGAGCGAGACCTTGATGCCGTCGACCTTGTCCGGGTGCGCGGCGATGACGTCGAGGAACGTCCCGGTGGCGGCGTCGAGGTCCGGTGAACCCCAGTAGCCCTCCAGGGCGGGGTCGAACATCGGGCCGAGCCAGTGCAGGATGACGGGCTCGGCGGCCTGGCGCAGCAGATGCCCGTAGACGTCGAGGTAGTCCTCGGGTCCGCACGCCGCGGCCGCCAGGGCCCGCGAGGCCATGAGGATCGCCTGCGCGCCCGTCCCCTCCACGAGCGCGAGCTGCTCCTCGTAGGCCGCGCGGACCTCGGCGAGCGTGGCGGGCCCGGACAGCTGGTCGGTGCCCACCCCGCACGCGATCGCGCCGCCGGCCGACTTCGCCTCGGCGGTCGAGCGCCGGATCAGCTCGGCCGCGCCCGTCCAGTCGAGGCCCATGCCGCGCTGGGCGGTGTCCATGGCCTCGGCCACGCCAAGGCCGTGCGCCCACAGATGACGGCGGAAGGCGAGTGTGGCCTCCCAGTCGACGGAGCCCGCGTCGGCGAGCGGGTCCGCGACGACGTGCGCGGCCGAGAAGACGGTCCGCGAGACGAGAGGGGCGCCCGTGGTGAAGGAGGCGGGCTCGGCGCGCGGGGTGTAGGCGCGCAGCGAACCGCCGGGGCCGGGGAGTCGGATCGTCACAGGCTGATCTCCGGAACGTCCAGGCGGCGGCCCTGTGCCGACGACTTCAGGCCGAGCTCGGCGAGCTGCACGCCGCGGGCGCCGGCGAACAGGTCCCAGCGGTAGGGCGCGTCGGCGTACACGTGCTTGAGGAACAGCTCCCACTGCGCCTTGAAGCCGTTGTCGAACTCCTGGTTGTCAGGGACCTCCTGCCACTGGTCGCGGAAGGAGTACGTGGCCGGCAGGTCCGGGTTCCATACGGGCTTCGGGGTCGAAGCACGGTGCTGGACACGGCAGTTGCGCAGCCCGGCGACCGCGGAGCCCTGCGTGCCGTCCACCTGGAACTCGACGAGCTCGTCCCGGTTGACCCGCACCGACCAGGAGGAGTTGATCTGCGCGACGGCGCCGCCGTCGAGCTCGAAGATGCCGTACGCCGAGTCGTCTGCGGTCGCGTCGTAGGGCTTGCCGCCCTCGTCCCAGCGCTGCGGGATGTGCGTCGAGGCCAGCGCCTGCACGCTGGTCACGCGGCCGAACAGCTCGTGGAGCACGTACTCCCAGTGCGGGAACATGTCGACGACGATGCCGCCGCCGTCCTGTGACCGGTAGTTCCAGCTCGGCCGCTGCGCCTCCTGCCAGTCGCCCTCGAAGACCCAGTAGCCGAACTCGCCGCGCACGGACAGGATCCGCCCGAAGAAGCCGCCGTCGATGAGGCGCTTGAGCTTGAGCAGGCCCGGCAGGAACAGCTTGTCCTGGACGACGCCGTGCCTGATGCCCTTCGCCTTGGCCAGGCGGGCCAGCTCGAGCGCGCCGTCGAGGCTCGTCGCCGAGGGCTTCTCCGTGTAGAGGTGCTTTCCGGCGGCGATGGCCTTCTTGAGCGCCTCCTCGCGGGCGGAGGTGACCTGCGCGTCGAAGTAGATGTCGATGGTGTCGTCGGCGAGGACGGCGTCGAGGTCGGTGGAGATGTTCGCCGGGTCGAGGCCGTGCTGCTCGGCGAGCGCGAGCAGCGCGTGCTCGCGGCGGCCGACGAGGACGGGCTCGGGCCACAGCACCGTGCCGTCGCCGAGGTCGAGGCCGCCCTGTTCGCGCAGGGCGAGGAGGGAGCGGACGAGGTGCTGGCGGTAGCCCATGCGCCCCGTCACCCCGTTCATGGCGATGCGCACCGTCTTGCGTGTCACGAGATTCCCTTCGTACGGATGCGTACTGACCGGACCGAGACGCCGATGAAGAACACGCTCGTCGTAGCAAGCGCTTTCTACACGGGAAGAAGCTAGCCTCTGCACAGCCGGTCGGACAAGACCGGGGGCTGATGAAACGGGATGCGAGGCCGGACGGACACCGGACGGCCGACCGGAGGATGATGCGATGACCGTGACCCTGGCGGACGTGGCGGCACGCGCCCAGGTCTCCCCCGCCACCGTGTCCCGCGTGCTGAACGGCAACTACCCCGTGGCGGCGGCCACGCGCGAGCGGGTGCTGCGCGCGGTGGACGACCTCGACTACGTGCTGAACGGGCCGGCCAGCGCCCTGGCCGCCGCCACCTCCGACCTGGTCGGCATCCTCGTGAACGACATCGCCGACCCGTTCTTCGGGATCATGGCGGGGGCCGTGCAGTCCGAGATCGTGGGGCCCGGCGGGCGCGCGGGCGGCGAGCGGCTCGCGGTCGTGTGCAACACCGGCGGGTCGCCCGAGCGCGAACTCACCTATCTGACGCTCCTCCAGCGCCAGCGGGCCGCGGCCGTCGTCCTCACGGGCGGCGCGGTCGAGGACGCCGAACACGCCCAGGCGATCTCCGGGAAGCTGCGGCGGCTCGCGGACGCCGGGACGCGGGTCGTCCTGTGCGGGCGGCCGCCCGTGCCGGACGCGGACGCGGTGGCGCTCGCCTTCGACAACCGCGGCGGCGGCCGGGCGCTCACCGACCACCTGCTCGACCTCGGCCACCGCAGGATCGGGTACATCGCGGGCCCCGAGGAACGGACGACGACCCGCCACCGCCTGGAGGGACATCGCGCGGCGCTGGCGGCGCGGGGCATGCCGGACGACGCCGGGTGGACCGTGCACGGCCCGTACGACCGGCGGTCCGGTTACGAGGCGACGGTCGAACTCCTGCGCCGCGAGCCGTCGTTGACGGCGGTGGTCGCCGCGAACGACACGGTGGCGCTCGGCGCGTGCGCCGCGCTGCGGGAGGCGGGCCTGAGCATTCCGGGCGACGTCTCGGTGGCCGGCTTCGACGACCTCCCGTTCAGCGTGGACGCGGTACCGGCCCTGACCACGGTCCGGCTGCCACTGGCGGAGGCGGGGGCCCGCGCGGGCCGCATCGCGATGGGCCGCGAGGCGGCTCCCGCCGGGGGGATGGCTGTGGTGCAGGGGGAGTTGATGGTGCGGGGGTCTACGGGGGTGCCGTCCAGGGCGTAGGGCTCGGGCGGGTGAGCGGACCTGCATCCGCTCACCCGCCCGGAGCGGGCGATGAATACGTGGTCGACGCACGGAATCGGCTTGGCCAAGCCGTGACCTGCATGGCAGGGACGTTGCCGAAGCTTGGCGCGGCAAGGCGATCGGGCCGGGCGCGGTCAGGTGTCGCGCCGTCATCGGGTGCCTCGCGCGGCCGCTTCACCCGGCCGCCGCATCCGCGCCCGGCGCGCCCTTGACCCCTGCCCGCGGCCCGGTAGCGTCCCCGCCATGAAACTGGCCTTCTCCACGCTCGGGGTTCCCGGGCTTCCCCTCGCCGATGTCGTGCGGCTCGCCGGCGAGCACGGGTATCACGGTGTCGAGCTGCGCGCCCATCCCGAGGAACCCGTACATCCCGGGCTCGGGCCCGCCGAACGGGCCGACGCCGCCGCCGAGTTCAAGGCCGCCGGGGTCGAGATCCTCGGGCTCGCCGGGTACGCGCGCGTGGCCGCTCCCGGCGAGGACGAACCGGTGATCGCGGAGATCGGGTCACTCCTCGAACTCGCCCGTGACGTGGGCGCGCCCTTTGTACGCGTCTTCCCGGGCGGCGGCACGGAGCAGAGCCGCGCCGAGGCCGACGCGACGGCCGCCCGGCGCCTGGGCACCGCCGCCGAGTACGCCGCGGACCTCGGCGTCCGCATCCTCCTGGAGACCCACGACTCGCACCGCACCGGGGCCGACGCGACGCGCGTGCTCGGCCCCGTCGGACACCGGCAGGTCGGCGCCCTGTGGGACGTCATGCACACCTGGCTCGGCGGCGAGCAGCCCGTGGCGTCGTACGCGGCGCTGTCCCCGCACCTGGGCTACGTACAGGTGAAGGACATCGCGGGCGCCGACGACACGACGCCGCTCGCGCTGGGCGCGGGCGTGCTGCCGCTCACCGAGGTCGTGGACGTGCTGTGCCGCGAGGGCTGGGACGGGTGGCTGTGCTGGGAGTACGAGAAGCGCTGGTATCCGGACGCCGCCCCGCTGCCCGGGCTCCTGACGGCCGGGCGTGAGCATCTCGCCCGGCTGCTCAACGAGTCGGCGTAGCACGCCGGGCGGCCGTCCGAACGGCTATCCGAACACCTTCGCGAACGCCTCGTGGAAGCCGGGGAACGTCTTCCGCACGCACCCCGGGTCGTCGTACGTGACCCCGCCGGGGATCCGCAGCCCCGTCACCGCGAAGGACATCGCGATGCGGTGATCCCCGTACGTGGTGATCTGCGCCGGGGCCGGGGTGCCCGGCTGGATCTCGATCCAGTCGGGTCCCGTCGCGACCGTCACCCCGAGCCCGCGCAGGTTCCGCGCGCAGGCCTCCAGGCGGTCGCACTCCTTGACGCGCGTGTTGTGCACGTCCTCGATGCGGACCGGGCCGCTCGCGTACGGCGCGATCGCCGCGAGGGTCGGCATCGTGTCGGAGATGTCCCGCATGTTGACCGTGATGCCGGACAGGCCCGCGGGGCCGGGCGCGGTGACCGTGGTGCGGTCCGCCGTCGTCGTCACCCCGGCGCCCATGCGCCGCAGTACGTCGACGAACGCCAGGTCGCCCTGGAGCGCGTCTTTCCCGAGCCCTTCGACGGTGACCTCGCCGCCGGTGACGGCCGCCGCCGCGAAGAAGTAGCTCGCGGTCGAGGCGTCGGGCTCGATCGCGTAGGTGGTGGCGCGGTAGCCGCCGGGCGCGACCTCGAACACGTTGCCGTCGCGGCGGACTTCGGCCCCGAAGCTGCGCATCATCGCCAGGGTGATCCCGATGTACGGCGCCGAGACCAGGTCGGTGACCGTGATGCGCAGGCCGGTCCTGGTCAGCGGGCCGAGCAGCAGGAGCGCGGTGAGGTACTGGGACGACTGGCCGGCGTCCAGGGTCACGTCACCGCCCTCCACCCCGCCCGCCGTGACCGTGAGCGGGTGGTGCCCCTCGGCCTCCTCGTGACGGAGGTCCACACCCAGGTCGCGCAGGGCCCTGCTGAGCGGAGCGAGGGGACGGCGGCGCATCTGGGGCGAGGCGTCGAAGCGGTACGTGCCGTGCGCGGCGGCCGACGTGAGCGTGGGCAGGAAGCGTGCGGTGGTCGCGCCGTCGCGGCAGTACACGTCGGCGTCGGTCGTGGCGGGGCCGGTCGGCCGGCCCTCGATGTGCCAGGCGTCCGGGCCGCGTTCGACGCCGTAACCGAGCCGGAGCAGACCTTCGGCGAAGCCCTCGGTGTCGTCCGAGCCGAGGGGGCGCAGGAGGGTGGTGGTGCCCTGCGCGGCCGCGGCGAGGAACAGCGCCCGCGCCGTCACGGACTTGGAACCGGGGAGCTCAACGACTGGCATGCGCTTCATGGTCCTCGACGGGCAGCGCGGGCGCCGGAGTGTCCACACGCTGGACGGTCCGGATCCGGGGAGCGGGCGCGAGCGACGCGAGAGCGACACCGCCGACGAGGAGCGCGGCGGCGCACCAGCGCAGGGGGCTGACGCTCTCGCCGAGGAAGAGCGCGGCGGACGACATCCCGAACACCGGGACGAGCAACGTGAACGGGGCGACCGACGAGGCGGGGTGGCTGCGCAGCAGGAAGCTCCAGGCGCCGAATCCGAAGAGCGTGGTGACCCAGGCGACGAACGCGATGATGCCGACGCCGGTCCAGTCGAGCGAGGCGAGCGCCCGGCTGTCGCGGTCCCAGCCCTCGAAGGCGAGGGACAGCGCGAACAGCGGCAGGACGGGGACGGCCGACGTCCACACCATGAAGGAGAAGGGGGCGGGCGGTGCCGCCTTGCGGGTGAGAACGTTCGAGACGCCCCAGCCGACGGCGGCCACGACGACGAGCGTGAAGCCGAGCAAGGGGCCGCTCGCGCCCTCGTCGGCGGCCGCGACGCCGATCCCGGCGAGCGCGACGACCATGCCGGCCAGGCGGATCCGGCCGGGCCGTTCGCCGAGCGCGACGAAGGCGAACAGGGCGGTGAACACGGCCTGGATCTGCAGGACGAGGGAGGAGAGCCCGGCGGGCATCCCCTGGTTCATACCGACGAAGAGCAGCCCGAACTTCATGACGCCGAGGGCCAGCCCGACACCGACCACCCCTCCCCAAGCTCCCCACTTCGTTCGAGCAGGGGAGACCCCGTCCCACGCCACCATCGGCCGCCCCACGAAGAACACCGCGGGCAGCGCCGCGACGAGGAAGCGCAGGGCCGAGAAGAGCAGCGGCGGGAAGTGGTCGAGGCCGACCTCGATGACGACGAAGTTGACGCCCCAGACGGCGGTGACGAGGACGGCGAGCGCGATGTGGGACGGGCGCATGGGGAGCGTAGGAGCCATGCGTCGAGGATCACCGGGTACGACCGTGTAGCACCAGCGCGAATGTCTGCATGGTTGAATTCAGCAACGCTAACGAATGCCCCAGACTCCGCCCCAGGCCCACCGGGAGGCCGGCATGCTCGATCTCCAGCGACTGCGCGCGCTGCACGCCGTCTCCGTGCACGGCACGGTCGGGGCCGCCGCGGCGGCGCTCGGCTACACGCCGTCCGCGGTCTCGCAGCAGATCTCCAAGCTGGAGCGGGAGACGAGGACCGTACTCCTCGAACGGCACGGGCGGGGCGTGCGCCTCACCGACGAGGCCCTCGAACTCGCCCGCACCGCACAGGACTTGATGGTCATCGTCGAGCGCGCCGAGACGGATCTGGAGGAGCGCCGCGGGCTGCCTGCGGGACGCCTGACGATCGCCGCGTTCGCCTCGGCGGCCCGCGGCCTGCTGCCGTCCGTCCTCGCGGATCTCGCCGTACGGCATCCCGCGCTCGACGCCCGGCTCACGGAGGTCGACCCGCATCTGTCGGTCGACCTGGTCGCCAAGGGGGCGGTCGACCTGGCCGTGGCGCACGACTGGGACATCGCGCCGCTGCCGGCCCCGGCCGGGGTGGAACAGGCGGCCATCGGGGACGACCTGTGCGATCTGCTGGTGCCGGCGGGACATCCGCTCGCGGGCCGGGCGGCGGTGCGCCGGGAGGAGCTCGGTGGTGAGCGGTGGGTGTCGCAGCCGCCGGGGCGGGTCTGCCACGACTGGCTGGTGCGGACGCTGCGGGCGGCCGGCTTCGAGCCCGACATCAGGCACCAGGCCGAGGAGAACCCCACGCTGACGGCGCTCGTCGCGGCCGGTCTCGGCGTGGCGCTGATCCCCCGGCTCGGCCGCGGCCCGCTGCCGGACGGCGTCGTCGCGGTGCCCCTGGACCCCATGCCCGTAAGGCACTTGTACGCGCTGTGGCGGACGGGGGCGTCGCGCAGGCCGGCCATCGCGGAGGCGGTGCGGACGCTGCGGGAACGGTGGGGGGAAGTCACCCGGGAGCCGGGATCGGGCGGATCAGGCGGGCAGGCGGATCAGCCAGATCCGGCCCGCTGACGCCCGCTGACCGGTACTCAGAAGCACTACCGCTCCCCTGATGTCACCGACGCACCACGTTCCGGCGATCCCCGGGAAGCGGGGAACCCGCCCGCGTACCGCTTCGTCAGAACGGCGTGCTGCCGGAGAGTCTCCGCAGAGCGGTGTCGGCCTCGCTGCCGGCTGCGAACGCCGACCACCCTCTCCGCCGCCTGCGGCCGGCAGCACGCCGTCACCGGCGCGCCCCCTCCCTTGCGCCGGTGACGGCCCCTCCCCTCACCCTTCTGCCGCCCCGGCTGCGCGCACCCTTGACTGGCAGAAACTTTCCGGATAATCGTGACCCTCGGAAGTTTCTTTCAGGGTATGGATCACCAGTTCTCCTCCGGAAGGAGTGCGCACGTGCACCACAGCCTGTCCAGACGCACCCTGCTCGCCGCCGCTACCGCGGGCGCCGCCGCGGTCACCCTGTCCGGCGTCCCGGCCCAGGCCGACGACGCGTCACGCAAGGGCAAGGACGCGCAACTCAAGCAGCTCATCTCCCGGATGAGCCTCGAGGAGAAGGTCGGCCAGCTCTTCGTGATGCGGGTCTACGGCCACTCCGCCACCGACCCCGACCAGGCCGACATCGACGCCAACCTCGCCGAGATCGGCGTGCGCACCGCGGCCGAACTGATCGACAAGTACAAGCTCGGCGGCATCATCTACTTCACCTGGGCGCACAACACCCGGAATCCGCACCAGATCGCCGACCTCTCGAACGGCATCCAGCGTGCGGGCCTCGCCCAGCCGAGCCGTATCCCGCTGCTCATCTCCACCGACCAGGAACACGGCATCGTCTGCCGCGTCGGCGAGCCCGCGACGCTCTTTCCCGGCGCCATGGCCATCGGCGCGGGCGGTTCCCGCTCCGACGCCCGCACCCTGGGCCGGATCGCCGGCGCCGAACTGCGCGCGGTCGGCATCCGCCAGAACTACGCGCCCGACGCCGACGTGAACATCAACCCGGCCAACCCGGTCATCGGCGTGCGCTCCTTCGGCGCCGACCCCGAGGCCGTCGCGGGCCTGGTCGCCTCCGAGGTCAAGGGCTACCAGAGCAGCGACATCGCCTCCACGGCCAAGCACTTCCCCGGTCATGGCGACACCGCCACCGACAGCCACTTCGGCTTCCCTGTCATCACGCACACGCGCGAGCAGTGGCAGCAGATCGACGCCCCGCCGTTCAAGGCCGCCATCGCCGCGGGCATCGACTCGATCATGACCGCGCACATCATGGTCCCCGACCTCGACGGCTCGGGCGACCCGGCGACGCTCTCGCACCCGATCATGACGGGCATCCTGCGCGAGGAACTCGGCTTCGAGGGCCTCATCGTGACCGACTCCCTCGGCATGCAGGGCGTACGCGACAAGTACGGCGACGACCGCGTGCCGGTGCTCGCCCTGAAGGCGGGCGTGGACCAGCTCCTCAACCCGCCCTCCCTGGAGGTGTCCTGGAACGCCGTCCTCGGCGCCGTGAAGAACGGCGAGCTGACGGAGGCACGCCTCGACGAGTCGATCCTGCGTGTGCTGCGCCTCAAGGAGAAACTGGGCCTGTTCGACGAGCCGTACGTCACCGGACGCGGCGTCGACAAGACCGTCGGAATCCCGGAGCACCTGGCTGCCGCCGACCGCA
This sequence comes from Streptomyces sp. NPDC055400, assembly GCF_053644375.1. NCBI lineage: Bacteria > Bacillati > Actinomycetota > Actinomycetes > Kitasatosporales > Streptomycetaceae > Streptomyces > Streptomyces sp. NPDC055400. The sequence continues at coordinate 312,988 of NZ_JBSHLM010000004.1, read as the reverse complement.
TCGCCGAGGCCACCACGACGCTCCTGCTCAACAAGAACGGGCTGCTCCCGCTGTCGCGGCGCACCCACAGGAACATCCTGGTCGTCGGCGCCGACCCGGCCTCGCCCTCCGGCACGACGGGCCCGCCCACGACGACGCTCGGCCAGGAACTGACCGAACTCGGCTTCACCGCAACGGTGTTGTCGACCGGGACCGCGCCGAACCAGGCGAAGATCGACGAGGCGGTGGCCGCCGCCAAGGGCAAGGACGCGGTACTGGTGGGCACGTACAACGTCGCCGCCGGCAGCGCTCAGCAGCGGCTCGTGAACGCCCTGGCCGCCACCGGCGTCCCCGTCGTCGCGGTCGCGATCCGCAACCCGTACGACATCGCGCAGGTGCCCGGCGTCGGCGCATCGCTCGCCGCGTACTCGTGGACCGACGTCGAACTGCGGGCCGCGGTCCGGGTGATCGCGGGCCGGGCGAGGCCGCGGGGCAAGCTGCCCGTGCCCGTCCAGCGGGCCGACGATGCGACGCAGGTTCTGTATCCGATCGGCTACGGGTTGTCGTACTAGCCGTACGCCGCACACCCGGCGCACCACCCCCAAGTGGCCCGAACCACCCTGCACACCTGGCGTGCGCCCGCCCCGGCGGGTCACGCTGGGGTGTGTATCGGGGGGATTGCCATGCTTGCGTGGAACAGGGCTCGGTGGGTGGGGGCGGTGTGCGCGGCGCTGCTCGCCGCGACGCTCGTGGGGTGCCAGGGGTCGCCGGACGCGGGATCCGGCGGGCCTGCGCCGGGGGCGAGCCGGTCGCCGTCAGGGTACGGGGCGGTGTTCCTCGCCGTGGACGAGTGCAGCTCGCGGGGGCGCGACACGTTCACCGAGGTGCCGTGCAGAAGCGAGCGGGCGGTGGCGCGGGTCACCGCGCGCCACGACGGAAAGGTGGCGGCCGGGCCCATGTGCCCGGCCCGCACCGACTTCGTCCTCCACATCAGCGAGAACCGGCCCTCGGCGGACGGGAGCGACAGAACCGCCGCCGGGGAGATCCCGCAGGGCTACGCCTGCATGCGCAACCTCGAGCCGCCGCACCCCGGCGATCCGGGGGGCGGCGGCGGGCCCCGCACGATCGTCGGGGACTGCGTGTACTCGGCGGGCCGCGGTCAGGTCCGCGAGACCGCCTGCGACGGCTCCGGCACCGAGAAACCCCAGTACCGGGTGGCCGCCGCGGCGGCCGACCGCGCCGAGTGCCCCGCGCTCACGGCGTTGTACGTGACGCTGGGCGGGTCCGAACCGGTGGGATGCGCGGTCCGGGTGTAGACGCGACGGCCGCGGTCAGGGCCGCAGGGTCAGCTCGCGCTGGACGTCACGCTTGTCGAGCCTGGCGTCGTACGGGGCGAGCGGCTTGGCGGCCTGCGCGGCGGGGGCGGAGACGCCGGCCCACTTCAGGATCCGCTCCGTGGCGAACGTCTTGTCGTCGGCGTTCAGACCGGCGACGTTCGCGCCGTGGTTGGCGCCGGGGGCGGTGAGCACGTACGAGTCCGTCGAGCCCTTGCCCGGGCGGAACCGCTCGGCGCCCCACGGGTCGTTGGAGCCGTAGACGTACAGCATCCGCGTCGCGTGGTGGCGCACCCAGGAGTCCACGTCGCGCATCGCCGACGGCTGGAACTTCATCGGGATGGAGCGCGGCACGAAGTTGCGCGGCGGCTGGTAGCCGTAGCGCGACAGGTCGCCCAGCCAGGGCTGCTTGATGTCGGGGGAGCCGAGCTGCGTGCCCGCCTGGTAGTAGTACGGCGTGTACGTGGCGAGGCTCTGGTCCGCGTACGAGGACCAGCCGCCGACCGCGTCGACGTAGTCGAAGAGCGCCTGGTCCGTGACCGTCGCGGCGTCGGGCACCTCGGCGCACGCCGTCTGCGACGGCTGGTACTGCCAGAAGCCCCACACCAGGTCGAGGACCGTGGCCTCGTAGGCCTTGTCCAGCGAACCGACCGTGTCCACGGTGTAGTTGTTGGCCTTCAGGTAGTCCGCGTACTTCTTCTCCAGGGCGTCGCGGCGCACCAGCGTCTCGCGCTGCACGTTCTGCAGCGCCACGCGGCAGTCCTTCGGGCCGACCGTCTTGAAGAAGTCGTCGTACGCCGAGTCCTCCTTGTTCACCACGTCGTTGGGCGCGACGTACGCGACGACGCCGTCCATGTCGCGCGGGTAGAAGCGCTCGTAGTACGTGGCCGTCATGCCGCCCTTGGAACCGCCGGTGGTCAGCCAGTTCTTGCCGTAGATCGGCTTGAGGGCCTGGTAGATGCCGTGCTGGTCGCTGGCCGCCTGCCAGATGTCGAGCTTGGACCAGTCGGCCGGCGCGGGCCGGGACGGGGTGAAGTAGCGGTACTCCACGGACACTTGGTTGCCGTCGACGATGCGGGTCGGCTCGCTGCGGCCGGGATTCGTGGAGACGTTGTAGCCGCTGGTGAACATGACCGTCGGGCGGCTGACGTCCTTGTGCAGCACGGTGATGCGCTGCTGGAAGGTGCCCTCGGACGGGTGCCGGTGGTCGACCGGCTGGGTGTAGTTGAGGACGAAGTAGCGGTAGCCCGTGTAGGGCTTCTCCTCCACCAGGCTCATGCCGGGTACGGCGAGGAGCCGGTCCTTGATGTCGGTACTGGTGTCGGAGGCCGCCGGCCGGGCCTGAGCGGCGGTGGCCGCTGTGGCCGAACTCGCGGTGCCTATCAGCACCACGAGCGCGAGCAGCCATCTCAGCGCATTGCGCATGCATACTCCCCTGTAGAACACAGATGCGCACCGGAACCTAGCGGAGGAACATCTGTTCTGTCAGGGGTTCTTGGTGTTCTGTCAGCGCACGGGGCGCCCGTTCAGCAGAGGATCCAGCCCGAGCTCACCGAGGCCCCGCCGACCGAGCCCCTCACCCACACGCAGCGGTGGCCCGTGTGGACGGTCACCGGGCCCGCGTGGTGCACGTAGCGCCCGCTGTCCTGAACCGGCCTGCTGCCGCGTGCCTGCACGCTGACCGACATCTTCTGCCGTACGCCGTCGCGCTTGGTGAGGGTGTACGCGCAGAGGTAGTTGCCGCTGCGGTAGAGGACCGTCCTGCCGGTGGAGAACGGCAGGGTGCGCACCTTGTGGCCGGGGCAGATCGCCGCGGCCTGGGCCGTGCCGACGGCCGGCCCCGCGAGGGCCAGCAGCGCCGAGGAGATCAGTACTGCCGCCCCGGCCGCCAGCCGTCTGCGTATGGCGCCCTCGCTCATGCCTCCACCCACCGTCGCCCCTCCAGTCACGTGTGCCACAGCGTACTGATGAACGGACGCCGCACACACGCCCGGCGGTTGCACCGGTCCCGCCGTCACAGCGAAGAGCTGATCTCGGCCTCGGGCCCGGGCTCGCCGGCGAAGGTCCGCCACAGCTCGGCGTACCGTCCGCCGAGTGCGAGGAGCTCGGTGTGCGTGCCGTCCTCCGCGACGCGACCGTCCGCCATCACGACGACCCGGTCGGCGCGGGCCGCGGTGGTGAGCCGGTGCGCGACGACGAGGGTGGTGCGCTTGCCCGCTATCCGGTCAGTGGCCTGGTTGACCTGGGCCTCCGTGGCGAGGTCGAGCGCGGCCGTCGCCTCGTCGAGCAGCAGGATGTCGGGGTCGACGAGCTCGGCGCGGGCCAGGGCGATCAGCTGCCGCTGCCCGGCCGACAGGTTGCGGCCGCGCTCGGCGACCTCGTGGAGGTAGCCGCCCTCAAGGGTGGCGATCATCTCGTGCGCGCCGACCGCGCGGGCCGCCGCCTCCACCTGGGCATCGGTCGCGTCCGGGCGTCCGTAGGCGATGGCGTCACGCACGGTGCCCTGGAAGAGGTACGCCTCCTGCGGCACGACGCCGAGGCGGTGGCGGTAGCTCGTCAGGTCGAGGTCGCGCAGGTCGGTGCCGTCGACGGTGACGCGGCCCGCCGTCGGGTCGTAGAAGCGGGCGACGAGCTTGACGAGGGTCGACTTGCCCGCGCCGGTCTCGCCGACGAAGGCGACGGTCTGCCCGGCGGGGATCCGCAGGGCCACGTCGCTGAGTGCCGCCTCGGAGCCGTCGGCGGCCCCGTACGCGAAGTCCACGTCCTCGAAGGCGATGTCGCCGCGCAGGGAGAGGACGTCGAGGGGAGCGGCGGCGTCCTTCGTGGACGTCGGCTCCTGGAGCAGCTCCTGGATGCGGCCGAGCGAGACGGTGGCCTGCTGGTAGCCGTCGAACACCTGGGAGAGCTGCTGCACGGGCGCGAAGAACAGGTCGATGTAGAGGAGGTACGCGACCAGCGCGCCGGTCGTCAGGGTGCCCGCCTCGACCCGGCCCGCGCCCACCATCAGGACCGCGGCGGCGGCGACGGACGACAGGAACTGGACGAACGGAAAGTACACCGAGATCAGCCACTGGCCGCGGATACGGGCGCTGCGGTAGGCGCCGCTGCGCTCGGCGAACCGTGCGGCGCCCGAGCGCTCGCGCCGGAACGCCTGCACGATCCGCAGCCCGGCGACGGACTCCTGGAGGTCGGCGTTGACCACCGACACACGCTCACGCGCGAGTTCGTACGCCTTGACGCTGGAGCGGCGGAAGAAGAACGTGCCCACGATCAGCGGCGGGAGCGTCGCGAAGACGACCAGGGCGAGCTGCACGTCGATGACGAGGAGGGCGCCCATGATGCCGAAGAAGGTGACGACGGAGACGAAGGCGGTGACCAGGCCGGTCTGGAGGAACGTCGACAAGGCGTCCACGTCGGTCGTCATCCGGGTCATGATGCGCCCGGTCAGCTCCCGCTCGTAGTAGTCGAGTCCGAGCCGCTGGAGCTGGGAGAAGATCTTCAGTCGCAGCGAGTAGAGGACCCGCTCGCCGGTGCGTCCCGTCATGCGGGTCTCGCCGATCTGCGCGCACCACTGGACGAGGACGGTGACGAGGCCGAGCGCGGCGGCAGCCCACACGGCGCCGAGCGCGAGCTGCGAGACGCCCTCGTCGATGCCGTGCCGGATCAGCACGGGGAGCAGCAGGCCCATGCCGGCGTCGAGGGCGACGAGGCCGAGGCTGATCAGCAGGGGCGTGCCGAATCCGCGCAGCAGGCGGCGCAGCCCGTACGACTCCTCGGGCGTCACCGCGCGCGCCTCGTCGATGTCCGGTACATCGGTCGCGGCGGGCAGGGCGTCGACCTGGGCGAGCAGTTCGGGCGTCGCCGGCATCCCGTCGAGCGCGGTGTCCTTCGGCTCGCGGTCGCCCGTCCACAGGGTGGGGGTGATGCCCCGCTCAGCGTCGAACTCGGCGTCCAGCTCCTCGCGTACGGAGGTGTCCTCGTCGGGGAGCGCGGGCGCGACGTGGCCCGGCGAGACCCCGCCGAGCTCGTCGGGGTCGGTGAGCAGGCGCCGGTAGAGGGCCGATCCGGCCTCCAGCTCCTCGTGGGTGCCGATCGCGGCGAGGCGCCCGCCGTCGAGGACGGCGATGCGGTCGGCGAGGCCGAGGGTCGAGCGGCGGTGGGCGATGAGGAGGGTGGTGCGGCCGGCCATGACGCCGCGCAGCGCCTCGTGGATCTCGTGCTCGACGCGCGCGTCGACGGCGGACGTGGCGTCGTCGAGGACGAGGAGGCGGGGGTCGGTGAGGATGGCGCGGGCGAGCGCGATGCGCTGGCGCTGGCCGCCGGAGAGCGTGAGGCCGTGCTCGCCGACGGTCGTGTCGTAGCCGTCGGGGAGTTCGGCGATGAAGCGGTCGGCCTGGGCGGCGCGGGCCGCCGTCTCGATCTGCTCGTCGGTCGCGTCCGGGGCGCCGTACGCGATGTTCGCGCGGATGGTGTCGGAGAAGAGGAAGGAGTCCTCGGGCACGAGCCCGATGGCGGCCCGCAGCGAGTCGAGGGTCAGTTCGCGCACGTCGTGGCCGCCGACGAGGACGGCGCCGTGCGTGACGTCGTAGAAGCGCGGCAGGAGCAGCGAGACGGTGGACTTGCCGGAGCCGGAGGAGCCGACGACGGCGAGGGTCTGGCCGGCCGGGATCTCGAAGGAGAGCCCGTCCAGGACGGCCCGGTCGGCACCTTCGTAGGAGAAGGAGACGTCGTCGAACTCGACGGTCGCGGGGGCGTCGGCGGGCAGTTCCTTCCTGCCGTCCTCGATGGACGGCTCCGTGTCGATCAGTTCGAGGACGCGCTCGACGCCGGCGCGGGCCTGCTGGCCGACGGTCAGGACCATGGCGAGCATGCGGACGGGGCCGACGAGCTGGGCGAGGTAGCTGGAGAACGCGACGAACGTGCCGAGCGTGATCTGGCCGCGGACCGCGAGCCAGCCGCCGAGGGCGAGCATCGCGACCTGGCCGAGCGCGGGCACGGCCTGCAGTGCGGGGGTGAACTTGGAGTTCAGGCGGATGGTGCGCAGGCGCCCGGCGAACAGCCGCCGCCCGACCTCCCTGAGCTTCCCGGTCTCCTGGTCCTCCTGCCCGAAGCCCTTCACCACGCGCACGCCGGAGACGGCCCCGTCCACGACCCCGGCGACGGCAGCGGCCTGCGCCTGCGCGTACCAGGTGGCGGGGTGGAGGCGGGAGCGGCTGCGCTTGGCGATGAACCAGAGGGCGGGGGCGACGGCGAGCGCGACGAGGGTGAGCGGCAGGGACAGCCACGCCATGATCCCGAGGGAGATCAGGAAGAGCAGGACGTTCCCGATGGTCATCGGGAGCATGAAGAGCAGGCCCTGGATGAGCTGGAGGTCGCTGGTCGCCCGGCCGACGACCTGGCCGGTGGACAGCTCGTCCTGGCGCCGGCCGTCGAGCCGGGTGATCGTCCCGTACATCTCGTTGCGCAGGTCGTGCTGGACGTCGAGGGCGAGGCGGCCGCCGTAGTACCGGCGGATGTAGGTGAAGACGTAGACGACGAGGGCGGCGCCGATCAGGGCGCCCGCCCACGGGCCCATGGAGCGGGTGTGGTCCTGGACCACGTCATCGATGATCACCTTGGTGATCAGGGGCACCAGCGCCATGACGGCCATGCCGCCCAGGGACGCCCCGAGCGCGAGCACGACGTCCTTCGGGTACCGCCACGCGTACCCGGCGAGACGCCGGCCCCAGCCCCGTTGCTCCGCCACGTGTCCGCCTCCTGTTGTCCTGACCTGCCGAGAGGCCCAACGCGGAGAACGGCGGATTTCATCCCGCCGCAACAAACCGGGGAGCGGACCGGGACCAAGGACGGAGATCCCCCGGTCCTTTGGTCCTCGGCCGGTCAGCCCTGCGGTACGGCGACGAACGCCTCCTTGGGCGTACTGGTCGGGGTGTAGCGGGACGCCGCGGACGCGGTCGGCGTCAGGTCCTTGTGGATGACCCGCGCGACACCCTGAATCGTGTCCACGCCGTAACTCATAGTGCTGTTCCCGTGCGTCAGCACCGAAATGGTGTAGTCATGACCCCCGCCCTGAAAGGCCCCGATGCTGTGCACGCGCCAGCCGTACGTGGAGCGCTCCAGCCAGCCGTTCTTGACGTGCACGGCGACGGACGAGGGCGCGCCGGCCGGGGTCCCCCACCGCTGCGAGGACACGACCTTCCCCATGAGCTTGAGGATGTAGGCGCGGGAGTTGTCACTGAGGACGGAGTTCTTGGCGGTGACCAGCGAGAGCAGCTTCTGCTCGTCCTGGACGTTGATCTGGGTCAGCCCCCAGTAGCCGCCGGACCCCGGCACGGTCCGCGTCATCCCGGCGGCCTGGAGGAAGCCCTTCACCTTGGTGGTACCGAGCTGCTTCCACAGCGACGTGGTGGCCGCGTTGTCCGACTTGGTGATCATGGCGGTGGCGAGGTTCGCCTCGCGCGTCGTCAGATACCGGTTGGTCTTCTTGGCGTCCCAGAGCAGCGTGGCGAGAACGGTCACCTTCACCACGCTCGCGGAGTCGTACGAGGACGTGGCGCGCAGGGTGCACGTGGTGTTGGTGGTCCGGTCGCGCAGCCCGACGGCGACGGTGCCCTTACGGCTCGCGAGGGCGGCGGTGATGTCCTTCTGAAGCTTCGCGGCGAGGCCGGTCCTGTCCGAGGTACAGGTGACCTGCGGTGTGGTCGCGGCGGACGCGGGCGCGGCACCCGCGACGACCGGCACGAGCACGCCGGCGGCGATGACCGCCGGGAGCACACGGGTGCGGCTGAGTATTCGGTGCGTCATGCGATTCCCCCCCTGGAACGGAACGAGCACGCCTCCGGCGCACTCGCCTCACATGACTCCTGGATGGGGGCGAAGGGTTGTACGCGTCGCACCACTCCCGTCGGCAAGTTCGCCGGCCATGCCGACCTGAACGGACTCGACGCCGCCGGCCACACGGGAGAGGTGGCTGCGACTCCTGCCGGTGCCGTCGTGGCGAGTTCGCCCAGATCTGCCAATCCCGCAGTCCAGATCTGGGCCCCCTCACGCCGCATCACCGCATCACCGCAGGCCAAAGCCACGCGACCAGACCGCAGGACATACGGCAGAGCGGCAAACAGCCGCCCACCGAGACCAATGGGCAGACTTGGGCCAACCCACCGGATCAGGTGCCACTAGCGCTCGGCCATCCAGAAGAAGACCGCCGTCATCCGCTTGTCCTCCAGCGTGGTTCCGCAGTAGCCGGTGGCGCTGTGGATGGTGTTGGCGGTGTAGAGGAGCAGGCGGTTGTAGCGGTTCGGGACGGCGACGTCTTCGACGAAGGAGTCCGGCGGGACGAAACGCGTCCCCAACGCGTCCACCAGGCTGTTGTGCGGCGCCGCCACCGTGTTGCCGCCCAGCATGCCGCCGGGCAGGCGCTGGCGGTAGAAGCCGGTGCCGCAGTTCTTGGGTGCGTTCGGGGTGAGGTAGAGCACCGCCGCGTACCGGCACACGGCCCGCGAGTCCGTGTGCGGCCGCGGCTCCGACTCTCCCTCGCCGACCACCTGGATGCAGTTGTGGTCGGTGGCTCCGCCCAGGGCGGAGGCCGGCGCCCAGATCCTGCGCGCACCGGTCGCCTTCCTGACCAGCTTCTCCACATGAGCCAGCTCCCCGGGCCCCAGTCCCGGCTTCGTACGCAGCCCTGGCCAGGTCTCGGGCCGGTGCGGATAACCCTGCGCCCAGTCGTCCGTGGCCAGGCAGCGCTCACGGACGGCGTCGGGGTCCGGAAGGACGTCGTCCAGCACCCAGTAGTCCCGGCCGGACGTGGGTTTGCGGTACGGAAGTGTCGGAAGCCCCGGCTTGCGGGGTGGGCGCAGCGGCATGCCCAGAACCTAGGAACCCGTATGGCTTGGAAGGATCATGCGCAGGTCAATCTTCCGCCAAGGTCTGCCGGGCCTCAGGGGCGGCAGCGCGCACCTTCGGCCTGAAGTCCGGCCCGGGTCGGGGCACAGGCGACGCAGGCAAGCCGAGGATCAGCCAGGGCCTCGGCGGGCGCAGAGGATTTCCTTGCGCCCGCGCCGGCCGGCTCAGGTCCCGCCGAGATGCGTGGGCGCGAACATCTTCAGCAGCGCCGGGAGCACCACGACCGACGGGCCCGGTTCCGCGAGGGCCTTGGCCAGGTCGTCCTGGAGCGTCTCGGGGGACGTTCGTACGCCCGGGACCCCGAACGACTCCGCCAGGGCCACGAAGTCCGGGCGCGAAAGCTCCGTCGCCGTGGCTTCGCCGAACGCGTCCGTCATGTATTCGCGCAGGATGCCGTAGCCGCCGTCGTCCACGATCAGCCAGGTCACCGGCAGGTTGTACTGCTTGGCCGTGGCCAGTTCCGCGATCGAGTACATCGCGCCGCCGTCACCCGACACCGCGAGGACCGGCTTCGACGGGTCGGCGGCGGCGGCGCCGAGCGCGGCCGGGAAGCCGTAGCCGAGGCCGCCCGCTCCCTGTGCCGAGTGCAGCGCGCCCGGCCACGCCGACCAGGCCCAGTACGCCAGGATCGTCATGTCCCAGAAGGAGGGGGAGGAGGCCGGGAGGGCCGCCCTCACCGAACCCAGGATCTCGCGTTCGAAGGACAGGTCCTGGCCGTCGAGGCGTTCGCGGACTGCTGCCAGGAGGCTCGCGACCCGTTCGGGCGCCGACGGGTCCGGGCGTTCCGTGACCGTCTCCAGGAGCGCCGACAGCGCGAGACGCGCGTCCGCGTGGATGCCGAGCGCCGGGTGGTTGGACTCCAGCTTTCCGGCGTCCGCCTCGATCTGGATCACCCGGCCGCGCGGCGCGAACGTGTGGTAGTTCGAGGAGAGTTCGCCCAGGCCCGAGCCGATGACCAGCAGGACGTCCGCGTCTTCCAGGAGGTCCGTCGTGTGGCGGTCCTCCATCCAGGACTGGAGCGAGAGCGGGTGCTCCCAGGGGAACGCGCCCTTGCCGCCGAACGTCGTGACGACCGGGGCGTTGATCTTCTCCGCGAGCGCGACCAGCTTGCCGCTCGCGTCCGACCGTACGACGCCGCCGCCCGCGATGACCACGGGACGCTCGGCGCGCGACAGCAAGTCGGCGGCCACGGCGGTCAGTTCGGGGCGGGGCACCAGGTCGCGCGGGGTCGCGTCCATCGCGGTGACGACCGGAAGGGTCGTCTGCGCGAGGAGCACGTCCTGCGGGATCTCCACCCAGACCGGGCCGTGCGGCGCGGTGAGGGCGGACTCCCAGGCGGCGGCGATCGCGGAGGGGATCTGCGACTGCGTCCGCACGGTGTGGACGGACTTGACCACGTCCCGGAACGAGGCCTGCTGGTCGCGGAGTTCGTGCAGATAGCCGTGGCGTCCGCCGCCGAGCCCGGCGACCGGGATCTGGCTGCCGATGGCCAGGACCGGCGCCGACGCGGCCGCCGCCTCCTGGAGCGCGGCGAGCGACATCAGCGCGCCGGGCCCGGTGGAGAGCAGGAGGGGCGCGACCTCACCGGTCACGCGCCCGTACGCGTCGGCCGCGAAGCCCGCGTTGTTCTCCACGCGCAGGCCCACGTACCGCAGGTCCGAGCGGCGCAGCGCGTCGAACATGCCGAGCGCGTGCTGGCCGGGGAGCCCGAAGACGGTGGACGCGCCGAGGCCGTGCAGGGTCTCTACGACGAGGTCGCCGCCGTTGCGGCCGGGCGGCGGGTCCAGCGCGGCTGCGGTCTGCGCCTCGGTGGGCAGCAGTTCCAGGTCGTGGTCGTGCGTCACTTGCCCCTGGCCTCCGCGATCTGACGGGACATGATCGTCGTCAGCTCGTACGCGGTGTGCGAGGCGGCGACGGCGGTGATCTCCGCGTGGTCGTAGGCCGGGGCGACCTCGACCACGTCGGCGGAGACGAGGTTGCAGGACGACAGACCGCGCAGGATCTCCAGGAGCTCGCGCGAGGTCATGCCGCCGGCCTCGGGGGTGCCGGTGCCGGGCGCGTGGGCCGGGTCGAGGCAGTCGATGTCGATGGAGATGTACAGCGGGCGGTCGCCGATGCGCTGGCGCAGCTGGTCGGCGACCTCGTCGGCGCCGCGGCGGTAGATGTCCGCCGAGGTGACGATGCCGAAGCCCATCTTCTCGTCGTCGGTCAGGTCCTGCTTGCCGTAGAGCGGACCGCGCGTGCCGACGTGGGAGAGGGCGGAGGTGTCGAGGATGCCCTCCTCCACCGCCCGGCGGAACGGGGTGCCGTGCGTGTACTCGGCGCCGAAGTACGTGTCCCACGTGTCGAGGTGCGCGTCGAAGTGGAGCAGCGCGACCGGGCCGTGCTTCTTGGCGACCGAGCGAAGGAGCGGCAGCGCGATCGTGTGGTCGCCGCCGAGCGTCATCATGCGGGCGCCGGTGCCGAGGAGGTCGTCGGCCGCGGCCTCGATCGTCTCGACGGCCTCATTGATGTTGAACGGGTTGGCCGCGATGTCGCCGGCGTCCGCGACCTGCGCGAGGGCGAACGGGGAGGCGTCCTGCGCCGGGTTGTAGGGGCGAAGCAGCCGGGACGCCTCGCGGATCGCGTTGCCGCCGAAGCGGGCGCCCGGCCGGTACGAGACGCCCGTGTCGAAGGGCACGCCGACGACGGCCACGTCCGTGGTGCCGACCTCGTCGAGCCGGGGCAGCCGGGCGAAGGTGGCGGGACCGGCGTACCGCGGGACGCGGGAGGAGTCGACCGGACCGCGGGGCGTCTCGTTGCTGCTCATGCGAATTGCCTTCTTTCCTACGCTTCTTGGCGCCGCGCAGCCCTGGGCGGGGCTACGCGGCGCTGTGCGACTTTACTGAGTGGCGGGGACCGGCTCCGCGTCCGTCTCCGCCTCGGACCCGCGCCCCGCGAGCCGCTCGCGCCAGGTGGCGAGCACCGCGGCGTCGGTCGGCTTGGTGGCGAGGGAGACGATGACGTAGGCGGCGAGGGACAGCAGGAGGCCGTAGTAGACGGGCTCGTTGGCGAGGATTCCGTAGCCCCACATCAGGCCGATGACGGCGAGTCCGCCGACGGTGACGGCGGCGAGGGCGCCGGCGACGGTGCCGCGCTTCCACAGCAGGCCGCCGAGGATCGGCACGAGGAGCCCGCCGACGAGCAGGTTGTAGGCGACGGTCAGCGCCTCGACGACGTTGTTGAGCGCGATGGCGATGCAGATCACCGCGACGCCCATGATCAGGATGAAGAAGCGGTTGCCCTTCACCTCGTCGTGGGGCTCGTCCTGGTCGCCGCCGGAGGGCTTGACGGCGCCCCGCAGCCGCGACCAGATGTCGTTGTTGGCGACGGTCGCGCAGGCGATCAGCGCGCCGGACGAGGTCGACATGACCGCGGCGAGCGCGGCGGCGAGCACCAGGCCGCGCACACCGATGGGGAGCTCGTCCTTGACGATGGTCGCGAACGCGGCGTCGGCGCTGGGCAGCTTCGGGTACATGACCTTCGCGGCGGTGCCGATGACGGCGCCGGCGACGGCGTAGACCAGGCAGTAGGTGCCGGCGACCGTGCCCCCGACGCGGGCGACCTTGTCGCTGCGGGCGGTGAACACGCGCTGCCAGATGTCCTGGCCGATCAGCATGCCGAACGTGTAGATCAGCACGTACGTGAAGATCGTCTCGCCGCCGATGCCCAGCGGGTCGAAGTACTCGGTGGGCAGCTTGGCCTTCATCTCGCTGAAGCCGCCGGCCTTGATGACGGCGATCGGCAGCAGCAGGAGCAGCACGCCGATGGTCTTCACCACGAACTGCACCATGTCGGTGAGGGTGATGGACCACATGCCGCCGAGCGTCGAGTACGCGACGACGATCGAGCCGCCGAGGATGATCGCGATGGTGCGGTTCATGTCGAACAGCACGTCGAAGATCGTGGCGTAGGCGATGGTCGAGGTGACGGCGAGCATCAGCGTGTACGCCCACATCACCACGCCGGAGATGAGCCCGGACCGGCCGCCGTAGCGCAGGTCGAGCATCTCGGAGACGGTGTAGACCTTCAGGCGGGCGATGCGCGCCGAGAAGAACACGGACAGCGCCAGCAGGCCGAGGCCGATGGTGAAGACCATCCACGCGCCGGACAGGCCGTACTGGTAGCCGAGGCCCACGCCGCCGATGGTGGAGGCGCCGCCGAGGACGATCGCGGCCATGGTGCCGGAGTACATCATCGGGCCGAGCCTGCGGCCCGCCACGAGGAACTCGCTCTTGGACTTGGCGCGGCGCATGCCCCACCAGCCCATGGCGAGCATGCCGGCGAGATAGACGACGATCACTGTGTAGTCGACGGCCATAGGGCCCTCCTTCGCGCACCTCGGTGGCGTGTCGTGCAGATGGGGGTGGTGACCGGCCGTGGGGACATCCGCCCGTACCCGAGGCCTGCGGTCGGCACGACCTTAGGTGGCCTGAAAGCAACGCTGAAGTGTACTTTTTATCCACTCTCCCGCGACTGGATGGAGAAAACATCCACCATGCCGGACGCAACCCGGCCTGCGGCGGGCCTCCCAGGCTCCCCCGCACCGGCCGTTCCGCCCACCCCGCCGGTGCCGCTCACCGCGCTGCTCGCCCGCGAGGACCTGGGCCTGCGCCAGATCGCGGGCCCGCCCGTCGGCCCCGGCACGGTGATCCACTGGGCGCACACGTCCGAGATGGCCGACCCGTACCCGTACCTGCTCGGCGGTGAGCTGCTGCTGACCGCCGGGGTGCACGCGACGGAGTCGGCGGGCACGGGTCCCTACTACGACGACTATGTGGCGCGGATCGTCGCGGCCGGCGGCGCGGCGCTCGCCTTCGGTCTCGCGCCGGTGCACGACACGGTGCCGCGCGCCCTGGTCGAGGCCTGCGAGCGGCACGGGCTGCCGCTCCTCGAGGTGCCGCCGCACTCCACGTTCAGCGGGGTGACGCGCGCGGTGTGGCAGCTGATGGCCCAGGCGCGCCACGCTGAACTGCGCAGGGTGAGCGAGGCGCAGCAGGGCCTCGCCACGGCGGCGGCGCGCCCCTACCCGGTGCCCGCGGTGCTGCGGCAGCTGGCGCAGCGCACCGGCGGCTGGGCGGTGCTCACCGCGCCGGACGGCTCGGAGGTCGGCCGGGCGGGCCCCGAGCCGACGGCCGAGGTGAGCGCGGCGATGAGCCAGCTGATGCGGATCGTGCGCCCTGGCGAGACGCGCCTCTTCCCCGCGCCCACGTCGGCGGCGGACACGGTGGGCGGCGCGCATCTGGCGGCGTACGCGCTGGGCGGCGGCCAGGGCTACGTGCTGGGGACGGCGGTCGGGCAGCGCGATCCCGGCGACCACACGATCGCGGGGGTCGCGGTGGTCCTGCTCTCCCTGCTCACGGGCGAACACCAGACGACGGCCGAGGCGGCGCGCTCGGCGGCCCTGGTCCGGCTCCTGCTCGGCGAGGAGCCGGCCGGCGTCGCGGCGCTGCTCGGCGACGGCACGTGGCGGGTGGTCCACGCCGCGCCGGACCGTCCGACCCCGCCGCCCGTCTCCCTCGGCACGCCCCTGGTCGACACCACAGACTCCCTCGTACGCGCCCTGCTCCCCGCGGACCAGGAGGTCATCGCCCAGGACGGCTGGGTGATGGGGGTGAGCGGCGCGGCTCCCGCGGAGGACCTGGCGGCGGCCGACGCGCAGGCGTCCCGCGCCCTGACCCGGGCGAGGGCGACCCATGCCCCGCTCGTCCACCACCACGCGGACGCCCGGGGACTCGCCTCGCTCCTCGACCCCGGGGAGGCGACGGCCCACGCCCGGACGCTCCTCGCCCCGATCTCCCCCACGCCCGCGCTGACCGAGACGCTGCGTACCTGGCTTTCCCTGCACGGGAGTTGGGACCGTACCGCCACCGCGCTCGCCGTCCACCGCAACACCGTGCGTCAGCGCATCGCGAAGTGCGCGACGCTCCTGGACACCGACCTGGACGACCCCGACGTGCGCATGGAACTGTGGTTCGCTCTGCGCCACGCAGAGTGACGCCCGTCCCACCCCCCGGGACATCGGGCCCCGTCACAGCGCCCGACGGCACAATGGGGTGCATGCCGATACCCGGGACCCCCAGCCGCGCCGCGCTCGTCGACCATCTGATCCGCACTCGCATCGCGGGCGACGTGGCCACACCCCGCGACAACAACCTCTCCCACTACCGCAGGCTCGCGAACGGCGACCGCCACTACTGGCTCGGCCTGGAGCTCGGCGACCGCTGGACCGACGAGCAGGACGTCCTCGCGGTGATGGCGGAGCGCTGCGGCGTGAACGACGATCCCGAGTACCGCTTCGGCCAGGACACCATCGACCCGCAGCTCACGGTCGACGCCCTGGAGCGCATGGGCGCCCGGCTGCGCAAGGCGGCGGCCGGCAAGGAGCGCGTCCTGTTCGCGACCGGGCACCCGGGCGGCCTCCTCGACGTGCACCGCGCGACCGCCGCGGCGCTGCGCGCGGCGGGCTGCGAGATCGTCGTGATCCCCGAGGGCCTCTCCACGGACGAGGGCATGGTCTTCCAGTTCGCGGACGTGGCGATGCTGGAGCGCGGCGCGACGCTGTGGCACACGCATTCCCCGGACCCCATGGCGCGGATCCTCGACGGCATGGAGCGCGAGGAGCGCGCCCTGCCGAACCTGGTCGTCGCCGACCACGGCTGGGCGGGCTGCGCGGGCCGGCGCGGGATCGACTCCATCGGTTACGCGGACTGCAACGACCCGGCGCTGTTCATCGGCGAGGCGGAGGGCACCCTTCAGGTGACGGTGCCGCTCGACGACCACGTCACGAGCCCGCGCCACTACGACCCGATGACGGCGTATCTCCTCGACGCCGCAGGTCTCAACCCCACGGGTTGAGCCCCTCCTCGCGCCGCTGCGCGAAGCCGGGCGTCGGGTCGAGGTAGACCCGGGTCACGTTCGGGAACCGCTCGCGCAGTCGGCGGGCCGCCTCCTCGCAGGCCCACTCGATCTGCGCGGCGGTGGAGGTGTCGCGCAGGTCGACCTTCGCCGCGACGAGCGCCTCGCGCGGCCCCTGGACGAGGGTGGTCAGTTCGAGTACGGCCTCGATGTGCTCGACGCCCGCGAGGATTTCGCGGATCTCCAGGCGGACCGGCTTGGGCAGCGGGCGCCCGACGAGGAGTTCGGCGTTGGACCGTCCGAGGACCCAGGCGACGTACAGGAGCAGGGCGCCGATGCACAGGGAGGCGATGGCGTCCCAGACGCCGGAGCCGGTGAGCTGACCGCCGAGCAGTCCGCCCGCGGCGAGGACCAGGCCGACGAGGGCGGCCGAGTCCTCCATGACCACGGCCTTGACGGCGGTGTCGGGGGTGCGCTGCAGATACCGGCCCACGGGCGCCCCCATGCGCTCGGCCTCGCCCCGGGCCTGCTTGATGCCCGTACGCAGCGAGAAGCCCTCCAGGAGGAAGGCGAGGGCGAGGACGATGTACGAGATGAGCGGGTTGCCGAGCTCCTCGCCGGCGATCAGGGTGTGGACGCCGTCGTAGATCGCGAAGACGGCGCCGCCGACGAAGGTGGCGACGGCGGCGAGCATCGCCCAGATGTAGCGCTCGGGCCCGTAGCCGAGGGGGTGTTCCTCGTCCGCGGGCTTCTCGCTCCGCTTCAGCGCGGTAAGCAGCAGCACCTCGGTGACCGTGTCGGCGACCGAGTGGGCGGCCTCCGAGAGCATGGCGCTCGACCCGCTGATGATGCCGGCGACGGCCTTGGCGAGGGCGATCCCGAGGTTGGCCGCGGCCGCGACGAGAACGGTGGTGACGCTCTCGCCCCCGCCGTTCTCCTCCGTGTCCCCGGCCGTCCCACTCTGCTCAGCGCTCGTGCCCATGCAGGTGACGGTATGTCCGATCGCGACGCGCCGCGAACCACGCGGGTTCACCGCGGGACGCGGACGACGCCCTCCTGGATCACGGAGATGGCGAGCTGTCCGTCGCGGGTGTAGATGCGGGCCTGGCCGAGGCCGCGCCCGCCCGAGGCCGACGGCGACTCCTGGTCGTACAGGAGCCATTCGTCCGCGCGGAACGGCCGGTGGAACCACATCGCGTGGTCGAGCGAGGCGCCGACCACGTCACCCACGGCCCATCCGCCGCGCCCGTGCGCGAGCAGCACGGAGTCCAGGAGCGTCATGTCGGAGACATACGTGGCGAGGCAGACGTGCAGCAGCGGCTCGTCGATGACGCCGTCGAGCTTGCCGTTCGTACGGAACCAGACCTGCGAGCGCGGCTCCTGCGGGGTGCCGACGCTGCCGAACGGCGGCGCGTCCACGTACCGCAGGTCGACGGCCTCGCGCGCTTCGAGGAGCCGCTCGGCGACGCCGGGCTCGACGAACGCGTCGGCGTAGCGCGGCAGCATCTCGGCGGCCGTCGGCAGCGTCTCGGGGTCGGGCGCGGGCGGCATGTCCGCCTGGTGCTCCAGGCCCTCCTCGTACGTCTGGAAGGACGCCGAGAGGTGGAAGATCGGCTGCCCGTGCTGGACGGCGACGACGCGGCGGGTGGTGAAGGAGCGCCCGTCGCGGATCCGGTCGACGGTGTAGACGATGGGCGCGCCCGGGTCGCCGGCCACGAGGAAGTACGCGTGCAGCGAGTGGGCGTGCCGGTCGCGGGGGACGGTGCGCCCGGCGGCGACGAGCGCCTGGGCCGCCACCTGTCCGCCGAAGACCCGGGGGACGACGGCGGAGCGGGACTGCCCGCGGAAGATGTCCTGCTCGATCTGCTCGAGGTCGAGCAGATCGAGCAGGGACTCCAGTGCCTGATTCATACAGCCAGTTCTACAGAAGGCGGAGGGACGGGCGGGTTACAGGCCCATGTCCTTCGCGATGATCGTCTTCATGATCTCGCTGGTGCCGCCGTAGATGCGGTTGACGCGGTTGTCCGCGTACAGGCGGGCGATCGGGTACTCGTTCATGAAGCCGTAGCCGCCATGGAGCTGGAGGCAGCGGTCGATGACGCGGTGCGCGACCTCGGTGCAGAACAGCTTGGCGCTGGCGGCCTCGGCGGGGGTCAGCTCGCCCGCGTCGAGGGCCTCGAGGGCGCGGTCGGCGACGGCCTCGGCGGCGTCCACCTCGGCCTGGCAGGCGGCCAGTTCGAACTTGGTGTTCTGGAAGGACGCGACGGGCTTGCCGAAGACGGCGCGCTCCTGGACGTACTCCTTGGCGAACCGGACGGCGGCCTTGGCCTGCGCGTAGGCGCCGAAGGCGATGCCCCAGCGCTCGGAGGCGAGGTTGTGGCCGAGGTAGTAGAAGCCCTTGTTCTCCTCGCCGAGGAGGTCCTCGACGGGGACCTTCACGTCGACGAACGCCAACTCGGCGGTGTCGGAGGTCTTCAGGCCGAGCTTGTCGAGCTTGCGGCCTATCGAGTAGCCCTCGGACTTGGTGTCCACCGCGAAGAGGGAGATGCCGTGGCGGCGGTCCTCGGCGGTGGGCGCGTCGGTGCGGGCGCAGACG
The DNA here is from genome assembly GCF_053644375.1 of Streptomyces sp. NPDC055400. Lineage (NCBI taxonomy): Bacteria > Bacillati > Actinomycetota > Actinomycetes > Kitasatosporales > Streptomycetaceae > Streptomyces > Streptomyces sp. NPDC055400. The sequence continues at coordinate 294,280 of NZ_JBSHLM010000004.1, read as the reverse complement.
ATCACCTTGTCGGCGTGGACGCCGCCGGTGATGAAGGTCTTGGCGCCGTTGAGGACGTAGTGCGTGCCGTCCTCGGAGAGCTTGGCGGTGGTCTTCATGCCCGCGAGGTCGGAGCCGGTGCCCGGCTCGGTCATCGCGAGGGCCCACATCTCCTCACCGGAGACGAACTTCGGCAGGAAGCGCTTCTTCTGCTCGTCGGTGGCGAGCATCTTGATGTACGGCAGGCCGAGCAGCACGTGCACACCGGAGCCGCCGAACTGGACACCCGCGCGCGCGGTCTCCTCGTACATCACGGCCTCGAACTTGTACGAGTCGATGCCGGCGCCGCCGAAGTCCTCGGGCACGCGGATGCCGAAGACGCCCAGCTCGGCGAGCTTGTAGTAGAAGTCGCGCGGGGCCTGCCCGGCCGCGAACCACTCGTCGTAGACGGGCACGACCTCGGCCTCGATGAAGGCGCGGATGGTGTCCCGGAACGCCTCGTGGTCCTCGTTGTAAACGGTACGGCGCACGACCTGCTCCTTCGGAAACGGCATCACTGCACGACTAAGCGCTTGCTCAGCTTAGGTTACCCGCCAGTTTCTGGAGCGTCCAGAGACGCACGTCACGCCTGGGCGGCCGCGAACGCACCGCGCGCCATGCGGTGCAGCAGGCCCGCCGTCGCCTCGCGGCCGGGGAGTCCGCCGGACCTGCCGAGGTGCGGGGTCGAGTTGAGCAGGCCGAAGACGGCGTGCACGGCGGCACGCGCGGGCTGCTCGACCAGGCCCGGATAGACCTCGCGCACCGCCTCGACCCACAGCTCGACGTACTGGCGCTGGAGCTGGCGCACCAGCTTGCGGTCGCTGTCGCGCAGGCGGTCCAGCTCACGGTCGTGCAGGGTGATCAGGGGCCGGTCGTCGAGGGCGAAGTCGATGTGCCCCTCGATGAGGGAGTCGAGCAGCACCTCGGGGTCGCCGCCGCCGGACTCGGCGAGCCGGCGCTTGCCGCCGGTCAGGAGCCGTCCGCTGATGCCGACGAGCAGCTCGGCGAGCATCGCGTCCTTGCCCGCGAAGTGACGGTAGAGCCCGGGGCCGCTGATGCCGACCGCGGCGCCTATCTCGTCGACGCCGACTCCGTGGAACCCGCGCTCGGCGAAGAGCCGCGCGGCCTCCTTGAGGATCTGCTCGCGGCGGGTGGGGGCGTCGGTTCTGGTGGCCATGAAGGTAATTCTAGACAGCGACGTTAGCGGTCGTTAACCTGAAGGAAACGCGTTAACGCTCATTAACCGAGCGAGAGCCGATCGAGGGGACTGCGCAATGCAGGAGGCACCGGAGCTGACGAGCGCGGCGGATCCCGCGTCGGAGGCCTGGAAGGCCAACGAGGCGGCGCACGAGGCGCTGGCCGACGAGCTGCGCGGCAAGCTGGCCGCGGCCCGGCTCGGCGGCGGCGAGCGGGCCCGCGCCCGGCACACCGCGCGCGGCAAGCTGCTGCCGCGCGACCGCGTGGACACGCTGCTCGACCCGGGCTCCCCGTTCCTGGAGCTGGCCCCGCTGGCGGCCGACGGGATGTACGGGGACCAGGCGCCGGCCGCCGGGGTGATCGCCGGGATCGGGCGGATCAGCGGCCGCGCCTGCGTGATCGTCGCCAATGACGCGACGGTCAAGGGCGGCACGTACTACCCGATGACGGTGAAGAAGCACCTGCGCGCCCAGGAGGTGGCCCTGGAGAACAGGCTGCCGTGCGTCTACCTGGTGGACTCGGGCGGCGCCTTCCTGCCGATGCAGGACGAGGTCTTCCCCGACCGCGAGCACTTCGGGCGGATCTTCTACAACCAGGCGCGGATGTCGGGCGCCGGCATCCCCCAGATCGCCGCGGTCCTCGGCTCGTGCACGGCGGGCGGGGCGTACGTCCCGGCGATGAGCGACGAGGCCGTCATCGTGCGCAATCAGGGCACGATCTTCCTGGGCGGCCCGCCCCTGGTGAAGGCCGCCACCGGCGAGGTCGTCACCGCCGAGGAGCTGGGCGGCGGCGAGGTGCACTCCCGGGTCTCGGGCGTCACGGACCATCTCGCGGAGGACGACGCGCACGCGCTGCGGATCGTGCGGACGATCGTCTCGACGCTCCCGGAGCGCGGCGAGCTGCCCTGGTCGGTCACCCCGGCGACCGAGCCGAAGGTCGACCCGGCGGGGCTGTACGGCGCGGTGCCGGTCGACTCCCGCACCCCGTACGACGTGCGGGAGGTCATCGCGCGCGTGGTGGACGGCTCGCGGTTCGCCGAGTTCAAGGCGGAGTTCGGGCAGACCCTCGTCACCGGCTTCGCCCGCATCCACGGTCACCCGGTCGGGATCGTCGCGAACAACGGCATCCTGTTCTCCGAGTCCGCCCAGAAGGGCGCGCACTTCATCGAGCTGTGCGACCAGCGCGGCATCCCGCTGGTGTTCCTGCAGAACATCTCGGGCTTCATGGTGGGGCGGGACTACGAGGCGGGCGGCATCGCCAAGCACGGCGCCAAGATGGTCACCGCTGTGGCCTGCACGCGCGTACCGAAGCTGACCGTCGTGATCGGCGGCTCGTACGGCGCGGGGAACTACTCGATGTGCGGCCGGGCCTACTCGCCGCGCTTTATGTGGATGTGGCCCGGCGCCAAGATCTCCGTCATGGGCGGCGAGCAGGCCGCCTCGGTCCTCGCGACCGTCAAGCGGGACCAGCTGGAGGCGCGCGGCGAACAGTGGCCCGCCGAGGACGAGGACGCCTTCAAGGCACCGATCCGCGCGCAGTACGAGGAGCAGGGCAACGCCTACTACGCGACGGCCCGGCTCTGGGACGACGGCGTGATCGACCCGCTGGAGACCCGGCAGGTCCTCGGCCTCGCCCTGACCGCCTGTGCCCACGCGCCGCTGCCGGAGAAGTCCGCCGGCTTCGGCGTCTTCCGGATGTGAGGGGAGGGAACCCCAATGAGCACGAGCATGTTCGACACCGTTCTTGTGGCCAACCGCGGCGAGATCGCCGTCCGCGTCATCCGTACGCTGCGGGCGCTCGGCATCCGCTCGGTGGCCGTGTACAGCGACGCGGACGCCGACGCCCGCCATGTGCGCGAGGCCGACACGGCGGTCCGCATCGGGCCGCCGCCCGCGGGCGAGAGCTATCTCCGCGTGGACCGGCTCCTCGAAGCGGCGGCGCGCACGGGCGCCCAGGCCGTCCACCCGGGCTACGGATTCCTGGCGGAGAACGCCGCCTTCGCACGGGCCTGCGCCGACGCGGGCCTCGTCTTCATCGGCCCCTCCGCCGAGGCGATCTCCCTCATGGGCGACAAGATCCGCGCCAAGGAGACCGTGCGGGCAGCCGGGGTCCCGGTCGTGCCCGGCTCGTCCGGCAGCGGCCTGACCGACGCCCAACTGGCCGACGCGGCACGGGAGATCGGCATGCCCGTCCTGCTCAAGCCGTCCGCGGGCGGCGGCGGCAAGGGTATGCGCCTGGTACGTGACGAGGTGCTGCTCGGCGACGAGATCGCGGCCGCGCGGCGCGAGGCCCGCGCCTCGTTCGGCGACGACACGCTCCTCGTGGAGCGCTGGGTCGACCGCCCCCGGCACATCGAGATCCAGGTCCTCGCGGACGGCCACGGGCACGTGATCCACCTGGGCGAGCGCGAGTGCTCCCTCCAGCGCCGCCACCAGAAGATCATCGAGGAGGCGCCGAGCGTCCTGCTCGACGAGGCGACGCGCGCGGCGATGGGCGAGGCAGCGGTGCAGGCGGCCCGCTCGTGCGGGTACCGCGGCGCGGGCACGGTGGAGTTCATCGTGCCGGGCAACGACCCGTCCTCGTACTACTTCATGGAGATGAACACCCGCCTCCAGGTCGAGCACCCGGTCACGGAGCTGATCACGGGCGTCGACCTGGTGGAGTGGCAGCTGCGGGTCGCGGCCGGGGAGCAACTGCCGTACGCGCAGGACGACATCGAGCTGACCGGGCACGCGGTCGAGGCCCGGATCTGCGCCGAGGACCCTTCGCGCGGCTTCCTGCCGTCGGGCGGCACGGTCGTCTCGCTGCGCGAGCCGCAGGGCGAAGGGGTGCGCACCGACTCGGGGCTCAGCGAGGGCACGGAGGTCGGGAGCCTGTACGACCCGATGCTGTCGAAGGTCATCGCGTACGGCCCGGACCGGGCGACCGCCCTGCGCAAGCTGCGCGCCGCCCTCGCGGAGACGGTCACGCTGGGCGTGCCGACGAACGCCGGGTTCCTGCGGCGGCTGCTCGCGCACCCGGCGGTGGTGGCGGGCGAGCTGGACACGGGACTCGTGGAGCGGGAGGCCGACGGCCTGGTCTCCGGGGAGGTGCCTCAGGAGGTGTACGAGGCGGCGGCCGCGGTACGCGCGGCACGCCTCGCCCCTTCGGAAGACGGCTGGACGGACCCCTTCTCCGTCCCCAGCGGATGGCGCCTGGGAGGCGAACCGGCACCCCTCGACCTCCACCTGCGAGTCGCGGGACTTGAGCCCGTCACTCACCGGGCGCGGGGCACGGGCACGGTCGGCGCCGGCAGCGTCACCGTCCACCTCGACGGCCTCACCCACACCTTCCACCGCGCCGGCGACTGGCTGGGCCGGGACGGCGACGCCTGGCACGTGCAGGACTTCGACCCGGTGGCGGCCTCGCTGACCGGTGCCGCGCACTCCGGCGCCGACTCCCTCACCGCCCCGATGCCCGGCACCGTCACCGTCGTCAAGGTGGCCGTAGGGGACGAAGTGGTCGCCGGACAGAGCCTGTTGGTGGTCGAGGCGATGAAGATGGAGCACGTCATCTCCGCCCCGCACGCCGGCACCGTGGCCGAACTGGACGTCACACCGGGCACGACCGTCGCGATGGACCAGATCCTCGCGGTCGTCACACCGCACGAGGAGACGACGGCATGAGCACCCCCGCATCCCCCTCAACCCCCGCGCCCACCGCCCTGCCCATGGTCGTGCCCGCGCAGGATCTGCCCCCGCGCGTGCGGATCCACGAGGTCGGCGCGCGCGACGGACTGCAGAACGAGAAGGCGACCGTTCCCACGGAGGTGAAGGCGGAGTTCGTGCACCGCCTCGCGGCCGCGGGCCTGACCACCATCGAGGCCACCAGCTTCGTGCACCCCAAGTGGGTTCCCCAACTGGCGGACGCGGAAGCCCTGTTCCCGATGCTCCGGAACTTCGGCGGCGCGCCCCGCCCGCACCTGCCCGTCCTCGTGCCGAACGAGCGGGGTCTGGACCGGGCCCTCGCGCTCGGGGCACGCCGCGTAGCCGTGTTCGCCAGCGCCACGGAGTCGTTCGCCAAGGCCAATCTGAACCGGACGGTGGACGAGGCGCTCGCCATGTTCGAGCCGGTCGTGGCCCGCGCCAAGGAGAGCCGGGCGCATGTGCGCGGCTATCTCTCCATGTGCTTCGGGGACCCCTGGGAGGGCGCCGTCCCGGTCCACCAGGTCGTCCGGGTCGCCAAGGCCCTGATGGACATGGGGTGCGACGAGCTGAGCCTCGGCGACACGATCGGCGTCGCGACACCGGGCCACGTCCAGACGCTCCTGGCCGAGCTCAACGAGGAGGGCGTGCCGACGAACGCGATCGGCGTGCACTTCCACGACACGTACGGCCAGGCCCTGTCCAACACCCTCGCGGCGCTCCAGCACGGAGTGACCACCGTGGACGCCTCCGCGGGCGGCCTAGGCGGCTGCCCGTACGCGAAGAGCGCCACCGGAAATCTCGCCACCGAAGACCTCGTGTGGATGCTTCAGGGCCTCGGTATCGAGACCGGGGTCGATCTCGGCCGCCTCGCCGCCACCAGCGCGTGGATGGCCGAACAGCTGGGCCGGCCCAGTCCGGCCCGCACCGTCCGCGCCCTCGTGAAAACGGCACAGCCCCTACAGGAGCAGTGAACAAGATGGACCACCGCCTGAGCAGCGAGCACGAAGAACTCCGCCGCACCGTCGAGGAGTTCGCGCACGACGTCGTCGCCCCGAAGATCGGCGACTTCTACGAGCGGCACGAGTTCCCGTACGAGATCGTGCGGGAGATGGGCCGCATGGGCCTGTTCGGGCTGCCCTTCCAGGAGGAGTACGGCGGGATGGGCGGCGACTACCTGGCCCTCGGGATCGCCCTTGAGGAACTGGCGCGCGTCGACTCGTCCGTGGCGATCACGCTGGAGGCGGGCGTCTCGCTCGGCGCGATGCCCCTCCACCTGTTCGGGACCGAGGAGCAGAAGGCCGAGTGGCTGCCGCGACTGTGCTCCGGCGAGATCCTCGGCGCGTTCGGCCTGACCGAGCCCGACGGCGGGTCGGACGCGGGCGCGACCCGTACGACGGCGAGGCTCGACGAGGCGAGTGGCGAGTGGGTGATCAACGGCACGAAGTGCTTCATCACCAACTCCGGTACGGACATCACCGGTCTGGTCACCGTCACGGCGGTCACCGGCCGCTGCCCCGAGGGCAAGCCGCAGATCTCCTCGATCATCGTGCCGTCCGGGACGCCGGGCTTCACGGTCGCGGCGCCGTACTCGAAGGTCGGCTGGAACGCGTCGGACACGCGTGAGCTGCACTTCGACGACGTACGGGTCCCGGCGGCGAACCTGCTCGGCGAACAGGGCCGCGGATTCGCCCAGTTCCTGCGGATCCTGGACGAGGGCCGCATCGCGATCGCCGCGCTGGCGACGGGTCTGGCGCAGGGCTGCGTGGACGAGTCGGTGAAGTACGCCAAGGAGCGGCACGCGTTCGGCCGCAACATCGGCTCGTACCAGGCGATCCAGTTCAAGATCGCCGACATGGAAATGAAGGCGCACACGTCCCGCCTCGCGTGGCGTGACGCGGCGTCGAGGCTGGTGAGCGGGGAGCCGTTCAAGAAGGAGGCGGCGCTCGCCAAGCTCTACTCGTCGACGATCGCCGTGGACAACGCGCGCGAGGCGACCCAGGTCCACGGGGGCTACGGCTTCATGAACGAGTACCCGGTGGCCCGCATGTGGCGCGACTCGAAGATCCTCGAGATCGGCGAGGGCACGAGCGAGGTACAGCGGATGCTGATCGCGCGGGAGCTGGGCCTGACGGGCTGAATCGGCGGCTGCCAGGGGACCCTCTGGACAACAGCTTAGGTTAGGTTAACCTAAGTCAGAATCCGGCCAGCGGCCCTCCGTACGTCACGAAAGCAGCCACTGTCATGCCCCATGCCCGTCTCACCACCCCCTCCCGTCGCGGCATCCTCGCCGCGGGCGGCGCCCTCGGTCTCACCGCCGCGCTCGCCGCCTGCGGCAGCGATTCCAAGGACAGCGGCTCGGGCGCCAAGTCGGGCAGCGCCAAGTCCGGCCCCTGGTCCTTCAAGGACGACCGCGGCACGACGGCGAAGGCCGACAAGGTCCCGGCGAACGTCGTCGCGTTCACCAGCGTCGCCGCCGCCCTGTGGGACTACGGCATCGAGTGCAAGGGCGTCTTCGGCCCGACGAAGACCTCGGCCGGCAAGGCCGACGTCCAGGCCGGCGACATGGACGTCGACAAGGTGACGGTCATCGGCAACGAGTGGGGCCGCTTCAACATCGAGAAGTACGCGGGCCTCGCCCCGGACCTCCTCGTCACCACCGTGTACGACACCGCCGGCACGCTGTGGTCCGTCCCGCTGGAGTCGAAGGACAAGATCCTCAAGCTGGCCCCGAGCGTCGGCATCTCCGTCTACGACCGCCAGATGACGCAGCCGCTGCAGCGCCTGCTCGCCCTCGCCGAGTCGCTCGGCGCCGACGTGAAGGCCGACAAGGTCGTCAAGGCCAAGCAGCGTTTCGAGACCGCGGCCGCGCGCCTGCGCAAGGCCGCCAAGGCACACCCCGAGATCAGGGTCCTCGTCGGTTCCGCGAGCCAGGACATCTTCTACGTCTCCGGATCGAACCTCTCCGCCGACCTGGAGTACCTCAAGTCGCTCGGCGTGAACTTTGTCGAGCCGTCGGAGAAGGCGAAGAAGGCGTCCGGCGGCTGGTTCGAGAACCTGAGCTGGGAGAACATCGACAAGTACCCGGCCGACATCATCATGATGGACAACCGCACGGCCACCATCCAGCCCGCGGACCTCGACCGCGACAAGGCCACCTGGAAGAAGCTGCCCGCCGTCAAGGCCGGCCAGGTCATCCCGCGCGTCACCGAGCCCATCTACTCGTACGACAAGTGCGCCCCGATCCTCGAGGACCTCGCCGAGGCCATCGAGAAGGCGAAGAAGGTCGGCTGACACAGATGACGACGACCGAGTCGCCCGCGATCGCACCTTTCCGATTCTTCGACCTCCAGGTAGCGCGGACGCGGCGGCTCGGTCCGTCGCTGCGGCGCGTCACGTTCACGGGGCCCGGCCTCGTGGACTTCCACTCCGGAGGCCGCGACCAGAGCCTGTCGCTGTTCCTGCCGCGGCCGGGCCAGGAGGCCCCCGTCCTACCGGCCGCCGAGCCCGGCGACGACGGCCGCGCCTGGCACGCCGCGTACCGGGCGCTCCCGGACGACGTGCGGGCCGTGATGCGCTCGTACACGGTCAGCGGGCAACGCCGCGCGCCCGGTGAACCCGGCGAAATAGACATCGACTTCGTGCTCCACCACGACGGCCCCGGCGGCGCGGGTCCCGCCTGCGTCTGGGCCGAGGCGGCGAAGCCCGGTGACCGCGTGACGGTCCTCGGCCCGGCTGCCGCCGACAACACGGCCGTACGCTGCCGCCCCCAAGAGGGCGCCGACCACGTCCTGATGTGGGGCGACGAGACCGCCCTGCCCGCCGCCCTCGGCATCCTCGCCTGGCTGCCTCCGGGATTGCGCGCGCACGTCTGGCTCGAGGTCCCGCACCGCGAGGACATCCCGGCCGTCGAGACCGCGGGCGACGTCACCCTCACCTGGCTCGTGCGTGACGAGAAGGCGCCGTCCGCGCTGGAGGCGATCCGCGCCGCCGAGCTGCCGGAGGCGTCGAGTCCGTACGCCTGGCTCGCGGGCGAGTCCGGAACGATGAAGGAGCTGCGCCGCCATCTCGTGCGCGAACGCGCCTACGACAAGCGGTCGGTGACGTTCGTCGGCTACTGGCGCAAGGGGCTCAGCGAGGACGGGCTGCGCGTCGCCGAGGCTCAGGAGGCGGTCGCCGAGGGCTGACCGGCAGCAGGTTCCGGCCACTCAGTAGGGGCGGGGTCGCAAGCGCAACTTAGGTTAGGCTAACCTAAGTCACGTGCTGGGACCTCGCCCCTTTCCCATGCCCCCGTCTTCCCCGCTCACCCGCATTCCTGCCCCCACCCGGAGGACCGTCCATGCGCTCGCACCTGCTCAACGACACGACCGCGGAGCACTACCGCCGTTCCGTGACCGAGGGAATCGAGCGGGTGGCGGCCAAACTCGCCACCACCGGCCGGCCGTTCACCGGGGTCACGGTCGACGAGCTCTCGCCCCGGATCGACGCCGTCGACCTGGACACGCCCCTCCTCGACACGACCGCCGCCCTGGACGAGCTCGAAGAGGTCTACCTCCGCGACGCCGTCTACTTCCACCACCCGCGCTACCTCGCCCACCTCAACTGCCCGGTCGTCATCCCGGCCGTGGTCGGCGAGGCCGTACTCTCCGCGGTCAACTCCTCCCTCGACACCTGGGACCAGTCCGCCGGCGGCACCCTCATCGAGCGCAAGCTCATCGACTGGACCACGAGCCGCATCGGCCTCGGCCCCGCCGCCGACGGCGTCTTCACCTCCGGCGGCTCCCAGTCCAACCTCCAGGCGCTGCTCCTCGCCCGCGACGAGACCAAGTCCCAGAACGCCGAACACCCCACGAAAATGCGGGTGTTCGCCTCCGAGGTCAGCCACTTCAGCGTCAGGAAGTCCGCCACGCTCCTCGGCCTCGGCCCCGACGCCGTGGTCACCGTCCCCGTGGACCGCGACAAGCGGATGCAGACCGTCGCCCTCGCGCGTGAGCTGGAGCGCTGCCGCGAGGAGGGCCTCGTGCCCATGGCGGTCGTCGCCACCGCCGGGACCACCGACTTCGGCTCCATCGACCCGCTTCCCGAGATCGCCGAGCTCTGCGACCGGTACGGCACCTGGATGCACGTCGACGCCGCGTACGGCTGCGGACTCCTCGCCTCCGTCAGGAACCGGCACCTCCTCGACGGCATCGAGCGCGCCGACTCCGTCACCGTCGACTACCACAAGTCGTTCTTCCAGCCCGTGAGTTCGAGCGCGGTCCTCGTCCGGGACGCGGCCACCCTGCGGCACGCCACGTACCACGCCGACTACCTCAACCCGCGCCGCATGGTCAGCGAGCGCATCCCCAACCAGGTCGACAAGTCCCTCCAGACGACCCGCCGCTTCGACGCGCTCAAGCTGTGGATGACGCTGCGCGTGATGGGCGCCGACGGTGTCGGGCAGCTCTTCGACGAGGTGTGCGAACTCGCGGGCAGGGCCTGGGAGCTGCTCGCCGCGGACCCCCGGTTCGACGTCGTCGTCGCGCCGCGGCTGTCCACCCTCGTCTTCCGCCACATCCCGGCCGGCGTCACCGACCCCGCCGAGATCGACCGCGTCAACCTGTACGCCCGTAAGGCCCTGTTCGCCTCCGGCGACGCCATCGTGGCGGGCACCAAGGTGGGCGGCCGCCACTACCTGAAGTTCACCCTGCTCAACCCCGAGACCACCGTCGGCGACATCGTCGCGGTCCTCGATCTGATCGCCGGCCACGCCGAGCAGTACCTGGGAGAGAACCTTGTCGAAGCTTCCTGAGTCCCCTGATCCCCTCGACTTCATCGGGATCGGCCTCGGCCCCTTCAACCTCGGCCTGGCCGCCCTCACCGAGCCGATAGCCGAACTGAACGGTGTCTTCCTCGAGTCCAAGCCGGACTTCGAATGGCACTCGGGAATGTTCCTCGAAGGCGCCCACCTCCAGACTCCGTTCATGTCGGACCTGGTCACACTGGCCGACCCGACCTCCCCGTACTCCTTCCTGAACTACCTCAAGGAATCGGGGCGGCTGTACTCCTTCTACATCCGCGAGAACTTCTATCCCCTGCGGACCGAGTACAACGACTACTGCCGCTGGGCCGCAGCGAAACTCACCAGCATCCGCTTCGGCACGACCGTCACGCGGGTCTCGTACGACGAGAGCGCCGAGGTGTACGTCGTGAGCACCGAGGACGGCGAGACCTACCGCGCGCCGCGCCTCGTCCTCGGCACCGGCACCCCGCCGCACATCCCCGAGCCCTGCCGGGGCCTCGGCGGCGACGCGATCCACAACTCCCGCTATCTGCACCACAAGCAGGAGCTCCAGCAGAAGGACTCGATCACCCTCGTCGGCAGCGGCCAGTCCGCCGCGGAGATCTACCACGACCTCCTCGGCGAGATCGACGTCCACGGCTACCGCCTCAACTGGGTCACCCGCTCCCCCCGCTTCTTCCCCCTCGAATACACGAAGCTGACGCTGGAGATGACCTCCCCCGAGTATGTGGACTACTTCCACGCGCTGCCCGAGGAGACCCGCTACCGCCTGGAGACCCAGCAGAAGAGCCTCTTCAAGGGCATCGACGGCGACCTCATCAACGAGATCTTCGACCTGCTCTACCAGAAGAACCTGGCCGGGCCCGTCCCCACCAGACTGCTCACCAACTCGTCGCTGCAAAGCGCGCGTTATCAGAACGGCACCTACACGCTCGGCCTGCGCCAGGAGGAGCAGGGCAAGGACTTCGAGCTGCGCACCGACGGTCTGATCCTGGCCACGGGCTACACGTACGAGACGCCCGCCTTCCTCGAGCCGGTCCGCGACCGGCTCAACTGGGACAGCCGGGGCCGCTTCGACCTCGCCCGCAACTACTCCGCCGACACCACGGGCCGCGGCGTGTTCGTCCAGAACGCCGGCGTTCACACGCACTCGATCACCTCGCCCGACCTGGGCATGGGCGCGTACCGCAACGCGTACATCATCCGTGAGCTGCTCGGCACCGAGTACTACCCCGTAGAGAAGACCATCGCGTTCCAGGAGTTCGCCGCATGAGCACCCCCACCGGCTCCCCCACCGGCACCTTCAGCATCCGCCCCCTCGACCGCGCCTCGGACGCCGAGCTGCTGCACCGCTGGGTCACCGACCCGAAGGCCGCGTTCTGGCTGATGCAGGACGCGAAACTGCAGGACGTGGAGCGCGAGTACATGGCGATAGCCGCCGCCGGGCACCACGACGCGTTCATGGGCCTCCACGACGGCGAGCCCGCCTTCCTCATGGAGCGCTACGACCCGGCGCACGTCGAACTCGTCGGCCTGTACGAGCCCGAGCCCGGCGACGTCGGCATGCACTTCCTGACGGCGCCCAGCGACGTCCGCATCCCCGGCTTCACCCGCGCCGTGATCACCACGGTGATGGAGTTCCTGTTCGCCGACCCGGCGGCCCGGCGCGTCGTCGTCGAGCCCGACGTGCGCAACAAGGCCGTGCACGCCCTGAACGAGGCCGTCGGCTTCGTCCCCGACCGCGTCATCCAGAAGCCGGAGAAGCAGGCGCTGCTCAGCTTCTGCACACGCGAGCAGTTCCTCGCCGCCACGGGGGTGGCCGCCGTATGACGCTCTCCGACTCCGTCACCCACCTCTCCCCCGAGCGCTGGGCCGAGGCCAACCGCCTCCTCATCCGCAAGGCACTCGCCGAGTTCACCCACGAGCGTCTCCTGACGCCAGAGCACCTGGGCGACGATCGGTACGCCGTGCGCTCCGACGACGGCGCGACCGAGTACCGCTTCACCGCCCGCCGCCTGCGCCTCGACCACTGGCAGGTGTCCGCGGACTCCGTCTCGCGCCACCGCGACGGCTCCGAACTCCCGCTCAGCGCCCAGGAGTTCCTCATCGAGCTGAAGACCTCGCTCGGCCTGAGCGACGCGATCCTGCCGGTCTACCTGGAGGAGATCTCCTCCACCCTCTCCGGCACCTGCTACAAGCTCGCCAAAACCCCCGTCACCGCGGCCTCCCTCGCCCGCGACGGCTCCTTCCAGGAGATCGAGACGGGCATGACCGAGGGCCACCCCTGCTTCGTCGCCAACAACGGCCGGCTCGGCTTCGGTGTCCACGAGTACCTCTCGTACGCCCCGGAGACCGCGAGCCCCGTCCGGCTGATCTGGCTGGCGGCGACGCGGGAGCGGGCCGCGTTCACGACCGGTGCCGGACTCGACTACGAGTCCCACCTGCGGGCCGAGCTCGGCGAGGAGACCCTCGCGCGGTTCGCCGCCGAGCTCACCGGCCAGGGCCTGGACCCCGACGACTACCTGCTCATCCCCGTCCACCCCTGGCAGTGGTGGAACAAGCTGTCCGTCACCTTCGCGGCCGAGGTCGCCGAGCGCCGCCTGGTGCTCCTCGGCGAGGGCGACGACGAGTACCTCGCCCAGCAGTCGATCCGCACGTTCTTCAACACCTCGCACCCGGAGCGGCACTATGTGAAGACGGCCCTGTCCGTCATCAACATGGGCTTCATGCGCGGCCTTTCGGCCTCGTACATGGAGGCCACGCCCGCCATCAACGACTGGCTCGCGCAGCTCATCGAGAACGACGAGGTCCTCAAGGCGACCGGCCTGACGATCATCCGCGAGCGGGCCGCCGTCGGCTACCGGCACCTGGAGTACGAGGCCGCGACCGACCGCTACTCCCCGTACCGCAAAATGCTCGCCGCCCTGTGGCGCGAGTCGCCCGTCCCGTCCCTGGCCGAGGGCGAGCGCCTCGCCACGATGGCGTCGCTGCTCCATGTCGACGCCGACGGCCGCTCGTTCGCCGCGGCCCTCATCGAGCGCTCGGGCCTGACCCCCGCCGAATGGCTGCGCCCATACCTGCGGTCGTACCTGACGCCGCTGCTGCACAGCTTCTACGCGTACGACCTCGTGTACATGCCGCACGGCGAGAACGTCATCCTGGTGCTCGGCGAGGACGGCACGGTCCAGCGGGCGGTCTTCAAGGACATCGCCGAGGAGATCGCGGTCATGGACCCCGACGCGGTCCTCCCGCCGGGCGTCGACCGCATCCGGGTCGAGGTCCCCGACGACCAGAAACTGCTGTCCCTCTTCACGGACGTCTTCGACTGCTTCTTCCGCTTCCTCGCGGCGAACCTGGTCACGGAGGGCGTACTCGACGAGGACACGTTCTGGCGGGCGGTCGCCGACTGTGTCCGCGACTACCAGGAGTCGGCGCCCCAACTGGCCGACAAGTTCCGGCAGTACGACATGTTCGCCCCGGAGTTCACGCTGTCCTGCCTCAACCGGCTCCAGCTGCGCAACAACGAGCAGATGGTGGACCTCGCGGACCCGGCGGGGGCCCTGCAGCTGATCGGGACACTGCCGAACCCGATCGCGTAGACGTGAGGGGGGCTCCCCAAGACGGTCCTTGAGGAGCCCCTCTCGCCTGCCGGTGTGCTAGCCCGCGGGCCAGGGCACCTGCGTCGACTTGTAGTAGCCGATGCCGAGCGCGTCCCAGCGCGGGCCCTGCGCCGCGAGCCGCACCTTGTACGTGTTCCAGTCGTGCGTGGCCTCGGGCGACCAGCCGAGTTCGGCGACACCCGGCAGCCTCGGGAAGGCCATGTACTCGACCTGCGCCGAGGTCGACAGGGTCTCCGACCACAGCGGCGCCTCGACGCCCTGGACGGCCGACGCCGGCACGCCCGGAAGGTAGCTGCCCGGGTTCCAGTCGTACGAGCGCTGCACCTCGACGTACCCGGCCCAGGCGAGGCCGAGCGGGGTGTCCTTGTTGTACTTCATGTCGAGGTAGAGCCGGTCGGCCGGCGACATGACGATCCCCGTCCCGTTCTGCGCCGCCGCCGCGACCTGCGCCTTCTCGGCCGCGCTGGTCCCGTCGAGACCCCAGTACTGGGCGAGGGCCCCCTTCGCCGGGCGGGCGCCGGTCAGCTGGTGCCAGCCGATCACGGTCTTTCCGTACTTGGCGACGATCGGCTGCACCTTGTCCATGAAGGTGACGTAGTCCTCGTGGCTGGTCGAGTGCGCCTCGTCGCCGCCGATGTGGAGGTACTTGCCGGGCGTGATGGCGGCGAGCTCACGGATCACGTCGTCGACGAAGTCGTACGTGCGCTCCTTGTTGACGCACAGCGAGCTGAAGCCGACGTTCGTGCCGGTGTAGAGCGGCGGCGCGACACCGTCGCAGTTCAGCTCCGCGTACGAGGCGAGCGCCGCGTTCGTGTGGCCCGGCATGTCGATCTCGGGGACGACCTCCAGATACCGCGAGGCGGCGTACTGGACGATCTCCTTGTACTGGGCCTTGGTGTAGTGACCGCCCTGCCCGCCGCCGACCTGGGTGGACCCGCCGTACGTGGCGAGGTTCGGCCAGGAGTCGATGGCTATGCGCCACCCCTGGTCGTCGCTCAGGTGCAGATGCAGCTTGTTGACCTTGTACAGGGCGAGTTCGTCGATGTAGCGCTTGACCTTGTCGACGCCGAAGAAGTGGCGGGAGACGTCGAGCATGGCGCCGCGGTAGCCGTACCGGGGGCTGTCCTCGATGGTGCCGCCGGCGACGAGCCACGGCCCGGCCTGCTTGCTGCTGTTCTCCACCTTCGCGGGCAGCTGCTGGCGCAGGGTCTGCACGCCGTGGAAGAGACCGGCGGCCTTGTGGGCGGTGATGGTGACGGAGCCGCGACCGGACACGAGCCGGTACCCCTCAGCCCCCAAGTCCTGTGCCCTGCCGCTCAGTTCGAGCCGGATGCCATCGCGTCCGCTGTCACCCGTGACCGGCAGCCGATAGCCGGTGGAGGGCCTCAGGACGTCCGCGAGATAGTCGGCGACGCGTCGCGCCTCCTTCGAGTCCTTCTCGACGCGTATGCGCGTCTTCGAGGTGATCTCGTACGCCGGTCCGCCCGCGGCCACCGAGGCCGGAGCGGGTACGACCTGGCCCAGCGGGGTCGCGGCGGCGGATCCCGCACCCGGTGACGGGGCGGCGCCGACGGCGGACACCCCCGCGGTCGCGACGAGCAGCAGCGACCCGAACAGCCGGGCGGTCCTGCGGCGCTGCTTCTGTTGCTGTCTCACAAACGGTCCCTTCGACGAGCGACTAGGTCGTGGATCGCGGGGGGTTTCACATCTGTGCAACGGAGCAGTCACCATGGGTACCGTCCGCCCCATGAGCGGGTCAAGGGTGTAGACCAATTCTCACCGGGTGGATGACGGAACCCGGCAGGGCCCGCCCCTTCGGGAAGGGGCGGGCCCTGCGGCAGGCCGGCTCAGCCCCGCCGCACCTTCCGCGCGATCACGAACCGGTCGATCTCCTCACCGGTCTCCGCGAGGCCCCGCACCGTCAGCTTCGCCGTGCGGCCCGCCGGCGCCGGCTCCACGTCGACGCGCAGGAACGAGTAGTTCGTGTAGCGCACGCGCGACCAGTCGACGGTGATGTTCTTCTTGCTGCCGTCGGGCTGGACCACGAACGACGTGAAGGGGTCGGTCTTCTTCTCGTGCCCCTCGTACGTGTCGTCGACCGGGAACGCGTACAGGCTCCTGCCCGCCGCGCCCGCGGTGACGTAGACGATGCCGTCGGTCTCGGGGTACGCCGTGCCGCCGATCGGCAGCTCCTTGGTGACCCGGTCGCCCTTGAGCACGTCGGTGCGCTCGTAGACGTGGTTGTGCCCGTTGATGACGAGGTCGACGGTGTACTTCTCGAACAGCGGCACCCACTCCTTGCGCACGCCGCCCTCGGAGGCGTGGCTCGTGGCGGTGCAGTACGCGCAGTGGTGGAAGAAGACCACGATGAAGTCGATGTCGCGATCCGCGCGGAACTTCTTCAGCTGGCGCTCGAACCACGAGGTCTGCGTGCCGCCGGACAGGCCGAGGTTGGCCGGGATCTCCCAGGACACGTCGTTGGCGTCGAGCGAGATGACCGCCGTGTTGCCGTGCACGAAGGAGTAGACGCCGGGCAGGTTCTTCGCGTCGGGGCCGTTGTCCGGCAGGGTGAAGCGGGCCTGCTGGCTGCCGTAGCCGTGCGGCGCGTACCAGGCCTCCATGTCGTGGTTGCCGTACGCGACCATCCACGGCACCTGCTTGGCGACGGACTCCGTCTGGGCGAGGAACTGGTCCCAGGTGCGGGCGTCGAAGGTGTCGCCGGTCTGGCCCGAACCCGACGGGTCGGCGTAGGCGATGTCTCCGGCGTGCAGGTGGAACGCAGGGTTCTGCGCCAGGATCAGGCTGTCGTTGGCCAGCGCGTGGTAGCTGACGCCCTGGTCGCCGAAGGCCGTGAAGGTGAACGGCTCGCCGTGCGCGGGCGCCGTCCTGAAGGTGCCGAGCGTGCCGGCCAGGTGCGCCGCCGCCGGGTCGAAGCCGTCGTGGCCGACGCCGTAGTAGTACGTGGTGCCGGGGCGCAGCCGGGTCAGCTGGGCGTGGAGGTAGTACTGGGTGTGGTCGGCGCCGGTGCCGACCCCGGCCGGCGTGTAGAGGGGCCGGACCTCGGCCTCGATCTTCCGCGAGAGGTCCCAGGGGTGGACGCCGACGCGGATGTACGGGTTCTTGACGGCGACCGGGACCTGCCAGGAGACGGTCATCTCGGTACGGGCGTCGGTGCCGTAGGCGAGGTGGCGGGCGAAGGGCGCGACGAGCGCGCCGTCGACCTTCTGGGCGGCGGGTACGTGGCCGGGGGTCTGCCCGGTCCGGGTGGGAACGGCGGCGCTCGCAGCGCCCGGCACGAAGGCGCCGCCCGCTATCGCGCCCAGGGTGACGGCGCCGCCGCGCATCATCGTGCGGCGGGAGAACTTGCTGCGCAGATACTCGTGCTGCTCGGCCAGGCTCCGGTCGGCGAGCTGCTCGGGTACGCCCATACGGGGAATGTCCATGACCGGAAAAGTTGCTCGGGTCACTCATCCCGGCCGGATACGCCATGTGAACGCGGGCGGAACAAGCGGCATGGCGCCCTTCAAACCTTGACCACAGCTGTCCCAAGAACCCCAGCGCCCCTGCCGGATGACGCACCCCTGCCCGAAATCGGGCAGAATTCTTGCGAACGGCCCCCTCTTCCTCCAGGATCATCCGAGTGCACGACGAACTTGTTGATCATCTGACGCGCAGTTCGCCCCTGAACCGGGGCGAGGCACTGCGGGTGATCCAGGACGTGCTCGCCTACTTCGACGAGACGACCGAGGTGTTCGTCCGTCGCCGCCACCGCGAACTCCAGGGTCAGGGCCTGGTGAACACGGAGATCTTCGAACGGATCTCGGCGGACCTGAAGTACCGCGCGGTCGCGCCGCCCGAGCTGTCCCTGCGGCAGCTGCGGCGCATCGTCTACGGCTAGAGGGGATCAGTACACATATGTGCGGAATTGTCGGTTACATCGGTAAGCGCGACGTGGCGCCGCTGCTGCTCGAGGGGCTGCAGCGCCTGGAGTACCGCGGCTACGACTCCGCGGGCGTCGTCATCACCAGCCCGAAGGCCGGTGGCCTGAAAATGGTGAAGGCCAAGGGCCGCGTGCGCGACCTGGAGGCCAAGGTGCCCGCCCGCTTCAAGGGCACCACAGGTATCGCCCACACCCGCTGGGCCACCCACGGCGCACCCTCCGACGAGAACGCGCACCCCCACATGTCCGGCGACAACAAGGTCGCCGTCGTCCACAACGGCATCGTCGACAACGCCTCCGACCTGCGCGCCAAGCTGACCGCCGAGGGCGTCACCTTCCTCTCCGAGACGGACACCGAGGTCCTCACCCACCTCATCGCCCGCTCCACCGCCGAGAAGCTCGAGGACAAGGTCCGCGAGGCGCTCCGGCTGATCGAGGGCACGTACGGCATCGCAGTCCTGCACGCCGACTTCCCCGACCGCATCGTGGTGGCCCGCAACGGCTCCCCGGTCGTCCTCGGCATCGGCGAGAAGGAGATGTTCGTCGCCTCGGACATCGCCGCCCTCGTCGCCCACACCCGCCAGATCGTCACCCTCGACGACGGCGAGATGGCCACCCTCAAGGCCGACGACTTCCGCACCTACACGACGGAGGGCACGCGCACCACCGCGGCGCCGACCACCGTCGAGTGGGAGGCCGCCTCGTACGACATGGGCGGCCACGACACGTACATGCACAAGGAGATCTTCGAGCAGCCGGAGGCCGTCGACCGCGTCCTGCGCGGCCGCATCGACGAGCGCTTCTCCGCCGTGCACCTGGGCGGCCTCAACCTCGACGCCCGCGAGGCGCGCAGCGTGCGCCGCGTGAAGATCCTCGGCTGCGGCACCTCGTACCACGCGGGCCTGATCGGCGCGCAGATGATCGAGGAGCTGGCCCGCATCCCCGCGGACGCCGAGCCGGCCTCCGAGTTCCGCTACCGCAACCCGGTCGTCGACCCCGACACCCTGTACATCGCGGTCTCCCAGTCCGGCGAGACGTACGACGTCCTCGCCGCCGTGCAGGAGCTGAAGCGCAAGGGCGCCCGCGTCTTCGGCGTCGTGAACGTCGTCGGCTCGGCCATCGCCCGCGAGTCGGACGCCGGTGTGTACGTCCACGCGGGCCCCGAGGTCTGCGTCGTGTCGACCAAGTGCTTCACCAACACCACGGTCGCGTTCGCGCTCCTCGCCCTCCACCTCGGCCGCATCCGCGACCTGTCCGTCGCCGACGGCAAGCGGATCATCGAGGGCCTGCGCAAGCTGCCCGGGCAGATCACCGAGATCCTGGAGCAGGAAGAGCAGATCAAGAAGATCGCCGAGGAGTACGCCGACGCCCGCTCGATGATGTTCATCGGCCGGGTCCGCGGCTACCCCGTCGCCCGCGAGGCCTCGCTCAAGCTCAAGGAGGTCTCGTACATCCACGCCGAGGCCTATCCCGCCTCCGAGCTGAAGCACGGCCCGCTCGCCCTGATCGAGCCGGCGCTCCCCACGGTCGCGATCGTCCCGGACGACGACCTCCTGGAGAAGAACCGCGCCGCCCTCGAGGAGATCAAGGCCCGCTCGGGCCGCATCCTCGCGGTCGCGCACCAGGAGCAGGAGAAGGCCGACCGCACGATCGTCGTCCCGAAGAACGAGGACGAGCTCGACCCGATCCTCATGGGCATCCCGCTCCAACTCCTCGCCTACCACACGGCGTTGGCCCTGGGCCGCGACATCGACAAGCCCCGCAACCTGGCGAAGTCCGTCACGGTCGAGTAGGCAACCCCCGCAGTACGAGTACCGAAGCCGCGAGTAAAGAAGAACGGGTCCCTGTGCGCGCCACCAAGCGCACAGGGACCCGTTCTTTCGAAGGGGGCCGGGGCGCCCATTCCCCGGCCCCCGGCTGTCAGCCGGTGGCCGTCACCCCCCGGCCGGCAGCACGCCCCGGCAGGGCCGTGGGCAGCCCGCCCAGCGCGGCCGTCGCCGCGTACCAGGCGAGCAGCCCGCCTGCCGCGGCGAACCAGCCGCCGACCTTGGCGAGCCCGGCCGTGTCACCGAACGCGGCCACGGCGAGCAGCAGCAGGGCCACACACAGCGCCCCGTACGCCGCGCGTACGAGAGTCCCGGAGCCGGCGGCCCCGAGGGTCAGGCTCAGGGCGAGCAGCGCGAAGAGAAGCAGGAACAGCCCTTGCGCGTTGGCCGACATGGGATCGCCGGCCGTGACGCCCCAGGTGAACCAGAACGCGCCCAGCGCGGCGAAGGCCGTGCCCGTCGAGGTGTCACTGGCGCGGTAGGCGAGCAGGCCGGCGACGAACAGGGCGATGCCACCGACGTAGGTCGCGAGGGATACGGCGTTCGCGGCCGTCACGCCGTCGATCACTTCGGTATGACCGAGGCCGAAGGCCAACAGGGTGAGTCCCAGGGCGAGATGGCCGAGAGTGGAGGTCGTGCTTCCCGCGGAGACTTCTTTGTCCACGGCGGGCTCCCTTCGTGCGGGTGCAGTTGTGCTGCGCGCGGTACTGGGCCCTGCGATGGTCCAGCGACCGGTATGTACCCTTCACAAAGGCACAAAGCACCTCTACGCGCGAGTAGGATTCGCCCATCTCACCTGGGGCTCAAGGGAGTTACGGGATGACGATGACCGGGCGCCTGGCGCGCCGCGCGAGCCGTCCCGCGACGGAGCCGAAGATCCGGCCGACGATCCCGTGCGTGGAGCCGACGACGATCGCGTCGGCCTCGTACTCCCGGCCCACCTCTTCGAGTTCGTGGCAGATGTCGCCGCCACGCTCGACGAGAATCCAGGGCACCTCGGACAGATACTCCGCACACGCGAGTTCGAGCCCGAGCACCTCGGTGCGGTGGTCCGGCACATCGACGAAGACCGGCGGCTCGCAGCCCGCCCACACCGTGGTGGGCAGCCGGTTGGCGACGTGGACGATGATCAGGCCGGAACCCGAACGGTGCGCCATGCCGATGGCGTAGGCGAGGGCCCGCTCACTGGAGGTCGAGCCGTCGAAGCCGACGACCACTCCGTGCTTGAAGGCGGGATCGCAGGACTGACGTGTTTCTTCCGCCGCCTGGGGGGTCGCCGTGGGATCGGCGACCTGCCGCTTGCGGTCCGCGGGTTCAGGGAATTCGTGACCGGCCATGGGTATCTCGGCGATTAGGTCCTCTGGATCCTCGACGGATCCTCGGTGGAGGGACGGCAGGGAGCGGCGGAGCTGTGTCCGGGAATCATCTTCCCAAGCCCATACCCCCAAGGGTACGGCGACACTCCTCCTCTGCCCAGAGTCGTCTGCCCGGTTAAGCGCACGCTCCGCGGCGTTCAGGGGAGCATGCACGAGGCCGCGCCCGTATGGCAATGGTTGCTGCCCGGTACAGACGGTTTGGGTACGGTACCGGCGCCCCCGGTTCGGCCGAGTGACCGCTCGCACGACCACGCGTTGAACGTGCGTACCCACAGCAACAGGGAGCGCGCCGTGCCCGGACCGTCCATCGTGTACCCGTCCGCCGACGCCCCGTGCGAGGAGCTGCCGCCCGAGGGCCGGCGGGAGGCGACGCAGGCGTACGGCACGGACACGGTGAGCGACGTCGTCCGATGGGCGGCGTTCTGCTGCGTCCTGGTCCCGGTCGTCCTGGTGGGATACGGGATCTCACTGGCCGGGGCGATGGGCGCGGCGCTCGGGCTCGCCGCGGTGACCGGGGTCTGCCGGGTGCTGCTGCGCCAGTCCGAAAAGGGCGCGGCGCGGCCGGCTCCGGTACGGTCCTGCGACCGCAGGGGCCGGCGCGGCAGAACGGTGCCGGGGGCGCGCAAGGGCGGTCGCCGCACGGGATGATGTGCGCCGGAGGACTGACTGGTTCCCGCGCACTACCGCGTATATTTTCAGCCAACTTCGCCCGGCCATGCATTTCTTGCCGTCACCCGCCTCCAACCCCCGTGCCACCAGGCATGAAAGGACCGTAGAAGGCGCTTGCACCCTACGGGGACCGGCCACTGAGTTGAGGCGCACTTCCCTGCAACGCCCCCGAGTGCCACGCTTCGTGATCGAATGCTTCACGCCAAGTTGCCAAGTCGACAATCTGCCGGATCCTCAACTGGTCACGACGGGACCACCGGACACAGTAGATTCGATCATGACTGTCCATCGGCGGGGGACTCTGCAGGACCGAGGGGAAACGTGCTGGAGCGACAAGCCCGTCACACCACAAAGGGCGCCGCGACCACCGAGGGGGGCTTAGCGGGATGAGCCACGACTCCACTGCTGCGCCGGAGGCCGCAGCTCGGAAGCTTTCCGGGCGACGCCGCCGGGAAATAGTCGCGGTGCTGCTGTTCAGCGGCGGACCCATCTTCGAAAGTTCCATTCCGCTCTCCGTGTTCGGCATCGACCGCCAGGACGCCGGGGTACCGCGTTACCGGCTGCTGGTGTCCGCCGGTGAGGAGGGCCCGCTGCGCACGACGGGCGGCCTCGAACTCACCGCACCCCACGGGCTCGACGCGATCTCCCGGGCGGGCACCGTCGTCGTGCCCGCGTGGCGGTCGATCACGTCGCCGCCACCGGAGGAGGCCCTCGACGCGCTGCGCCGCGCGCACGAGGAGGGCGCGCGCATCGTCGGACTGTGCACCGGCGCCTTCGTGCTCGCCGCGGCCGGCCTGCTCGACGGCCGGCCGGCGACCACCCACTGGATGTACGCGCCGACGCTGGCCAAGCGCTACCCGTCGGTCCACGTTGATCCGCGCGAGCTCTTCGTGGACGACGGCGATGTCCTGACGAGCGCCGGAACCGCGGCCGGTATCGACCTGTGTCTGCACATCGTGCGCACGGACCACGGCAACGAGGCGGCCGGAGCGCTCGCCCGCAGACTCGTGGTCCCGCCGCGCCGCAGCGGCGGCCAGGAGCGCTATCTCGACAGGTCTTTACCTGAGGAGATCGGCGCCGACCCGCTGGCCGAGGTCGTCGCCTGGGCGCTGGAGCACCTCCACGAGCAGTTCGACGTGGAGACCCTCGCCGCGCGCGCCTATATGAGCCGCCGCACCTTCGACCGCCGGTTCCGCTCCCTCACCGGGAGCGCGCCCCTGCAGTGGCTGATCACCCAGCGGGTGCTGCAGGCCCAGCGGCTCCTGGAGACCTCCGACTACTCGGTCGACGAGGTCGCCGGGCGCTGCGGCTTCCGTTCGCCGGTCGCCCTGCGCGGGCACTTCCGGCGCCAGCTGGGCTCGTCCCCGGCCGCGTACCGCGCGGCCTACCGGGCGCGCAGGCCACAGCCGGAGAAGCCGGTGGAGATCGCGGCGGCGCCGACGCCGGAGACCCCGGTCCCGGCCCAGTCACGGCGCACCGCGGCGGCCGGAACCTACCCGGCACCCACCGCCTCACTGCCGACAGATCCGGGCAAACCCAGCTCGGACGTGTATGCGGCGGGGCGCGCGAGTCTGCCCGGGCAGAGGAGTGCGCCGTAGGGTAAGGCACATGAACGATCGCATGGTGTGGATCGACTGCGAGATGACCGGGCTCTCGCTGGCGAATGACGCGCTCATCGAGGTGGCCGCACTGGTCACCGACTCTGAGCTGAACGTACTCGGCGACGGTGTGGACATCGTGATCCGCCCGCCCGCCGAGGCCCTGGAGACCATGCCCGAGGTGGTGCGGCAGATGCACACCGCCTCGGGCCTCCTCGACGAGCTCGCGGGCGGCACGACGCTCGCCGACGCCGAGGAGCAGGTCCTCGCGTACGTACGCGAGCACGTCAAGGAACCGGGCAAGGCGCCCCTGTGCGGGAACTCGGTCGGCACCGACCGCGGCTTCCTGCTCCGGGACATGCCGACGCTGGAGGACTACCTCCACTACCGGATCGTCGATGTGTCCTCGGTCAAGGAACTGGCGCGCCGCTGGTACCCGAGGGCGTACTTCAACAGTCCGGACAAGAACGGCAACCACCGCGCGCTCGCCGACATCCGCGACTCCATCGTCGAGCTGCGCTACTACCGCGAGGCGGTCTTCGTCCCGCAGCCGGGACCCGACTCCGACACCGCGAAGAAGATCGCGGCCAAGCACGCGCTGCCTGCGGAATAGCGCCTCGCACCGCATTTCCGACCCCTGTGTACGGGGTCCGGAAAAGGGGTGCGCGAGCACCCCTTCGGACCCTGTACACTTTTTCTCGGCCGGTCGGAAGAACGACAAACGACCGGACATGGTGGGTGTAGCTCAGTTGGTAGAGCACCTGGTTGTGGTCCAGGTGGCCGCGGGTTCAAGTCCCGTCACTCACCCTGAATGATCAAGGCCCCGGTTCGAAAGAACCGGGGCCTTGATCGTTGTGGCACCCCGCGCCGCCGAGGCCGACACGCACGCCTCAGGCCGACGCGCGGCCCTCAGGACGAAGCGCGCTCCACCAGTTCGTTCGGAAGGACCAGCTGGCGGCCGTCGAGTGCGCGGGACGCGACCGGGCGGCGGTCGGCGATCTCGGCGAGGAGCAGGTCGATCATGGCGCGGCCCATCTCCTCGATCGGCTGGCGGACGCTGGTCAGGGGCGGGTCCATGTGCCGGGCGATCGCCGAGTCGTCGTAGCCGACCAGGGCGACGTCATCGGGGATACGGCGTCCCGCCTCGCGCAGCACCTGGCGGGCGCCCGCCGCCATCACGTCCGACCCGGCGAACACCGCGTCCACTTCGGGGCAGTGCTCCAACAGCTCGGTCATCGCGCGCCGGCCGCCCTCCTCGGTGAAGTCCCCCGGCACGATGAGCCGCTCGTCCGCCTCGCGGCCGGCCGCGTCGAGGGCGGCGCGGTAGCCGTCGACGCGGCGCTGGGCGCCGTACACGTCGAGCCGGCCGGTGATCGTGGCTATGGCGGTGCGGCCGCGGCTCAGGAGGTGTTCGACGGCCGAGTACGCGCCCGCGAAGTTGTCGGAGTCCACCGAGGGCAGCGTCTCGGCGGCGGAGCGGCGGCCGCTGATGACGGAGGGGATCTCCAGCTGGCTGAGCAGATCGGGCAGCGGGTCGTCCGCGTGGACGGACACCAGCAGGACGCCGTCGACGCGGTGGGCCGCGAGGTACTGGGCGAGTCGCTGCCGCTCCCGGTCGTTGCCCGCGAAGATCAGCAGGAGCTGCATCTCGGTCTCGGCGAGCTGGGCGCCGACGCCGCGCAGCATGTCGGAGAAGTAGGGCTCGGCGAAGAAACGTGTCTCCGGTTCGGGCACGACGAGGGCGATGGCGTCGGTGCGGTTGGCGGCGAGGGCGCGGGCCGCCGTGTTCGGTACATAGCCGAGCTCGGCGACGGCGGCCTCGACCGCGGCGCGGGTCGCGTCGCTCACCCGGGGCGATCCGTTGACCACCCGGGAGACCGTGCCCCGGCCCACACCCGCGCGGGCGGCGACCTCCTCGAGAGTCGGACGCCTGCTGTGTGTGCCGCGAGCCGCCATGACTCCTACCTCCCCAAGTCTCACGCGGAATCTAACAGCCCGATAACCGCGCCAAGTTGTCGCTGCCGGGTGTCTTGACACTCCCGGGCCGAGCGACGACTCTTCAACACATCACCGGTGGGAGCGCTCCCACTCTACTGGACGTATACAGAAGCCGCACGTTCCCCGCCCGAGCCGCACGTGAACAAACGGGTCCAGCAAGGCAGTTGGCCGGGGTTGGCACTTCAGAGCAAGTGAGTTCCTTGGAGGATGCAATGCGCACGACTGCCCGTACGTCCCGACGCGCGATGACCTTTGCGGTCGTCGCCGCCCTGGCCACAGGGCTGCTCGCCGGGTGCGCGAGCGATGACGACGCAGGATCCGACGGCGGTTCGAGCGGGGGCGCCGACGGCAAGGGCAAGACCACGGTCACGATCGGCACGTTCGGCGTCTTCGGCTACAAGCAGGCCGGGCTCTACGACGAGTACATGAAGCTGCACCCGAACATCGCGATCAAGGAGAACGTCACCACCCGCACCGACGTCTACTGGCCGAAGACCCTCACCAGGCTGCAGGCCGGATCCGGCACCGACGACGTCCAGGCCATCGAGGTCGGCAACGTCACGGAGGCCGTCCAGACGCAGGCCGACAAGTTCGTGGACCTCGGCAAGGAGGTCGACAAGTCGCAGTGGCTGGACTGGAAGAACGCCCAGGCCACCACGAAGGACGGCAAGCTCATCGGGCTCGGCACCGATGTCGGACCGATGGCGATCTGCTACCGCAAGGACCTCTTCGAGAAGGCCGGTCTGGAGACCGACCGCACCAAGCTCGCCGCGCAGTGGAAGGGCGACTGGAACAAGTACGTCGACCTCGGCAAGCAGTACATGAAGAAGGCGCCCGGCGGCACCAAGTACGTGGACTCCGCCTCCTCCGTCTACAACGCGGCGCTCGGCGGTGAGTCCCAGCGGTACTACGACAAGGACGACAACGTCATCTGGGACAAGTCCACGGGCGTGAAGAAGTCCTGGAGCGCGGCCATGGAGGTCGCGACGAGCAATATGTCGGCCAAGCTGAAGCAGTTCGACAAGCCGTGGGACCAGGGCTTCGCCAACGGCACCTTCGCCACGGTGGCCTGCCCCGCGTGGATGCTCGGCTACATCCAGGAGAAGTCCGGCGACGCCGGCAAGGGCAAGTGGGACGTGGCGGCCGCGCCGACCGCGGCCAACTGGGGCGGCTCGTTCATCGGCGTGCCGACGGCGAGCAAGCACCAGAAGGAGGCCATCGCCTTCGCGAAGTGGCTGACCGCGCCCGAGCAGCAGGCCAAGGTCTTCGCCAAGCAGGCCAGCTTCCCGTCCACGCCGTCGGCGTACGGCAGCCTGAAGCCGCAGCCCGCGACGACGACGTTCTTCTCGGACGCGCCGCTGACGCAGATCTTCTCCGACTCGGCGAAGACGATCCCGGTCCAGCACTTCGGCATCAAGGACCAGCCGATCGGCACCGCGATCACCGACGTCGGCATCCTCCAGGTCGAGCAGAAGGGCAAGTCCCCGAAGCAGGGCTGGGACGCCGCGACCAAGGAGGTCAAGGACGTGCTCGGCCAGTGACCAGCTCCGACGAGGCTCTCGCGCAGTCCGCGCCGAGTGCCGACGCCGCGCCCGGCTCACAGGAGCCGGGCGCGGCGCGGGACGCTCGGGGTCGCGGTAAGGGCCCGGCGGGCGCCGGCTCCTGGCGCAGCCGCCTGTACCGCTGGGACATGAAGGCGTCGCCGTACGCGTTCATCTCCCCCTTCTTCATCATCTTCGGCGCCTTCTCCCTCGTACCGCTGCTCTACACCGCGTGGTACTCGCTGCACCACGTCCAGCTCTCCTCGCTGGACACGCAGACCTGGGCGGGCCTGGACAACTACACGAACCTCTTCCAGTCGGACTTCTTCTGGAACGCGCTGAAGAACACGTTCACCATCGGCGTGATCTCGACCGTGCCGCAGCTGATCGCG
Organism: Streptomyces sp. NPDC055400; assembly: GCF_053644375.1. Classification (NCBI taxonomy): domain Bacteria; kingdom Bacillati; phylum Actinomycetota; class Actinomycetes; order Kitasatosporales; family Streptomycetaceae; genus Streptomyces; species Streptomyces sp. NPDC055400. Next base: position 266,640 of record NZ_JBSHLM010000004.1, on the reverse strand, counting down.
GCGATCTGGCTCGCGCACATGCTCAACTACCGGCTGCGCGGCTCCACCGTGTGGCGCGTCGTGATGCTCACCCCGTACGCCACCTCGGTGGCGGCGGCGACGCTCGTCTTCGTGCTGCTCTTCTCGCCCGACACCGGCATGATCAACTGGGCGCTCGACCTGGTCGGCATCGACCCGGTCAACTGGCGTGAATCCGACTGGGGTTCGCAAGCAGCGGTCTCCTCGATCGTGATCTGGCGGTGGACCGGATACAACGCGCTGATCTATCTGGCGGCGATGCAGGCCATCCCGGCCGACCTGTACGAGTCGGCGGCCCTGGACGGCGCGAACCGCTGGCAGCAGTTCCGGCATGTGACCATTCCGATGCTGCGTCCGACGATCCTGTTCACGGTGGTCGTCTCCACGATCGGCGCGACCCAGCTCTTCGGCGAGCCCCTGCTGTTCGGCGGGGTCAGCGGCACCAAGGGCGGGTCCGAGCACCAGTACCAGACGCTCGGCCTGTACATGTACGACCAGGGCTGGATCGTCGGCAACCTCGGCAAGGCGTCCGCGATCGCCTGGTCGATGTTCCTGATCCTTCTCATCGTGGCCGCGGTCAACCTGCTGATCACCCGACGGCTGAGGAAATCCCAATGACCACCATCACCGACGCGACACCGCCTCAGGTCGCGCAGGACGCCGAACCGCCGCGTCGGCGGCGGATCCTGGGCGCGGGCAAGCAGCTGCACGCGGGTCCGGTCACGTACCTCGTACTGACCCTGTTCGCCGTGATCTCGCTCGCCCCGCTGCTGTGGACGACGATCGCGGCCTCACGCACCAACACCCGCCTCGCGCAGACACCACCCCCCTTCTGGTTCGGCGGAAACCTGTTCAAGAACCTGGAGACCGCCTGGAACCAGGCCGGCATGGGCACCGCGATGTGGAACACCATCCTCGTGGCGGCGACCATCACCGTCGGCACGGTGCTGTTCTCCACGCTCGCCGGTTTCGCCTTCGCCAAACTGCGCTTCCGGTTCTCGACCACGCTGCTGCTGATCACCATCGGCACGATGATGATCCCGCCCCAGCTTGCGGTGGTCCCTCTGTACTTGTGGATGACGGACCTGGGCTGGGCCAACCATCTGCAGACGGTCATCCTGCCGACCCTGGTCAGCGCCTTCGGCACGTTCTTCATGCGCCAGTACCTGGTCCAGGCGCTGCCCACCGAACTCATCGAGGCCGCCCGGGTCGACGGTGCGAGCAGTCTGCGGGTCGTCTGGCACGTGGTCTTCCCGGCGGCGCGCCCGGCGATGGCGGTGCTCGGGCTGCTGACGTTCGTGATGGCGTGGAACGACTTCCTGTGGCCGATCATCGCGCTCAACGGAGAGAACCCGACGGTCCAGGTGGCCCTCAACCAACTGGGCACCGGCTACATCCCCGACGACTCGGTGATCATGGCCGGCGCCCTGCTCGGCACGCTGCCGCTGCTGATCGCGTTCCTGCTGTTCGGCAAGCAGATCGTGGGCGGCATCATGCAGGGCGCGGTGAAGGGCTGACTTTTCTGGGGCCGCCGCGAGCGGCGGCCCCAGCCCCACAACTTCCTACCGATGGGAGCGCTTCCATGCCCAAACCCATGACGAACACACCCACAGCAATCCCGACCAACTCAGCCCTCACGTCCACCTCCTCCCCCACCTTCCCGCCGGGCTTCCTCTGGGGAGCGGCGACATCGGCGTACCAGATCGAAGGGGCGGTGAGGGAGGACGGCAGGACGCCGTCGATCTGGGACACGTTCAGCCATACGCCGGGCAGGACGGCGGGCGGTGACACGGGCGACGTGGCGGTGGACCACTACCACCGTTACCGGGACGACGTGGCACTCATGAAGGACCTGGACCTGGCCACGTACCGCTTCTCGGTCTCGTGGCCGAGGGTGCAGCCCACGGGCCGGGGCCCCGCGGTACAGCGTGGCCTTGATTTCTACCGGCGTCTGACGGACGAACTCCTCTCCAAGGGCATCAAGCCGGCCCTGACCCTCTACCACTGGGACCTGCCGCAGGAGCTGGAGGACGCGGGCGGCTGGCCGGCACGTGACACGGCGTACCGCTTCGCGGAGTTCGCGGGCATGGTCGGGGAGGCGCTGGGCGACCGGGTGGACCTCTGGATCACGCTCAACGAGCCGTGGTGCAGCGCGTTCCTGGGCTACGGCTCGGGCGTGCACGCCCCGGGCAGGACGGAACCGGCGGCCACACTGCGAGCGGCCCACCACCTCAACCTGGCCCACGGCCTGGCAACACAGGCCCTGCGCCAGACGCTGCCGTCCCGAGCAGAGATTGCGGTAAGCCTCAACTCCTCGACGGTCAGGCCACTTTCACCCGACAGCCCCGCCGACAACGACGCCCGCCGGCGCATCGACAACCTGGCCAACGGCGTGTTCCACGGCCCGATGCTGCACGGGGAGTACCCGGCGGACCTGATCACGGACACCGCACGCATCACGGACTGGTCCTTCGTGGAAAGCACCGACCTGGCGGCGATCCACCAGCCGCTGGACGCCCTGGGCCTGAACTACTACACCCCGTCCCTCGTCTCCTCGGCCCCGTCGGCACCCACGACCCGGTCCGACGGCCACGGGGCGAGCGACCACTCCCCCTGGCCGGGAGCGGATGACATCGCGTTCCACCAGTCCCCGGGCGAGCGCACGGAGATGGGCTGGACGATCGACCCGACGGGCCTGCACGACCTGATCATGCGCTACACCAGGGAGGCACCGGGCCTGCCGCTGTACATCACGGAGAACGGCGCGGCGTACGACGACAAGCCGGACCCGGACGGCCGGATCCACGACCCGGAGCGGATCGCGTACCTCCACGGCCACCTGTCAGCCGTACACCGCGCGATCAGGGACGGCGCGGATGTCCGCGGCTACTACCTCTGGTCGCTGATGGACAACTTCGAGTGGGCGTACGGCTACGAGAAGCGCTTCGGGGCGGTCCACGTGGACTACGCGACCCAGAAACGTACGCCGAAGTCGAGCGCACACTGGTACGCACAAGCGTCCCGCACGAACACCCTCCCGCCCCCACCGCAGCAGTAGCACCGGCGATCAGCCGCGGACGAGACGGGAGGGGACGCGGGGGCATGTGCGCGCGCAGCCACCAGCACCACGTACAGGCAATCAGCTCGCCGACATGCACCCGTAGAACAGCGAGCACGTACATGCCCCCGCGGCCCCGCACCCAAAAACGCACCCGGCGAAACGGCGGCGGCGGCGCGCCCCAATAGGCGAACCCCAGCACCCCCGAACCGAACCGACGCACAAACGCGCGCCCCGGCCGAGTGGGGGAGAAGGATCCGGCCGGGGCGCGCAGCATCCCGCGGGGGGCTACTTGAAGGAGGCGAAGGCCTTCTGGAAGGCGCCCGCCGACTGCTCGACCGAAGAGCAGGTCGGCTGGGCCGAGTCGGACGCCCCGCCCTCGCACGCCTTGTCACGGGTGGCGGACCACATCGACAGACCGCCCAGGCCCTTCTCCTCGGCGAAGGCGACCAGCTGCGTGGCGTCGTCGACCTTGAAGATCTCGGACGAGACGTCGTTGACGCCGATCATCGGGGTGACCGCGACAGCGTTCCAGGCAGCGGCGTCGGACAGCCCGAGCGCGCTCTTGATCTGCGCCTGCGCGGCGGTGGCGGCCTGCTCGGCGTACGTACCCATGTCGCCGCTGTACGAGGCGCCGTAGTCCATCGCCATGATGTTGACGAGGTCGGTCGAGACCCCGTTCTCCTTGGCGTTCTTGAGGAAGTTCACGCCGTCGGACGTGAGGCCCTCGGGCATCACCGGGAGCGTGAAGGAGACGTTCAGCTTCGGGTTGTTCTTCTGGAGCGTGGCGATGGCCTGGGCGCGCTTGGTGTTGGCGGCGGTGTCCGGCAGGGCGCCGCCCTCGACGTCGAAGTCGACCTTGGTGAGCTTGAACTGGTCGATGACCTTCTGGTACGCCGCCGCGAGGTCGGAGGCCGAGGAGCAGGCCTGCGCGAGCTCGGTGCCGGAGGCGCCACCGAAGGAGACCCGGACGTCGCCGCCGAAGGCCCTCAAGTCCCCGATCTGCGCGGCCACTTCGTCACTGCCGAGGTCGGTGACGCCGCCCCACTTCGGGGTGCAGGAGCCGCCGGAGGTGATGAAGGCGAGGTTGAACTCCTTGACGCCGGTGGCCTTGGAGGAGGCCACCAGGTCGAACTTCGGGTAGAGCGACGTGTCGACGTACGGGGCGAAGCCGCCCGCGGCCGCTGTGCCGGAACCCGTACCGGAGGACGAGGACTCCGACGGGCCGGCCGTCGGCGTGGCGGTCGCGGTGGGCTCGGCGGTCGCCGAAGCGGAGGCGCTGGGGGTGGGGGTGGCGGTCGGGGACTTTGTGGGCCGGCCGCTGGGCTCCGGAGTGGCCCCGTCATCCACGGAGCACTTGGCCCCGTTGATGAGGCACCCGGCCGGATCGGAGTCGCCGGTGACGACGAACCCGACGGTCACGGACTTCCCGGCGGCGATGCCTTCCTTGTCCCAGGAGGCGGGCTTCACGGTGACGTGCGAGCCGGAGACGGACGACTCGGCGTTCCAGAGCGAGCCGAGCCTGGTGCCGGACGGCAGGTCGAACTCCAGCTTCCAGTCCGACTGGGCCTTGTCCGACTCGTTCTTGACGACGTACTGGGCGGTGTACCCGCCGGACCACTCACTGGTCTTGGTGTACGCGGCGCCGACGCCGGCGGCCTGCGCCGTACCGGAGAACAGGACGGCGCCGCCGCCCACGACGGCCGCGGCGACGAGCCCGCCCATCGCCTTGTTCCTGCCGCTGACCCTGCGCCGGTGCGTGCTGCTCATCGCGTGCCTGCCTTAGCTGTACGGGGGTGGGGGTGCGGCAGCACGCTAGCGATCCGGAACCCGGCAAATGGGGCGCCGGTACCGGCGGTCGAGGATCTTATGGAGGGCTTAAGGAAGCCATCGGAACGGATTAAAGGTAGAGACCAACCCCGAAACGATGAGGTCCCGCCCGACTACACAGCGGCACCGGACCCGGCGCCGGGAGCCCGCTTCCTGCCGCGCCGCACCCCACCCCGGTGCCCCCGCCGCACAGCCCCACCGGACCCGGGCCCCCGCCCGTCCAGCTGCACCCAGATCCGCACCTCGGTTCCCCCGAGCACGGACGACCCGATGCGCACATCACCGCCGGTCGACTCGGCGAGCCGGCGGACGATGTCGAGCCCGAGCCCGGTGGACCCGTCGCTGCCGGAACCCCGCCCGCGGGCCATCGCGGCGTCCGGGTCCAGAATCCCGGGCCCCGCATCCGATACGAGCACGATCACGGCGTCCTCGCCGCTGTGCACGTCGACGGCGAAGGCGGTGCCTTCAGGCGTATGCCGAAAGACGTTCCCGAGCAGCGCGTCGAGCGCGGCGGCCAGCTCCCCCCGGGCCACGGGGATGCGTACAGGCCGGTCGACGCCGGCGACGCGCACCTTGCGCCCCTCGTCCTCGGCGAGCGCGGACCAGAAGTCCATGCGCTCACGGATGACCTCGGCGGCGTCGCACCCGGCCCCCGGCCCCGCGGCGGCGGTCTGCGGCTTGGCGTCGCGGGCGGTACGGATGATGGTGTCGACCTCGCGCTCCAGCTGCTCGACGGCGGCACGGGTCTGCTCAGCGGCGGCGCCCTCCCCCAGCGAGACGGCGTTGAGCCGCAGAACGGTGAGGGGCGTACGCAGCCGATGAGAGAGATCGGCCGCCAATTCCCGCTCGTTGGCGAGCAGTTGAACGACCTGATCGGCCATGGAGTTGAACGCGACGGCCGCCAGGCGAAGTTCCGTGGGCCCGTCCTCCGGAACACGCGCCCCGAGCTTCCCCTCGCCCAGATCGTGCGCGGCGGAGACGAGCCGCCGGGCGGGCTGCACCATGCGTACGCCGAGCCGGTCGGCGACGGCGACGGACCCTATGACGAGGGCGATGCCGACGCCGGCCAGGACGAGCCACGCGGTGGCGACCCCGTTGGTGACCTCGGACTCCGGCACGAACACCTCGACGACGGCGATGCCGGCGCTGACGGCGATGGGCTGGAGCCACACGGACCCGCCGGGCACATCGGCGACGGTGGCCTGCCGGAGCCCGACGTGCCCACTGCCGGCGCGCGACGTGCCGACCTGGATCGCCGGGGCGCCACCGGAGGCCGGGATGTACACGGCCATGCGGCCGTCGGCGCCGGCCTCGGTGGAGGCGACGGCGCGGGTCAGTTCGTCACGGTCGGTGGTGATGGAGAGGGTGGGCCCGATCGCGGCGGCGGTCCGCTCGGCGTTGGAGAAGGCGCGGTCCCTGGCCATCTCCTTGATGACGAGGCCGAGGGGAACCGCGAAAGCGACGACCACCATGGCCGTGACGGCGAGGCACACCTTGACCAGGGCCCACCTCATGCCGGCCCGCCCTCCGGCCGCGGCGGCTCCAGCTTCACGCCGACGCCCCGCAGAGTGTGCAGATAGCGCGGCCGGGCAGCCGTTTCGCCCAGTTTCCTGCGCAGCCACGACAGATGCACGTCGATGGTCTGATCGTCCCCGTACGACTGCTGCCACACCTCGGCGAGGAGTTCCTTGCGGGGGACGACGACGCCGGGCCGGCCCGCGAGAAAGGTGAGCAGGTCGAACTCGCGCCGGGTGAGATCGAGCCGCGCCCCGTCCAGCTCGGCCTGGCGCCGCAGCGGGTCTATCGCGAGGCCGCCGACCTGGAGGAGGCGCGAGGGCGGCTCGGCGGCGGCGCTGGAGCGCGCGCGGCGCAGCACGGCGGCCATACGGGCGGACAGGTGCTCGGGGGAGAACGGCTTGGTGAGGTAGTCGTCGGCGCCGTCGTTGAGGAGCCGGACGATCTCGGTCTCGTCGTCGCGGGCCGTGGCGATGATCACGGGTACGTCGGTGATGCCGCGCAGCATCTTCAATGCCTCGGATCCGTCCAGATCGGGCAGACCGAGGTCGAGAATCACGACGTCGAAACGGAAATGGGCGACCTCGCGCAGCGCCTCCAGGGCCGTGCCGACGCTCCGTACGGTGTGGGAGGCCTCGGTCAGGTGCCGGATGAGGGCCGAGCGCACGAACTGGTCGTCCTCGACCACGAGCACACTTGCCATGGGCGGCACCGTACGCCATTCGGGGGACCCCGGTCCTGCTTCCGCCCAGGTCCGGGGCAACCCCGGTCCCCCCGGGACACGGGTGGGGCGGGTGCGGCAGTATGGCCGCGATGCACCCCAAGCGCAGAGGACTTGTTCACACGGCTGCCTGGCTGCTGGCCACCGGCGCGGCCGTCACGCTGTCGTGGTGGGGCGTGCACACGGTGATGGCGGGCACGGCGTACGACCCGCCGCGTGCGGTGCCGATCGCCGCGGGAGCGGTGGAGGCGCGGTCGTCGTCGACGCACCGCCCGGACCCGTCACCGTCAGGTTCGCCGTCCCGCTCCGCGGCGCAGAAGCCGTCACGCTCCCCCGGCTCGGCCACCCCGTCCCCGAGCCGCCCGGCGAAACCGAGCACCTCCGAGAAGCCGCCCGCGTCTCCGTCGGCGTCCGGCACGGTGAAGGGCTACGCGACGAAGGGCGGCCGTGCCGTGTTCGACCTGGGCGAGGATTCGGCGACGCTGGTGTCGGCGACGCCCACGGCCGGCTGGTCGGTGCAGGTGTGGAAGGACTCGACGTGGATCAGGGTGGAGTTCACCTCGGGCACGGACAAGGTCTCGGTGTTCTGCACGTGGCACGACCATGCGCCGAGTGTGGAAGTCGCCAAGTACTGAACGTCTACCGGAAAACGGAAGGCGGAGGAGCGGGCGAAGCGACGGCACGCGAGTCGCTGACGGCACCGGCGCCCCCGGTGAAGTCCGAGAGGGCCTTGCCGTGTTCGACGCGGGCGGGATGCGGATCGCCGGCCGCGCGCCGGGTCAGTTCGGCCACGGGCAGGACCCGGGCGGAGGCGACAAGCACCGCGTTGCCGAAGCGCTTGCCGCGCAGGACGGCCGGGTCGGCGACGAGGGCGAGCTCGGGGAAGACGGCCGCGGCGGTGGCGATCTGGCCGCGCAGATGCGCGAGGGGCGGCCCGTCGGCGAGGTTGGCGACGTAGCAGCCGTCGGGCTTGACCACGCGGCGTACCTCGGTGAGGAACTCGGTGCTGGTGAGGTGCGCGGGCGTACGCGCTCCGCTGAACACGTCGGCTATCAGGAGGTCGGCCCAGCCGTCGGGGAGTTTCGCGAGGCCCTCGCGGGCGTCGACGGCGCGGACGCGGATCCGGGCACCGGGGTCCAACGGCAGCTCGCGGCGCACCAGTTGGACGAGTGCCTCGTCGCGTTCGACCACTTGCTGGGTGGAGCGGGGGCGGGTCGCGGCGATGTAGCGGGCGAGGGTGAAGGCGCCGCCTCCCAGGTGCACGGCGTGCACGGGGCGGCCCTTGTCCACGGCGAGGTCGATGACATGGCCGATCCTGCGCTGGTACTCGAATTCGAGGTGCCCGGGATCGCCGAGGTCGACGTGCGACTGCGGGGCGCCGTCCACGAGCAGCGTCCAGGCGCGCGGCCGGTCCCGGTCGGGTATCAGCTCGGCGAGCCCGCCGTCGACGGCCTCGACGACGGCCTCCCGGCCGCCACGGGCCGCTCCGGCCTGCTTGTTCTTTGCCCTTGCCATCCGTCCATTATCGACGGGCGGCGGCGAGTCGGCCCAGCGGCCGCTGAGGCCAGGAACCGCAAGGGCTGGCGCCGGCCTCAGCGGCAGTTGTCCGCGGCTTCGATCATGCGGGCCGCCTCGCCGAGCGCCGCCCGCAGGACCGCCGGGTCGGTGACGAGCTCGGCCTCGCCGGGCGGGAGCAGCCAGCCGCCGCCCTCTACGGGGGCCGGCGGCACGGGGCCCGTACCGGGACCGCGCTCCGGCGAGGGCGACGCGGGGGTGTGGGTGCAGGCGCTGCCGGGGACGTCCCAGCCGTCGGCGGTGCCGGGCGGCACGAGGAAGCCGAGGGTGTCGCAGTCCCCGTCGTGCAGGACCGGGCCGACGGCCTCGGTGGCGCCGCGGCGCAGGATGTCGACCGCTTCGAGGCCCTGCCGGGCCGGGACGGTCACCACGTCGCAGGACGCGCTGTCACGGGGTGGCGCGCTGTGGTCCTGGGTCGGCCGGTGCCGCGCCGTCGAAAGTGATGCCTCCAACACGTCAGCCCCTCCTCGCTCTCGCGTACGGGTTGCTCGACCGGAACGCGACCGCTCCGGCCCCGCAAGGTTCAACGCCCGTAAGCGTCAACAGCTACGGCGGCACGCCGCCGCAAAGGATGGCACTTCATGGCGGATGCGGGGTGAGATATCCCGTTTGTAGCTAAACACTGTGTGTCGGAGTCGTTACAGCAGGTACCTTCGTGCCCCGTCGGAACAGGGGTTGCACCAGGGCTCACAGAGACCCAACTCCCCGGTGATCCGGCACGGTTCGCACGAGAGGGCCCGGTCATGACGCCGTCACCGGTGGCATCGTCAGCGCAGTCCCCACGGCCGAATCTCGCCTTCAGGCGGCTGCGTGGGCAGCGCTCTCCGGGCGAGTTCGCGGCCGCGGTGCGACGCGCCGCCCGGGAGATCGGCGAGCGGGTCAGCTGCGACGCGCGCTACATCGGGCGGGTGGAGGCCGGCGAGATCCGCTGTCCCAACTACGCGTACGAGCGGGTGTTCCTGCACATGTTCCCCGGCCGTTCGCTCACGGATCTGGGGTTCACGCCCCGCTCGGCCGTACGCGGCAGGGCGGCACGCCCCGCGGAGCCCGTACCCCTCGCGCGCACCGAGTTCGAGTACCCGCACCACGACGAGGAGAGCGACGTGCGGCGTCGCGCATTCATGACCGGAGGGACGGCCACCGTGGCCATCGCCTCCCTGGCGCCCTTCGGCATCGCGGCCGACGGCACGGCAGCCCACGCGGCGAAGTCGGCCGCGGCGGGCCACGGCGGGCGCGCGGCGCCCGAGGCCGGTGTCGGCGCGGTCGAGGAGGCCATCCGCCGGATCCGGCTGCTCGACGACCGGCACGGCGCCGACGGGCTCTACAGGAGGGCCGCGGCCCCGCTGCGTACGGCGTTCGCGCTGCTCGACGCGGGGACGGCGGCGCCCGGCACGGCCGAGCGGCTCCAGGCCGGGGCGGGTGAACTGGCCATCTCCGTCGGCTGGTTGGCGCACGACTCAGGTCGCTTCGACGACGCGCGCTCGCACTACGCGGAGGCGCTGGCCACCGCGCGCGTGGCGGGCGACCCGGCCCTTGAGGCGCACGCGTTCTGCAACACGGCGTTCCTGGCGCGGGACGCCGGGCGGCCGAGGGAGGCGGTGCGGGCGGCGCAGGCGGCCACGCGCGTCGCGGCCCAGCTGGCCTCGCCAAGACTGCTCTCGCTGCTCGCGCTGCGCGAGGCCGGCGGCTGGGCGGGGCTCGGGGACCGTACGGGGTGCGAGCGGGCGCTGGCCCGGGCGCAGGCCCTCTTCGCGCGCGGGCGGTCGGACGACGACCCGGAGTGGATGACGTTCTACGGCGAGGCCGAGCTGGAGGGCCTGGAGGCGCAGTGCTACTCGGCGCTCGGCGACTGGACCCGCGCCGCCCGGCACGCGCACCGCGCCGCCGCCCTCCAGGACCCGCACTTCACCCGGAACATCGCCCTGTACACGGCGGAACTGGCCGACGACCTGGCGCGCGCGGGCCAGCCCGACGAGGCCGCGTCCGCGGGGATGCGGGTCCTGCACCTGCTGACCGAGGTCCAGTCGTCGCGCATCCAGTCGATGCTGGCGACCACCGCGCGCGTGCTCCTTCCGCACCGCAGGGCGTCGGGCGTCTCGGCGTTCCTGGAGCAGCACGCGTCGGCGCCGCGCACCGTGTGAGCCCTGCCGGGCCCTAACCCTCGTGGCCCGCGAGGTGGCCGATGTCGTTCCACGACTCGATCGCCGGATCCCCGTAGGCCCAGCCGAGGACCGACAGGGACGTCGGGTTGAGGCGGATGCGGGCCGCGAAGTCGAGCGGGAGGCCCAGCCAGCGCGCGCCGATGGAGCGCAGCATGTGGCCGTGCGCGAAGACCAGGGCGTCGCGGTTCTCGGATCTGGCCCAGGCGACGACCTCGTCGGCGCGCTCGGTCATCTGCTCCAGGGTCTCGCCCCCGGGGACCCCGTCGCGCCAGATGAACCAGCCGGGGCGCCGCTCCTGGATCTGGGCGGGGGTCAGCCCCTCGTACGCGCCGTAGTCCCACTCCATGAGCGTGTCCCACTCGGTGGCCCGGTCGCCGAAGCCGGCGAGGTCGCAGGTCTCGCGCGCGCGGGAGAGCGGGCTGGTGCGCACCTCGGCCCCGGGGAGTCCGTCGAGGGGCGACCGGTGCAGACGTTCGCCGAGGAGCTTCGCGCCGCGCCGTCCCTCTTCGAGGAGGGGGATGTCGGTCCTGCCGGTGTGCCGCCCGGACAGTGACCATTCCGTCTGTCCGTGCCGGGCCAACAGGATGCGCGATGCCATGGGTGACCTTTCCGAGGGCGGGTGAAAAGGGCTGCCATGTGCCGATAAGTCAGGCTAGGCGCGCCCGCTCGTTCCATCATCGCTCACCCGGGATTCAGGCAACCTCCCGGGTGATCGTTGCGTCTTCGTGGGTCGGAGGCGCCCCTTCCAGGCGGACACATACACCGTAAAGTGAGCCACGTGGCCACGGGCCGCCGTACAGGGAGTTAAGGGGGAGCGGCCTGATGTCGCAGACCGAGACACCGTCCACTGCGGCGACAGGCGACCGGCTGCGCTGGTGGACCGAACTGCCGCTGATCGTGCTGGTGTACGCCGCCTATTCGGCGGGCCGGCTCATGGTGCGCGGGGACGAGGCGCACGCCGTCGGGCACGGCCTCGCGATACTCCGGGCCGAGAAGGCACTCCGTCTCAACCTCGAACACCCGCTGAACCGTCTCTTCACCGCCGAGGCCTGGATCGGTGTCCCCGCCGACTTCTGGTACGCCTCGCTGCACTACCTCGTCACTCCGGGCATCCTGATCTGGCTCTTCCGCAGCCGCGCCGTCCACTTCCGCGCCGCCCGGACCTGGCTGATGACCTCCACCCTGATCGGCCTGATCGGCTTCACCCTCGTACCGACCTGCCCGCCGCGCCTGTTGTCCCCCGGCCACGGCTTCGTCGACACCATGGCCCAGTACAGCTCGTGGGGCTGGTGGGGCGGCCAGGCGAGCGCCCCGCGCGGGCTCGGCAGCATGACCAACCAGTACGCGGCGATGCCCAGCCTGCACGTCGGCTGGGCGATGTGGTGCGGGGTCATGCTGTGGCGCTACGGCCGTACGCCGCTGGTCAGGGCGGCCGGTGTCGCCTACCCGCTGATCACCACCTTCGTGGTGATGGGCACCGCGAACCACTACTTCTTCGACGCGCTCGCCGGGGTCGCCGTGATGGGCCTCGGATTCCTGGTGAGCCGGCGCGTGGTGCGGGCCGCGGACCTCATGCGGGCCCGGGTGCGCAGCGCGCCCGTGGCCGGTTCCGCACGGCCCGGCCGCACCTCTCCCGCCCCGGCCTCCACGGCGGCGTCCTCGATTGTCAGTGGGGAGTGCCAGACTTCGGCGGGTGAGCGAATTCCCCGACAGCGCAAGGTCAGTGCAGGACCGGGCGGCGGCCCGGGTGCCCGCTCCTCCGACGCGGGGGACGGCGCTGCGGCAGCAGTTGGCTGAGCTGCGTGGCGCCGACATACCGCCACGGGCGCTCGACGCGCGGGCGCTGGCGGCGCTCGCCGCGAACCCGGGGTGCAAGCGGCGCGCGCTGCTCGACGGGGCGGGCGTCGACAAGGCGCGGCTCGCGGACGCGCTCGGGGCGCCGTCCGGATTCGGCCAGTCGCAGTTCGCGTTCATGCGGGGGAACGCGTTCGAGGCGAAGGTCAAGGCCGACGGGGGCGCGGAGCTGCTCCGGCTCGTGCACGAGCGCATGGGCGGCGGGCCCGAGCCGGTGCCGGGCGAGGCACGGACGCCGGATCTGACGGCGGTCGGCCCCGAGGGCCGCACGGCCCGTACGGCCCTCGCGCTGCGTGAGGCGACGGTGGAAGCGGCCGCTTCCGGCGCCTGGACGTTCCTGGAGCACCCGATGCTCGCGCTCGACGTCGCGGGCACCCCGGCCTTCCTCGAACCGGACGCGGTGGTCGTGCACCCCGACGGGACGTGGACGGTCGTCGAGATCAAGTCCTTCCCGGTGATCGACGGCAGCGCGGACGCGGCGAAGGTCGGCGCCGCGGCCCGCCAGGCCGCGGTGTACGTGCTGGCCCTGGAGCGGGTCGCCGGGCACCTGGACCCAGCGCCCGAGGTCAGGCACCGGATCCTGCTCGTCTGCCCCAAGGACTTCAGCAACCTTCCGGCGGCGTCCGCCGTCGACGTACGCAAGCAGCTGTCGGTGACGCGGCGGCAGCTGGAGCGGCTCACCCGCATCGAGGACATCGCGGACGCGCTGCCCGAGGGCACCTGCTTCGACGTCACACGGCCCGCTGAGGAACTGACGGAAGCGGTCGAGTCGGTGCCCGCGACGTACGCGCCGGAGTGCCTGGCCGCGTGCGAGCTGGCGTTCCACTGCCGCGACCGGGCCCGTGAGGAGGGCGCGGTCACCTCGCTCGGCCGCGGCCTGCGCGCCGAGCTGGGCGGTCTGACCACGGTCGACGAGGTCCTCTCGGCGGCCCACGGCCACTCCGGCGATCCGCTGGACCCGGCGGTCGCGGCGCTGCGCCGGGCGGCGCGGCTGCGGTCCGAGGCGCTCGGCACGCGCGCAGAGGCGGCGCCGGCATGCCGCTGATCAACGATCTGGCCCGCCTCGAGGCCGTGCAGAGCGGGCGCGCCCAGCCGGTCGCGACCGTGCGGCACCGCCATCTGTCGCAGCGACCCCTCGTCCTGGTCCCGCTCATCACGGCCGGTGAGGCGGGCGCCCCGCTCGGCGCGCTCGTCGGCACGGAGCGCACCTCGCCCCGGCTCCTCGTGGTGCCCCAGCCCCGCGACCGCGACCTGCGCTTCGCGTTCCTCGCCGAACTGGCGGGGATCGTCCTGCCGTACGTCGACGGGTTCGCGGCCGACGTCGAGGCCGCCGAGCGCGCCGAGACGGACCCGACGACCGGAAAGCGGGTCAAGGTGGAGGTCGAGCTGTGCGCGGACGCGCCCCAGCTGATCCTGCCGAGCCGGTCCGGCATCGAGTTCGTGCGGCAGCTCGGGCGCTCGATGCGGTTCCGCCGCACCGCCGAGCAGGAGCCCGAGGCGCCCTATCCCGCCCCGCCGCACGTCCCGCTGCTCGGCCGCTGGCTGACGCACTTCGGGGAGCGGGCCAGAGTTCCCGGTTCCGCGCTCCTGCTCGCCATGACGGACCTGCTGTCCCGGCACTGGGCGACGGGCCAGTCCGCTCTGGAGGACCAGCATCTGGGCGCGCTGCTCGCCTGGATCGAGGCCCCGGAGGGCACGTCGGGCGCCGAGGCCGCGCTCCGCGCCGAGCTGGCCCGGGACAGGGACGGCCAGCTCGTCTGCCCGCCCGCGGGCCCGGCCACCGACCCCGCGTTCGACAACAAGCTCCTTGCACCCGCGATCGAGCGCTACGACAAGGCCCGCACCCTGCTGGCCGCCGCCGAGGACGGCATCGAGGCGGACGCGAGGCTCGCCGCGCTGACGGCGGCCGAGCGCGACATCCACGCGCTCGTCGAGAGCCGCACCCGGCCCACGTGGGACGCGGTGTGGCGCGGCCTGGACGCGCTGTGCACGCTCCCCGAGGGGCCGCGCGCCGCAGAGCGCTGGACGCGCGACCGCTGGTCGTTCACCAGCCACCGGGACCGCGTCGCCGCGGGCGAGCCCCCGCAGCCGCGCCGCGACGACGCGGTGACGGCGGCCAACAAGCTGGCGACGCGCGAGCGCGAGCAGGCCAGGCTGGACGCGCAGGAGGCGCTCGACGACCCGCTGGTCATGGCGGGCCGCCGGCTCACCGGGGAGGCGTTCGCGGGCGAGGTGACGGAGTCGGTCCCGGCGTACAACGAGAAGAACCGGCCGCGCCCCCTGATCACCGTCCGCACCGACGACGTGCCGCATCTCGGCGAGCGCACGAAGGTGTACCGCTCGCTCGACGGCAAGCCTCAGGCCGCGGAGTTCGTGTCGTACGACGCCGGGGGCGGGGTCGTCCTGCGCGTCCTGGACAAGATGGGCCGCGGCAAGGAGCCGGAGCCGGGATCCGTCCCTCAGAAGGGTGACCAGGTGTGCTTCACGCTCTTCGAGCACGAGCAGCGGGGCGGTCCGAAGCTGCCGGACCCGGAGGAGACGCCGTGGACGCACGGCGGCCCGCCGCGTAGGGACAGTTCGGGTGTGCCGGTGCCTGAGGCGCCGGACGCCGTGACCACGGAGGATCTGCTGTGACGGCCGCACCGCACGCGCTCGGCCGCTCCGGCACGAGCGGCGACGCCCCGTTCGACCCGGGGGCGGCGGCCGGCCGCGCCACCGACGCCATCCTCCGCGACACCCTGCACGGCACGGCCCGCGGCATCGTCGTGGACTCCCCGCCCGGCGCCGGGAAGTCGACGCTCGTGGTCCGGGCCGCGCTCGAACTGGCCGGGGCGGGCCGCCCGTTGATGGTCATCGCGCAGACGAACGCGCAGGTCGACGACCTCGTCCTGCGCCTCGCCGAGAAGAACCCCGAGCTGCCCGTCGGGCGCCTGCACAGCAGCGACCCCGACCCGTACGACAAGGCACTCGACGACCTGGCGAACGTGCGCAAGTCGACCAAGGCCGGTGATCTCGCGCCGTTGCCGGTCGTCATCTCGACGGCCGCGAAGTGGGCGCACGTCAAGGACATCGCCCCCTGGCAGCACGCCATCGTCGACGAGGCGTACCAGATGCGTTCGGACGCGCTGCTCGCCGTGGCGGGCCTGTTCGAGCGGGCGCTTTTCGTCGGCGACCCGGGCCAGTTGGACCCGTTCGCGATCGTCGGGTCCGAGCAGTGGGCGGGTCTGTCGTACGACCCGTCGGCGTCCGCCGTGACGACGCTCCTGGCGCACAACCCCGAGCTGCCGCAGCACCGGCTCCCGGTCTCCTGGCGCCTGCCTGCGTCCGCCGCGCCGCTGGTCTCCGGCGCGTTCTACCCGTACACGCCGTTCCGCAGCGGCACCGGCCACGGCGACCGCGGCCTGGGGTTCGAGGTCGCCTCCGACGGCTCGGGCCCGGACCGGGTGATCGACGAGGCGGCGGAGTCGGGCTGGGGCCTGCTCGAACTCCCGGCGAGGCACACGCCCCGCACCGACCCCGAGGCCGTACGGGCCCTGGCCCAGGTCGTCCGGCGCCTGCTGGACCGCGGCGGGGCCACGGTCTCGGAGCGCGGTCCCGACCCGTCCCCCCTCACGGCGGACCGCATCGCGGTCGGCACGGCGCATCGCGACCAGGCCGCGGCGGTGCGCTCGGCGCTCGCGGACCTCGGCGTCACGGACGTCACCGTGGACACGGCGAACCGGCTGCAGGGCCGCGAGTTCGACGTCACGGTCGTCCTGCACCCGCTCTCGGGCCGCCCCGACGCGACGGCGTTCCACCTGGAGACCGGCCGCCTGTGCGTCCTGGCGTCCCGCCACCGCCACGCGTGCATCGTGGTCTGCCGCGCGGGCGTCCCCGACCTGCTGGACGACCACCCCTCGACGGAACCGGTCCAACTCGGCGTGACGGTGAAATTCCCGGACGGCTGGGAGGCACATCACGCGGTACTGGCCCGCCTCGCGGAACACCGGGTGGGGTGGATGCCTTGAGGTGGGAGGGCGCTCTTGCGGGCCTGCGGAGAATAGAAAGTGGCCCCGGCGGCGACGTGGGGCTGCACACCGTATGAGGAGGAACATCATGGCCGAGCCCGAGCGGGCCCGTACCGAGAGGCGGATGCGTCCGGCCCCGCTGCTCTTCGAGCCGGCCGAGGCCGCCGCGGACCCGGAGCACTTCTTCGACCTGGAGGCGATCGAGGACCCGCGCGAGCTGCTCGCCCGCGCGACGGAGCTGGCGCTTGCGTTCCGCGCCGCGGCCGACCGGTCCGTGGAGTTCCAGGCCCTGGCGGCGGCCCAGCTCGCCGACCCGCGCCGCTTCGACCGCCTGACGCCCGCGGCGATCGCCGAGCGGGCGCAGTGGACCGAGGACTACGCGAAGAAGATGGTCGAGTTCGGCCGCGACCTGATGCGCGGGCCGGCCGAGAACCGGCCTTAGCGGAACGCGGTAGCGATGCAACCGCACCCGTAAAGATCGTTTGGCATATGCCAGGGGACAAGATACTCCACCCCGCCCCCTCCTGTCCCCATTTCTGGCAACCCTGGGAAGTCGCGCGCTCACGGCCGGTAGATGTAAGTGGCATGAGCGCCACACACTCCCAGAGCAGCGCCGGCCAGCCGACCCGGTCCGACCGATTCGACATCGCGGGCGCCACCCGGGAGGGCGCCGCGTGGCTGGCCTCGGCGGGAACGTATCCGCGCAGCACCCTCGCGTTCTGGGAGTCACGGCCGGACGCCCCCGTGGTGCTGCCCTGCGGTACCGCCTTCGACGTGGTGAACGTGCCGTCGATGTTCGGGCGCCGGATGTTGGACGCACTCTGGGAGGACGGCCCCGGCTCCGGCCCGGTCGCCGCGCACCGCGGGCGCATGCTCCTGTTCGCGGCCCCCGGCACCGCTCACCGGCTGCCCTCGCTCCTGGAGTGGGAGGAGTGGGGCCCGTCGGTGCCGCCGCTGCTGTGCCACGGAAGCGGCGACGCGGTGACCGTCCCGCCGCCTGTCGGGGGCGCCGACCACGCCGGGGGACCACGCGCCGACTCGCGCTGGGTGGTCGCCCCCGACACCCGCCACCCATGGCTGCCGGGACCCGAGGTACTGCTCTGGGCCTGCGTCCGCGCGGCCCGCGCGAGCGCCAAACCTTCCGTGCGGATATCGATTTTTCCTGGCCGGGATCAGGATGCTAAGGTCTACGACGTCAGCAGGCGCCGCTAGCTCAGTTGGTTAGAGCAGCTGACTCTTAATCAGCGGGTCCGGGGTTCGAGTCCCTGGCGGCGCACAGACACGGCGATGGCCCTCCACGAAAGTGGGGGGCCTTCGCTATTTGCCGGACCGGACCGACACAGCGAAGGCGGCTGGGGGTCCGGGGATTACCCCCCGGGAACGTTTCAGCCCTTGCCCACACCCACCTTCACCGTCCAGGACCCCGACCGCGTGCGCCCCTCGACCTTGATCCGTACGTTTTCGCCCGGCACCCTGTAGCTCTCGCCCACCCGTACCGGTGCGTCCGCGAGCGCCGGGTACACCGAGTCGCCGAAGCACGCATCCGTGTCGGGGTGTGCGTCGAGCACCTCGACCGGGCCGCTGCCGGAGGCGGTCTCGCTGCGCACCCGGTAGACGAGGATGCCCTCGGAGCACGTCGCCGCGTCGTTGCCGTCGGCGCTGCGGGCCTCCAGGGCGATCGCGCTGTCCTCCCCGGTGCGCACGACGGCCAGCTTCGTCCCGTAGCCCGCGCCGAACGGCGCCCCATTGGTTCCGGGCGCCGCGCCCGGCCGCGCGGGCGCGGCCGTCAGGGGTTCGAGGGTGACCCGCCGGCTGCTGGTCACGCACACCACCTGCCGCCGGTCCAGCCACCCCAGCTTCCACTTGTGCCAGCCGAGGAAGTCGGGCGCGAGCCCGAACTGACTGCCCATGACGTCCCAGTCACCGACGTACGTGTCCCAGTCACCCTTGCCGTCGGTCGGCCGATGGTAGAGGTCCGGCAGGTCGAAGACGTGGCCCGTCTCGTGGGCGAGGACGTTGCGGTCGGGCGGGTGCTGCTCGAAGACGGTGACGATGCGCTTGATGTCCTTGCCGTCGGCCCGCATCGGCTTGTCGAAGTTGACGACCTTCGTGGCGTCCGAGTCGACGCCCGGGGCGTCGGGGTCGGCGATGAAGTAGACGACGTCGAACTTCCTGAAGTCGGTGTGCCGGTCGGCCGTGGCGAGGGCGTCGCGCAGATAGGCGCCGCGGTGCGCGGCGTCCCAGTCGCGCTCTATGGCGTACGAGGTCGAGGGGTGCGGCATGCGGAGCCAGCGGCGCTGCGGGTGCGGGACCAGGTGGAACTTCCCGTAGGAGGCCCGGTCGTAGAAGTCGCTGGTGGCGGGGAAGTAGTCGGCCGCGAGCTCCTTGGGGGTCGTCGTCGGCCGGGCGTCGGGGAAGGAGAGGAAGACCATCACCGCGTTGAGGGTCCTGACCGGGCGCGGATAGGCCTTGTTCCAGGTGTCGAGGCCCTCCGAGTGGTGGGCCGACGTGCGCTCCAGCGTGCAGGGACCCGCGTAGGGAGCGGAAATCGCGGGACCCGCGACCAGGGACGTGGCGACCATGGCGGTGAGCGCGGTGAGGGCCGCACCGACGGAGCGCAGGCGCGGTCTCTCCACTCCCCCGGGTGGCAGCGGACGCGGCAAGTCGACCTCCGGATCGGGAAAGCGGGACACCCAACCCAGAGTGTGGTGATTTGTAGTACTACGCCCTGTTTATCTGGCCCGGCCGGGTGAGGAGGCGACACCCCGGGCGGTCACAGAACGTCACGCGTGATCGCGGGAGGCCAGAAGCTGTGCCGGGCGCGAGCAGAAACGATCTGCCTGCTGCCCCGGGATGCCGCCGAACCGGCGGATCGGGCGGGCAAGGCTGGCTCGCGCCTCGGGGCTGCCTCTATGATCGGCACACTTTCCTGCGCGGGCCCGGCTGCGAAGGCCGTTCGCCACCCAGGCTGTGATGACCCGGGAGCAACCCTCCCGGACCCCCGGAACGACTGCACTGCGGGAGCGAGCGGTGAGCGGAATGTCCGAAGGGCCGACGACCGCGGCCGACGCGGCACCCGACTCCACCCGCCGCGCCGTCACGGAGAGTTCCGCAGCGGTGGCTGCGCCCTCGCACGCCCCCGCCCCCGACTCCGTACGCGCGGGCCAGGACGCCCGGGCCCACGAGGCGCTCGGCGCCGGCCCCCCTCCCCCGCCGGCGTCCCCGCCCGCCCCCTACCTCTCGGCCTTCCTCGCCGCACCCCTCGCCCTGGCCGTCGTGGACCGCCAGGGCCAGGTGGTCACCGCCAACGCCGCGCTCGCCGCGATGCTCGGCGTGGAGGACCCCGGCGGGCTCACCGGGCACCCGGCGGCGGAGCTCGTGGACCTGGCGTCCGACTCCCGCACCTGGCACACGTACCGCGAGGTGCTGCGCGGGCGGCAGGCGCGGCTGGCGTGCACCCGCAGGATCAAGCACCCCGACGGGCACTCCGTGTGGGTCCAGGTCACCGTCTCGCCGGTGCCGGGCGGCCGTACGGTGCTGCTCTCCCTCACCGACATCAGCGCCCGCCGTGAACTCCAGGCGCGGCTGCGGCACTTGCAGATGCACGACCCGGTGACCCGGCTGCCGAACCGCACGCTGTTCTTCGAGCGGCTCTCCGCCGCGCTGGAGGCGGGCGCGTACGACGGGGCGGGCAGCGGACGGATCGGGCTGTGTTATCTCGACCTCGACGGGTTCAAGGCGGTCAACGACTCGCTCGGGCACGGCGTCGGGGACCGGCTGCTCACCGCCGTCGCCGAGCGCCTCACGCGCTGCGCCGACCGGATCGGCTGCAGCCGCGGGGCGGCGGCCCCGCTGGTCGCGCGGCTCGGCGGCGACGAGTTCGCGCTGCTCGTCGAGGACTCGGCCGGCACGGAACAGCTCTCGGCGCTCGCCGAATCGGTGCTCCGGGCGATCCAGGAACCGTTCGACCTGTCGGGGCAACGGCTCGCCGTGTCGGCCTCGATCGGGGTCGTGGAGCGGCGCATGGAGGGCACGACGGCGACGTGCCTGATGCAGGCCGCGGACACCACGCTGTACTGGGCGAAGGCCGACGGCAAGGCGCGCTGGACGCTCTTCGACCCGGAGCGCAACGCGCACCGGATGACCCGGCAGGCCCTGTCGTCGAGCCTGCGCCCCGCGGTGGAGCGCGGCGAGTTCGTCCTCGAGTACCAGCCGCTGGTGAATCTGGGTGACGGGGTGCTGCGCGGCGTCGAGGCGCTCGTGCGCTGGGATCACCCCCAGTTCGGAATGCTCACGCCGAATCGGTTCATCGGACTGGCCGAGGAGGACGGCTCGATCGTGCAGCTGGGCCGGTGGATCCTGCGTACGGCGTGCCGGCAGGCGCGCAGCTGGCAGCTGGAGCACCCCCGGACTCCGCCGGTCTATGTGAGCGTGAACGTGGCGGTGCGTCAGGTGTGGGACTCGGACCTGGTGGCGGATGTCGCCGAGGTCCTCGCGGAGACCGGACTCGCCCCGGAACTCCTGCAGCTGGAGCTGACCGAGTCGGCGGTGATGGGCTCGGCGGGCCGCCCCCTCCAGACCCTGCAGTCGCTCAGCGACATGGGTGTGCACATCGCCATCGACGACTTCGGCACCGGCTACTCGAACCTCGCGTACCTGAGCAGGCTCCCGGTGTCGGTCCTGAAGCTGGACGGCTCGTTCGTGCACGGATTCCAGTACGACGAAGGGGGCGAGCACGCGACCCCCGCGGACGCCGTGATCGTCGAGGCCATGGTGCAGCTCGCGCACCGGCTCGGCCTCACGGTCACCGCCGAGTGCGTGGAGACGGCGGCGCAGGCGGCGCGCCTGCGCCGGATCGGCTGCGACACGGGCCAGGGCTGGCTGTATTCGCGCCCGGTGGCGCCGGATCGTATCTCCGCGCTGCTGACGGCTTCCTGACGGCTCCCCGGCGAGTTGGGAAGGAACGCGGGGTGCCGCCTCCCCCCCGTGCGAGGCGGCACCCGGCCGGGTCAGGGCCGCGGCAGCCCGTACGCGTCGGCGACGAGTTCGTAACTGCGCAGGCGGATCTCGGCGGTGTGGGCGTTGGCGGTGAGCATCAGCTCGTCGGCTCCGGTGCGCTTGTGGAGGTCGTCGAGGCCGGCGCGGACCTCGTCGGCGGTGCCGTGGATGACGTTCGAGTTCCAGCTGTCGACGAACTCCCGCTCCATCGCGCTGAATTCGTGACGCTCGGCCTCCTCGGGGGTCGGTACGAGGCCGGGGCGGCCGGTGCGCAGGCGGACCATGTTGAGGGCGGCCGCGAGGACCTGGCGGCGGGCCTCCTTCTCCTCGTCCGCGGCGAGCGCGGAGACGCCGATGAGGGCGTACGGGGAGGACAGCACCGCCGACGGCTTGAAGGACTCGCGGTAGAGGTCGAGGGCCGGGACCGTGTTCTGCGCGGAGAAGTGGTGCGCGAACGCGAAGGGCAGGCCGAGGACGCCGGCGAGGCGGGCGCTGAAGCCGGAGGAGCCGAGCAGCCAGATCGGCGGGCGGTGCGGGGACTGCACGCCGCCGGGGGACGTCGCCTGGACCGGGCCCGGGACCGCGTGGATGCGGGCGTAGGGATGGCCGTCCGGGAAGTCGTCGTCGAGGAAGCGGGTCAGCTCGGCGAGCTGCTGGGGGAAGTCGTCGGCGCCCTCGTTGAGCCGGTCCGTGCGGCGCAGGGCGGCGGCCGTCGCGCCGTCGGTGCCGGGGGCGCGGCCGAGGCCGAGGTCGATACGGCCCGGGGCCATCGCCTCCAGGGTGCCGAACTGCTCGGCGATGACCAGGGGCGCGTGGTTGGGCAGCATGACGCCGCCCGAACCGAGGCGGATGCGCTCGGTGTGGGCGGCGAGATGGGCCAGGATCACGGCCGGGGACGAGGACGCCACTCCGGGCATGGAGTGGTGTTCCGCGACCCAGTAGCGGTTGAAGCCGCGGTTCTCGGCCAGCTTGGCGATCTTCACGCTGGTGCGGAGGGCGTCGGTGGCGGTGCGGCCGGCGCCGACGGTCACCAGATCGAGGACCGAAAGGGGCACGGGGGCGGTGCCCTGGGCGGTTGCCCGGATCTCGTCGTTTCCGGCCACTGAGTCCTCCTGTAAGTACGATGCTGTCTGCGCCGGTACTTAACGGAGGATGGCTCCGGTTTATTCCGGACCCCTTGATCCGGACGCCGGACAACCACTCAGACCTGCACCAGCGGCTCCTTCGTGAAGAGCGCGCCGAGCGCCGGCGCGTTCACCCGCCGCCCCGCAAGCCGCAGCGCCTCCCACACGGTGACCTGGTTGGCCGTCAGGACCGGCTTGCCCAGCTCCCGCTCCAGGTCACGGACGTAGGCCGCCGTGTGCAGGGCCGTGTCCGGCAGGAGCAGCGCCTGCGCGTCCTGGTGATCGCCCGCCGCGGCCATCGCCCTGACCTCCGGCCACCCCCAGGTGCCGACCTCGGCCGCCGTGACGATGCCGCTGCCGCGCACCGAGACGACCTCGATGCCGCCCGCCTTCAGGAACGTGCGGAAGTGCTCCGCCACGTCCTCCGGGTACGTCGCCGCGATCGCGACGCTGCGCGCGCCGACCTCCGGTACGGCGTGGGCGAACGCGAACGACGTGCTGGAGGCGGGCAGGCCCGCGGCCCTGGCCAGGTCCCGCACCTGTTCGTGCGCGCCCTCCCAGCCCCGGACGAAGCTGCCGCTGGTGCACGCCCAGACGACCGCCTCGGCGCCGGACAGGCGCAGCTCCTCGACACCGGCGGCGAGCCGCTGCGGGGAGCCCATCTCGATCAGCGCGTCGACACGGTGCGCGTCCTCACCGATGTCCGTGTGGACGACCGGCAGCCTCACATCGCTGTCGATCAGCATTTCGATTCGCGGATAGTCGTCCTCGGCCGAGTGTCCCGGGTAGAGAAATCCGACTGCGGTCATGCCCACCCTTCCTGTTCTTCCGGCAGCTCACCGGCCGGTTCCTGCGGCAGCTGCGGCAGCTCGCGGGCCGGCCAGTGCCGCGCCGACTCGTCCAGCAGCGCCTGATACGGCCCCACGGCACGGGTACCCAGCCTGCGCAGCGCTGCCCACACCGTGACCTGATTGGCTGAGATCACCGGGATCCGCAGCTCGGCCTCCAGCTGCGGGATGACGTCGTACGTCGGCAGGTTCGTGCAGCTGATGAACAGCGCGTCGGCGTCCTGGCGGGCGGCTCCCCTGGCCATGTCGGCCACGTCCCGGTACGGCACCTTCCAGATGTGCCGGGTCAGGCCGAGGAAGGCGCGGCCCGTGACGGTGATGCCGGCCTCGGCCAGGTACTCCTCGAGCGACTCGGTCACCGAGCGCGTGTACGGGGTGACCAGGGCGATCCGGCGGGCGCCCAGCTCGGTGAGCGCTTCGAGGAGCGCGCCCGACGTGGTGACGGAGGGACGTTCACCGGATCGAAACATCGCCTCGCACATGGCGCGTTCGCCCGCGATGCCGCCGACGAAACTGCCCGACGTACAGGCGTACGCGAGAACCTCGGGTTCGGCGGCGCTCAGCGCGCGCACCGCCTCGCCGAGGGTCTCGTGCTCACTGACCAGACGGGCCAGGTCGAGGCTGACCTCGACGGGCACGTACGGGGTACGGGTGAGGTGCAGTGACACCTCGTCCGGAACCCAGCGCCACAGCTCGCGGTCGAGGGCGAAGTCGAAGGGTGCGACGACACCGACACCGCGTTGCGGGTGTGGTCCGCCGAGGAAGGAGACGTCCATGACAGGCCCCAAGTCTCTTGAGACGTTCGAGACGATGCTGCGGAGAGCCGGCCGGCGGGCCGGGACGTCGGGACAGGGCGAGGGCAACGGAAAAGTGCCTCTGTTGACGAAGGTAGGTTCGGGTGCCAGCGTGGTCAATCCGCACTTTTTCCTACCAATGAAGCGGACCTTCGTTGCGAAACGGTTTCTGCCGATGACCGGTCCGATGACCGGCTCGACGACCAGCCGGATTCCCGGCCCGATGCCCCCCAGTGCGCGGCCCGACGACCGGAGCGAACGTGTCTGACGTGACCTTGCTGGTGCTCGACGACGACCCCCCGCCGCGCCTGGGCCGCCTCATGGGCCGGGTGCGCGTCGTGCACGCCGACGAGTCGACGCTCGCCGCTCAACTCCCCTCGGCCGACGTGCTGCTGGTCTGGGACTTCCTGTCCGACGCGGTGCGCCGCGCCTGGCCGGGCGAGGGCCCCCGCCCGCGCTGGGTGCACACCGCGAGCGCGGGCGTCGACCGGCTGATGTGCCCGGAACTCGCCGCGTCGGACACGGTCGTGACGAACGCGCGCGGCGTCTTCGACCAGCCGATCGCCGAATACGTGGGCGCGCTCGTCCTGGCCATGGCGAAGGACCTGCCGCGCACCCTCGCTCTCCAGGGCGAGCGCGAGTGGCGCCACCGTGAGACGCAGCGCGTCTCGGGCACCCGGGCCTGCGTGGTGGGTTCAGGGCCGATCGGCCGGGCGATCGCCGCGACGCTGAAGGCACTCGGGGTCACGACGGCGCTGGTCGGGCGCACCGCGCGGGCCCAAGTGCACGGTCCGGCGGACCTCGGGCGGCTGATGGCCCGCGCGGACTGGGTGGTGTGCGCGGCGCCGCTGACCGACGACACGCGCGGCATGTTCGACGCGCGCCTCTTGGGGATGATGCAGCCGTCCGCCCGCTTCATCAACGTGGGCCGCGGACAGCTCGTGGTCGAGGACGATCTCGCGGACGCGCTGGCCAAGCGGTGGATCGCGGGCGCGGCGCTCGATGTCTTCGAGCACGAGCCGCTGCCGCGGGACAGCGCGCTGTGGACGGCGCCCGGCCTGATCGTCTCCCCGCACATGAGCGGCGACACGGTCGGCTGGCGGGACGAACTGTCGCGCCAGTTCGTGGAGTTCTACGAGAAATGGGCGTCCGGGAAGCCGCTTCCGAACGTGGTCGACAAGAAACGTGGGTATGTCCCCGGGCACTGACCGATCCGGCAGAGCGGACTGATCCACGAGGGTCCCGGGTCGGCACTCCCGGACCGACCTGAGGAGAGCGGATGACCGAGCTCACCGAGCTGAGCGCGCAAGCGCTCGTCGACGGCTACCGCACGGGCGGGTTCAGCCCCGTCGATGCCACGCGGGCCGTCCTGCGCCGCATCGAGGAGGTGGATCCCGCGGTCAACGCCTTCGTGCGGCTCGACGTGGAGACCGCCCTCGCGCAGGCCGGGGCGAGCGCGGAACGCTGGCGCAGAGGTGAGCCACAGGGCCTGGTGGACGGGGTCCCGGTGTCGGTGAAGGACATCCTCCTGATGCGCGGCGGGCCGACGCTGCGCGGCTCGCGCACGGTGCGGGCCGAGGGCGCGTGGGAGGAGGACGCGCCGTCGGTGGCGCGGCTGCGCGAGCACGGCGCGGTGTTCGTAGGCCGTACGACGACGCCGGAGTTCGGCTGGAAGGGCGTCACGGACTCGCCGCTGTCCGGCGTGACCCGCAATCCGTACGACCTCTCGCGCACCTCGGGCGGATCGAGCGGCGGCAGCGCGGCGGCGGTGGCGCTCGGGGCGGGCCCGCTGTCGCTCGGCACGGACGGCGGCGGCTCGGTGCGGATCCCGGCGGCGTTCTGCGGGATCTTCGGTCTGAAGCCGACGTACGGGCGGGTGCCGCTCTATCCCGCGTCCGCGTTCGGGACGCTCTCGCACGTGGGGCCGATGACGCGGGACGTGGCCGACGCGGCGCTGATGATGGACGTGATCAGCGGCGCGGACTGGCGTGACTGGTCGCAGCTCGGCCCGGTGGAGGGCGGTTTCCGCGACGGGCTGAGCGGCGGGGTGCGGGGACTGCGCATCGCGTTCTCAGCGTCGTTCGGCGGGCAGGTCGCGGTGCGGCCCGCGGTCGCGGCGGCGGTCCGCAAGGCCGTTGAGGGGCTCGCGGGGCTCGGGGCGTACGTCGAGGAGGCCGATCCGGACATCACGGACCCGGTGGAGGCGTTCCACACGCTGTGGTTCAGCGGGGCGGCGCGGGTGACACAGAACCTCTCGCCCGCGCAGCGCGCTCTGCTCGATCCGGGCCTGCGCGAGATCTGTGCGCAGGGGTCCGGGTACAGCGCGCTCA
Organism: Streptomyces sp. NPDC055400; assembly: GCF_053644375.1. Classification (NCBI taxonomy): domain Bacteria; kingdom Bacillati; phylum Actinomycetota; class Actinomycetes; order Kitasatosporales; family Streptomycetaceae; genus Streptomyces; species Streptomyces sp. NPDC055400. Next base: position 239,806 of record NZ_JBSHLM010000004.1, on the reverse strand, counting down.
CGTATCTCGCGGCGGTCGACGTGCGGGCGGAGCTCGGGCGGCGGATGGGCCGGTTCCACTCGACGTACGACCTGCTGGTGACGCCGACGCTGCCGCTGACTGCGTTCGAGGCGGGCGCCGAGGTGCCGAAGGGGTCGGGGCTGCGGCGCTGGACGGGGTGGACGCCGTTCACGTACCCGTTCAACCTGACGCAGCAGCCCGCGGCGACCGTCCCGGTGGGGGTGGACGCGGACGGGCTGCCGGTGGGGCTGCAGATCGTGGGCGCGCGGCACGCGGACGCGCTGGTCCTGCGTGCCGCGCACAGCTTGTACGAGTCGGGGGTCGCCGGGATTCCGGCGCCTGCGCTCACCTGAAGTCGAGGGTCTCGCCCGGCTCGGCGCCGGATTGACAGCCGTATGCCTGGGTCCCCGGTTCCGTACCGGAAAAGGAGAAAGAGCAGAGGTCCCCCGGAATGGGGGTGATGGCCGGATTCTCCAGGGGTGGCTCCCGGTTCGCGAATGCCGGGAAAAGGGCGTAGATCTCGTAGCGCGCGTATTTCACGTCATAGACGTCGGAGCCCAGTTCAGCCCCATGCTCCCCCCTGGGCCAAGGGCGCCCCGCCCGCATCAGGGGCTTGAATTGATACGCATAGGTTGTGTCCGGTCGGGTAGCCGCGCGCCCATGGCTCCACCTATTTGGAATGTCACAGAAGGAACACGAAGCCTAGAAGCCAACAGAAAGGGCATACGCCGACGATCTCTGCTCATCGGTGCCACCGCTCTCGGCGCGGCCGGCGCCGTCGGGGCCGCGGGTTGCAGCCGCGTACCGGGCGGCGACACCCTCGCGCGGCTCCAAGGCCAGGGCACGGTCCGCCTCGGGATCGCGGGCGAGGTGCCGTACGGCTACATCGACGACAGCGGCAAGTTCACGGGTGAGGCCGTCGAACTCGCCAAGGTCATCTTCAAACGGCTCGGTGTCGGCCACGTCCAGCCCGTCGCCACCGACTTCAGCTCCCTGATACCCGGCCTGCAGACCCAGCAGTTCGACGTGGTGTCGGCCGGGATGTACATCAACAAGGAGCGCTGCCAGCAGGTCATCTTCTCGGACCCCGAGTACCAGATGCTGGACTCCTTCATCGTCCGCAAGGGCAACCCGAAGAACCTGCACGACTACGCGGACTGCGTGAAGGCGAAGGCGAAGCTCGGCACGGGCACCGGCTACGCGGAGATCGCCTACGCGGTCGAGGCGGGCTACAAGGAGAGCGACATCATCATCCTCCAGGACCAGGTCGCCGGCCTGAACGCCGTGGAGGCAGGGCGCATCGACGTGTTCGCCGGCACCGCACTGACCACGCGTGAGGTGACGAAGAAGAGCCGCAAGGCCGAGCACACCGAGCCGTTCGCGCCCCTGGTCGGAGGCAAGAAGCACGTCGACGGCGGCGGATTCACGTTCCGCTCGAACGACACGGAGCTGCGCGACGCCTTCAACAAGGAGATCCACAAGATGAAGGCGAGCGGCGAACTCTTCCGCATCCTGCGGCCGTTCGGCTTCACCCAGGCCGAGATGACGAAGCTGACCGCAGAGGAGCTGTGCAAATGACAGCGGGACTGTGGGAACACTGGGTCCTTCCGGGCATCTGGGTCACGATCCAGCTGACCGTGTACAGCGCGGCCCTCGCGACCGTCGTCGCCTTCGGTGTGGGCATGGCCCGCACCCACAGGCTGTGGATCGTGCGCTTCGTCGCGGGCTTCTACACCGAGGTCTTCCGCGGCACGTCGGCGCTGATCCTGATGTTCTGGATCTTCTTCGTGCTGCCGCAGCTCGCCGGCTGGTCGCTGGTCCCGATGTGGGCCGCGGTCCTGGCGCTCGGCCTGTCCTACGGCGCGTACGGCGCCGAGGTGGTGCGCGGCGCGCTGGGCGCGGTGGCGCCCGCGCAGCGCGAGGCGGGGGTCGCGCTGAGCTTCACTCCCTGGCAGCGGATGCGGCTGATCTTGCTGCCGCAGGCCGTGCCGGAGATGATCCCGCCGTTCTCGAACCTGCTGATCGAACTCCTCAAGGGCACCGCCCTGGTGTCGCTGCTCGGCATCGGCGACGTCTCCTTCGCCGCGTACCTGGTGCGCCTCGCCACCCAGGAGAGCGCGCAGATCTACGCGATCACCCTCGTCATCTACTTCGTGATCGCCTTCCTGCTCACGCGCGGGATGCGCGCGCTCGAGCGCAAGACCAAGGCCGGCATCGGCCAGCGCCCTGACCCGGGAATCGGCATCATGCGCAAGCTCAACATCCGTCAGAGGACGGAAACCGCACCCGTTCCCACGAGCACGGGAGGTGGCGGCGCGTGATCACCACCGCTTCCGGCACCTGGGACTGGTCGGCCGTCGCCGACTTCATGCCGCACTTCTGGGACGGCGTGCTCGTCACGCTTCAGGCTCTCGTCCTCGGCTCGCTGATCTCCTTCAGCGTCGGCCTGGTCTGGGCGCTCGCTCTGCGCGCCCCGACGCGCTTCGTGCGCTGGCCGGTGGGCGTCGTCACCGAGTTCATCCGCAACACCCCGCTGCTCGTGCAGCTCTTCTTCCTGTTCTTCGTGCTGCCGGAATGGGGCATCCAGTTCTCCGCCCTGACCACCGGCATCGTCGCCATCGGCCTGCACTACTCGACGTACACCGCGCAGGTCTACCGGGCGGGCATCGAGGCCGTGCCCGTCGGCCAGTGGGAGGCGGCACGGGCGCTGAGCCTGCCGTACGGCAGGACGTGGACGGCGGTGATCCTGCCGCAGGCGATCCGCCGCGTGATCCCCGCGCTCGGCAACTACGTGATCGCGATGCTGAAGGACACCCCGCTGCTCGCCGGGATCGGCGTGCTCGAACTGCTGCAGCGGTCCCGCCTGGAAGCGGCCCAGACCTTCCAGTACACGGAGGCCCTCACGGTCGTGGGTGTCGCCTTCGTCGTCATCGCCTATCCCTCCTCCCTCCTCCTCCGAGCCCTGGAGCGACGTCTTGTCCGCTGACCCGAATCTCCCCAAAGACCAGGCCAACCCCAAGGTGGACGGCAGCGAGCTGATCCGCTTCGACAAGGTCGTCAAGCGCTTCGGCGGGAACACCGTCCTCGACGAGCTCGACTTCTCCGTCGACTCCGGCAAGCACGTCACGCTGGTCGGCCCGTCCGGCTCCGGCAAGACGACGATCCTGCGACTCCTGATGACCCTGATCAAGCCCGACGAGGGCACGATCAAGGTCAACGGGGACTTCCTCACGCACGAGGAGCGGGGCGGCAAGCTCGTCCCGGCCGGCGAGAAGCACATCCGCGAGGTCCGCAAGAACATCGGGATGGTCTTCCAGCAGTTCAACCTCTTCCCGAACATGAAGGTCCTGCGCAACATCATGGAGGCGCCGGTCACCGTGCTCGGCCTCTCCAAGGACGAGGCGGAGCAGCGCGCCCGCGAGCTGCTCGACATGGTGGGTCTCGGCGACCGCTGCGACGCGTACCCGACGCAGCTCTCCGGCGGCCAGCAGCAGCGCGTCGCCATCGCCCGCGCCCTCGCGATGCGCCCGCAGGTACTGCTCCTCGACGAGGTCACCTCCGCGCTCGACCCGGAGCTCGTCGCCGGCGTCCTGGACGTGCTGCGCGACATCGCGCACACCACGGACATCACGATGCTCTGCGTGACCCACGAGATGAATTTCGCCCGGGACATCTCGGACCAGGTCCTGATGTTCGACGCGGGCCGTGTCATCGAGTCGGGGCCGCCGGAGAAGATCTTCAGCGATCCGGAGCACGAGCGGACGCGGGAATTTCTCAGCGCAGTTCTGTGACCACGAGCGGTGAGGTCCGCTAAGTCCCGAGGTCCCGAACCTGGGGCATGACTTTGGCATATGCCAGGGTGGCGCGCTCCTGCTGACAGGCCCGGAGCGCGCCGCCAAAGTCGCCAACAGGCGCCCCACAAAAGCCTCTTGGCAGCTATCGTGGACCGAGGCCAGCTGTCCGGAACCGGTCCTTGCAGGGGGATGCCGTGGCGCTGAAGCACGAGCCGATCGCGCAGCACCAGTCGGTGCAGCACGCCCTTCGTGTGCTCGAAACCGTCGCACGACGCGGCGTCGGAGTCACCGGCAACGAGCTCGGCAACGAGACCGGACTGCCCGCCGACCGGCTCGCCCCGCTGCTGCGCATGCTGCGCCGCGAGGGGTACGTGGAGCAGACCTCCGACGGCGCGTACGTCACGGGCGAGACGCTGACCAGCCTCGGCTCGGCGCAGGGCCGCGAGCACGCGCTCACCAGGAGCCTCCAGCACACCCTCGACCGGCTGCGCGAGACGGTGGGCGCGGCGGTCTATCTCAGCCGGTACGTGGACGGCGAGATCCGCATCACCCAGCTCGCCCAGGGCCCCACGACCCCCGCGGTCAACGAGTGGGTGGACTTCCGCTCCGCGGCGCACGCCAGCGCGATCGGCAAGAGCCTCCTCGGCCAGCTCGACCTCAACGGGCGGCGCGACCACCTCTCCCGCCACAAGATGGCCCGCCTGACCTCGCGCACGATCACGAACGAGCGCGTCCTGCTCTCCAAGCTCGACGCCCAGCCGGCGACGGTGCCGGTCCTCGACCTCCAGGAGTACGCGGTGGGCACGGTGTGCGCCGCCGTCCCGCTCACGGCCGGCTCCTCGGTGGGCGCACTGGCCCTCTCACTCCCCGTCGAGCACGCCCACCGCCTCCACCACGCGGCCAACACACTGAACCGCGGAGCGGCCCCGGTCCTGCTCTCCCTGGCGATCTAGGCGCCGGCCCGGGTGTGTCAGAAGCACCCCTCAGAACCAGGTATTATTTTCGAGTCAGCAGGCGCCGCTAGCTCAGTTGGTTAGAGCAGCTGACTCTTAATCAGCGGGTCCGGGGTTCGAGTCCCTGGCGGCGCACCGACACAGTGATGGCCCTCCACGAAAGTGGGGGGCCATCGCTATTTGCGCCCAGGATGCTGCCGATGTGTTTGCCGACGGCCGCCTCGCTCACCACCAGGTCCCGGGCGATCGCTCCGTTCGATCTGCCCTCGGCGACCAGGGCGAGGACCTCGCGTTCCCGTGGGCACCCTCCCGCGAGACATCCGGCGGCACGCCACGGGGCGCTGCCGCGCAGGTAGGAGGGACCGCGCAGGGAGGCGGCGAGGGAGGTCACCGGGCGGGCCCACCAGCAGTCGGGGACGGCCCCACCGAGTCCCCCGCGTCGAACCTCTCCCGCGCCTCCTCGACCAGGGGCAGATGCCCGGACGACCACTCGGCCAGCGTCGCGAACAGCGGGGCGAGGCTGCGGCCCAGGTCGCTGATCTCGTACTCGACCCGCGGCGGCACCTCCGGGTAGTACGTGCGCACGACGAGTCCGTCGCGCTCCATCTGCCGAAGGCGCTGCGTGAGCACCTTCGGCGTGATGGTGCCGATGGCGCGCTGGAGCTGCACGAAGCGCTGGGTGCCGTACTCGTTGAGCGCCCACAGGATCGGCGTGGTCCAGCGGCTGAAGACGATGTCGAGAACCGGCGAGATCGGGCAGGCCTGCGCGGGCCCCCCGTCCTTCCGCCCTGCACTGCCGCTCATACAGCCCTCCCGGAAAGTCACTTTCCTCTAGGTATCTACTTTACTCAGGATGCTAGCTTTCGAGAACAGAGCGGGGCATCAAGACCCCCTCACTACAAGGGAGTTGAAGATGATCGTTGTCACGGGTGCCACCGGGAACGTCGGCCGTCCGCTCGTCGCCGCCCTGACCGCCGCGGGCGAGCAGGTCACCGCCGTATCGCGCCGCCCCGCGCCCGACCTGCCCGTACGTCACGTACAGGCGGACGTCGGCGACGCGGACAGCCTGCGGCCCGCGCTGGAGGGGGCCGACGCGCTGTTCCTGCTGATCGGGGCGGAGCTGCACCAGGCCGGGGAGCCGCCGGCCGCCGTGCTCGACGTGGCGAAGGCGGCCGGTGTACGCCGCGTTGTCCTGCTCTCCTCGCAGGGAGCCGTGACGCGGCCCGACGCCGTCTCGCACGCCAGGCTGCACGCGTTCGAGGAGGCCGTGCGACAGTCGGGCCTGAACTGGACGCTGCTGCGCCCCGGCGGTTTCGCCTCGAACGCCTTCGCGTGGGCCGACTCCGTCCGCGCCGGCCGCGCCGTCGCCGCCCCCTTCGCCGATGTGGCGCTGCCGGTCGTCGACCCGGCGGACATCGCGGCGGTCGCGTCCGTCGCGCTGCGCGAGGACGGTCACGCGGGCCGGGCCTACGAGTTGACGGGACCGGTGGCGGTCTCACCGCGTGAGCAGGCCGCGGCGCTGGGCGAGGCGATCGGCGCCGAGGTGCGGTTCACCGAACTGAGCCGCGCTCAGGCCCGTGCCTTCATGACGCGGTTCCTGCCGGAGCCGGTCGTGGACGGCACGCTCGACATCCTCGGCTCGCCGCGCCCCGCCGAGCAGCGGGTGAGCCCGGACGTCCGCTCCGTGCTCGGCCGCGAGCCCGGCACGTTCGCACAGTGGGCGGCCCGCAACGCGGCGGCCTTCGCCTGAGCAGACCCAAGGGGGCACACGCCAAGGTGCACCCGCCTCAGCGGTCCAGCAGGTCCGATCTCCCGTGTGCCGCGTACTCCTCCGAGAGCGCCGTGACGTCGGCATCGGTGAGACTCCGGTACCCGCTCTCCCCCGGCGGCCGCCACCACACGGGGTCCGCGCACCGGAACCCCTCGCGGCGCAGCCCCACCCGGTGCACCTTGTTCGTCGCGGTGACGGGCATCCGCCCCACGATCCGGACGAAGCGAGGCGCCATCTTGGTCCCCAGGTCGGCCTGGGAAAGCAGGAATTCGGCGAAGCCGAGCGGGTCGAAGGGTTCGGCCGGGTCCGTCCCGCGCAGGGCGAGCGTCGCCATCACCTGGTCACCGGCCACCGGGTCGGGCACGCCGTACACGGCGACCGCGGCAGCGTGTTCGTACCGGGCGAGGATGTTCTCGATCATCGCGGGCGCCAGGTTCTCGCTGTCGACCCGGAGCCGGTCGTCGGTGCGGCCCGCGAAGTACAGGAACCCCTCGCGGTCGCGGTAGAAGAGATCCCCCGTCCAGTACCAGCCGTCCCGTACGCGCTGTGCGTGCGCGTCCTCGTTGCGCCAGTACCCCTCGAAGTGCGTGCGGCCCCGGTTGACCAACTCCCCTATCGCGGTGGCTCCGTTGAGGAGGCGGCCGTCCGCGTCGAACTCCGCGGGCGCGCACTGACGACGGGTGGCCGCGTCGACGACGGCCAGGTCGTCCCCCGGTGCCGCCCGCCCGATAGCCCCGGCCGGTGTCCCCGCCGAGCGCTGGATGGCGGCGCCGCCCTCGGACGACCCGTACCCCTCCACGAGCCGCACCCCGAACCGCTCGGCGAACCGCGCCGCGTCCACCGCCCCCGCCTCCGTGCCGAAGCCCGTCCGCAGCGGATTGTCCCGGTCGTCGGGCCGCTCGTCGGTGGCCAGGATGTACTGCACGGCCCGCCCGACATACGTGAAGTACGTGGCCCCGTACGCCCGTACGTCGCCCAGGAACCGGGACGCCGAGAACCGGCGCCGCAGCGCCACGCCCGCGCCCGCCGCGACGGCCGGCGCCCAGTCGGCGATCACCGCGTTGCCGTGGGACAGCGGCATGCAGATGTAGTGGACGTCGTCGCGGCGCACGCCGAACTGGCCGACGAGCGACTGTCCGGCCGCAGCAAGGCGCCCCTGCGAGCAGATCGCGGCCTTGGGCGCGCCCGTGGAGCCGGAGGTGAAGTAGAGCAGCATCCGGGTTCCGGGTGTGGCACGCGCGGGGTCGGGCTTGACTCCCTCGTACGGTGCGAGCAGCTCACCGTAAGCGTCGGAGTCCGTCACCAGGATGCGTACGCCCGGGAGCCGGAGCCCGTCGAGCAGCGGCAGATGAGACCGCTCGGTGACGAGGACGCGGCAGTCGGTGTGGAGGATGTCGCGGGCGAGTTCGGGGCCGCGCCGGGTCGGGTTGACGCCGGCGACGGCGGCGCCCGCGAGGGCCGCGGCGCTCAGCCAGAGCGGGAACTCCGGGGTGTTGTCGAGGAGTACGCCGATGTGCGGCTCCGCTCCCCTGGGCAGCAGATCGGCGAGGAACGCGGCCCGGGCGGCGGCGCCCGCGGCAACCTCGTGATGACTGAGGACCTGGTCCTCGCACCACAGTCCGGGGCGGTGGTCGCCCCAACGCTCCTGTACGAGTTCCGCGACGGTACGCCTCATGGGACCCATGACCGGGCACCATAATTGACGCATCGTCAGAAGGGGAGACCCGGCGGCAGATCAGCCGTACTGGATCACGACGGTGATGAGGACCGGGAAGAGTATGTGGAAGACGGCGTCCGCGGGGGCCTCGGGTCAGAAGGGCATCTCGGCGGCGACGACAACGAAGAAGACGCAGAAGGCGACGACGAGACCGAGGAAGCCCAGCAGGAACACCATGCCCGCCGCGGCCCGCACCGGGGCCGGGGCGTGCGCCGTGGCACGGTCGGGGCGGTCGGCGGTGTAGTACACCGTCACGGCATCGCCCTGCACGGTGGTCGCGGGCCCGTTGGCCTCCTCGAACCTGACGGGGCGTCCGTCACCGGCCGTGAACTCGTAGACGTGGTGCTGTGTGGTGCTCCGGTGGCCGTCGCTGTCCCTCCTCGTCGAGGTGAACGCACGCAGACAGCGGGCCTGTGCGGTCAGACCGCTCGCCCAGGCCCTTCTGACCTGCATCGAACGGCGGGTCAGGGTCACCGCCATGAAGAGCGCCACCGACGCGATGAACACCGGCACGATCAAGAACAACACCTGCATGGCGATCCCCCGATACCACGTTCCGTGCACGCCGCCCCGGTCGGAACGGCGTGCACGGAACGTACCCGCGCGAAGGCCCCGGGAGCCTCAAGACTTGCTCAGAACTGGACGTCCGAGCACGCGTAGAACGCGTTGGCCGTGTCCGCGATCGTCCACACCGCGAGGATCACGTGGTGGCCGCTCTTGCCGGGGGGCAGGGTGCCGGTGTGCGAGAGCGTGGCCGGGGGCTGCCCGCTGAACGGCACGGTCAGGAACGGCGCGGTGTCCAGGTCGGCCCTGGTCAGCGGCTTGCTGTCGTCCCAGCCGTTCTTGGTGATGTAGTAACGGAAGTCCGTGGTGGAGTGCCGCGCGGTGAACTGCCAGCGGAAGGTCTGACTTGCCCCCGCGGTGACCTTGGTCGTCGGCCAGGCGGTGCCGTTGGGGGCCTTCGCGCCGTTGAGGGCGCCGAACTCCGCGTGGTTGGCGGAGCAGATCGTCCCGTCGGCGGGGCCGGCGGCCGGGAAGCCCTTGGGACCCTCGACGCTCTGCGGCTCCCACTGGATGTTGCCGCATCCGGTGACGGTGCCGTCGGCGCAGAGTTTCTGCCGGCTGATGGGGAGGTCGGTGTAGCCGTGACTGCTCGCGCCGCCCGACGAGAGCACGAAGGCCCCGGCGGTGGTGAGGCCGAGCAGGGCCGCGTACATCTTCTTTCGCATGCTGCCGCTCCTGGAGAACGTGGGGGAGTTCCGGTGAGCCGTACGCACAGCGCCAGTCAGGTCTAGACCAAGCCTCAGATTATTGCCAGGAGTTGACTGTGTCCATATCAAAAGACATGTCCATACCAAGAGTGGAGAGGATCCTGTCGCATCTCCCCCGGGAGGTCTCGACCAGCTCCCCGTTCGGCGTGTCATTTCCGGCCACCCACGCGCGGGCCCCCTCCGCATCCCGCCCGCCAGCCAACTGCCGCTCCACAAGCCGGACTTGACGTACTGTTGGCGGAGCCTCGACGTACCAGCACCGCGCCATCAGTTCTCGCGCCTCGCGCCAGCCCGGCAGGTCGCACGCCAGATAGTTCCCCTCGGTCACGACGAGCCGCGCCGCCGGCGAGACCACGTGCCGCGCCGCGACGGGCTCGTGCAGCGTGCGGTCGTAATCGGGTACGTAGATGTCCGCGGCGGTGTCGTCGAGGACCCGGCGCAGCAGCGCCACGTATCCCCGCACGTCGAAGCTCGGCTCGGAGCCCTTGCGGTCGGTCAGCCCGAGGCGCTCCAACTGGGCGTTGGCCAGATGGAATCCGTCGAGCGGCAGATACGCGGCCCGCTCGCCGATCCGCTCCACGAGGGCCCGGGCGAGCGTGGACTTCCCGGCGCCGGGCGGGCCCGCGATCCCCAGCAGGACACGCGGGCCCGGCGCGGCGAGTTTCCAGGCTTCGGCCGTCAGTCTCGAGATCCCCATGGGCGGCGACTCTACGACCCGTCGCCGCCCCGGCCGGTGCAGAAGGCCACCGTCAGATCCTTGACCAGCGCCTTGCGTTCGTAATCGTCCAGCTCGACCAGACCGCGCGCCGTCAGCCGCGTCACCGTGTCCTCGACGGAGTCGACCACGGACGTGAGCACGCTGTCGCGGTGCTGCGCGTCGAGCGCCGCGAACCGGCGGCGCTGCATCGCGGCGGCGACCTCGGGCGCGTACTCGATCCTGGTCGGCTGCGCCGAGAACACCTCGACGCCGACGGGCGCCGCGTCGGCGGCGAGGTGCCGGGTGAGCGCGTCGCCGACGGCCTCGGCGTCGCGCAGGGTCGGGACGTCCTGGTGGATGGGGGTCCCCCCAGCGTTAGCTGGGGGAGCGTCGACAGGGAATTGCGAGAGCACCCGCGCCATCGCCGCCTCCACGCACTCGCGCAGATACTCCTGGTGGCTCTCGACGGCGAGCGTGGCGCGCGCGGTGTCCTTGATGCGCCACACGACGAGGACGACGACGCGCAGGGCGACCCCGTTCGCGTCGACCGCGGGCATCGCCTCACTGCGCCAGTGCCGCAGGCGTACGTCGGTACGGCGGCGCAGGAGCAGGGGGTTCACCCACATCAGGCCGGTGCGGCGGACGGTTCCGCGGTAGCGGCCGAAGAGGGTGAGCACCCACGCCGCGCCGGTCTGGCCGCGCGCGAGACCGCCGAAGCCGAACAGGGCGAGAGCGAAGCCCGCGACCGCCGCCCACTGGACGGGCCCGGGCTGCGCGCCCGCCGGAGCGGGCAGCGCCGTGATGTTCGGCAGCACCCCGCCCCACCACAGCGACGCCGCACCGCCCGCCGCGCCCACGAGGCCGCAGAGGACTCCGAGGGCTCCGGGCAGCGTGCGCCCGGGACGCTCGACGAGCTCCGGGTCGGCGACCGGCTCCGGGCGCGAGGGCGACCGCGGCGGCATCCGGCCCGGTACGCGCGGCTCCTCGCCGCCGCTCTGCCTGCGCGCGACAACAGCCGGCGGCAGCGGCAGCGAGACGGCCTCGGCCCCGTCCCGGTAGAGCAGATGGACCGGGATCTCCGTGGTGGCCTCGCCGTGGATCAGCCGGGCGGGGTGGCCGCCGGACGTCTCGGCTCCCGGCTCGTCGAAACCCGCGGCGCGTGAGCCCGCGGGCCCCCCTTGACCGTCACGCGCATCGCCGCCGTCGGCCTCCGCGGGCAGCTCGGGCCCCTCCGGCCGCTCCGTCATCGTACTCATCCTTGCCTCCGTGCTGGATCCGTACATCCGCGATGACCTCCGGCCTGGCGGGGCCGGAGGGTTCGGGGTGTGCGGCGAGGCGAGTCGCCGCGCACCCCCGGGGCCGCGTGCGGCCGGCCGGGCCTCACGCCCCGCCGGCGGCCGGCCGGTGGGCGATCACGAGAAGAGCCGTCGCCAGGTCTCGGGCCCCGGGTAGCCGTCGGCCGCGCCGCCGCGCCAGCCCTGGGACCGCTGGAACGCCTCGACGCCCCGCCGGTCGCCCTCACCCCAGCGGGGCCCCGGGCCCTTCGTGTAGTTCTTGCCGAACCCCTTCTTCACGAGTTGCCTGCCGAGCTGGGTGACGTACGCGTTGCTCGCGCCCGGCCGGAACATGCCGCGCCCGGGATAGGGCGGCACCTTGGACGCGGCGGGGCCGGGGCCGGCAGTGCCGGTGGTGGGCGGGATGTCCTTGCCCTTGCCGCCGACGAGATAGGCCCAGGTCTTGGGGCCGGGCCGGCCGTCGGCGGCCGAGCCGGTCCAGCCCTGCGCGCGCTGGAACGCCTGCGTGGCGAGCCGGTCGGCCTCACCCCAGCGCGGCCCGGGCCCGGTCTTGTAGAACCGGCTGCCGCCCCGGTCGACGAGCATCTTCCCGAGCCGCGTGACGTTGGCGCTGTTCGCCCCGGGACCGAACGACTTGACGCCCGGGAACTCCGTCGACACCGAACCGCCGACCGCCACCTTCGCCTGCTTCAGCCCCTTGTAGCGATAGGGGACATAGTGGGACGAGTTGCTCCAGTAGGCATAGGGCGTGGACTGCTTGCGGGTGCGGGGCGGCGTCTGCTCGTACGCGACGTAGTAGGTGTGCGTGTAATCGGTCCAGCCGCCGAAGATGACGACGTGCGAGCCCTTCTGAGGGTTCGACGGATTGTGGAAGAGCAGCATGTCGCCGGGCTGCAGCTGCTCGCGCGTGATGCGCGTCCCGAATTTGTTGAGACTCCCGGTCCATTCGTTGCTGCCGAGCTTCCACACCATGGAGACGAAGCCGGAGCAGTCCTGCCGGTAGCCGTCGCTCCAGAACTTGACCATGCTGTACGGCACCTTGGCGGCGATCCAGAGCTTGGCCCGGTTGATGATCGCCGCGCGGGTCGTGGCCGGCAGTCCGGTCACCTGGCCCGGCGGCCCGGCCGGGCTGCCCGCCGGTCCGTGCAGCGGGCCCGAGCCGCCCTGCGGGGTCGGGGGCTCGTCCGAGGACGGCAGCCCCGGCCTGGCCGGTCCATGGGCGGCCGCGACGGCGGGCACCGTGTGCGCGCCGCCGATGACCGTGCCGGCCGCGGCGGCGAGGACGAGGGCGCGCCGGGCGCCGTGGGCGGCGGGGTGGCCGCCGAGCCCGATCGTCAGCGACGACGGGGCGCTCCCGGCGGCACGCCGCCAGTGAAGGCACCCCGGGCAGTCACAGTCGCTCGCAGGATCGAATTCCTCGAACACCGGAGCTTCCATGCGATTCCCCTCACACTCCAGAATGAAATGTCCGACTATCAGTACAAACGGAAGCCTCTCAACTCTCTGGCGATATCGCATGTTGACGGTCCAAATGATGCATTTACCTGACAAATAGGGTGATACGGACAGGCGTGGTGGTCCGGAGCACCCCAGGGATTCAGGTAGAGTTCTCCAGGTCAGCAGGCGCCGCTAGCTCAGTTGGTTAGAGCAGCTGACTCTTAATCAGCGGGTCCGGGGTTCGAGTCCCTGGCGGCGCACCGACACAGCGATGGCCCTCCACGAAAGTGGGGGGCCATCGCTATATACCGGCCCGCCCCGACACAGCGAAGGCCCTCCGCGCGAGTGGAGGGCCTTCGCCATTGCCGGACCCTCCTCGTAAGCGGGAGTCTTTCTGCTGTTCGGGGGGCGTACGGACGCCGTTCCTGCCGATAACGTGGGGCCATGGCGCGCGACCTCCAGGAGCGGATCAAAAAGCTCATCATCGACCGGCGGCTTCCCTCCGGTGCCTCCCTGCCCACCGAGCCCGAGCTGATGGAGCTCCTCGGCGTCAGCCGGAACTCCGTGCGCGAGGCGCTCAAGGCCCTCCAGGCGATGGGCATCGTGGAGATCCGGCACGGCTTCGGCACGTACGTCGGGCCGATGTCCATGGCCCCCATGATCGAGGGGCTCACCTTCCGCACCGTCGCCGGGCACTACCGCGGCGAGGACAGCCTGCTCCAGCTCCTCGAACTGCGCGAGGCCGTCGAGACCGGCCTCATCGCGCGCCTCGCCGGCCGCGTCCCCGACGCCGACCTCGCCGAACTGGACGCCCTCGTCGACCGCATGGACACCGAGGCCGCGGCCGACGGCGCCGTGAGCCCGGGCACGGACCGCGCCTTCCACGCAACGCTCTACCGCGGCCTCGGGAACCCGCTGCTCGGCGAGGTCATGGAGGCGTTCTGGGACGCCTTCCACCGCGTGCGCACCGACCTCGTCGCCATCCCGCACGACCCGAAGGTCACCGGACTCCAGCACCGCGAGATCGTCGATGCCGTGCGCTCCGGCGACCCGCTGCGGGCGGAGCGTGCCATAAGGGAGCACTTCGGCGACATCCGCGCCCGGCTGAGCACCCCGGCGGACACCCGCGGCGAGCGCCCCGCGAGCAACACCTGAGCGCCCCGGCGAACAGCCCGGCGGGCACCGCCGGCAAGCAGCGCCTGAGCACCCCGGCGACTACCCCTGCAGGCAGCCCCGCGGGCACCCCCGGCGAACGCTCCGGCGCGCGCCCGATGCGCGGCACCTGAGCCCCCGGCGTGCGCCCCGTGGCCAACGCCGGCGTGCCCCGTCCGCCCCAACAGGCGCACCAAATCGCGCGTATGACCGGTAAACAGCTTGTTTCGCTTCCTTTCGCCCTTGCGATCATGATGAGGTGCATAGAACCCTGTCCTGGAGCCATTGGCTCCGATGAGGCAGGCGGTACACGGCAGTTGGGGCCGGCACTCGGCAGGCGCCGGTTGCGCTCGACTCAGGGGTGGGGGCCCCGTTCATGAAGCGATGCCGAGGGGGGCATCATGCAACCGGAAGGCCGTCGTCTCAGTCTTAGACGGGGGACCGTGGCCTGCCACTGACACGTCCGGCGAGGTCGAGGGGGACCGACCCGGACGGATGACCGACGACCACGCAGTGACTTGCGTGCGGGGGGAATGACTCATGACGTCGACGCCGACGGGCGCCCGGCAGAACTTCGATCCGTCCCAGACCACCCAGCTACGCGTGCCGCCGCATCGCACCGGCGGCTTCCGGCGCATCAAGAAGAGCCTGCCGCGCTACGACTACGAGCACTACAGCCGGCTCGCGGGCCCGCTGACCCAGCCCGAACCCGGCAAGCCGTACAAGGTGCAGTACCGCTCGCTGCTCTCGCAGGAGCCGCACCGGCTGCGGGCCGCGCTGATGCTGGGCGCCGCGCCGCTGCTCTCCCTCGTGCTGCTCTTCTGGCTGCTCCAGCCCGAGCACTGGACCGAACGGGACTACCCGGCCTACGACTTCCTGCCCGCGCTCGACGTCGTGATGCTGGTGTCGATCGGCCTGATCGAGTTCTTCCGCTGCATGAACGTGCTGTCGAACGCGCACGCCACGCTCGTCGCCCGTGACCCGATCCCGGTGGTGCCCGAGACCGGCACGAGAGTCGCGTTCCTGACCTCGTTCGTGCCCGGCAAGGAACCGATCGAGATGGTCACGAAGACCCTGGAGGCGGCGGTCAAGCTGCGCCACCGGGGCCTGTTGCACATCTGGCTCCTCGACGAGGGCGACGACTACGAGGTGAAGGAGGTCTGCGAGCGCCTCGGCGTGCACCACTTCTCCCGCAAGGGCGTGGCGAAGTGGAACCAGGCCAAGGGCCCGCACCGCGCCAGGACCAAGCACGGCAACTACAACGCCTGGCTGGACGCGCACGGCGACGAATACGACTTCTTCGCCTCTGTCGACACCGACCACGTGCCGCTGCCCAACTACCTGGAGCGGATGCTCGGCTTCTTCCGCGACCCGGACGTCGGCTTCGTCATCGGCCCCCAGGTGTACGGGAACTACGACAACTTCGTCACCAAGGCCGCCGAGTCGCAGCAGTTCCTCTTCCACGCGCTGATCCAGCGCGCGGGCAACCGCTACGGCGCGCCCATGTTCGTCGGCACGTCGAACGCCGTACGCATCAGGACCCTCAAGCAGATCGGCGGTCTGTACGACTCGATCACCGAGGACATGGCGACCGGCTTCGAGATCCACCGCGCCAAGAACCCGGCCACCGGCCGGAAGTGGCGGTCCGTCTACACGCCGGACGTGCTCGCCGTCGGTGAGGGCCCGAGCGCCTGGACGGACTTCTTCACCCAGCAGATGCGCTGGTCGCGCGGCACGTACGAGACGATCCTCAAGCAGTACTGGAAGGGCTGGTACTCGCTCCCGCCGAGCAAGCTCTTCAACTACACGATGATGATCATCTTCTACCCGATGTCGGCCCTCAACTGGATCCTGGCGGCGCTGAGCTGCGCCCTGTTCCTGGGCCTCGGCGCCTCGGGTGTGAACATCGACCCGACGGTCTGGCTGATGCTGTACGGCAACGCGTCGGCGCTGCAGATCGGCCTCTACATCTGGAACCGCCGGCACAACGTCTCACCGCACGAGCCCGAGGGCTCCGGCGGTGTGGCCGGCATGGTGATGTCCGCGCTGTCCGCACCGCTGTACGCGAAGGCGCTGTTCGACGCGGCCCTGCGCCGCAAGAGCAAGTTCGTCGTCACGCCGAAGGGCGACTCGGCCAGCCCCGACCGCTGGTTCGGGACGTTCCGGTACCACTGGTACTTCGTCCTCGTCTTCGCCGGGTCGATCGCCGCCGGCTTCGTGTACGGCCACTCGCACCCGGCGATGATCACGTGGGCCTGCTTCGCCCTGCTGATCACGGCGCTGCCGATGTTCGCCTGGCGGTACATGCTGCGCCAGGACAGGAAGCAGCCGAAGCCGCCCGCCGCCGGAGCGTCCGCGCCGCCGCAGCAGGCTCAGCAGGCCGGTGCGCACGCCGCGCAGCCGCACGCCGTGCCGCAGCAGAAGCCCACCTGGGCCGCCGACGGGGGCAACGACCAGACCATGCAGATTTCCCTGGGGGGACGTAACAAGTGAAAGACGGTGCCAGCCGCCGCCGTGCCCGACGCATAGCCATCGGCTCGGTGGTGGTGCTAGCGCTTGCCGGGATGAACGGGCCGTGGCTCTACCGGTTCGGGTCGGCCAAGTACCACGACTACAAGATCAACAGGCCCGAGTACAAGGCCGAGAACGGCAAGTGGGACATCGTCGAGTTCCCCAAGGAGTACCGGCAGAACACCATCCACGCCGCACTGCTGCACACGGGCAAGATCCTGCTCGTGGCCGGCTCCGGGAACAACCAGGACAACTTCGACGCGAAGAAGTTCGACACCCGGCTGTGGGACCCGGTGAAGGGGACGATCAAGAAGATCCCCACGCCCAGCGACCTGTTCTGCACGGGCCACACCCAGCTGGCCAACGGCAACCTGCTCATCGCGGGCGGCACCAAGAGCTACGAGAAGCTCAAGGGCGACGTCACCAAGGCCGGCGGCCTGATGATCGTCCACAACGAGGACCCGGACGAGCCGAAGACGATCCCCAAGGGGTCCAGGTTCACCGGCAAGGAGAACGGCAAGACCTTCGTCACCAGCGAGAACATCACCATCGAGCGGGCGAGGAAGGTCTTCGACCCCAAGACGGGCAAGTTCCTGCGCAACGACCCGGGCATCCGCCGGGTCTACGTCGAGGCGCAGAAGAGCGGCACGAAGTACGAGACGGGCACCCAGGACAACTACCGCGTGCAGGGCCTCAAGGGCGCCGACGCACGCAACGTCTACGGCATCGCGCAGAAGCTCGCCCTCGACAAGAAGGACTTCCAGGGGATCAGGGACAGCTACGAGTTCGACCCGGTCGCCGAGAAGTACATCAAGGTCGACCCGATGAACGAGGCGCGCTGGTACCCGACGCTGACCACGCTCTCGGACGGCAAGGTCCTCTCGGTCTCCGGGCTCGACGACATCGGCCAGCTCGTCCCCGGCAAGAACGAGACGTACGACCCGAAGACCAGGAAGTGGACGTACACCAAGGGGATCCGCCAGTTCCCGACCTACCCGGCCCTCTTCCAGATGGAGGACGGGAAGATCTTCTACTCGGGCGCCAACGCGGGCTACGGGCCCGACAACGTCGGCCGCACGCCCGGCATCTGGGACCTCGGGACCAACAAGTTCCGGAAGATCCCCGGGCTGAGCGATCCGAAGCTGATGGAGACCGCCGGCACGGTCGAGCTGCCGCCCGCGCAGGACCAGCGCTACATGGTGGTCGGCGGCGGCGGGGTCGGCGAGTCCAGGGAGTCGAGCCGCAGGACGCGGATCGTCGACCTGAAGGCCAAGGACCCGAAGTTCGTCGACGGCCCCGAGCTGGAGAAGGGCACGCGCTACCCGCAGTCCTCCACGCTCCCCGACGACACGGTCCTGGTGTCCGGCGGCTCGGAGGACTACCGCGGCCGAGGCGACTCGAACATCCACCAGGCGCGGCTGTACGACGTGAAGACCAACACGTTCAAGCGCGTCGCCGACCCGCTCGTCGGACGCAACTACCACTCGGGCTCGATCCTGCTGCCCGACGGCCGCGTGATGTTCTTCGGCTCGGACTCGCTCTACGCCGACAAGGCGAACACCAAGCCCGGCGTCTTCGAGCAGCGCATCGAGATCTACACCCCGCCGTACCTGTACCAGGACGCGCGGCCGAGCCTCACCGGCGGCACGAAGACCGTCGCGCGCGGCGGCACGGCGACGTACCAGTCGGACCACGCGACGGCGATCAGGACGGCCCGGCTGATCAGGCCGAGCGCGTCCACGCACGTCACGGACGTCGACCAGACGTCGATCGCCCTCGGCCTGAAGAAGTCGAAGGACAGTGTCACGGTGACCGTCCCGAATGACCGCAGCCTGGTCGAGTCGGGCTGGTACATGCTGTTCGTGACGGACGATCAGGGCACGCCCAGCAAGGCGCAGTGGGTGCACGTGCCGTAGGGGACCGTACGTAAGGGGGTGGGGGGCAAAAGCCCCGCACCCCCTTGCTGCTTTCCCTGCCGCCGGCCCTACTTACTGGCCTTGGCGAGACCGATCGCGTACTCCGGCCACCAGGCGCCCGCCTTCGGACCGCCCTTGCAGTCGCCGTCCGACTCGCCGGGCCGCTTGACCCACAGGTACGCCTTGACCAGGGGGTCGCCGGTCTTGGTGCCGGGCTCCTCGCCCAGCGCACGGCCGGGCGGGTTGCACCAGCGCTGGTCCGGATCGCCGCCCGTGTAGGGGCCGTTCCCGTTGCGGCTGGTGTCGATGACGAACGGCTTGTTGCCGACCTTCGCCGAGAGCTCCTTGCCGTACTTCACGGAGTCCTCGGTGGTGTAGAAGTTCGACACGTTGACCGAGAAGCCGTCGGCCTGGTCGATGCCGGACCACTGGAGCGGCTGGAAGATCTGGTCGGGCTTGCCCCAGCCGGCGTTCCCCGCGTCGAGGTAGACCGTCGTGTTCTTCAGCGACTTGAGCTTGCCGACGGCGCCCTTGAGGAGGTCGTAGCGCTCCTCGTGGAACTCCTCCGGCGTGCAGTTGTCCACCATGTGCTGCACGGCGTCCGGCTCCAGGATCACCGTCGCGTGCCGGTCGCCGATGCCCTTGGCGACACTGTCGATGAACGCCCGGTACTGGTTCCCGTCGGCCGCGCCGCCCTTGGAGAACTGGCCGCAGTCGCGGTGCGGGATGTTGTAGAGCACGAGCAGGGCGTCCCGGTCGGCCTGGTCGGCGGCCTCGGTGTAGCCCCGGGCCTGGTCCTCCGCGTTCTCCGGGAGGATCCACTCGCCGCTCGGCTGCTCGGCTATCTTCCGGATCTGCTCGGCGTCGTCCTTCTTGCCGGACTTCTCGTAGGCGGCGACCTGCTTGGCTGCGCTGCCGTCCGGGTTGACCCAGTACGGGTCGGACCCCTTCGGCTGCTGTTTCACGGGTGACGGTGAGCCGTTCTTGTCCTTGCCGTCCCCGGAGGAACAACCGGACACCAGCAGCGCCGCCCCCACGGCCGCCGCTACCGCCCTCACCCCCCAGGCGCCGACACCGCGTACGCGGCCTGCGTCCTTGCGGTACATCCACTCCCCCTTGGGTGCCCTGTACGACTCTCAATCCTGGCATACGGGCCGTCGCGACCACGAGGGCGGACAGGGTTCGTCAAATACCTGTTACAGCCCCCGCGTTCGGCGTTCACCGGGTGAGCGAGAGCGCATCCGGACTTGGCGTCAAACAGCCTCTAGGCCATGTCGCCCATCCGCTCTACAGTCGTCGTGAGCGGCCCGAGCCCCCGCCGGCACCACCCCTTCGAGAGGGCAGGTCTCTCTCCCGACCTCCCGCGCCGACGCCGGGTTACTCCCGCAGCCCGAGCGCGCGCGGTCGAGGACCAGCCCGGTCGGCGGCTTCCCCCGGGGGGAGCGGGTCGCCGGCCGGGCCAGGTTGTCAGCTCGCGGACGCGGGCGCGTTGGTCACTGCGGTGAGGTACGCGGACACGACCACGTTGGCGGTGTAGGTGTGCGACGCCCGGTCGAAGGAGCCGCCGCACGTGATCAGCCGCAGCTCGGCCCGGTCGGACTTCCGCTGCCCGTACGCCTTCCGCGCGTCGAACCGTGCGCGGCTGAAGACCTGCACGTCGTCGACGGTGAACTCGGCGACGGAGCCGTCGTCCCGCCCGACCCGCACCTTGTCGCCCGGCTTGGCCGAGCTGAGGTGGTAGAAGACGGCCGGCCGGGTGTCCGTGTCGACGTGCCCGACGAGCAGGGCCGTGCCGCGCTCGCCCGGCTTCGCGCCGCCGCCGTACCAGCCGACGACGCCTGCCTGCGAGAAGGGCGGCGGGTCGATCGCGCCGGCCCCGTCGAGGCCGCTGACCGTCACCGGCGCCTCGATCTTCAGCGCGGAGACGTCGACGGTCTGCGGCTTCGCGCCGGACACCGGCATCGGCTTGTGCGCGGGCGGCAGTTCGATGCCGGGCGGCCGTCCCACTGCGGCCGCGTCGCCGGTCGTGGGCGCGGACAGGCCGTGGAAGTCGGTGACTTCACGGCCCCACACCCACAGGCCGAGCAGCAGTACGGCCCAGGCCACTCCGGTCACGAGCCGCCCGTTGCCATGAGGTCGTTCGCCGTCAGCCATGATCGGCCCCCGCTCAGTCGGAGCGGCGCCGGCGGACGCTGCGGAAGGCCACGGCCACGGCCGCGACCGCCGCGAGCACCAGACCGATCACCGCGTGCCAGGTGCCGGGGCCCTCCCCGCGCACTTCCTCGGCGATCTCGGTGCTGTGGGCCGCGGTGAGCTGCGCGGTCCCGCCGCCGCCCGCGTGCACGGCCGCGGTGGGGGTCGGCGTGGGCCGGCCCGGCTGCAGGACCTGGACGCTGCCCCTGACCTTGTCGTCGGCGCCGTCGCAGGTCACCCTGACCTCGTAGACCCCGGGCGTCGCTGACGCGCGGATCCGGGCCTGCGTCGTCAGGGTGGGCTGGTCGGCGGACCGGGCGAGGTCGCCGGGCGTCTCGAAGGCATCCGAGTAGACCTTGCCCCTGGAATCCCTGCAACCGGAGACCCTGAGGTCGACCTGGGTCCCCGGGGCGGGGGCGTACGGGGTGACGGTGATGGAACCGGTGGATCCGTCGGGTTCCCCGCCTTCCGCGTGGGCGGCGGCGACGGGCAGTGTCACCAGAACGGCCGCCGCCCCTATGGCACGGAGAGCGAACATCTCTCTACGCATTGTGAACCTCCTGTATGGAAGGGTCACGCGCGCAGGCCCGATCCGCATCCCGGGGCCGCCGGAAAACGCCGGCCCCGGGAGCGGGATCAGACGAGTTCGACCAGGTCAGCGATGGAATTGACGACCTCGGAAGGCCGGAAGGGGTAACGGTCGACGTCGGCCCTGCCGGTCAGTCCGGTCAGGACGAGGAAGGTCTTCATCCCGGCCTCCAGGCCCGCGAGGACGTCGGTGTCCATGCGGTCGCCGATCATGGCGCTGGACTCCGAGTGCGCCCCGATCGCGTTCAGGCCGGTCCGCATCATCAGTGGGTTCGGCTTGCCCGCGAAGTAGGGCTGCTTGCCGGTCGCCTTGGTGATCAGCGCGGCGACGGCGCCGGTGGCGGGCAGCGGGCCCTCGGTGGAGGGGCCGGTCTCGTCCGGGTTGGTGCAGATGAAGCGGGCGCCGTTGTTGATCAGGCGGACGGCCTTCGTCATGGCCTCGAACGAATAGGTGCGCGTCTCTCCGAGAACCACGTAATCGGGGTCGTGGTCGGTGAGGACGTACCCGATGTCGTGCAGCGCCGTCGTCAGGCCGGCCTCGCCGATGACGTACGCCGTGCCGCCGGGACGCTGGTCGTCGAGGAACTTGGCGGTGGCAAGGGCCGACGTCCAGATGTTCTCGACCGGCACCTCCAGGCCCATGCGGGTCAGCCGGGCCTGGAGGTCGCGGGCGGTGTAGATCGAGTTGTTCGTCAGCACGAGGAAGGGCTTGCCCGACTCACGGAGCTTCTTGACGAAAGCATCGGCGCCGGGGATCGGCACACCCTCGTGGATGAGCACACCGTCCATGTCGGTGAGCCACGATTCGATGGGCTTGCGCTCTGCCATGTGCCGGTCTCCTGCCATACAAGAAAACACTGGGGCCAAGAAATAGCTGGGACGCCGGGACCACTCTGTGCCGACGCCCCCAAGCCTAATCAGCACCGGCTGATCTTGACCCCGCCGAGCCCGCGGCAGTGGTCCGCAGGTCAGCTGCCCGTCGCCGACTTCCAGTCCTCCACGTACGTCTGGAGGTTCTTGTCGATGTCGTTCCAGTCGGGCTCGAAGATCTCGACGCCGTCCATCACCTTGGACAGGGCGATGGCGTTCTCGTCGGTGGCCTTGACGTCCTTGCGCGCGGAGAAGCCGCCGCCGATGGAGCTGACCTGCTGCTGCGCCTTAGTGGACAGCATGAAGTCGAGGAGCTTCTTGCCGTTCTCGCTGTGCGGGGCGTTCTTCACGAGGCCGCCGGCGTAGGGCAGGGCGAACGAGGTCGGCTTGCCGCCGGCCTTCTTCGGGAACCACAGGCCTAGGTTCGGCATGGTCTTGGACTGCGCGAAATTCATCTGCACATCGCCGTTGGCGACGAGGAGTTCACCCTTGTCGACCTTGGGGGCGAGCTTGCCGGTGGAGGCGGACGGGCCGACGTTGTTGGCCTGGAGCTTCTTCAGGTAGTCCATGGCGGGCTTGTTGCCGCCGAAGTCGTGCATGGCCTTGACGACCACGGCGGTGCCGTCGCCGGCGACGCCGGGCGTGGAGTACTGGAGCTTGTTCTTGTACTTGCCGTCGAGCAGCTCGTCCCACGTGGTGGGCGGCGTCTTCAGGTCCTTCTTGTTGTAGACGAAGCCGAAGTAGTTGTTGACGACGGAGGTCCAGGTGCCGTCGGCGCCCTTGTCGGCCCCATCGACCTGGTCGGCGTCCTGGGGCGTGTACTTCTCCAGGAGGCCCTTGCCGTCGGCCTGCTGGATGAACGGCGGGAGCGTCACGATCACGTCGGCCTGGGTGTTCGACTTCTCGCGGGCGGCGCGCTGCACCATCTCGCCGGAGCCGCCCTCGACGTAGTTGACCTTGATGCCGGTCTTCTTCGTGAAGTCCTTGAAGACCTGGTCGTACCAGCCGTCGCCGTTCTCGCCCTTGAGGCCGTCCGCGCTGTACACGGTGACGGACTTCTCGTCGGAGGCGGCGGAGTTGCCGCCGCAGGCGGAGAGGGTGGCGGCGAGGGCGAGGCTTCCGGTGACGGCGGCGATCGGCTTGAGCGTGTTTCTGCGCATGGCGAGGTGAACTCCTTGCAGGGATACGGGTATGAGGGTCAGCGGTATGAGGCTTTGGTGCGGATCCGCGAGACGAGCAGCAGGACGAACAGCGTCGTCGCCATGAGGATCACGGAGATCGCCGATCCGGTGAACAGGGAGCCGCGGTCGGTGATCGCGTAGATCTGCACGGGCAGCGGCATCCAGTCCGGCGGGTAGAGCATCATCGTGGCGCTCAGCTCGCCCATGGACAGGGCGAAGCAGAGTCCCGCGGCCGCGTTCAGCGACGGCAGCAGGAGGGGCAGCTTGACCTTCCACAGGACGTACGAGGGGCGGGCGCCGAGGGAGGCTGCGGCCTGTTCGTACGCGGGGTCAAGTCGTACGATCGCGGCCGAAACCGACTGATAGGCGAACGCCGTGACAAGAATCGTGTGCGCCAGGATGACGATCCAGCGGGTGCCGTTGAGCACCAGCGGCGGCTTGGAGAACGCGACGAGTACGGCGAGGCCGACCACGACGGACGGCACGGCGACCGGCAGCATGAACAGGGCGTCGAGGACCCTGCGGCCGCCCTTCTTGAGCGCGGCGGCCGCGAGCGCGGCCCAGGTGCCGATCAGGAGGGCGAGGAGGCTGGCGCTGACGGCGGTGACCAGGCTGGTGGTCAGTGCCTGGAGGGACGCGCCGCTGGTGGCGGCCTGGTAGTGGCCGCCGGTGAATCCGGTCGGGAAGGCGCTCGACCAGTTCGTGGCGAACGACGCGGCGACGATGACGAGCAGCGGCAGCGCGAACAGAGGCAGGAAGAGGGCGAAGAAGAGGACCCAGGTGGCCCACTTGCCCTTACGGCTATGCACCAGCACGGCGGCTCACCACCCGGTAGAGGCCGTAGAGGCCCACGGAGATCAGGACGTTGACGACGGCGACCACGCACGCGCCCGGGTAGTCGGACTCCAGGATCGCCTTGCTGTACACGAGCATCGGGAGCGTGGTGACGCCCTTGGCGCCGGTGAAGAGCACGATGCCGAACTCGTTGAGGCACATGACGAGGACGAGGCTGCCGCCGGCGGCGAGCGCGGGCAGCGCCTCGGGCAGGATGACCTGCCGGATGATGCGGGCGGGCTTCGCGCCCAGGGAGGACGCCACCTCCAGCTGCGCGGTCTCGATCTGCGAGAACGAGGCGAGCAGGGGCCGCATCACGAACGGTGTGAAGTACGTGATCTCGGCGAGGAGCACGCCCCACGGGGTGGTGAGGAACTGGAAGGGCCCGGCGGCGGCGCCCGTGACGTCCGTCCACAGTCCGTTGGCCATGCCCACGGACCCGTAGACGAAGAGCAGCGCGAGGGTGATGAGGAAGGACGGGAAGGAGAGGAACACGTCGATGAACTTGGCGACGGCCTTCCCCCCGGGGAACGGGACGAACGCGATCACGAGCGCGAGCGCGAACCCGAGCACGAGGCATCCGACGGTCGCCCCGACCGCCAGCCACACCGTCGTCCCGAGCGCCTCCCGGAACGCGGACGACGCGAAGACGTCGGCGTACGGCTTGAGGGAGGTGCCGCCGGTGTCGGGCTGCACGGACTGCTGCACGACGAGGCCGAGCGGGTAGAGGAACACGAGGGCGAGTACGGCGACGGGCGGCAGCGCCCACACAAACTTCGGCGTCCCCGTGCGGGGCTTCGCGGCCTTGCTCACCGGCGTGCTCAGCGTGGCGCTAGCCATCCTTGCTCACCCCGGCCGAGAGCAGCACCGCGTCCTCGGGTGCGAAGTGCACGGTGACCTCGTCGCCGAGCGCGGGCGGGGTGCGCAGTTCGCGCAGGTCGGCCTTGAGCCGGTGCCCGTCCACGTCGACGTACAGGCGGTGGGTGGAGCCGCGCCACTGGACCTCGGACACGGAGCCGGTGAGGGCGTTGGGCCCGTCGCCGAGTCCGACGAGGTGGGGGCGCACGCACAGGGTGGCGGACACCCCGGAGGCGACGTCGCCGGTGGGCACCTTCAGCTCGGCTCCGGCGAAGGACACCGATCCCGAACCCACCTGTACGGGAAGGAGGTTGGCGTTGCCCACGAAGGAGGCGGTGAACTCGGTGCGGGGCCTGCGGTACAGCTCCTGCGGGGTCCCGCAGTCCTGGAGCCGCGCCTTGTCCATGACCGCGATCCGGTCGGCGAGGGTGAGCGCCTCGACCTGGTCGTGGGTGACGTAGAGGATCGACACGTCGGGCAGCTCGCGGTGGAGTCTGGCCAGTTCGGCCAGCATGCCGGAGCGCAGCTGCGCGTCGAGCGCGGACAGCGGCTCGTCGAGCAGGAGCACCCCGGGCCGGATGGCGAGGGCCCGCGCGATGGCCACCCGCTGCTGCTGTCCGCCGGACAGCTCGCGCGGGTAGCGCTTCGCGTAGGACGCCATGCCGGTCATCTCGAGTGCCTCGGTGACCCGGGCGGGGATCTCGGCCTTGGCGACCTTCTGGGCCTTCAGACCGAAGGCGACGTTGTCCTCCACGCGCAGGTGCGGGAAGAGGGCGTACTGCTGGACGACCATGCCGATACCGCGCCGGTGGGGCGGCAGGTCCGTGACGTCGCGGTCGCCGATCAGGACGCGGCCCGACGCGGGCCGCACGAATCCGGCGACGGCGCGCAGGGCCGTCGTCTTGCCGGAGCCGGACGGGCCGAGCAGCGCCATGACCTCGCCGGGCTCGACCGTCAGGTCGAGGGAGTGGAGGACGGTGTTCGTGCCGTAGGCGACGGACACCTTGTCGAAGCGGATGCCGCTGGCCATCAGCTCTCAGCTCCCGGGCGCACGGCGGGTATGGGGTCGGTCTTCTCTCTCACGGCGGCCACGCTCCTCGGGGTGGATGGCCCGTATTGGTCCGCACGGCAACGGGACGGTGAACGGGCACCCAAGGTTGGCCTAGACCCGTTACGTTCCCGTTACCGAAGTGGGTCAACTGCCACCCCGGGGCGGTCAGTTGCCCAAACGCGTGGTGAACGAGAACCGGTCCCCCCGGTAAAGCGTCCGCACCCTTTCCGTGGGCCGGCCGCTCGTGTCGGACGACACCCGGTGAATGAGAATCATCGGCAGGGCGGGCGGCGTGCCGATCAGGAGGGCCTCGCGCGGCGTGGCCAGCACGGTCTCGATGCGCTCGTCGGCGGACCCGAACTCGATCCCGAGCCGCTCGTGCACATACGTGTAGAAGGACGAGTCCGGGTCGAAGTCGACGTCGAGGCGTGGCATCCGGGCCACGGCGACGTAGGTGCTCTCCAGGCCGACGCGCTCGTCGTCGGCGAGCAGCACACGCTCCATGTGCCACACCGGCTCGCCCCGCTCGACCGCGATCTCGTCGGCGAGGGCGGGCGGGCACGGGAAGCGGTCGAGGCCGATGAGCGTACGGCCGGGGCGGCGGCCCTGCCGGCGCACGCCCTCGGTGTAGCTGGCCATCGACAGCGGCTGCTCCAGCTTGGGCCCGGCCACGACCGTCGCCCGGCCCTGACGGCGCAGGCGCCCTTCGAGCAGCAGCTCGCGCAGCGCCTGGCGCACGGTCTCGCGCGCCACCTCGAAACGCAGGGCCAGATCCCGCTCCGTGGGCAGCGGCTCGCCCTCGCCCAGCTCGTCGAGGAGCGCGGAGACATGGGCCTTGACCGCGTAGTACTTCGGGATGCGGCCGTGCTCGGGGATGCCGGCGCGTACGGGTGCGCCAGGCGCCTGGTCGTTCGGGTAATCCACTCAGGGATATTCGCAGACATTTGTTAACGGGGTGTCGGGGGCGGCCCGGGAGTGCGGTGCGCGCGGCGGCGCGCGGCGGGCGGTGTGGCCGGAATCCGCCCCTCACTCGCGGCCGGAGCGCAGCCGCCGGGAGCCCGCCACGAGGGCCGCGCCGCCGACGAACAGGGCGCCGGACGCGAGGCCGAGACCGCGCAGGGAACCCGGCCCGGTCCGCGCGAGCTCGTCGGGCGGGAGGGGGCGGCCGTCGGGGTCGGCCCCGACGCCTGCGTCTTCGCCCGCATCTGCGCCCGTGTCATCGCCTGCGTCTTCGCCCGTATCTGCATCGGTGCCGGTGCCGGCGCCTGAGTCGCTGCCGGTCGTCGGGCCGGTAGTGGGGCGGGTCGTGGAGCCGGTGGTGGGGCCCGTCGTGGGGCCCGTCGTGGGGCTGGTCCCGTCGGTGGGGCGGGCGCTCGCGGTGCCGCTGTCCCGGCCCGGCTTACGCAGGCCGTCATCCCCGGTGTCGGGTTCGTCGCGCCGCTCGCCGGGACGCCTTCCGGACTGCTCGCCCTCCTCGTCGTCGGTGAGCGTGAACCGGTAGGCGCCCGACTCCCCCACCCAGTCGCCGTCGTCGTCCCGGCGTCGCACGACGGCCGCGTTGGCGACGACGCTGTTCGGCTCGGCGTCGGAGGTGAACGTGAGCCGCGCCTTGACGGTGACCGTCTTGCCCGGGCCGACCCGGAAGCCGGGGAAGCCGTCGTCGAAGACGCCGACGTTCTCGTCCCACTCGGTCCGCTCGAAGCGCACGGGGTGGTAGCGCTTGCCGTCGGAGAACTCCAGCTGGATCTGCCGCGTCGCCAGCGTCCGCTTCTTGTCGATGAGCACGACGACGGGGTGGATGCCGGCGCACTCGGCATCGGTCTTGTTCGTGAGGACGAGGGACCAGGTGCGGAAGCCGCCGCCGGGGTGGTACGTCGTGGGGCCGCCGCGGATCCGGGTGCTGATCGGGAAGTCGGCGGGGTACTGGGCGGCGCAGGTGGGCTCGAGCGGGGCGGACCCGGCCGGGACCGGATCGGCCGCGCGGGCGGGGCCGCCGGTCACCACGGAGGTCAGGGCCACGGCAGTGACGGCGAGCGGGATACGCGGTCGCATGAGGAGCCTTTGTGATCGCGGGGCGGGACGGGTACTGCCGTGGCGACCGTGTCACGCGCGACGCGCCCCGTGCCGGACCAGCAGGGCCCCGTACGGCCCGATGCCCGAGCGATTCCGCTCGATCAGCTCAGATTTCCTTCATTCCGGTTGACCGGGAATGTCCCTCATCCTGCTGGCCGGAAAGTGACCGTGCGCACGTCCGTACAGGGGGGCGAGGACCAGCTGGGCGGCGCCCTCGACCACCGCGGTCGCGGCGCCGGGCGCGCGCAGGACCGGGACCTCGACCGTGCCGCCGCGCCGCGCCCGCTCGCCGAGCACCGCCCGCACCCCTTCGACGAAGCTCTCCTCGGCGGCCGCGACCGTGCGCCCGCCGAGCAGGACGAGGTCGATGTCGAGGAGGCCGACCATGTTCGCCGCGCCCTCGCCGAGCACGCGCGCGGCCTCGTCGAAGGATCCGGCCGCGACCGCCGCGAGGCACAGCGCCTCGATGCAGCCGCGGTTGCCGCAGCCGCAGAGCGGGCCGTCCAGCTGGATCACCTGGTGGCCGAATTCGCCCGCTCCCGTGCGCGGCCCGCGATACGGCGTGCCGCCCAGGACGAGTCCGGCGCCGAGCCCCGTACCGAGGTGGAGGTACGCGAACGAGTCGCCGCATCCGGCGAGCGCGAGGCCGAGCGCGGCCGCGTTGGTGTCCTTGTCCACGACCACGGGAAGCCCGAGCCGCTCCGCGAGCGCGTCCCGCAGCGGGAACCCGTCCCACTCGGGGAACCCGGTGACGCGGTGCAGCACGCCGGAGGAGTGGTCGAGGGGCCCGGGCAGCGCGACGCCCACACCGAGGACGCGGGGGGTGAGGGGCGCCGGGTGTACCGGGTCCTGCGCGTCGGGGCTGTCCGGGTCCCGGTCGTCCGCGTTCCCGGCGCCCGCGCCCGCATCCGCTCCCGCGCCCGCATCCGTGAGCAGTGCCTCCACCTCGCTCGCCGCCGCCTCCACCACCGCGTCGCCGCCCGCGCCGAAGGCGAGCGGGGCGCGGCGTTCGGCGACGACCGTGCCCGCGAGGTCGACCAGGACCGCCGTCAGTTCGTCGCGGTCCAGGTGGAGCCCGACCGCGTGCCCCGCGTCCGGCACGAGGCGCAGGACGGTGCGCGGCTTGCCGCCCGTCGAGGCGCGGCGGCCGGTGTCCGTCACCAGGCCCTGCTCCCGGAGCCGCGCCGTGATCTTGCTGACGCCCTGCGGGGTGAGGCCCGTGCGCTCGGCCAGTTCGAGCCTGCTGATGCCCGCGTCGCCGGCCGTGCGCAGCAGATCGAGTACGAGTGCGGCGTTATGGCCTCGCAGCACCGTCAGATTGACCCCGGAGTAAGCCCTGTTCACTCCCCCATTGTCCCTTCCGCTTGCACTTTGGCAACACCGTTGCTTAAGTGGATGCATGACTGAAGGCATGACATCAGGTACGGCTGGGGCCACCGGCTCCCCCCTCCGCGTCGGTCTCGTCGGCTACGGCCTGGCGGGCTCCGTCTTCCACGCCCCGCTGATCGCGGCGACCGACGGCCTCGTACTCGACACGGTCGTCACCTCGAACCCGGAACGGCAGGCGCAGGCCCGCGCCTCCTTCGGTGACGGCATCCGCTTCGTGGCCACGCCCGACGAGCTGTGGCCCCTGGCCGACGAGCTCGACCTGATCGTCATCGCCTCCCCGAACAAGACGCACGTACCGATCGCGACGGCCGCCCTCAAGGCGGGCCTCCCGGTCGTCGTCGACAAGCCGATCGCCGGCACCGCGGCCGAGGCGCGCGAGCTCGCGGCCCTCGCCGGGGAGCGCGGCCTGCTCCTCTCGGTCTTCCAGAACCGCCGCTGGGACAACGACTTCCTGACGCTGCGGAGCCTGATCGCGGACGGTGAACTCGGCAGCCTCGGCGACATCTGGCGCTTCGAGTCGCGCTTCGAGCGCTGGCGGCCGCAGCCCAAGGGCGGCTGGCGCGAGTCCGGCGACCCGGAAGAGATCGGAGGTCTCCTCTACGATCTCGGCAGCCACGTCGTCGACCAGGCCCTGGTCCTGTTCGGCCCGGCGGTCTCGGTCTACGCGGAGTCGGACGTGCGGCGCGCGGGCGCGGCGGCCGACGACGACACGTTCATCGCGATCACGCACGCGAGCGGCGTCCGCTCCCACCTGTACGTCTCCGCGACCGCGGCCCAGCTCGGCCCGCGCTTCCGCGTCCTCGGCTCGCAGGCCGGCTATGTGAAGTACGGCCTCGACCCTCAGGAGGCGGTGCTGCGCGAGGGCACGATCCCGGCGGCCGGCGAGCCCTGGGGCGTGGAGCCCGAGTCGATGTGGGGGCGGATCGGTTCCGGAGAGTCGCCTCTGACCGGCGGCGGACGCCCCGTCGAGACGCTCCCCGGCGCCTACCCCGCGTACTACGCGGCCATCGCCGCCGCGCTGCGCGGCACCGGCGAGAACCCGGTCACCGCCGAGCAGGCCGCGGCCGCGCTCGACGTCCTGGAGGCGGCCCGCCGCTCGGCCCGCGACGGTGTGACGGTGGCCCTGTGAGCGCGCCGACGGCCGAGGAGATCGAAGAGCAGGAGCGCCGCCTGGTCCTGCCCAGGTTCGGTTACGAGGACGCCTGGGAGCTGGGCTCGCTGCTCGTCGAGCTGGCCCGGGAGCGCAACGCGCCGGTGGCGATCGACATCACGCGCGGCGGCCAGCAGCTCTTCCACGCGGCGCTCCCGGGCTCGACCCCGGACAACGACGCCTGGATCGCCCGCAAGCGCCGCGTCGTCGAGCGCTATGCCTGCTCGTCGCTGCTGGTCGGAACCCGTTTCCGGGCGAAGGGCACGACGTTCGAGGACTCGTCCAGGCTCGACCCGGACACGTACGCGGCACACGGCGGCGCGTTCCCGCTCGCCGTCGAGGGCGCGGGAGTCATCGGAGCGGTGGTGGTCTCCGGCCTCCCCCAGCTGGAGGACCACGCACTGGTGGTCAAGGCCCTCGACCTCTTCATCGCCGGGTAAGGGGAAGCGCCCCTGAAAGGGGCGCGGGGAACTGCGCGCTCAGCCACAACGGACCGCGGCCGACAAACGACCGCCACCCGATGGCCCCCGCAGTTCCCCACCTGACCCAGCGGAGCGCTTACGCGTCCTTGAGCTCCTGGCGCTGGCGCCCCAGACCCTCGATCTCCAGCTCCACCACGTCCCCGGCGCGCAGGTACGGCTTCGGCTCGGGCTGCCCCATCGCCACGCCCGCCGGCGTCCCCGTGTTGATCACGTCGCCCGGGTACAGGGTCATGAACTGGCTGACGTACCGGACCACCTCGGCGACCGGGAAGATCTGGTCGGCCGTGGAGCCGTTCTGCTTCAGCTCGCCGTTGACCCACAGTTTCAGGCCGAGCGCCTGCGGGTCCGGGACCTCGTCCGCCGTCACGAGCCAGGGGCCCAGCGGGTTGAACGTCTCGCAGTTCTTGCCCTTGTCCCACGTGCCGCCGCGCTCGATCTGGAACTCGCGCTCG
This sequence comes from Streptomyces sp. NPDC055400, assembly GCF_053644375.1. Taxonomy (NCBI): domain Bacteria; kingdom Bacillati; phylum Actinomycetota; class Actinomycetes; order Kitasatosporales; family Streptomycetaceae; genus Streptomyces; species Streptomyces sp. NPDC055400. The sequence goes on along the minus strand of NZ_JBSHLM010000004.1, from coordinate 208,171 downwards.
GAGACGTCGTGCGCCACCGCGTATCCGGCGATGTGCGCCAGGGCCTCCTCGTGCGACTCCAGGTAGCGCGCCGTGCGCCCGATGACGATCGCCAGCTCGACCTCCCAGTCCGTCTTCACGGACTTGCGCGGTACGAGCACGGTGTCGTCGGGGCCGACGACCGTGTCCGCCGCCTTGAAGAAGACAACGGGCTCCGACGGCGGCTCGGCGCCGGTCTCGGCGGCGTGGTCGTGGTAGTTCAGGCCGATGCACACGACCTTGCCGATCCGCGCGACCGGCGGGCCGACCCGCAGGCCGTCCGCGTCCAGCACGGGCAGCTCGCCGGACTCGGCGGCGGCCCGTACGCGGCCCAGCGCCGCGTCGTCGGCGAGCAGTTCCCCATCGATGTCGGGGACGACTCCGCCCAGGTCACGCAGGACACCTTCGGCATCGAGCAGGGCCGGGCGCTCCGCCCCCGCGGTACCGACTCGCAGCAGCTTCATGGTTGAGACTCCTTGATCGAGGAGGGACCTCCCGACGGGTGCAGCCATCGGAGGACTGGTCGATCGTCCAAGGTCCGCGTCCAGTCCGCAATACCCCGTTCACGGACTGGACCTCCCCCAAGCTCTCGAAGAGCAGGGGGACCCCCGCCTAGGCAGGAGCAAGCGCCGCGGCAGAGGGCATGTCGCGGTAGAGGACAGCCCGCTCGACGGCGCTCCACGTCGTGCTCGTGACCACGTACAGGGCGGCCGCGAGCGGCACGAAGCCCACCGTGAACAGCGTCATGAACGACATCAGCGGCATGATCTTCGTCATCGAGGCCATCGCGCCCGCGCCCGGCGCCTGCGGCCCGTCCGTGGCGGCGGCCGGCAGCACCGGCTGAGCCGCCATCTGACGCTTCGTACGCCCGTAGTTGAAGCTCGCCACCGCCGCGATGATCGCGAACAGGACCAGATAGACGACGCCCTGCGCGCCGAAGAGCCCGCCGTCCGCGAGCGCGTCCTTGAAGCGCCCGCCGAGCGGCGCGGCGCCGAGGGTGTGGCCGAGCAGGGCGTTGGGCTCGCCGCCGATGCTGCCGTTCGAGAACAGGTGGTAGAGCAGGAAGAAGGCGGGGAGCTGGAAGAGGCTCGGCAGGCAGCCGGACAGCGGCGAGACCTTCTCCTCCTTGTGCAGCTCCATGATCGCCTTCTGGAGCTTCTCGGGGCTCTTCCTGTGCTTCTTGCGCAGCTCGGCGATGCGCGGCTGGAGCTTGGCGCGCTGGCGCTGCCCGCGGGCCGAGGCCCGGGACAGGGGGTGCACGAGAAGACGTACGAACGCGGTGAACAGGACGATCGCCGCCGCGGTCGCCGAGGTGTGGAAGATCGGGTCGAGCAGGTCGGCGATGTGCTCGACCAGGCTGGCGAAGACAGACATGAACGTCGACATGGGTGAGCCCTCCGGGGGTCCCGTCGTGCCGGAATCGGAAGACCGCCGGGAAGGGCGGCCGATCGGCGTGACGGCCCGTAGGGGACTGCGGGTGGAGCGGGTCCCCTACGCGGCCGTCAGGAGGAGACGGCCGGGTGCTCGGGGTCGGCTGCGCCCGCGGGCGTCGGGATCGCGCTGCGGCAGGAACGCGGTGCGCTGCGCACGGTCGCGCATCGTGGTGCGGACCCGGGTGCGGGGCACGGCGGGGGCGCTGCGCGCGGCGAGCAGGGAGCAGACGGCGAGTGCGGAGCCCGCGGCGGCGGTCGCGGCGAGCGCGACGGCGGCGGTGAGGCTGCCGGTGTCGACGAGAACGGTCTCGACGAGGAGGAAGAGGAGCAGGGCGGCGGGCCGCAGGGCCGTGCCCCAGGTGCGCGTCATGTCCGGCGTCCCTCCTTCCCGCTGCTCGGTCCCGTCCACGTGTTGTGGCGTTCCGCCCCGTCGACGTGTTGTGGCGTTCTGCCCGTTATACAGGATGAGCCCGGATCGGATGAAGGGGCGGCTTCTCGGCCCCGCGCTCACCGGGGCCGCGTCCACTCGCTCACCGGGGCCGCATCGACCGCAGCTTCCCCCACACCGCGAGCCGGAACTTGGACGTGTACTCGGGCGTGCAGGTGGTGAGCGTGATGTAGTACCCCGGCTCGCTGTACCCGGCGCCCCGCACGACCGCGCTGCGCGGCACGCCCGCGATGACGCCGCCGTCGCGGGCGGAGGTCTGCGCGAGGGTCTTGTCGACGACGTACGTGTACTCGGCGCCGCGCGTACGCACCTGGACCTCGTCGCCCTTGCGCAGCCGGTTGATGTAGCGGAAGGGCTCCCCGTGGGTGTTGCGGTGCCCGGCGAGCGCGAAGTTCCCGGCGCGGCCGGGCTGGGCGGTGGCGGGGTAGTGGCCGACGTAGCCCTTGTTGAGGACGTTCTGCTTCCCGACGCCCTCGGCGACGGGGACGGTGAGGCCGAGGCGGGGGATGGTGAGGACGGCGTAGGCCTGGTCCCAGCGGGGTTTGGGGGGTGCGGTGGCGGGAGTGGTGCGCCGGGTGGACCGGCTGCCGTCGCCGCCCGCCCCGGATCCGGCCGGGCTGTCGCCGGCGGCCGGAACGGAGGCTCGGTCCCGGCCCCCGTCGCCCTGCCCGTCCGAGGGGGTGGCCGCCCACTCCCGCTCCAGCGCCCGCACCTTGCGCTCGGCGCCGGCCCGGGCCTCGCGGTTGGTCCACCACAGCTGATGGACGACGAGAAGGAGAAGGACGACCCCAACGGTGACGGTGATCTCGGCGCCGGTCCACAGGGTGCGGCGCAGGGTCGAGGGGCGCGGCCCCTGCGGACGACCGAGGGTCGAGGGGCGGCGACCGAACGCACGGCGTCCCGCGCGCAGAGCCGAGTGCCGTCGCCCGGACGCACGGAGTCCCGCGCGCGGCCCCTGCCGCACGACGACAGGGCGCCGCTCCCGATCCCGGTCCCGGCCCCCTCGCCACTCCCGCTTCCGCTTCCGCTCGCGCACGGCCGCAAGATAGACCCTGCCTCCGTAACTCACCAGTCACCTTCTCGGCCGTAAACGACCGAGCTTGTTCGCTCTGAAGCGTCTACACCTTGTCGCGCTCCCGACTGTCCCCTACGACGGGACGGTCACGGGTCGCATCTCCCCTTCGGCTCCGGCTATGCCGGGGTGGCGGGGACGGGCATGGTGACAAATGCCCACGCCGAGCGTGCGCGCTCGCGCACGTTGACCCCGGCGACGACGTCGGCGGGTCCAGCGAGACCGCACCGACGACAACAGAAGTGGTCCCGAGTGGGCCGGTTGGCCTTCTCGGTATGGCCGCAGCGCGGGCAGCGCTGCGAGGTATGGGCCGGATCCACCTCAAGGAAAGCCACCCCGGCCTGTCGGGCCTTGTAGGCGAGATGCTGTCCGAGCTGGTGGAAGGGCCAGGAGGAGAGCGTGCCGCGCTGGTCGCGTCGAAGCCGTACCCGGTCCCGGATCCCGTCGAGTTCTTCGACGGCGATCCCACGACCGGTGCGTTGCGCAACCGACACGATCTCCTTGCTGATGCGGTGGTTCAGGTGGGTGGCATGCCGCTTCTCCTTCTTCGACCGCCGCGCCAGACGGCGGGTGGCCGAGCACGTCTGCTTCTTCTGCAGCTCAGCCCGTTTGCGGGCGCACCAGTTCCGGTAGCGCCGCAAGCCGCGGCCCTGGTAGTTGGTGCCGTCGGAGGTGGTGGCGAGGCTGACGATGCCGCGATCGACACCGATGAAGTCCGCCGGCTCCACGACGTCGGGTTCGGGCAGGTCGCAGGTGGCGATCAGGAACCACTTCCCGCCGCGCTGCACGAGATCGGACTCACCCTTACGGTGCTCGTCCAGGACCTTCAGCTGGCCGGCGGAGCCGGTATAGCGAAGGGTCTTCATCCGGCCGTCGACAGTCCAGATCGAGACCGTGCGTGCATCGCTCTGCCAGGACAGGCAGCGGTCGTCGAACGGCTGCGCCGCCTCGGGCCGGAAGCTGACCGGGCTGTTCATCGCCTTGCGGTAGCGCTTCGAGGTGGCCTTGCCGAGGAGTCCGGCCCTGGCCTGAGCAGCCAGCGTGGCGTAGGCATCGACGACCTTCTTCACCACCCGCACCGCGGGCTGCGCCGATAGTCCGAAGGCCGCCTTGATGTCTGCGTAGAGAAGTTTCTGCAGCCCGTTGCGGTCCTTCACACCCGTGCCGAACGCGACGGATGCGACGTGGGTGGCAGCCCGGTTGCAGGCGCGCAGGGTCGTTTCCAGAGCCGCCGCCTGCTCGGGCGTCGGCAGCAGCTTGACCTGCACCACCAGCTTCATGACACCTGACGCTAGAGCCAACCCCCGTACACACAACCGACTTTCGTATCCTTTTGCGCGATCCGGTGACGTCCTGGACAGGTGTTCGCATTTCCCGGCGCCGCCGGGCAGAACCGATCGCGGGCGCTCCGCACCCTTACGAAGCCGACGGCATACGGCGACGCTCCGCGTCGCGAACACAGGAGCCGATTCCCCCCTGGCGTGAACGCCAGGGCCTCCTCAACAGAGCCAGGTGAAGACCGGCCGGCTGTCTGCGGGACCGGCCAGTCCCCCACCCCTGCCGCCCGACCGGTCCGCCCTTAAGATCGCGCCTCATGGGTCCCCTCTGGCTGCTCGCACTGATCCCGTTCGCAACGGGCCTCTTCCTGTCCGTCTCGCAGGTTCTGCAACTCGTCACCGAGACGCTCCGGCGCAGCACCGGCACAGTGGTCGACGCGACCGTGACGGGCCACGTCGCGTCCAACGAGGCGTCGTACGCGGCGCTGCACCCGGTGGTCAGCTGGACGGCGGCCGACGGCACGGCGCACGAACAGGCGCTGCCCGACGAGGTGGGCCCCCACGCACTCCCGGAAGGCCGCCGCGTACGCATACGCGTCGACCCGGCGCACCCCGCGCTCGCGGCCCTGGACACCGACCGCCGCTACCGCTCCTGCGTGGCCTGGCTGTGGACGGGAACGGTCCTGTGGGCGGGAACGCTGGCCGTGGTGGTCGGGCGCTTGGCGTACATATGGAACGAAAGCAACGGATACGTGAGCCGGTGGTGACCTGGCGCCGGTGACGGTGGTCGGCAGTACCGTGTCCCCCATGCGCCCCGACACGCCTGCTACGCCCGCCGAGCCTGTAGACCCTGTCAACCACATCGCCGAAGCCGAGCGCCTGGAGCGCATCGCCGGCCTGTACCCGGAGGACGCGGAGCAGCTGCTCCTCCAGGCCGCGGCGCACTACGAACTGGCGGATGTCCGCCAACGCGCGGCCTCGCTGTACGACGGCCTCATCGCCGGACCGCCGTCCGAGCTGGAGCAGCCGCATCTGGTGAAGGCCCTGATGGCCGCGAACCTGTGGGAGTACGGCCACGAGGCGGAGGCCCGCGCGATCATCACGGGCATCCGGACGGCGGCCCCGAAGGACCCGGCCGCGTACGTGATCGTGGCGGGGGCCCTGGAGTCGCACGACGAACTGGAAGCGGCGCACGAGTCCTTCACGGAGGCCCTGACGCTGCTCCTGCCGGAGGCGGAGCGCACCAACCCGCCGTACGAGACGCACTCGCTCCTCCTGGGCCGCCACCGCGTACGCCGCCTGATCGGCCTGGAGCACGACGAGTGGGACGCGCTCGCCGACCGCGTCCACAAGTCCGAGGTGACCCTGGACGAACTCCACGACCCGAACCGGACGTGGGCGCTCGGCTCGGACAACCCGGCGGAACTGAGGGCCGAAATCCTGCGCCTGCGCGCGGAGTTGGGCTCGTACAGGCAGGCACTGTCCCGCCCGTTCCCGGTGGCGGTACTGCACTGGACGGAGTCGGAACTATCGGAACTGGTGGCGGCCTACCCCTCCCTGTCCGCCGAATACCCCTCCCACGAGGAGCACTTGGCGACCATAGAGTCCTCCCTCCGCGAACTCGCGGCCTCCGGCACCCCGAACCTGGGCATCGTCACGGGCACGGTCCCGTCGTACGAGGCGTTCGCGGCGTCGGAGTCCTCGTCCCCGACGGACGCCTCCCTGCTCCCGCAGTACGCCACGACGCTCGCGGCCCGAGGCCGAGCGGTGCCGTGGCCGCCGGAGCGGGGGGCGGAGTGCTGGTGCGGGTCGGGGCGGGGGTATGGGGAGTGTCATGGGGCTGAGGGGTAGAGGTTCATGGGCCTCGGCCGAGTGATCCAGCGGGGCGCGTCAGGAACGGCAGCCCACTCAAAACTCCTCACCCAGCCAGAACATCGTTAGCCCCTGATAGAACGTCTGCATAAGCCAGATGACTTTCGGGGGCAAGCGTGTCTGACATCAGCAACTCAACGTCGGTTCCGTCAGCCGGGCTGTACGAGCAACTCATCACCATGCGTTTTGAGAAGCAGCTCAAGGAACTAGCCAACCTCGGATGGAATCCGGTCAGCGGTGCCGTCGGCGAGCAGTCCGTTCCCCACGTGCTAGCACGGCACGTCGCCTCGACGGTGAAGCGAGTCCTCGAAGGCGTAGCAGCCGAAGAGCGAGTGCACGCCGCCAACCACATCCTGGAGTCCATAGGCACCCTGGACGGTGCTCGGGAGTGGGTAGAGCTGGTGGCCGATGGGCCTCACCAACTCCTGGCCCTGGCAAGGCAAGAGGCGCCAGGCGTCTTCGCCATCCGGCCTGCCACTCCCCTCTCTGATGCTGGGCTCATCACCAACTCACCAGATGACCCCAGCCTCGGCTTCGAGCTGCGCGCCGAGCTCGCCACCGCAGACCGCGTGGACCTACTCTGTGCCTTCGTCAAATGGCATGGCTTGCACGTCATCGAAAAGTCCTTGGCAGCAGCGCGCGAGCGGGGTGTACCTATTCGCGTCCTCACGACCACCTACATCGGCGCTACCGACCGCCGAGCCCTGGATCGGTTGGTAACTGAATTCAATGCCGAAGTTAAGGTCAATTACGAGACACGGTCGACGCGACTCCATGCCAAAGCCTGGCTGTTCCATCGCAATAGCGGGTACGACACCGGGTATGTAGGCAGTTCCAACCTCTCCAAAGCGGCTCTCCTCGACGGCTTGGAGTGGAACGTACGGCTGTCCTCCGTTGCTACACCCGATGTAATGCGCAAGTTCGGAGCAACGTTTGACGCGTACTGGAGCGATCCATCCTTTGAGTCGTACGATCCAGAAGCTGACGGGACACGCCTAAAGGAAGCGCTCCTCATCGCGAGCGGCTCCTCGTCGAAAACAGACGCCCCTCGCAGCATCACACTCTCTGGCCTCGAAGTCCGCCCGTACGCGCATCAGCGCGACATGCTCGAGCGCCTCGAGGTCGAGCGAGAGGTACACGATCGGCACAGCAACCTTCTTGTGGCCGCTACTGGAACCGGTAAGACAGTGATGGCCGCGCTCGACTACAAGCAGCTCCGTAAAAAGGCTGGACGCGACCTGCGGTTGCTGTTCGTCGCGCATCGCAAGGAAATCCTCCAGCAGTCGATGCGTACGTATCAAGACGTGCTGGTGGACGCCAACTTCGGGGAGGCGATGCACAGTGGAGAGTCACCCGAGCAGCGGACACATGTGTTTGCCAGCGTTCAGTCACTCAATACACGCGCCTTGGAAAGCTTGCCGTCTGATCACTTTGACGTGATCGTCATCGATGAATTCCATCACGGAACCGCACCGACGTACCGAAAGATCATCGAGCACTTCAAGCCTATGGAACTGCTCGGACTGACTGCAACGCCGGAGCGAGCAGACGGCCACAACATCCAGGATGAGTTCTTCGATGGGCGGATCGCTGCTGAAATGCGGCTCTGGGAAGCCCTAGAGAACGACCTTCTCAGCCCTTTCCACTACTTCGGCGTCAGCGACAATACCGACTTGAGCTCAGTAACTTGGAAGCGGGGCGGCTATGACGAAACCGCCCTCAGTAACGTAGTTACGGGCAATAAAACCCGAGCTCGGCTCATCGTAAAGAAAGTCCAAGAGAAGATCGCAGATCCGGGATCCATGCGAGCCCTGGGATTCTGCGTCTCGGTCCGGCACGCAGAGTTTATGGCCGACTTCTTCCGATCCGCTGGACTGAATGCCGTCGCACTGTCCGGCAAGACAGACGCGGGTGAGCGCAAGCGGGCACTTGACGACCTCAAGACTGGGGATCTCCAAGTCATCTTCTCGGTCGACCTCTTTAACGAGGGGTTGGATATTCCCGATGTGGATACGTTGCTCTTGCTACGCCCTACGGCCAGCGCAACGGTCTTCCTTCAGCAACTCGGACGCGGTTTGCGGCGCACCGAGGACAAGGCTGTACTGATGGTGCTCGACTTCATCGGCCAGCACCGCAAGGAGTTCCGCTTCGAGAACCAGTTTCGGGCACTGACAAACCTCACGCGCAAGCGACTCCTCGACCACATTGAAGCGGACTTCCCTCAGCTTCCATCGGGTTGCCAGATCCTCCTAGAGGAGAAGGCCAAGCGCACCATCCTCGACAACATCAAGGCACAAATCGGCGTGAACGTGACTGCGCTCTCCCGAGAGGTAGCGGACTACGGCGAGACTCGGTTGAGCCGCTACCTCGAGGAAAGCGGACGAGAGTTGAAGGAGCTCTACCGCGGTAGTGGCAACTCGTGGACGGGCCTGCTCCGCAGAGCTCGGCTCCTCAAGAGCGAGCCGCCAACAGGTGAAGCTGCACTCCTCAAGCGCGTGCCATCCTTCCTGCACGTCGACGATCCGCTCCGGGTGGCGGCATACACACGGATGCTCGAGGACGACGCGCCCGCCTATGTGGACCTCGACGGGCAAGGGCAGGCCTACGCCCGCATGCTCTTCTTCCAGTTGTGGCCGCTAGGCGGCACTACGCGCAAAGGCTTCGCGGACTATGACGCCGGGTTCGCCGCCCTACGCGAGCAGCACGCAATGCGCAGCGAGTTGCGTCAAGTACTCGCATACAACCTCGCCCACACCGAACATGTCCCGATCCCCCTGCTTGGCGACCATGCCGGGGTGCCGCTGACCGTCCACGCCTCGTACACCCGCGAGGAGATCCTTCCGGCGCTTGGTCAGTCGTACATCGGAGGGTTTATGCCGGGCGACTTCCGCGAAGGTGTGAAGTGGTGTGAGTCCTTAAAGACGGATGCCCTGCTGATCACCCGGGAGAAGAACGAGAAGGACTTCTCCCCGCAAACTCGCTACCACGACTATGCCGTGACTACGAAGCTCTTCCACTGGGAGTCTCAGAACCAGACGTCGGAGAGCTCTCCCACCGGACAGCGCTACCAGCACCATGTCGCCGAAGGCAGTCACGTTCTTCTCTTCGTGCGCCGATACAAGAGCACCGATATCGGCGGGGCCCAACCATGGATGCTGCTTGGCCCGGCAGAGTACGACAAGCACGAGGGCAGCAAGCCGATGGCGATCACGTGGAAGCTCAAGCACGAGATTCCGGCGGAAGTGTGGACGTACTCGGCCGTAGCCGCAAGCTAGTCACGGTCAGCGGAGGGCCACGATCGCCCCGGTCGTGGCCCTCCTATGTGGGGGACTGGCGCGGGTCGCGCAGCACCTGCCCGGCGAACTCAAGGCAACTAGTCCGTAGGGACGTCACGTCTCGGCCCTCCTCTGCCCACCGAGCCCATCTCAACTCAAGGTTTCCTGCGGCATCGGCGACTCCATGTTGGGCTTGCGTTAATGCCACTGCAGCTTCAGCCGTCTTGGCTCTGAGGAGCTGGGCCAAGCGCACCGCTTCATCAGGACCCCAGAGGGCCAGTTGGCGCGTACAGGACTGCAAGGTAAAGATGTGGTTGGTGAGTTCGTCACGTTCGGCATCGGGAAAACTGCCACCGCGACGTATCACGGCAGCTGCTCGCTTCAGCGCGTCCTCTGCCGCCGAGTGAGCATCCAGTAGCTTCGTGCAGGCCTGTTGCCGCTGCTCGCGTACCCACTGAAGATGTTCCGCTGCGGCTTGCCGCTCCATTTGGACGAGCGCCGGCCGGGTACGGATGGCCACCGAACCGTCAGCACTACCAACTCCTCTTCAGCGAACCAAGAGTGATCGACTCCGTGACCCCACACAACGTAATCACCCTGCTGGGCCAGGAGCACACGGCGACCGGGGAGTTCCACGTGGAAGCGACCGCTGATGAGGACCACGAGAGCCGTTCGTTCCTTGCCCCTGACCCACTGCATTCGCTCGTCGCCACGCGAGTGGACGCCCCATTTGATCCCTACAGCCTCACTGTGGCGAGGATCTGCGGCGTTCTTGAAGTGCCCGAGGAGCCATCCCCGGTCCAGCGCCGCGTCCTCGCCCGCGTGTCCCACACACACTGCCGTTCATGTATCTGGCCGCTAGCCGCCGCCCGTTTCGCCGCTCACAGGAGCGTGACTAGTGCTGTGACCGGGATGGTCCACCGTGATCGGAAGGCGGCTCGCGGGACGAGCACACGCGCAACGGCTGGTATTACTGGGGCATGCAGGAAGAGACGGCACGCTCCGCGATCGACACGTTCATCTCCGCGTTTAACGCCTCGGACGACAACTATGTGACTGCCCTGCTCTCCCAGGCCCTGACCTCAGACGTGGTCTTCTGGGGGCCGTTGGGTCGCAGCGAAGGAATCGCGGCGGTCGAGCGGTTCGTGCTGGACATCCGGCGCCACCCGGCGGGGACCGGCACGATGGTGCGCTGCTCAGCGGTGGACATGCCTGACGAGTGGGCCCGGTACCAGTGGGTCTTCACCACGCCGGATGGAGGCCCCCGCCTGGCGGGAACGGACGTCGTCCATCTGCGGCGGAGCCTCATCGATCAGGTCATCGTCTTTGCGGGCGAGATCGAGCCGTCCGCCTCCTGAATCGTCCTTCTGTCGCTGTCCTTCTCGTGAACTTGTCCCTTTCGGCACTCCGGGGCTGCGGTTCACGGTCGGTCAGGCTGCGGCATTGAGGGGGCGTCTGCCGCAGCGGATGACCTTCTCGCTGCGGATGCGGGCGCGTTCCTTGCGTTGGGCGGCAAGTACGTCGGGGTGGCGGGCGTTGGCGTTGCGCCAGCGCAAGTAGCGGTGCAGTGCCTGGGCGGCGCCCGCACGGAATTCCGCAACACGCCCTGGTCGGTCAACAGGCTCCCATTCCCCGGGGGTTCGTCGGCGTCGTGCCGTAGTGGGTGCCCGATCGGGAGGTGCGGCAGCGTTGCGATGACTGTCATACCTCCAGCCCGAGAGTCAGGAGTGGAGGCTTCCGGCCTTGATCGCTGTGACGAACGAGGACCAGCCAGTCGCAGGGAAGACCAGTGCGGGCCCGTTCGGGGTCTTGGAGTCGCGGACGGGGATGCCTACGGGGTGGTTGTCCAGGACTTCCAGGCAGCTGCCGCCCTGGTCGTTGCTGTAGGAGGACTTCCGCCAGCCCTTCAGTGACGCCGCGTGCGGGATGCTTCGGTCAGTCATGGCGTTCGTAGTCCCTTGCTGTTGCCCTGAGTAGAGCCAATGATTCCTTGAGCGGCAGCGCGTTGCCCAGGGCGAAATCGTAGCGATGTTGCAGCTCCTGAACCACGGATGGGCTGTCGTGGATCTTTCCCATGTACAGCCCCTCGCCGTACGCCATGGGTGGCTGGTCCTCGAACCACATCAGCGTGAGCATGTTGTTCAGCAGGGGATGGATGCCCAACGTGAAAGGCAGTACGTGTAGTTGGATCCGGCCGACCTCGATGAGGCTCGTGAGATGACCGATCTGCTCCGCCATCACGTGCGGGCCGCCGATTTGGCGGCGTAGTACGGCTTCGTCCAGTAAGGCCCACACTACGGGCGCCACTGGATCCGCAAGGATCTTTGCGCGCTCAAGGCGTGTGACAAGGCGCCTGTCACGCTCCTCTTGCCCCACAGGAGGGAACGACGTGCCCAGAACCGCACGTGCGTACCTTTCCGTTTGGAGGATGCCCGGGATGAAGGACAACGCGAACTCGCGGATGATGGTGGCCTGCTGTTCGAGCTGAAGGGCCGTCTCAAAGTACTCGGCGACCGCCGCATCTTCCGCCGGCAGGAAGCTACTCAGCACGTCCCCCGTGTTCAGCGCCTTGTCCAGCCGCTGCGCATCCTCCTTTGACGGAAGACGACGCCCGGCTTCAATGTGCGCGATGTGCGAACGCGTCATGATCGCCCTGGCGGCCAGCTCCTGTTGAGTCAGGCCAGCCGCCTCGCGCTGAGCCCTGAACCAATCCCCATAGGTGCTACTCATCGTCAACTCCCGTGTGACAGCGGCCTAGTCACCACAAACCCCCTGGTGAGCGTAATGGTCGCCGTACCACTCTGTAAGTAGATCGCTACACAGCGATGTCCATGCAGGTCGACCTGCCCTCAGGTACGGAAGACCCCCGCGACCGCTAACGACGGTCCGGGGGCATGGCCACCAACCTCACTGGAGTTGATGACGTGTTGAACTCTATCGCCCGACTTATCGAGCCACTGCTGCGGCTTGCGTGGCCCGCATCCGGGCGGCATCGACAGCACACGGCGGCGCCGCTGGACCCCGTACCCGTAGTCCCCACTCCGCCCCGCCGCCCCTCCCCGCACACGGCGCCCCTCCGCGGAGAAGACTCCCGACTCGTCCGCCCCTACCTCCTCGCCCACGAGCAGCGGGAGCAGGCGAAGCGGCAGCGCTCCCGTCGCCGCGCCCTCTGGCTGGCCGTGCATGGCGTGGACATCGGCCCGCGCCGCATCCACGGCATCGAGGTGGTCGCGTGATTCACCAGGGCCACGACGCCACATCCGTCAGCCGGCCCAGGCTCCTGCCCTGGTCCAACCTCGACGGGAATCCCTGCTACCTCCTCAGCGACGGCACGGGCAGCAGCCCTCTCACCCGCGTCGCCGACAGCGTCGAGTCCGTTCAGCTCGACATGGCCGAAGAGCTCCTCGACCACGCCACCGACCTGCTCGGCGACAGCAGGCCGACCGCGCACCAACTCCGCTTCCTGGCAGCCCGATTGGCCGAGGCACTTCACGACGTGCACCGCATCGCCCGTAGCAGAGGCGCCCGCCTCCCCGTGCCTGATGGCCATGACGACGAGCCGGCCAGACGCTGAGTTACAGACGAGCGCGGGTCAGTAAGAGATCGCAGATGACGCCCGGTTCCCGCGCGGCGTCCGTCAAGGCTGGTCATACCAAGTGAACGAAGCGATGCGCCAGCCCTCCGGCAGGCGGACGAACTGGATGGACTTCGTGCCGCCGCCCTCGAACGGTTCGCCGTTCATGACGCCTGACTTGCGGTACTCGCCGAAGCGCGCTGCGATGTCGCCCGCGATCTCGGTCCGTTCGGTCGTCTCCCACTCGGAGAACTCAACCAACCGGCCGTCCGACAGGAGCTTGCGGCGCGGCTCGATGAACTCGTCCACCGTGTAGGCCGTGGTCGCCGGGCCGGTGCTCACGATCAGCGCACCCGGGATCGTGAGCCGGCGGATCCGGTCGACGTCCGCCTCGCTGCCGCCCCTGTTGTCGAACGCGCCGAAGAACTCGGCCGTGATCGCGTCTATCTCGGACTTGGCGGCCATGGCGGTGTCAGTGGTGTTGGGCATGGCCGGGAACGTAGCACCCCAGCCTTCGGTCGCGAATCGTCTTATTGGGCGGCTTTCAATTTCCTTACGCGGAGCATGTCTTGGGGTACCTGTACCCGTGTCCCGTGCCACATGTCCCGTGACCGACTGTTTGCTGGCCCCCTACTCCCCGCCCGGCCCCCGTCCCTCCCCGTAATCCGCCACGAACCCGCCCCCGCCCACCTGCACCGCCACCCGCGCCAGCCACCCCGACGGGCTGTACGGCGCCGGAGGGTCGACCTCCATGCCCAGTTCCGCCAGCGCCTGTGCGTAGTCGGATTCGTCGAGGGGCAGCGCCAGCAGCTCGTGGAGTTCTCCGGCCAGGCGCGCCACCAGGTGCGGGTCGGTCGTGGCCGCGTAGTCGGCGATCGCCTCGTCGTGGTCGGCGAACTCGTCCGGCATGTCCTGGGAGAACCAGCCGCCGAGGAACTGCGCCGCCTCCGGGTAGCGGGCGTGCCACTCCCAGTGGGTCAACGGGGAGGTGAGCGGCGGGACTTCGCCCTCTTCGATGCTGTGGCCAGTGCCCAGGGGCGCGTGTGCCAGGTGTGGCGCAGATAGGCGGTGAGGGCGGTGCTCGGCTTGTCCTCGGTGTCGTCGGCGGCCTGGCCGGCGTAGGCGCGCATCACCTGGTCCAGCTCGCCGTAACGTCGGTCGTGTTCGAGGGGGTTCATGGGCAGGGCTGCGGCGTCCTCTACGGGGTGATACGGGTGGCTACAGGTAGACCGGGAACGTGGCGTGCACGACGAAGCCGTGCGGGCTCGCGTCGTCCCGCTTGACGATCACGCGTGCGGACCGTACGTCGACGGGGTCGCGGCCCGCCAGCATCATCGCCTGGAGCAGCACCCGGCCGACCGGGTCGGGGCGGGGGCGCGAGCTCGCGCAACGGCTGCGCGACCAGGGTGGCCCACCGACGGCGGCCTGGCCGCACGGCAAGCCGTCCATCGGCGGAGCGTCCACCTTCGAATCGGTCGAGAAGGCTCAGGAACTCACCCAGCACAACATCGACGAGAATTCCGAAGAGAGGACGGTCATGACCGGGTGGCTCGGCTTCTGGTTGGCGGCCGAGTCGTGCTTCCACTCGTATGCACCGCGAGCCGCATACGACGGCGCCCTGGATCCCCGTACGCGGGGAACCGAACCTGCCCGCAGGTGCCGCAATCCCGCGCGTTAGCCTCGAATCGGTCCACGTCCACCCCGGGCCGCACATGACGGAGAAGCGAGGCAGTGATGGCGAAGGTACCGGCGGCCGCGGTGGCCGCGAGCGGGATTGTCGGCGGGTACGCCGTGGCCCGGTTCACCAAGAAGCGGCAGCTCGGCGGCGTCGTGCTGGCCACCGCCGGCATCGCGGCCGGGGCTCAGTGGCGGCAGGCCGCCGGGGGCAGGGTCGCCGCCGTGCTCGGTGGTGCCTATGTCGCCGCCTTCGCCGGGTCGCACCCGCTCGCCAAGAAGCTCGGCGCCTGGCCCGCCGTGTTCACGGCCGCCGGGGGCGTCGCCGCCGCGTCGTACGTGCTGGCCGACCGGCGCTCCTAGACCCTGATCCGGACGAAAGGCTCTAGCCCGGCTGCCGGTGCCCCAGCACGTTCACCACTCGCCCCTCCGGGTCCCGTACGAAGAAGCGGCGCACGCCCCACTCCTCGTCGCGCAGGTCGTGGACGATCTCCGCGCCGGATGCCCGTACCTGCTCGTAGACCGCGTCCACGTCCTCGACCTCCACGCTGAGGTCCGGGATCACGGGCGCGGTCTCGTCGTGGGTGAGGAAGCTGACCTGGGCGGTCGGGTTGGAGGGGGACACGAGGGTCATCACCCAGCCCATGTTCATCGCCTCCTCGAAGCCGAGCAGGCCGTAGAAGCCGCGGTTCTCGGCCATCGACTCCGGGGACTTCGTCGTGAGGTTCGGGGCGATCCTGCGGATGCTCATCGGGGGGCTCCCGGGCGGTGGGGTGAGGTGGCGTGGGGTCCGGTCGGTGCACGGACTCCCGGTCATCCTTGCGGAAGGCGCGGGTCACCTCCCCCTGAACGTCGACCTGTACGCGCCCGGCGACACTCCGAGGCCCGCCTGGAAGTGCTGCCTGAGCGACGCGCCCGTGCCGAAGCCGGCCTCCGTCGCGATGCGGTCGACGGTGTGGTCGGTCTGTTCCAGGAGTTCGCGCGCGCGGTCCACGCGGCGCTGCGTCAGCCACTGGACCGGGGTGAGGCCGGTCTCCTCCCGGAAGCGGCGGCTGTATGTGCGCACGGACATGGCTTCGCGCGCGGCCAGCTCGGCGAGGGTGAGGGGCTCGGCGAGGCGGGTGAGGGCCCACGCGCGCGACGCGGAGGTGGACGTCAACCCCTCTGATTCCACGGGGCGTTGGATGTACTGCGCCTGGCCGCCCTCCCGGTGCGGCGGCACCACCGTGCGGCGCGCCACCTCCGCGGCGACGGCCGCGCCGTGGTCGCGGCGGATCATGTGGAGGCACAGGTCGATGCCCGCCGCCTCGCCCGCCGACGTGAGGATCCGGCCCTCGTCGACGTACAGGACACCGGGGTCCACCGTCACGGACGGGAACGTACGCGCGAAGAGATCGGCCGACATCCAGTGCGTCGTCGCGCGCCGGCCGTCCAGGAGTCCGGCGGCGGCGAGGACGAACGAGCCGGTGCAGATGGAGGCGATGCGGCGGGGGCTGGACCCGCGCGCGTCGTCCGCCCCGCGCAGGGCCTCGGCCAGCTCCGTCGGCAGGCCGCCCGGCCCGAGGCCCTCGTCCGTCTCGTGCGACGCCGGTACGAGGACCGTGTCCGCGGCCGCCACCGTCGCCAGGCCGTGCTCCGCGTAGATCGGGAAGTCCGCGTCGGTACGGATCCTGCCGGGGCGCGGGGCGCAGGTGCGGACGTCGTAGAGCGGCTCGCCCGTAGCGGAGCGTGCCGTGCCGAACAGCTGGTGGACCAGGCCGAGTTCCATGGGCAGGACGCCGTCCCTCACGAGGACGGCGACGGTCCGGCGCCGGCCGCGCTCCGGGGTCGCGCGCCTTACGGAAGTCATGGCCAGATTCTTTCACATCATGGCCATCTGGCCAGTCGTGGCGGCGGGTGCCTCCGTCACAGAGTGAAGCCATGAAGCCGCATCCCCGCAAACCCCGATCGCCCTGGACCGTCGCCGCCGGTGCCGCGCTCGCCATCGTCACGGCCGGGGCGTTCAGCACGCTCGCCGGTCTGCTCGTCGGGCCGCTGCACGAGGATCTCGGCTGGTCACGGGCGTCGGTCGGGCTCGGCTCGCTCGTGAACATGGTCGTGTACGGGGCGAGCGCCCCCTTCGCCGCGGCGCTCATGGACCGGCTCGGGATGCGGCGCGTCGCCGTCGGCGCCCTGTGCCTCGTCGGGGCCGGGGCCGGGCTCGCGACGACGATGACCGCGCCCTGGCAGTTCGTCCTGTACTGGGGCGTGCTGGTGGGCCTGGGGACGGGGGCGACCGCGACGACGTTCGCGGCGACGGTCACCGAGCGGTGGTTCGTCGCGCGGCGCGGGCTCGTCACCGGGCTGCTCACGGCGGCGAGCGTCGTGGGGCAGTTCGTGTTCCTGCCGGTGCTGTCGTGGGTGATCGACGCGTACTCGTGGCGGGCCGCCGCCGCGGCACTCGCGCTCGCGGCCGCCGGCGCGCTGCCGGTGGTGTGGGCCGCGGTGCGCGATCCGCGCAAGGGGCCGGCCCGTACCGACGACGTCGCCCGGCACGCCCTGCGCACGCTCGCCCGCGCCGCCCGCACCGGCCCGTTCTGGCTGCTCGCCGGGACCTTCGCCGTCTGCGGCGCCTCGACGAACGGGGTGATGTGGACGCACTTCGCGCCCGCCGCCCACGACCACGGGATGCCGGTGACGGTCGCCGCGTCGCTGCTCTCCCTCATCGGGATCTTCAATGTCGCGGGGACGGTGGCGTCCGGATGGCTGACGGACCGGGCCGATCCGCGCCGGCTGCTCGCCGTGTACTACGCCCTGCGCGGCCTCACCCTCCTCGCCCTGCCGCTGCTCCTGACGTCGGCCGTGGACGCGCCGCTCGTCGCGTTCACCGTCGTCTTCGGGCTGCTCGACGTGGCGACCGTGCCGCCGACGATCGCGCTGTGCCGCGCCCACTACGGGGCGAACGCGCCGGTCGTGTTCGGCTGGGTGAGCGCCGCGCACCAGGTCGGGGCCGGGGCCGTGGCGCTCGCGGGCGGGATGGCGCGGGACGCCTTCGGCTCGTACGACCCGGTGTGGGTGGGCGCGGGCGCGCTGTGCGCGGGGGCGGCGCTCCTCGCGCTGACCGTACGGAGGCCGCGGGGGCAGCGCGTCACGCCCCCAGCGCCCGCGACACCGCGTAGATCGCGAGCCCTGCCAGCGAGCCCACCACCGTGCCGTTGATCCGGATGAACTGCAGGTCACGGCCGATGTGCGCCTCGATCTTCTTCGAGGTGTGCTCGGCGTCCCAGCCCGCCACGGTGTCGGTGATCAGCGAGGTGATCTCCTTGCGGTACGTCGTCACGACGTACGTGGCCGCACCCTCGACCCAGCCGTCGACCTTGTCCTGGAGGCGCGCGTCCGTCGCCATCCGGGAACCGAGGGAGAGCAGCGAGGCCCGTACGCGCAGCCGCAGCTGGCTGCGCTCGTCCTCCGCCGCCGCGACGATCATGGCGCGCACCGCGGACCAGGCGGAGGCGATCAGGTCCTGGACCTCGGGACGGGCGATGACCTCGGACTTCAGTCGCTCGACGCGCGCCCGCGTGTCCGTGTCGGACTGGAGGTCGGAGGCGAAGTCTCCGAGGAAGCGGTCGAGGGCGCCGCGGGCCGGGTGCCCGGGCATGTCGCGCATCTCGGTGACGAAGCGGAGCAGCTCCTTGTAGACGCGGTCGCCGACCTTCCTGTCGACGAACCGCGGGGTCCAGCCGGGGGCGCCGCCCTGCACCGCGTCCATCACGGAGTCCTCGTGCCGCACCAGCCAGTCGTGGGCCCGTGCGCAGATGAGGTCCACGGCCCGCTTGTGGCCGCCGTCGGCGACGATCTTCTCCAGCATCTTGCCTATGCCGGGCGCGACCTCCTGCGCGTCGGCCCGGCGCGTGATCGCCTCGCCGACGACGGCCTGGACGTCCGAGTCGCGCAGCACGGTGAGGGCGCCGCGCAGGGCGGTGGCGAGCTCGGCCGTCACCCGATCGGCGTGCTCCGGTTCGGCCAGCCAGGTGCCGAGCCGGCTGCCGATGCCGACGGCGCGCAGCCGCTGCCGTACGACGTCGGAGGAGAGGAAGTTCTCCCCGACGAACTCGCCGAGGGAGACGCCCAGCTGGTCCTTCTTGGTGGGGATGATCGCCGTGTGCGGGATGGGGATTCCGAGGGGGCGGCGGAAGAGCGCGGTGACCGCGAACCAGTCGGCGAGGGCGCCGACCATGCCCGCTTCGGCGGCGGCGGCGACATAGCCCGCCCAGGCGCCGGCGCCGGAGTTCTGGCCCCATTTGGCGAGTACGTAGATGACCGCGACGAGCAGGAGCAGACCGGTGGCGGTGGTCTTCATCCGGCGTACGCCGCGCTGCTTCTCCACGTCGGCGGGGCTGAAGGAGCCGGGGCCCGCGCCGAACGGGGCCGGCCGCGTACTGAATGAGGAGCCGCCCGCGCGGGCATGCTCACTCATGCCCGCTTCGCCCGTTTCCTCCATACCCTGCGAGCCGCGCGCGGCCGCCGCGCGCTTCGCGTCCTCCGCTTCGTCCACTCAGCTCACTCCGCCCGTCACCAGTCCGCTCATCCGGCAGTCCCCCGTGTCATCCCTCTCACACATTGTCCCTACCTGACCGACTCCCGGAACGGACGACAAGTTCCCCGCGTCTCAAAAGGCGGAGGGGGGCAGTGTCGGCTTCCTCCCGACCCATGACGCATCATGGGATCATCACACCGGAGCCTCGGGCTCCCGCTGCCCGAGGAGACACCCCCGCATGACCAAGCGCCACGGTTATGCCCTGTTGGCCGCGGTCGCGGCCCTGGTCGTCGTGATTTCGGCCGCCATATACCTGGGCGTCTCCGGCGCCTTCGACGGCTCGCAGCGCACGGTCAGCGCGGGCCCCCAGCACCCGCAGAACTCGGCGGCCCCCGCCTCCACCGGCACCTGGTCGGGCAGTTGGTCGGCCTCCCCCGCGGGCGGCGAGCCCGGCACGGAGACCGACGGCCTCGCGGGCCGCACCGTGCGCAACGTCGTGCACACCAGCATCGGCGGCACGAGCGCCCGCATCACGTTCTCCAACCTCTTCGGGCAGCAGCCGCTCAGCATCACGCACGCCTCGGTCGCCGTCGCGGCCGCGCCCAACACCCCGGCCGCCGCGGCGGGCACCCTGCGCCGCCTCACCTTCGGCGGCAACACCTCGGTCGTGATCCCGGCCGGCTCCCAGGCCATGAGCGACGCCGTTCGGCTGCACGTCCCGCACGACGCGGACATGCTCGTCACGAGCTACTCGCCCACCCCGTCGGGCCCGGTCACCTACCACCCGCAGGCCCGCCAGATGTCGTACGTGGCCCAGGGCGACCGCGCGGAGGACGCGACCGGCGCCCCGTTCACGCAGCAGACCCCCTTCTGGCGCTACGTCACCGCGCTCGACGTGCTGAGCAACGAGTCGGACGGCACCGTCGTCGTGATAGGCGACTCCCTGACCGACGGCGTCACCTCGACGGTGGGCGCCAACCGGCGCTGGACGGACGACCTCGCCGACCGGCTGCGCGACGAGAACGGCGCGGCCCGCTACGGCGTCGTCAACCAGGGCATCAGCGGCAACCGCATCCTGTCCGACGGCCTCGGCCGCCCCGCGAACAACCCGAGCGGCCTCTCGCGCTTCGACCGGGACGTCCTCGACCGGTCCGGCGTCAAGGCCGTCGTGATCGCGCTCGGCGTCAACGACATCCTGCGCAACCCGCACCAGACCGACCCCGACAAGATCGTCGAGGGGCTGCGGGAGCTGACCCGGCAGGCGCACACCCGCGGACTGCGCGTGGTCGGCGCGACGCTCATGCCGTTCCAGGGCCACCGCGGCTACGAGCCCCGCCTCGAAGGCGTGCGCCAGGCCGTGAACGCGCAGATCCGCTCCGGCAAGGTCTTCGACGAGTTCGTCGACTTCGACAAGGCGCTGCGCGACCCGTACAACCCGCGCAAGCTCCTGCCCGCGTACGACTCCGGTGACCACCTGCACCCGAGCGACTCCGGCTTCCGCAAGATGGCGGACACGTTCAACCTGACGACGCTGAAGGGGTCGACGCCGGCCGAGCTGTAGCGCCCGGCCCGGCTCCACCACCGCCGCTCACGGCGCGGCTGCAGCACGGCTCACGGCACGGCTGCACCACCCGCCCACGGCACGCTGCACCACCCGCCCACGGCACCGGCTGCGCTACCCGCTCAGGGCGCG
Source organism: Streptomyces sp. NPDC055400 (assembly GCF_053644375.1). Lineage (NCBI taxonomy): Bacteria > Bacillati > Actinomycetota > Actinomycetes > Kitasatosporales > Streptomycetaceae > Streptomyces > Streptomyces sp. NPDC055400. Next base: position 187,319 of record NZ_JBSHLM010000004.1, on the reverse strand, counting down.
GGTGCGCTACCGCTCACGCCTCTCGCGGCGCTCCTCCGCCCGCTCCCACTGGCGCTCGCGCCGCTCCTCGTGGCGCTCGTGCCGCAGCTGATGGCGTTCGGCGTGCCGCTCGCGGTGCCCCTCGAGCGCCTCAAGGTGCGCGGCCATGCGGTCCAGCTTGTCCTGGCGGCGCTCCTCCTTGAAGCGACGGCGCTCCTCGCGCCTCGCCTTGCGCTCCACGCCGACGCCGCCCATCAGGGCGAACCCCCGCACGACGACCCGCGGGGAGCCCGGCGTGCCCTCGCCCGACGCCCGGTCGTCGACGCCGCCCATGATGCCGAAGCCCTTGACGGTGACATCCAGCTCCGGCGGCACCTTGACGTGGATCCCGCCCATGATCGCGAAGCAGTTGATGACCACGTCGCGGGACGCGAACCGCGCCTCCCGCAGATCGATCTCGCCTCCGCCGAACATCGCGAACGAGGTGAACCTCTCGCCCACCGTCCAGCGCCCCTTGCGGCCGAACCCGCCGAAGAACGCGAGCGCCCACGTGGACGTGGCCTCCCCGCCGATCCGCGTCCGCCAGTCGAGCGCGCCCTCGGGCCGCGGCTCCTTCACAAAGCTCACCGGGGTCTGAGGCGCCGCCGCGCCCGCCGCCGGCAGATCACGCGTGAGGGGCGCCAGCTCGCCGTACGTACGCGCCTTGTACACGGCCTCGAGCCGCTCGTCGAACTCCTCCATGTCCAGGCGCCCCTCGGCGAGGGCGTCCCGCAGGACCTCCGCGACCCGGTCCCGGTCGGCGTCGGAGGCCCGCAGCTCGGGCAGGTCGTTCGGCTCGGGGCGCTCAGGGCGTTCGTCCGTCATGGGAACAGCCTACGAGGGCGCGGCCGTTCCTCCCAGGGACGGCTCCTCACGGGCGTACATCCGGGCGATCACGGACTCGATGTCCGGCTCCCGCACCGACAGGTCCGCCAGCGGATACTGAGCCGCGATCTGCGCGACCAGGGGCGCCGCCGACTGCGCGGCCGGGAACGCCAGCCACTGGCGCGGCCCGTCCACCTTCACCACCCGCGTGAACTCCACCGCCAGCGGCGGCAGTTCACGCTCCAGGTCGACCACGAGGGTCCGCTCGCTCTCCCCCACCTGGTGCAGGCCGGCGAGCTGCCCGTCGTACATCAGGCGGCCGTGGTCGATGACCATGACGCGTTTGCACAGCTGCTCGATGTCGGTCAGGTCGTGCGTGGTCAGCAGCACCGTCGTGCCGCGCTCCTCGTTCAACTCCCGCAGGAACCCCCGCACCTTGACCTTGGAGACGACATCGAGACCGATGGTCGGCTCGTCGAGGTAGAGCACCTCGGGGTCGTGCAGCAGGGCCGCCGCGATGTCGCCGCGCATGCGCTGCCCGAGGGAGAGCTGCCGTACCGGCGTGTCCAACAGGCCGCCCAGTTCCAGGAGTTCGACGCACCGGTCGAGGTTCTCCCGGTAGCGGGCGTCAGGGATGCGGTACATGCGGTGCATCAGCCGGTACGAGTCGATCAGCGGCAGGTCCCACCACAGCGTCGTGCGCTGCCCGAACACCACGCCGATCCGCCGCGCGAGCCGCGTCCGCTCCCGGGACGGCTCGATGCCCGCGACCCGCAGCCGGCCCGCGCTGGGCGTGAGGATGCCGGTCAGCATCTTGATCGTGGTCGACTTGCCGGCGCCGTTCGGCCCGATGTAGCCGACCATCTCGCCGCGCGGCACGCCGAAGGTCAGCGAGTCGACGGCCCGCACCTGATGGCGCTCGCGCCGCAGCAGGCCCGTCTTCCTGCGCACGTCGAAGACCTTCTCCACGCCGTCGACCTCGATGAAGTCCTCAGTCATACGCCTTCAGCTCCCGGTGCTGCGGTACGAACGGACACCCGCGCGCCAGGCCAGACCCGCGAGCACGCAGCTCGTGGCGGCCACCAGCGGCGGCGTGAAGGCGAGCCACCAGGGCAGGCCGATGGGATAGGGGCGGCCGAGCACGTACAGCGCGGGCAGCCAGTTGACGAAGGCCAGCGGCACGACGAACGTCACGCCGATCACGAAGTCCCTGGCGAACACCGTCGGCGGGTACTGGAGCAGCGTCAGCCCGCCGAACGTGAACGCGCTCTGCGCCTCGGCCGCGTCCTGCGCCCAGAACTGGAACGCCGCCCCGGCCACGTACACCGCGCCGAAGATCGCAGCGCCGCTCAGCACCATCACCGGCAGCAGGAGCAGCCTGGCGGGCGTCCAGTCGAGGTCGAGGCGCGTCAGGGACCAGCCGAGGACCAGGGCACCCTGGAGGAAACGGCCGAGGCGGCGCAGGCCGAAGCGGTCCGCGGCGACCTGGACGAGCACCGGGGCGGGGCGCACCAGGAACGCGTCGAGGGAGCCGTCGCGCACCCGCAGCCCGAGATCGTCGACGCTGCCGAGCAGAAGGGCGGTGATCCCGAAGGAGACGGAGGCGGTCCCGTACAGGAAGGCGGTCTCCGCGAAGCTGTAGCCGCCGATCGAGGTCGCCTGCGAGAACATCATCCAGATCACGACGAAATCGAGCGCCGTGACAAGGAAGTTGGTGAGGACCGCGGCCGCGAACGACGTGCGGTAGACCAGGGTGGAGCGGATCCACATCGCGGCGATCAGGCCGTAGACGCGTACGCTCCCGCCGACGTCAGCCACCTTGAAGCACCACCTTGCGTGTCGCGGAGGACTGGAGGAGGCGGCCCGCGGCGAGCAGGACGACCGCCCACCCGGCCTGGAAGGCGTACGCGGCAAGGACCTCGGCCGCGCCGGAGCGGGCCCCGAGGAGGATGTCGGCCGGCATCTGGAGCAGCGACGCCCACGGCAGCACCCGCGCGATGTCGCCCAGCGCGCCGGGCATCGCGTTCAGCGGCAGCAGCAGCCCCGTGAAGAACATCCCCACCAGACCGCCGAACTGCAGCACGCCCGACCCGTCGAGCAGCCAGAACGCGCTCAACGCCAGCACATAGCGAATCGCGAAGCTCACCACCACCGCCAGCACCACCGCCACCAGGAACTCCAGCCACACCACCGGATCGCCCGGCAGCGCCAGCGGAAAGGCGAGCGCGCCCACCGTCAGCGGCACCAGGCCCCGGCTGAACAACTGGAACACCGCCCGCCCCAAGTCCCCGGCCAGCCACCACAGTTGAAGGTCGACGGGCCGGTACAGATCCACGGCGATGTCGCCGTTGCGGATCCGCGCCACCATGTCGACGGCGAAACCCGCGTTGAATATCGACAGGGCCTGCGCGAGCGCCTGCCCGATCCACACATACGTCAGCGCCTGCGCCTGGTCGTACCCGCCGAGCCCCGGCCGCTCGTCCCACAGCGCCATGTACGTGTACGCCACGATGAACCCGAAGACGGTGTTCGTGAACACGCCCGCCGCGGTGGCCGAACGGTACGTCGCGTAGCGCCGGAACCCTCCGGCGGCGACGGCCGCGTACAGCCGGAAAGTCCCCACCGACAAGCTCCCGCCCTCGTCTTCCGTTCTGGACCAAAGCGCAGGAGCCTAGCGGGAACAGGGTGTACCGTGCCACGCATTTTCGGGACCCCCGGCGCGTGCCACGCCCCGGCCGCGCCGCCCATCGATGCCAGAGTGTCCGGCAGGAAGTAAAGAGGCGTACGTGACGTACGGAGGGAAACAGGAGTTCCACAGGGCATGAGCGACGAGCCGCAGCAGCCGAAGGCCGCACAGTCCGGGAACGCCGGGAAGGCCGGGAAGCCGGCGAAACGCACACGCCCCCGTCGCACGGGCCGGCGCCGCCTGATCCCCACCTGGCGCATGGTCCTCGGCACGGTCTTCGGCTTCCTGCTCCTGTGCATCGGCCTGTTCACCCTCGGCTACGTCCTCGTCAAGATCCCGCCCGCCAACGCCACCGCCACCGCGCAGAGCAACGTCTATCTGTACGCCGACGGCAGCCAGCTCGCCCGCGACGGCGAGATCAACCGCGAGAACGTCTCCCTCTCCCAGATCCCCAGGCCCGTCCAGCACACCGTCCTGGCCGCGGAGGACCGCGACTTCTACAGCGAGTCCGCCATCGACCCCAAGGCGATGGTCCGCGCCGCCTGGAACACCCTCACCGGCAAGGGCAAACAGTCCGGCTCGACGATCACCCAGCAGTACGTGAAGAACTACTACCTGGGCCAGGAACAGACCATCACCCGCAAGGTGAAGGAGTTCTTCATCTCGATCAAGCTGGACCGCGAGGAGAGCAAGGACCACATCCTCGAGGGCTACCTCAACACCAGCTACTTCGGCCGCAACGCCTATGGCATCCAGGCCGCCGCCCAGGCCTACTACGGCGTCGACGTCGAGGACCTCACCACCGCGCAGGGCGCCTACCTCGCGGCCCTCCTCAACGCCCCCAACTCGTACGACGTCATCGCCCACCCCGAGAACAAGGCGCGGGCCGTCGCCCGCTGGAACTACGTCCTCGACGGCATGGTCAAGGAGCACTGGCTCAGCCCGGCCGACCGCCAGAAGATGACGTTCCCCCTGCCCGACGACGCCAAGGGCCCCGCCGGGATGTCCGGCCAGCGCGGCTACCTCGTCCAGGCCGTCAAGGACTACCTCACGGACAAGGGCGTCATCGACGAGGACACCCTGGCCGTCGGCGGCTACCGCATCACCACCACGCTCCAGAAGAACAAGCAGGACGCCTTCGTCAAAGCCGTCGACGACCAGCTGATGTCCAAGCTCGACAAGAAGAACCGCGCGGCCGACCGCAACGTCCGCGCCGGAGGCGCGGCCATCGACCCCGCGACCGGCAAGGTCCTCGCGATGTACGGCGGCATCGACTACACGAAGCAGTACGTCAACAACGCCACGCGCCGCGACTACCAGGTCGGCTCCACGTTCAAGCCGTTCGTCTTCACCTCGGCCGTGGAGAACGCCTCCACCACCCAGGACGGCCGCACCATCACCCCGAACACCGTCTACGACGGCACCAACGCACGCCCCGTGGAAGGCTGGAGCGGCGGCTACTACGCCCCCGAGAACGAGGACAAGACCGACTACGGCCCCATCACCGTCCGCACCGCCACCGACAAGTCCGTCAACGCGGTCTACGCGCAGATGGCCGTCGACGTCGGCTCCGACAAGGTCAAGCAGACCGCGATCTCCCTCGGCCTCCCCGAGAACACCCCCGACCTGACCGAGTCCCCCTCGATCGCGCTCGGCCCGGCCACGGCCAGCGTCCTCGACATGACCGAGGCGTACGCCACCCTCGCCAACCACGGCAAGCGCGCCACGTACGCCCTCGTCACCGATGTCACCAAGGACGGCGAGAGCGTCGACCTGCCCGACCAGCGCACCAAGCGCGCCGTCACCCGCGAGTCCGCCGACACGACCACGTCCGTCCTGCAGAGCGTCGTCGAGGGCGGCACCGGCACCGCCGCCCTCGCCGCGGACCGGCCCGCCGCCGGCAAGACCGGCACCGCCGAGGAGGACACGGCGGCCTGGTTCGCCGGCTACACCCCCGACCTCGTCACCGTCGTCGCCGTCATGGGCCAGAACCCCTCGACCGGCGCCCACACCCCGCTGTACGGGGCGCTCGGAATGCCCCGCGTCAACGGCGGCGGCTTCCCGGCGCAGATCTGGGCCCAGTTCACCAAGGCCGCGCTCCAGGGCAGTGCGCCCAAGGACTTCGACCTGGACCTGGAGTCCGGCGCCGATCAGCCCGAGATCCCCTCGGCCGCACCGGACGAACCGTCCATCGAACCGAGCACCGGCGAGCCCTCCAGCGAACCCCCGTCCGAACCGGCGTCGTCCGGCCCCCCGACCGCACCGTCCACACCGGCCGAGCCCACCCTTGAGACTCCGTCACAGGAACCGAACCCACCGTCAGGACCGGTGAACGAACTGTTCGGTGACTCGGAGACGACCCGCGACTCCGAACCCGACCCCGGGCAGTGACCGGGGTCGGCGTCCAGGGGGACCCTAGTGGCCCGACGTCGCCTTCAGCCCCACGATCGCCACGATCAGCAGCACGATGAAGAAGATCCGCGCGGCCGTCGCCGGCTCACCGAGCGCCAGCATGCCGACGACGGTCGCACCGGCCGCACCGATGCCCACCCACACGCCGTAGGCCGTACCGATCGGCAGGGTCTTGGCGGCGTAGGAGAGCAGCACCATGCTGGCGACGATGCCCGCGCCGGTGAACACGCTCGGCCACAGCCGGGTGAACCCGTCCGTGAACTTCATGCCGATCGACCAGCCGACCTCGAGAAAACCGGCGATCACGATAAGAACCCAGGCCATGACAGGCACCTCCGTCAGTTGGATCAACAGGGGTGCGTCGTCTTTGCGATACCCGGTACGGCGCGTCTCGTCGGGATCACCCAAAGGTAGCAAAGAACGCACAAAAGGGCTGGTGACAACGGTCACCAGCCCTCTCGCGAAGTAACTACGAGACGTACTGCTCTATACGAGACGCACTGCTCTACAGGTACAACCCCGTCGAATCCTGGGAACCCTCGAACCGGTCCGCGGCCACCGCGTGCAGATCGCGCTCACGCATCAGCACGTACGCCACGCCCCGCACCTCGACCTCGGCCAGGTCCTCCGGGTCGTACAGCACCCGGTCGCCCGGCTCCACCGTCCGCACGTTCTGCCCGACGGCCACCACCACGGCCCAGGCCAGGCGCCGCCCGACCGCCGCCGTCGCCGGAATCAGGATGCCGCCGCCGCTGCGCCGCTCGCCCTCGGCGGTGTCCTGCCGCACGAGCACACGGTCGTGCAGCATGCGGATGGGCAGCTTGTCGTGCTGGGTGCTGTTCTTCTCGCTGTTGGCGCTCACGCCCCGAACCTACCTGCCGCGGCCACGCCCGTACGCAGCAAGGGTCAGCGCTTGCGGCGCCGCGCGGTCACCGCGAGCAGCCCCACGAGACCGACCACGACGACAGCCGCCGGAAGGATGCGCTCCACACGCGGCGCGCCCTCCTCGGAGACGAACTGCGCCTTCACGTCCGACACCAGCCGGTTCGCACTCACATAGGCACGCCCGACGGAGTGGTCGACACTCGCGACGAACTTGGCCTTCGCGTCACCGACGATCGTCTTCGGGTGCACCCGCACCCCGATCTCGTCGAGAGTCTCGGCCAGCGCCTCGCGACGGCGCTTTATGTCCGCCTCGATCTGCGCCGGGGTCCGCGCATCCGACGTTCTCGACGTGTCCGACACCGCGCTGCCTCCGTGGTCGCTGTTATGGCACTGGTCGTGGACAGTCTGTCAGCTCGGCGGCCGCCGCACCCCACGGCACCCCCATTACGCTCGGGTCCCGTACCCGTATCCCGTACGAGGAGTCCCACCATGAGCGAGCGACTGACGACCGGCGACACCGCCCCCGCCTTCACGCTGCCCGACGCGGACGGCAACGAGGTCTCCCTCGCCGACCACAAGGGCCGCAGGACGATCGTCTACTTCTACCCGGCCGCCCTCACCCCCGGCTGCACGAAGCAGGCCTGCGACTTCACGGACAACCTCGACGTCCTCGCGGGCGCGGGCTACGACGTGATCGGCATCTCCCCCGACAAGCCGGAGAAGCTCGCGAAGTTCCGCGAGAAGGAGAACCTCAAGGTCACGCTCCTCGCCGACCCCTCGAAGGAGACCCTCGAGGCGTACGGCGCCTACGGCGAGAAGAAGCTCTACGGCAAGACGGTGACGGGCGTGATCCGCTCCACGATCGTCGTGGACGAGGACGGCAAGGTCGAGCGGGCCCTCTACAACGTGAAGGCCACCGGCCACGTAGCGAAGATCATCAAGGATCTCGGGATCTGACCCGCCGGGCCGCGGACCACCGCAGGCCTTCCGGGTACGCGCAGATGTGACGGAAGTCCCCTTCACAAGGGACTTCCGTTTGCGATCGCTACCTCTGAGCAAGTGATTCCCTGGAACAACGCGTCCACAGAAGGGATCACTCCATGTCGGGCGTCCTCGACCCGGAGCAGACCGGGTCTGCCGCCGACCCCGCGGCGGTCAAACGCCACAGGACCCTCTTCCGCGCCGTGAAGCGCAGGAAGAACCCGCCTCTGCGGCGCACGGACATCACCGTCACCGACGAGGCAGCCGTGAAGCGGGCGGTCAAGGCCGCCTCGCTCGGCAATGCCATGGAGTGGTTCGACTTCGGCATCTACAGCTACCTCGCCGTCACCATCGGCCACGTCTTCTTCCCCTCCGGGAACGCGACGGTCCAGCTGATCTCCTCTTTCGCGACCTTCGCCGTCTCGTTCCTGGTCCGCCCCATCGGCGGCATGGTGTTCGGCCCCATGGGTGACAAAATCGGCCGCAAGACGGTCCTCGCGGCGACGATGATCCTCATGGCGATCGGCACGTTCGCCATCGGACTGATCCCGTCCTACGCCACCATCGGCTTCTGGGCACCCGTCCTGCTGATCTTCTTCCGCCTCGTCCAGGGCTTCTCCACCGGTGGCGAATACGGCGGCGCCTCGACCTTCATCGCCGAGTACGCGCCCGACAAACGCCGCGGATTCTTCGGCAGCTTCCTGGAGTTCGGCACCCTCGCCGGCTACGTCGGCGCGGCGGGCCTGGTCACCGTCCTCACCACCCTCCTCGGCAGCGCGGGCATGGAGTCCTGGGGCTGGCGCGTCCCGTTCCTGGTCGCCGGCCCGATCGGCCTCGTCGGCCTCTACCTGCGGCTGCGCCTCGACGAGACGCCCGCCTTCCAGAAACTGGAAGACGAGTCCTCGCACCGGGCCTCGGACGCCGCGTCGCACGTCGAGACCACCGCCAAGGGCGACCTGGCCAGGATCTTCCGCGACTACTGGCCGACGCTCATCCTGTGCATCTGCCTGGTCGGCGCCTACAACGTCACCGACTACATGCTCCTGTCGTACATGCCGACGTACCTGTCCGACGAGATGGGCTACAAGGAGTCCCACGGACTGCTCATCCTCATCGGCACCATGATCGTCCTCATGCTGGTCATCAACCAGGTCGGCAGGCTCTCCGACCGCTTCGGCCGCAAGCCGCTCCTCATGGCCGGGATGCTGGGCTTCTTCTTCCTCTCCATCCCCTCGTTCCTGCTGGTCAAGAACGGCGCCCTGTGGGCGGTCTCGCTCGGCATGCTGCTGCTCGGCCTGTCCCTGGTCTGCATGCTCGGCACAATGTCGGCGGCGCTCCCGGCCCTCTTCCCCACCCAGGTCCGCTACGGCTCGCTCTCCGTGGGCTACAACCTCTCGGCGTCGATCTTCGGCGGCACGACCCCGCTGGTCATCACCGCCCTGATCAGCGTCACGGGCACGGACATGATGCCCGCGTACTACGCCATGGCGGCGGCCCTGGTCGGCATCATCGCGGTGGCCTGCATGAAGGAAACGGCCCAACAGCCCCTGGCGGGCTCCCCACCGTCGGTGGGGACACCGGAGGAGGCAGCAGAACTGGTGGAGTCCCAGGCGCGAGCGCCGAGGTTCTGAACCACGCGGCCCCGCAGCTGGTGCTGGAGATCGACCACATCAACGGCGACCGCCCCGACAACCAGCAGGAGAATCTGCGTCACCTGCGCCCCAATTGCCATGCCCTGATCGCCACTTGGAGCAGAGGCGGCAGGGGCACACCCCTGCCGCCCGACTCCGCCGTACACTGACGGGACGGACTGCGCCAGGAAGGCGTGATGTCCGTTTTATCGCGGTCGTGATGGAATGGCAGACATGTCGGGTTTAGGTCCCGGTGGGAGAAATCCCGTGAGGGTTCGAATCCCTCCGACCGCACACACAAGGGCGCTCCCCAGCGGGGAGCGCCCTTCGTCGTACGCAGCGAGAGCTCAGCCCAACAACTCCCGCACCACCGGCACCAGCGCCCGAAATGCCTTCCCCCGGTGGGAGATCGCGTTCTTCTCGTCCGGGGTCAGCTCCGCGCACGTGCGCGTCTCCCCGTCCGGCTGGAGGATCGGGTCGTAGCCGAAGCCGTTCGAGCCCGCGGGGGCGTGGCGCAGGGTGCCCCTCAGTTGGCCCTCGACCACTCGTTCCGTGCCGTCCGGCAGGGCCAGCGCCGCTGCGCACGCGAAGTGGGCGGCGCGGTGGGTGTCTGCGTCGATGTCGCCGAGCTGGGCGAGGAGGAGGTCGAGGTTGGCCTTGTCGTCGCCGTGGTGGCCGGCCCAGCGGGCGGAGAAGATGCCGGGCGCTCCGCCGAGTACGTCGACGCACAGGCCCGAGTCGTCGGCGACGGCGGGCAGGCCGGTGGCCTGGGCGAGGGCGTGGGCCTTGAGGAGGGCGTTCTCGGCGAAGGTGACGCCGGTTTCCCTGACGTCGGGGATGTCGGGGTAGGCGTCCGCGCCGACGAGGTCGTGGGGCAGGCCTGCGTCGGCGAGGATCGCCCTGAGCTCGGTGATCTTGCCGGCGTTGCGGGTGGCGAGGATGAGGCGGGTCATGGGGACCAGTATCGCGCCCGTGTTCATGCCGGTGTTCATGCCGGTGTTACGGCGTGCAGACCTTGGTCAGTTCGCCGGCGGCGTCCGTGACGGGGCTGATGTCGGGGGTTTCGTCGCCGTTCTTGATGGCCGTGCGGACGTCGCCCACGGCGGTGTTGAGGTCGTCGACGGCCTGGGAGACGTCGGCGTTGTCGGTCTTGTCGCCGATCTTGTCGAGGTTCCTGTCGATGGAGTCGAGCGCCTTGTCGGCCTGCGCGGGGTCGTTCGTCGCGTTCTCGACGGCCTGCTGGAGGTCGCTGACGCTGTCGGCGATGGAGTCGGCGGTCTGGACGCAGTCGAGCGCCTTGTCGAGCGCGCCGCAGCCGGCGGCGGCCGGTACGGCGATGAGTGCCGCGGTGGCGGCTATGACGGCGATGCGGCGACGGTGGCGTGGGCGCGCGGCCATGGATCGGTCCTCCCCTTGTGTGCGGACGGGCGCACGGCGAGATGCCGTGCGCCCGTCCGTAGTGACGCGGTTGGCGTCTTTCGGGTTGCCACCCTACTTGGCGTTCTCTTTACCTTTCCAGGGTGGCCTCGAGTGCCGCGCGCTGGGCGGTGGCGAGGTCGGCGCAGCCGGAAACGGCGAGGTCGAGAAGGGAGTTGAGTTCGTCGCGGGCGAACGGCTCGGCCTCGGCGGTGCCTTGGACCTCGACGAAGCGGCCGTCGCCGGTGCAGACGACGTTCATGTCGGTGTCGGCGCGCACGTCTTCCTCGTAGCAGAGGTCGAGGAGGGGGATGCCGCCGACGATGCCGACGGAGACGGCGGAGACGGTGCCGGTGAGGGGCTGGCGGCCGGCCTTGATGAGCTTCTTGCCCTGGGCCCAGGTGATGGCGTCGGCGAGGGCGACGTAGGCGCCGGTGATGGCGGCGGTGCGGGTGCCGCCGTCGGCCTGGAGGACGTCGCAGTCGAGGACGATGGTGTTCTCGCCGAGGGCCTTGTAGTCGATGACGGCGCGCAGCGAGCGGCCGATGAGGCGGCTGATTTCGTGGGTGCGGCCGCCGATCTTGCCGCGGACGGATTCGCGGTCGCCGCGGGTGTTGGTGGCGCGGGGGAGCATCGAGTACTCGGCGGTGACCCAGCCTTCGCCGCTGCCCTTGCGCCAGCGGGGGACGCCTTCGGTGACGGAGGCGGTGCAGAAGACTTTGGTGTCGCCGAAGGAGACGAGGACGGAGCCTTCTGCGTGCTTGCTCCACCCGCGTTCGATGGTGATGGGGCGGAGCTGTTCGGGGGTGCGGCCGTCGATGCGAGACATGGGAGGGAGCCTAGCGAAAACGTCGAAGGCCCCGTTCCGGGTGTCGGGTGCGGGGCCCTCTTCGTGTGGTGCCTAGGCGGGTTGCCGGGGTCTCACATCATGTCTTCGATGTCGGCGGCGATGGGGTCGGCGTCGGTGCCGATGACGACCTGGATGGCGGTGCCCATCTTGACGACGCCGTGGGCGCCGGCGGCCTTCAGGGCGGCTTCGTCGACCTTGCTGGGGTCGATGACCTCGGTGCGCAGGCGGGTGATGCAGCCCTCGACCTCTTCGATGTTGTCGAGCCCGCCGAGCCCGGCGACGATCTTCTCAGCCTTGGTGGCCATGTGGTTCTCCCTGACTTCTCTCTCGGCCCGCCATGGGCCCGCTTTGTCACGGTAGCCCACGGTTGGCCCATCTTCACGAGCGGTCATGTAGCCCGTGACGAATGATGACGATCACGGAGTCATGCCCTCACAGGCTGGCGCCGGCCGACCCGTCCCGCAACTGGTCTACACCAGTTTCCCACGACCGCCAAACGTACCGCCACAGTGGCTTGTTCCGGGAGGACGCCTATGAGCGCCGACAGCGCGGCCGTCTATAAACCCAGTCCCTGGAACAACCTCTTCCAGGGACTGCAGAAGATGGGTCGCAGTCTCCAACTCCCCATCGCCGTACTGCCGGCGGCCGGCATCCTGAACCGGCTCGGGCAGCCGGACGTCTTCGGTGACCAGGGCCTGGGGTGGACCGATGTCTCCAAGGTGATGGTCGGCGCCGGTGGCGCCCTGCTCGACGGCGCGCTCGGTCTTCCGCTGCTGTTCTGCATCGGTGTGGCGATCGGCATGGCCAAGAAGGCGGACGGTTCGACGGCGCTCGCGGCGGTCGTCGGCTTCCTCGTCTACTACAACGTCCTGCGCCAGTTCCCCGAGGGCTGTCCGGCCGGTTCCCAGGCGGTCGCCACTGGGTGCCAGGTGACGGTGAACCACACGGTGGCGGCGTACACCTACCAGAACCCGGGTGTCTTCGGCGGCATCGTCATGGGTCTGCTCGCCTCCTTCTTCTGGCAGCGCTTCCACCGCACCAAGCTGGTCGACTGGCTCGGCTTCTTCAACGGCCGCCGTCTCGTCCCGATCATCATGGCCTTCGTCGCCATCGCCGTCGCCGCGATCTGTCTGTGGATCTGGCCGCCGATCGGTGACGCCCTGGAGAGTTTCAGCGACTGGCTCGTGGGTCTTGACTGGCTCGGCTCCGGCATCTTCGGCATCGCGAACCGCGCGTTGCTGGTGATCGGCCTGCACCAGTTCCTGAACGTGCCCATCTGGTTCCAGTTCGGCACCTACACGAAGCCGGACGGCACCGAGGTGCACGGTGACATCAACATGTTCCTGGCGGGCGACCCGAACGCGGGCCAGTTCACGTCGGGCTTCTTCCCGATCATGATGTTCGCGCTGCCGGCCGCGTGCCTGGCGATGACGCACTGCGCGCGCCCTGAGCGCCGCAAGGTGGTCGGCGGCCTGATGCTGTCGGTGGCCCTGACGTCGTTCGTCACCGGCATCACCGAGCCGATCGAGTACTCGTTCCTCTTCGTGGCGCCGGTGCTCTACGCGATCCACGCTGTCCTCACCGGCGTTTCGATGGCGGTGACGTGGGCGCTCGGTGTGCATGACGGCTTCAGTTTCTCGGCGGGGCTGATCGACTACGTCATCAACTGGAGTCTGGCGACGAAGCCTTGGCTGATCATCCCGATCGGGCTGGCCTTCGCGGCGGTCTACTACGTGATCTTCCGGTTCGCCATCACCAAGTTCGACCTGAAGACACCTGGCCGCGAGCCCGAGGACCAGGTCGAGGACGTCACGAAGGCCTGACCTCCCGCTTCCCCTCCACATCCCCAAAGCCCCCGGACCTCCTGGTCCGGGGGTTTTGTTCCGCGCCGTCGCATATGACCGAGCGCACAGGGATCCCGCGAAAGAGCAGGTTCCTTATACGACCTTCACCGTGCTACAACAGGTCTACACCACTGAGTGGTGTAGACCACGCGGCCGCAGGGCCGGGTTCCCGAGACGCCGCCGTCCTCACCTTGTCCCCCGGGCGGCGCCTTGCCTACTGGAGGAAGTTGTGACCACGGCCAGTGCCGCCCCCGCGGCCGCCAAGAAGAAGGGCGCGGGCGCGATGGCTGTCATGCAGCGCATCGGCCGCAGCCTCATGCTGCCGGTCGCGGTGCTGCCCGCCGCCGCGCTCCTGGTCCGGTTCGGGCAGCCCGACATGCTCGGCAAGGACTCGTTCCCCACCTTCATCACCAAGCTGGCGTCGTACATGTCGGCCGGCGGCGGCGCGCTGCTCGACAACATGCCGCTGCTGTTCTGCGTCGGCATCGCCATCGGCTTCGCCAAGAAGTCCGACGGCTCCACCGCGCTCGCGGCCGTCACCGGCTACCTCGTGTTCCAGAAGGTGCTCGCCACCTTCACGGACAGCAACCTGCCGAAGGTCGCCGCCGTCGTCGACGGCAAGATCGTCATGAACGAGGCGCCGGTCAACGCCGGTGTGCTCGGCGGTGTGGTCATGGGCGTCGTCGTGGCCCTGCTCTACCAGAAGTTCTACCGGACCAAGCTGCCCGACTGGGCGGGCTTCTTCGGCGGCCGCCGCCTCGTCCCGATCCTCTCCGCCTTCGCGGGCCTGGTCATCGGCATCGTGTTCGGTCTCATCTGGCCCGTGCTCGGCGCCGGTCTGCACAACTTCGGTGAGTGGCTGGTCGGCTCGGGCGCGGTCGGCGCCGGCATCTTCGGTGTCGCCAACCGCGCGCTGATCCCGATCGGCATGCACCACCTCCTCAACTCGTTCCCGTGGTTCCAGGCCGGTACGTACGAGGGCAAGAGCGGCGACATCGCGCGCTTCCTCCAGGGCGACCCGAGCGCCGGCCAGTTCATGACCGGCTTCTTCCCGATCATGATGTTCGCCCTCCCGGCGGCCTGCCTCGCGATCGTCCACTGCGCCCGCCCCGAGCGCCGCAAGGTCGTCGGCGGCATGATGTTCTCGCTCGCCGCCACCGCGTTCGTCACCGGTGTGACCGAGCCGATCGAGTTCACGTTCATGTTCATCGCCCCGGCCCTGTACGCGATCCACGCGGTGCTCACCGGTGTCTCGATGGCGCTGACCTGGGGGCTCGGCATGAAGGACGGCTTCGGCTTCTCCGCCGGCGCGGTCGACTACTTCCTCAACCTCGGCATCGCGACCAACCCGTTGGGTCTCGCGCTGGTCGGCCTCTGCTTCGCGGTGGTCTACTACGTGATCTTCCGGTTCGCGATCACCAAGTTCAACATTCCTACGCCGGGCCGTGAGTCCGACGAGGAACTGGCCGAGATCCTCAAGGCCGAGAGCAAGTAGGCCCCGGCCCCCCGCACCACGGCGAAGGCCCCCGGAACCGATTCGGTTCCGGGGGCCTTCGCCGTGCCGGGCTCAGATCTCGTACACCCGCCCGGGCGCGGCCAGTTCGGCCGGACCGTCGTACGCGGCGCGGGCGTCCGCGAGGTTGACCTGGGGGTCCGTCCACGGCGGGATGTGGGTCAGGACGAGGCGGCGGGCACCGGCCCGGGTCGCGGACTCGCCCGCCTCGCGGCCGTTGAGGTGGAGGTCGGGGATGTTCTCCTTGCCGTGCGTGAACGCCGCCTCGCACAGGAACAGGTCGCTGTCCGCGGCGAGTTCCTCGAGCGCGACGCACACGCCCGTGTCACCGGAGTACGTGAGCGACCTGCCGCCGTGCTCGACGCGGATGCCGTACGCCTCGACGGGGTGGCACACCTTCTCCGTGCGCACCGTGAACGGGCCGATGTCGTGCCAGCCCGGCTTCACGGTGTGGAAGTCGAAGACCTCGCTCATCGAGGAGGCGGAGGGCGTGTCCGCGTAGGCCGTGGTCAGGCGCTGTTCCGTGCCCTCGGGGCCGTAGACCGGTATCGGGGCGCAGCGGCCGCCGTCGTGGCGGTAGTAGCGCGCCACGAAGTAGCCGCACATGTCGATGCAGTGGTCGGCGTGCAGATGGCTGAGGAAGATCGCGTCGAGGTCGTAGAGACCGCAGTGGCGCTGCAGCTCGCCCAGGGCGCCGTTGCCCATGTCGAGTAGCAGCCGGAAGCCGTCGGCCTCGACGAGGTAGCTCGAGCAGGCCGAATCCGCGGACGGGAACGACCCCGAGCAGCCGACGACGGTGAGCTTCATAAGAGCTGGAACCTCCGCGCTGGCAGTCAGAGAGCGGGATGGGAGCAGGACGGGAACAGAAAGAAGAGGGGTCGAGCGGTCCGTCGAGCGTAAGGCGCAAAAGGGCCGGTCGCTCCTCCGTCGTGGGCCGTTGTGGGAGAACTCACCTGCGCTGTCACCGGTTCGGGGGGCGTGCGTCGGGTGCGGCGTCGCGCGGGTGCCACCGGTACCGTCGTCCGTATGGACACGTCATGGTGGCTCGCGCTCGCCGCGGTGCTGCTGCTCGCGCTCGTCGCGGCGCTCGTCGACGGGTGGGGGCGCGGGCACCGTCGTCGGCCCGGCGGCCGGACCCGCCCGCCGCGGGGACCGCGCGCTCGCGGCGAGCGGCCGCAGCCGGGCGAGATCTGGTGGGCTCAGGTGCCGTACGAGGACGGACCGGGCGGCAAGGACAGGCCGTGCCTCGTGCTGGCCGTGCACCGGCGGCGGGTACGCGTCGCGAAGATCACCAGCAAGTACCACGACGAGCGGGCCGGGGTGATCGCGCTGCCGCCCGGGTCGGTCGGGGACGCGCACGGCAGACCGAGCTTCCTGGAGACGGACGAGCTGCGTGAGGTTCCCGTGGGGGACTTCCGGCGCAGGGCCGGGGTGCTGGATCCGGTGGTGTGGGACCAGGTCCGGTATCTGGCGGGGTGACGGCGGCCGGCTTACGTGAGGAAGCGGGCTGACGCGAGAGCGGGGGCCGGGCCGCATTGCTGCCGGCCCGGCCCCCGCTCTCACGATGCGTGCTTACGCCCAGAGCTGACCGTGCAGCGTCTCGATCGCTTCTTCGGTCGTGGCCGCCGTGTAGACGCCGGTCGACAGGTACTTCCAGCCGCCGTCGGCCACCACGAAGACGATGTCGGCGGACTCTCCGGCCGCGACCGCCTTGCGGCCGACGCCGATCGCCGCGTGCAGGGCCGCTCCGGTGGAGACGCCCGCGAAGATGCCCTCCTGCTGGAGGAGTTCACGGGTGCGGGTCACCGCGTCCGCGGAGCCCACCGAGAAGCGGGTGGTCAGGACGGAGGCGTCGTACAACTCGGGTACGAACCCCTCGTCGAGGTTGCGCAGGCCGTAGACCAGGTCGTCGTAGCGCGGCTCCGCGGCGACGATCTTGACGTCCGGCTTGTGTTCGCGCAGGTAGCGGCCGACGCCCATGAGGGTCCCCGTCGTGCCGAGGCCCGCCACGAAGTGCGTGACGGACGGCAGGTCGGCGAGGATCTCGGGGCCGGTCGTCGCGTAGTGGGCGCCCGCGTTGTCCGGGTTGCCGTACTGATAGAGCATCACCCAGTCCGGGTGCTGCGCGCTCAGTTCCTTGGCGATGCGCACGGCCGTGTTGGAGCCGCCCGCCGCGGGCGACGGGATGATCTCGGCGCCCCACATGGCGAGCAGGTCCCTGCGCTCCTGCGAGGTGTTCTCCGGCATGACGCACACCATGCGGTAGCCCTTGAGGCGGGCCGCCATGGCCAGCGAGATGCCGGTGTTGCCCGAGGTCGGCTCCAGGATGGTGCAGCCGGGGGTGAGCCGGCCGTCCTTCTCGGCCTGCTCGATCATGTGGAGCGCGGGGCGGTCCTTGATGGAGCCGGTCGGGTTGCGGTCCTCCAGCTTCGCCCAGATCCGTACGTCCTCGGACGGCGAGAGCCGCGGCAGCCGCACCAGGGGCGTGTTGCCGACCGCGGCGAGCGGGGAGTCGTACCGCATCCCGATCAGGCCATGCCGCCGGCCACGGCCGGCAGGATCGTGACGTTGTCGCCGTCGGCGAGCTTGGTGGTGATGCCGTCCAGGAAGCGGACGTCCTCGTCGTTCAGGTAGACGTTCACGAAGCGGCGCAGCTGCTCGCCGTCCACGATGCGCGCCTGGATGCCCGTGTGGCGGGTCTCGAGGTCGGCGAAGAGCTCGGCGAGCGTGTCCCCGCTGCCCTCGACGGACTTCTGGCCGTCGGTGTAGGTGCGGAGGATGGTCGGGATGCGGACCTCGATGGCCATGGCTGAGGGCTCCTGTCGGGAGAATTCACGTGGTGTGGTCGCGCGGCGGCGCGGGGCAGTGCCTGGGTGTACGGGGTACGGGGTCGTACGCGGGTGCGGCGCCGCGGCTCACGGCCGTACGGCGAATCGGTTCAGCGCGGACAGATGGCGCTGGCGAGGCGGCACAGGTCGACGTGAAGGCGCGCCACGAGCAGCATGCCCGGCGTCTTGTCACTCACGTCGTGGAGAACCATGGGCTCATCGTATCGATTCCCGGCGGGGGTCCCCGAATGTGATCTCAGCATGCGGTCGATATCCGTCCGAATTCTGGGACAACAGAATGTATGGGGCCGGAGTCTACGGGGTGATCTCGACCTCTTCCTCGGTCACGACACCCTCGACGATCCGGAACGAGCGGAACTGGAAGGGTCCCGCGTCGTCGGTGTCCGCGGTGGAGACGAGGACGTAGTGGGCGCCCGGCTCGTTCGCGTACGTGATGTCGGTGCGGGAGGGGTGGGCCTCGGTCGCGGTGTGCGAGTGGTAGATGATCACGGGCTCCTCGTCCCGGTCGTCCATCTCGCGGTACAGCTTCAGCAGGTCGCCCGAGTCGAACTCGTAGAACGTGGGCGAGCGGGCGGCGTTGAGCATCGGGATGAAGCGCTCGGGCCGGCCGGTGCCCACCGGTCCCGCGACGACGCCGCACGCCTCGTCGGGGTGGTCGGCGCGCGCGTGGGCGACGATCTGGTCGTGGAGGGCCTGGGTCAGGGTCAGCATGGGGCTCAGGATAAGCAGACGGGCCCTGCCGTACCGGAGTGCGGTACGGCAGGGCCCGGATGCTGAGACGCGGGGGGTTGCCCCTCAATGCTGGACTGCTGGACTACTTGGACTGCTCGGACTTCTCCGGCTGCTTGCGCTTCGCGAACGCCGCGCTCTGCGGGTTGCGGCTGCGCAGGACGACGTAGGAGATGCCGAGGATGACGGCCCACAGCGGCGCGCAGTAGAGCGAGACGCGGGCGTCCTTGTCGATGCCCATCAGCACGATCACCATGCCGATGAAGGCGAGCGCCAGGATGCTGGGGATGATGCCGCCGGGAGCCTTGAAGGAGGACTGGGGCAGCTCGCCGCGGTCGGCCTTGATGCGGTAGCGGATCTGGCAGATCAGGATGACGATCCAGGCCCACATGCCGGAGATGGTGGCGAAGGAGACGACGTAGTTGAACGCCTCGCCGGGCCACTGGTAGTTGATCCAGACGCCGACCAGCATCATCGCGGCGGAGACCGTCGTGCCGATGAGGGGCGTGCCGGACTTGGTCAGCTTGGTGAAGAACTTCGGGCCCTGGCCGTTGAGCGCGAGGTCGCGCAGCATGCGGCCGGTGGAGTACATGCCGGAGTTGCAGGACGACAGGGCCGCGGTCAGGACGACGAAGTTGACGATGGCGGCGCCGACGCCGAGGCCCATCTTCTCGAAGGCGGCGACGAACGGGGAGACGCCCGGCTGGAAGTTCGTCCACGGCACGACCGAGAGGATCATGATCAGCGCGCCGACGTAGAAGACGGCGATGCGCCACGGCACGGTGTTGATGGCCTTGGGCAGGACGGTCTTCGGGTCCTTGGACTCGCCCGCGGTGACGCCGACGAGCTCGACGGCGAGGAAGGCGAACATGACCATCTGGAGGGTCATGAGGGTGGAGCCGATGCCGTTCGGGAAGAAGCCGCCGTCGGACCACAGGTGCGTGACGGAGGCGGTGTCGCCCGCGTCGGAGAAGCCGACCGTGAGGATGCCGGCGCAGATGAGGATCATGCCGACGATCGCGGTGACCTTCACCATCGAGAACCAGAACTCCAGCTCGCCGAAGAGCTTCACGGAGATCAGGTTCACGGCGTAGAGGATGAGGGTGAAGACGAGCGCGGTGAGCCATTGCGGGACGCCGTCGTGGGTCCAGTACTTCATGTACTGGGCGGCCGCGGTGACCTCGGTGATGCCGGTGACGACCCAGAAGAGCCAGTACGTCCAGCCGGTCACGAAGCCCGCGAAGGGGCCGATGAACTCACGCGCGTACTCCGAGAAGGAGCCCGAGACGGGGCGGTACATGAGGAGCTCGCCGAGCGCCCGCATGATGAAGAAGATGACGAGGCCCGCGATGGCGTACGCGAGGATCAGGCTGGGGCCCGCCTTCGAGATGCCCTTGCCCGCGCCGAGGAAGAGGCCGGTCCCGATGGCGCCGCCGATGGCGATCATCTGGATCTGCCGGGCACCGAGACCGCGCTGGTAGCCCTCGCCCTCACCGGACTCGCCGGGGGCCTGCACGGCCTCATTGCCGTCGTGTTGCTTTCCGACCTGCACTGAGGTCATGGTGTTGCGCCTTTCTCCATGCCGATCCGTGCCGCTGCGGCTCGGATCGACTGTGACGATCCTCGGGGTTCTGGCCCCCTGGATGGATGGAGCTGTGCCTACCGGCGGTCTGCCGGTCGGGGCGCACCCGACGGGACAGGGGTGGCGTCCGTCGGGCGGTCGTGAAGATTTATCACGGCGGCAACACTGATCGAGAAAGCCGCGTGTGGCACACACCACTGGAAAAACCGGACAAAAAGCCCCTCGTATGGCATACGCGACCGCTCAAGTGACAGGATCGTTATCCGGAATTGAGCAACCGCTGAGCGAACGCGCTTACATGCGGACTCTCAGCGTCCGGTCGATATGTCCCGACAGATCAGGGCATAAGGGTTTCGACCAGAGTCTCCTGGAGCCCACCCAGCCACAGATACGCCATCACCATCGGCTTGCGCGGGTCCTCGTCCGGGAGTCGGTAGAGGAGGTCCGTGTCCTCTTCGTCCGTGATGTCGAGGCGGGTGCCGATGGCGAGGCGCAGATCGTTGAGCGCGCGCATCCAGCGCACGGACTCCTCGGGCGAGAGCTTGAGGACCGCTCCCCCTTCGCCGGAGGACGTCAGCGCGTCGAGCGATCGGATCACGGCGAGCGCGTCCTCGCGCTTGCCGGCCCGCAGGTCGTTCTCGGTGAAGCGCCTGAACTCGGCGGCGTGCGCGCGCTGTTCGTCCGCCTTGTCCACCGTCGCCTCCTCGTCGCCCGGCCCGCCGTAGGCGTCGGGGAAGAGGCGCTGGAGGACCGGATCGGACGGCGGCTCGCTCGGGCCCTCCGCGAAGAGTTCGGCGAGCGGGTCGTCGGGCGCGTCCCCGCCGGGCCCGGGGCCGATCAGCTCCAGGAGCTGGACCGCCAGGGAGCGGATGATCGAGATCTCGACCTCGTCGAGCGCGACGGCAGCGCCGCCGCCGGGAATCGGTTCGAAGTGTCCTGGCATCAGGTGCGTCGCTACTCCGTCGCTGCTTGCGTGCGCTACTTGCGGTCCTGCTGAAGGGTGGCCCACAGACCGTAGCCGTGCATGGCCTGAACGTCGCGTTCCATCTCCTCGCGGGACCCGCTGGAGACGACCGCGCGACCCTTCTGGTGCACGTCGAGCATCAGTTTGGTCGCCTTGTCCTTCGAGTATCCGAAGTACGTCTGGAAGACATACGTCACGTAACTCATGAGGTTGACCGGGTCGTTGTGCACGAGCGTGATCCAGGGGACGTCCGGCTCGGGTACGGCGAAGGTCTCCTCCGCCGACTCGGTGCGTTCGATCTCTAGGGGTGCAGGAGCCGTCACACAGCCCATGCTGCCACTAGGGGGCGGCGACCGCACAAATGGGCCACGGAAATCGTCACACTGACGCTAATTGGGGGTAGCATCCCGGATATGAACACAGCGGACCTTGGCCTGCCGGTGGATGTTCCGTCGACAGCGCTCTTCACCGATCACTACGAGCTCACGATGCTCCAGGCCGCGCTCAAGGCGGGCACGGCCGACCGGCGCTCGGTCTTCGAGGTCTTCACGCGCAGGCTGCCCGAGGGCCGCCGCTACGGCGTCGTGGCGGGCACGGGCCGGGTGCTGGACGCCGTCGAGAACTTCCGGTTCAACGCCGGCGAACTGGGCTTTCTGCGCGAGCGCGGCATCATCGACGAGCCGACCCTCGAATGGCTGGCCGCCTACCGCTTCAGCGGCGACATCTGGGGCTACCCCGAGGGCGAGGTGTACTTCCCCGGCTCCCCCATCCTGCGGGTCGAGGGCTCCTTCGCGGAGTGCGTCCTCCTCGAGACGGTGATCCTCTCCATCCTCAACCACGACTCGGCGATCGCCGCCGCCGCCTCCCGCATGGCCTCCGCCGCGGGCGGCCGGCCGCTGATCGAGATGGGCGCGCGCCGCACGCACGAGCTGGCCGCCGTCGCCGCGTCCCGCGCCGCGTACGTGGGCGGCTTCGCCACCACGTCGGACCTCGCGGCCGGCTTCCGGTACGGGATCCCGACGGTCGGCACGTCCGCGCACGCCTTCACGCTGCTGCACGACACCGAGCGCGACGCGTTCCGCGCCCAGGTCGACTCCCTCGGCGAGGGCACGACCCTGCTCGTGGACACGTACGACGTCACGGAGGCCGTGCGCCTCGCCGTGGAGATCGCCGGGCCCGGGCTCGGCGCCGTGCGCATCGACTCCGGGGACCTGCTGCTCGTCGCGCACCGCGTCCGCGGGCAGCTCGACGAACTCGGCGCCACCGAGACGAAGATCGTCGTCACCTCGGACCTCGACGAGTACGCCATCGCCTCGCTCGCGGCCGCGCCCGTGGACGCGTACGGCGTGGGAACGCAGCTGGTCACCGGCTCGGGGCACCCGACGTGCTCCATGGTCTACAAGCTCGTCGCGCGCGCCGAGTCCACCGACCCGAAGGCGCCGCTGCTGCCCGTGGCGAAGAAGTCCATGGGCGCGAAGACGTCCGTGGGCGGGCGCAAGTGGGCCGCACGGCGGCGCGACGACCAGGGTGCCGCCGAGGCCGAGGTGATCGGCACGGGTCCCGTCCCGGCCGAGCTCGTCGACCGGCAGCTCCTGGCCGAGCTGGTCAAGGGCGGCACGGTCGTCGCGCGCGAGCCGCTGGACGCGGTACGCGCGCGGCACATCGAGGCGCTCGGCGGGCTGCCGCTCTCGGCGACGCAGCTCTCGCGCGGGGAAGCCGTGATCCCTACGGAGTATCTGGTGGACGCGCCCGCCTGACACTCAAACGCCCCCTCCCGCAACGCACTTCAAGTCTCTACGCTCGAAGTCTCCCAGCCGAAGGACACCCGCCATGCGCCGCGCCTTGATCGTCGTAGATGTGCAGAACGACTTCTGTGAGGGCGGCAGCCTCGCGGTGGCGGGCGGGGCCGATGTGGCCGCGGCCGTCACCGAGCTGATCGGGCAGGCGCCCGCGGGGTACCGGCACGTCGTGGCCACCCGCGATCACCACATCGCGCCCGGTGACCACTTCTCCGAGTCCCCGGACTACGTCCACTCCTGGCCCCCGCACTGCGTGGCGGGCACGGAGGGCATCGGGTTCCACCCGAACTTCGCGCCCGTCGTCGCGTCCGGTGCGATCGACGCGGTGTTCGACAAGGGGGCGTACGCGGCCGCGTACAGCGGGTTCGAGGGGATCGACGAGAACGGGGTGTCCTTGGCGGACTGGCTCCGGGCCCGGGGGATCACCGAGGTGGATGTGGTCGGGATCGCCACGGATCACTGCGTTCGCGCCACCGCGCTGGATGCGGTGCGGGAGGGGTTCCGGGTGCAGGTGTTGCTTGATCTGACGGCGGGGGTGGCCGCGGGGACCACTGCGGCCGCGCTGGACGAGATGCGGGGCGCCGGGGTCGAGCTCAGCGGCAAGCCTGTCGTCTGAGCTCTTCCTCCCCTCAAACGCCGGAGGGGCTGGTCGCCGGGGTGGAGGCCGAGCTGGAGTAGACGGCCCGGCCGGGCTGTCTCGGTCTCAGGAGCGCTCTGATCGGGTGCCAGAGTTCGCCCGCCGTGCAGTGGGGGGCGGCTCGCCACAGGAGGCCGTCAGGGTGGTGCAGTACCGCCGTGATCTCGTCCGGCGTGGGGGGCTCCGCGTTGCCCCGCAGGTAGATCGCCCGCAGGCCCAGGTTGCGCAGCCGGGTCAGGGCACGGGCGCGGTTCGCCGCGTGCACCAGGACCCGTACCGCGCCGTCGTCCGGCGACGGGCTTGGCACGGTCAGCGCCACCACCACGGTGCCGTTCGGCAGCTTGCAGAACCCTCCTGCGGACATGACTGTCACACCCCCGTGAGACGTAGTGTCAATAAGAAACCCACAGGACGCACCTAAACACGATCGGCCGCCGCCCGCTAGAGGGCGACGGCCGATCATGCTCTGACCTGCGGCGATGTGGACTACTTCACCGAGGGGCCCACCTTCACCGTGATCGACGAGCCGTCGAGCGGCTGCCCGACGATCGAGATCCGGGTGTTGGTGTCAGTTGTCTGGACACTGCCGGTCGCGTCCTCCTTGTACCAGTACGTGCCCTTGTGGTCGTCGAAGACCGGGACGCCCTGCTGTGCCGGGATCTTGGTCTCGACGCCGAGCCTGTGCAGCGAGAAGCCCGGGTTCGGGAACCAGCTGAACGCGGCGTCGTACGGCTGGATCTTGTTGGTGATGTACTTGCCGTCGGCCCACTTGAGCGGCTTGGCGTGGGCGTCGACCGGCAGGATCAGGCCCTTGCCGGGGTGCTGGCCGACGTTGTTGTTGCGCTGCGAGGTGTCCCACTGCCAGATCATCAGGCCGGGACGGTACGAGTAGTGCTCGACCCAGTCGTTCTTCGCACCGCCGTCGCGCCAGCCGAAGTTGTACGGGCCGACCTTGAGGGTCTTGTCGTAGGAGACGTACTGGCGGTTCTCCGCGAGGTAGAACTGCGGGAAGTCGCCCGTCACGGCGGCGCCGACGCGCGAGAAACCGCGCGCGGTCCAGCCGTTGTCGTCACCCTCGGCGTTGTCGGTGAACAGCGCCTGGCCGTCCGCCTTGACGGTGAGGTTGTCGGCGGTGAAGCCCATGCCGCCGGCGCCGCCGTCCGTCTTGTAGCGGAAGCGGACGCTGATCTTCTGGCCCGCGTAGGCGTCCAGCGGGAACACCAGGTGCTGGAACTTGCCGGAGACGCCGGTCAGGGCCGGCTTGTCGCCGCCGTCGCGCGGGATGGTGACGCCGTCGGCGGTGCCGTCGATCGTCTTCCAGCTGGCGCCGTCGTCCGTGGACACCTGCGTGTACAGGTAGTCGTAGTCCTTCTCGATGTCGTACCAGCCGTCGAGTTCGAGGGCCGCCTTCGACTTGCCGGTCAGATCGACCGGGCGCGTCAGGGTGTTGGAGAGGTCGTCACCGTAGTCCGACCACCACTGCTTCGCGCCCTCGGTGGGCTTCACGATGTCGGTGGTGACGTTCTTCTTCTCGGGCAGCTCGACGACGAGGGCCTGCTTGCGCTTGGTGTTGTACGCCGAAACACCCAGCGTGTGCGTCGACTTGGTCGCCGCCTTGGCCTTGTCGTAGTTGAGCCAGCCGAGCTGCAGCTTGTCCCAGGCGGTCATGTCGCCCGGCATGTCGCCGATGGCGTCCTTGCCGGTGCCGAGCCAGGAGCCGGCCGACATCAGGGACCAGAAGCCGACCGAGTTCTCGCCGCTGTACGAGGTGTCGTACAGGTCGGGCAGGCCGAGGTCGTGGCCGTACTCGTGGGCGAAGACGCCGAGGCCGCCGTTCTCCGGCTGCATCGTGTAGTCACCCACCCAGATGCCGGTGTCGCCGACCGGGGTGCCGCCCGCCTTGAAGCCCGTCGGGCCGGTGTCGCCGTCGTCGCGGCCGTAGGCGTAACCGCGGTGCGCCCACAGGGAGTCGCCGCCCTGCGCGCCGCCGCCGGCCGACCCGTCCTCGCCCGCATGGACGATCTGGAAGTGGTCGATGTAGCCGTCGGGCTCGTTGAAGTTGCCGTCGTTGTCGTGGTCCGTGCGGTCCCACTGGTCGTACTGGGACAGGTCCGCCTTGATGTCGGCGTCGGACTTGCCGGCCGCCTTCTGCTGCTCGACCCACGCGGTCACGCCGTCGCGGACCAGGTCCTCGACGTTCGGGCAGTTGTCGGCGCCGCAGTAGTTGGAGCCGTAACGGGCCTCGTTGTAGGGGACCTTGGCCCAGTCCGAGACCTCGCCGTCGACCGAGTAGCGGCCCGACGACGTCTTCTCGTAGTAGGTCTTCAGCGAGTCGACTCCCTTGCCCGTACCGAAGTACAGGTCCTGGAAGTGCTTGCTGCTGTAGTCCTTCTGCCAGGCCGTGCTGTTGTTCCTGGCACGATCCGGCTCGGCTATCTGGTTGTGCAGCGGGCCGGGCGTGCCCCCGTACTTGGGCTTCAGGTCAGGCGTGTCGTCGTCGGCGCGGTCGACCAGCGTCGTGTTGTCGACCTTGTCGCCGAACTCCGTCAGGATCGTGAAGATCTTGTCGGTCCGCTCCCGGCCCAGCTCGACGTACTTGTCCTTGCCGAGCTTCACGACCTGCGAGCCGTCGCGCTGGACGACCTTCGACTTCCCGGAGAGCACCTGCTCCAGCGCGGTCTTGCGCTGCTGCTCCATCTGCCGGCTGAAGGGGCCGCCGATGACGTGCCCCTTGCCCCCGTACGTCTTGCCGTGCGACGTGGAGCTTCCTACGGCCGGGGTGTCGGCCTGGGCGCCCGTCGCGAGGACCGATCCGGCAGCCGCGGTCGCGGCCAGCGTCACGAGCACGGCGACGGATCTCAACGCCCGTCTCTTGGTGGTCACTTGATGGTTCCCCTCCTCCGTGGCCTCTCGGCCACGTATCACAAGTGACGCTATTTGACCGGAGGTGAAGGAGAAATAACAGACCTTGACTGGGACAATCGCAGTGCACTATGCAGGGGCGTGGCACCGGTATCCGGACGCGGGCTTCCCCCCAACGGGCGCGCCGAACCGTCCACTTCGTGGACTCGGTGACTCCGTGCGCCCCCCGTGCACCGGCACCGTGGGTTAGGTCACGCTTACCGCCCGTTCTCCTCGGGCATGCGTCGGATGAGAGTCATTTGACGGCGCGCTACGGCCAAGTCGACCCGGCTCCGCACCCCTTACATATGCAGCTGCCAATGGCTCCTGCTATACGCCAGTGAAGCAAGCATCCGCTGTCCCGAGGACGGATAACGCCATGCCGCGTCCGACTGCCGCACAGCTCGCCTACGGTTCCGCGACCGTGATCTTCTCGACACTCGCCATGCTGCTGTTGTCGCAGACGAGTTCGGGCCTCGGCCTCGCGGTCATCGCCCTGGCCGCACTCGGCCTCGGTCTCCTCGTGGCGCTGACGGTCCCCCTGCCGAAGTCGCGGCCCGCCGCCGCGCCGGCACCCGGGACCGCCGACGCCGGGGTCGTCACGGACGAGCGGGTGCCGGTGCGGCGGGCCGTCGTGCCCGCGGCGGCCCCGCAGGCCGCCCCCGAGTCCGTGTACGAGGTCGCGCCGTCCGGCACACGCGGACCGGCGGGCCCGTGATCCACGGACCCGCCACAAACACCGCCCCGCGTCTGCTCAGCCGGTGCTGACCACCACCGTCTTCGCGGCCTTGTCGTGCAGGCCCTGCTTGTAGGGCTTGTCGAAGAAGCTCCAGCCGCCGCAGATCGCGGTCCAGATGCAGGCGCAGCAGAACACCGCCGGCAGCCACAGGACCGCGGCGCGCACCAGGTTGGTCTGGACGCTGGGCGTGGCCCCGTCGTTGAGGTTCGCCACGCGCAGCTTGAGCAGCCGCTTGCCCAGGGTCTGGCCGGTCTTCGCGGTCATGAACGTGTCGTACCCGATGTAGAGGACCGCGGCGAGGACGGACTGGCCGAACTGCCTGCCGTACTGGATCTTGTCGGGGTTCGTCTGGTACTCGGCGATCCCGAACGCCCAGGACAGCAGCCCCACGACGATGCTGACCAGGATGATGTCGATGATCCGCGCGAGCACGCGCTTGCCGCTGTCCGCCAGGGGCGGCATCCCGGCCAGCGGGTCATCCCCGTAGGGGCCACCGCCGTAGGGGTCACCCCCATAGGGGCCTCCTTCACCGCCGCCGCCGTACGGGGGCGGTGGGGTGCCGCCGGGCGGGGGCGGCGGGGAGTCGTACGGGTTCCCCGGGCCCGGGGGGTTCTGCGGACCCTGCGGGTTCTGCGGGTCCTGGGGAGTCCCGTACGGGTCCTGCGGGCCGTCGTACGGTGAGCCACCGCCGCTCTGGGACGGCGGCGGCTTTCTGAACGGGTCGTCTTCCGGGGGCTGGCCTGAGCCGGGGGGCGGCGGTTCGGTGCTCATGGCCCGAGTCGACCGCGAACCCCCCGATTCCGCATCCGGCGAGCCGCCGTCCGGGGTACGACGGCCCGCCCCTGCGATGGCCGGGCGGGACGGCGGGGGTCAGCCCGCGACGAACGTACGGGCCGCCTTGTCGTGCCAGCACTGGCGCCACGGCCGGTCGAACAGGCACCACAGCACGCCGACGACGCCGATGGCCAGCAGGCCCGTCACGCTGTACACCAGCCAGCGCCGAAGCGCCGCGCCGAACGCGGGCGGCTCGTGCTCCTCGATGTCCCGCACCTGGAGCCCGCACACCTTCTTGCCCAGGGTGCGGCCCCACTTGGCGGTCGGCAGGGCCTCGTAGAGGACACCGGCGACGAGGAGGACGGCGAGGACGATGCCCAGGTAGGCGCCGGTCGTGCCGTCCAGCAGCCAGACCGTGGCCTGGCGGCCCGACGCCTTCGCCGCGTCGATCTTCCCGTCGATGTGGTCGACGGCCTTGGTCCCGAGCGGGACGGCCGCCACCGCGGTGATCGCGCCGAGCACCACCGTGTCGATGAGCCGGGCCGCGAGACGCTTGCCGGGCCCTGCGGGCCGCGCCGACGCCTGCGCCTGGGCCGCCGCCAGGAACGGGTCGTTGGCCACGGGCTTCCACGGCGTGACGGGGCCTTCCGGCTCCGCGGGTTCGCCTGCGGCAGGCTGAGCGAACTGGCCGGGCTGCCCGGACTGACCGGGTTGGGCGAGCTGGTGCACCTGCTGCGCCCAGGACGGCGAGCCGCCTCCGGGGCCGGAGGTCATGGGGGTGGCGGATGCGGCACCGGCGGCCTGCGGCGGGACCGCGCCAGGTCGGCCGGGGTGGGGCTGCTGCGCCGGGGTGGGGGCCTGGGGTGCGTGCGGGTGAAGGGGGGCGGCTTGGGCGGCGTGCGCCTGCTGGGCCTGCACCTGCTGGGCCTGGGGCTGCTGCGCCGGTCCCTGCGGGGCGAAGCCCGCTTGAGGCTGCGGCTGGGAGCCGGGCCTGGGCAGGGCGTCGGGCTGCTGGGGCGCGGGCTGCTGGGGCGCCTGCGAGTGCTGGGCGATGGGCGGTTGGGGCTGAGCCTGCTGGCCCTGGCTCTGGCCCTGACCCTGCTGCCCCTGTACCGCGGGCCCTTGCTGGCCCGGCACCTGCCGGGCGGACAGCGCTCGCATCGTCATCGTGCCCTCGGGGCGGTCCACGGGCGCCGTGGGCCGGCGGAACGTGACGGTCCCTTCCGTGGGCGGCGTCGGGGGCTCCGGCTGTGCGGGGCGGTTCGTGACCGCGCCGTCCGCGTGCTCCTCCTGATGCTGCTGCGGAGCAGGCACGCGCGGGTCGGCGCCCCAGGACACACGGCGGTCCTGCTCGCCGCCGAAGCCGGTCTGGCGGGACGCGTCCGCCTGCCAGGCCGTGGCGGGTTCGGGTGCGGCCGGCTCGTCCGAGTACCGCTCCGGCTCCTCGTCGAGGAAGACCGGGCCGGTCTCCTCGACGGGCAATGGCGAAGGAGAGGGAGAAGGCGGAGGGGTGGGGGCGGGCTCTGGGGCGGGGGCCGGGGTCACCCCGGCGGGGGCGGCGAGGGGTTCGCCGTCGGACGGGGCCGGGCGGCTCGTGCCGGGCACCCACGCGGCACCGTTCCAGTACCGGACATATCCGGGAATGGACGGGTCGGGGTAGTACCCGTCGCGGGGCCTGTCGTCGCCGGGGGCCGGAGTTGGGGCGCTCATGTCCGTCGTCCCGTATCTGCTCGGGGGTTTTGTTGGGGGTCCACATCTATCAGACCACCGCCCGCCCCCGGGCGGGTCCGCTCGTACGGACCACTTTCCGGGGACGCCGGAAAAACTTTCCGGAACTCGCGTAATGCTCCGCGCCCTTCGCCCTCTCTCCTTGCACGGGCCCGCTCTCGCGTGCCCCCGCACGACCCGTACGAGGAGAGGAAACGCACGACATGCACACCGTGGTGGAACGTGAACTCGAGCTGAGGCTCGTCCTGTCGCCCGAGCGCAGCATCCCCGTCCCTGCCCGGCTCACCTACCGCACCGACGACCCGTACGCCGTCCACATCGCCTTTCACATCGGCTCCGAGAACCCGGTCAACTGGACGTTCGCGCGCGAGCTGCTGGTGGAGGGGGTGTTCCGGCCGTGCGGGCACGGGGACGTGCGCGTGTGGCCGACGAAGGTCGACCGCCGCAGCGTCGTCCTCATGGCGCTGAGTTCACCGGACGGCGACGCGCTCCTGGAAGCGCCCGCCGCCGCCGTGTCCTCGTGGCTGGAGCGGACGCTGCGGGTGGTCCCTCCGGGCTCTGAGTCCGGGCGGCTCGGCATCGACGACGGCCTCGCCGAGCTGCTCGCACCCACCGGCGGCCGCGTCGACGAACTGTGGCTGAGCGACCCGTGGCCCTCGGACGAGTCCAAGGACGGTGAATGAGCGCGCGTCCGACGGGGGCGGATGCCTGCAGAAGAACGAACCAGGAGCGGCGGGCGTCAGAAGAGCTTGCCCGGGTTGAGCAGGCCGAGCGGGTCGAAGGCCGCCTTGACGGCGCGCTGCATCTCGATGCCGACCGGGCCGAGCTCGCGGGCCAGCCACTCCTTCTTGAGGACGCCGACGCCGTGTTCGCCGGTGATGGTCCCGCCGAGTTCGAGACCGAGCGCCATGATCTCGTCGAAGGACTCGCGGGCCCGCCGGCCCTCGTCGGCGTCCTGGGCGTCGAAGCAGACGGTGGGGTGCGTGTTGCCGTCGCCCGCGTGGCAGCAGACGCCGATCGTCAGGCCGTACTTCTCGGCGATCCGGTCGACGCCGCTGAGCATCTCGGCGAGCCTCGAGCGCGGCACGCACACGTCGTCGATCATCGTCGTGCCCTTGACGGCTTCGAGCGCGGTGAGCGAGAGGCGACGGGCCTGGAGAAGGAGTTCGGACTCGGCGGCGTCCTCGGCGGGGACGACCTGGGTCGCGCCCGCGGCTTCGCACAGGGCGCCGACGGCGGCGAGGTCGGCGGCCGGGTCGAGGGTGTCGAAGGCCGCGAGGAGCAGCGCCTCGGTGGTCTCGGGCAGCCCCATGTTCGCCATCGCGTTGACGGCCTTCACGGTCGTACGGTCCATGAGTTCGAGCAGTGACGGGACGTGACCGCCCTCCATGATCTTGCAGACCGCGTCGCAGGCGGCGTCCGTGGAGGCGAATTCGGCGGCCAGGACCAGCTGCTGCGGCGGCTCGGGCCTGAGCGCGAGCGTGGCCCGTACGACGATGCCGAGGCTGCCCTCGGAGCCGACGAACAGACGCGTGAGGTCGTAGCCCGCGACGCCCTTGGCGGTGCGGCGTCCCGTGGACAGGAGCCGGCCGTCGGCGAGGACGACGTCGAGTCCGAGGACGTACTCCGCCGTCACCCCGTACTTCACGCAGCACAGGCCGCCCGACGCCGTGCCGATGTTCCCGCCGATGGTGCACATTTCCCAACTGGACGGGTCCGGCGGGTAGTAGAGGCCCTTTTCGTTGACGGCCCGGGAGAGCGTGGCGTTGATGACGCCCGGCTCGACGACCGCGATCCTGTCGACGGTGTTGATCTCCAGGATGCGGTCCATCTTGACCAGGGACAGCACGACGCAGCCCTCGGACGCGTTGGCCGCGCCGGACAGGCCCGTGCGGGCGCCCTGCGGGACGACCGGGACGCGCAGCTCGGTCGCGGTGCGCATGACGTGCTGGACCTGCTCGACGGTGCGGGGCAGTACCACGACGGCGGGCGCGCCCGCGGCGCAGAAGCTGGCCATGTCGTTGGCGTACGAGGCCGTGACGTCGGGGTCGGTGAGGACCGCCCCGGCCGGGAGGCCTTCCTGAAGTCGTTCGGTGAGTGTGCGGCTCATGATCACAGCGTCGCACTCGGGGCCATCGGTGTGAACCCGTCTGAGACGCCCTTCACGTGCCGGGATGTTGCCGTGATGTGCTCTTCGTATTGACGCACAGTGTGCGTCATGAAGACCGAGCGGACCGGGCAGATCGAAGCGGAGCGGCCGGCTGCGGCCACTGGTCACGAGCCGGGGCGCCCTCTGTCCCCGCTGGCGAAGGGCGCACTGGTCAGCGCCGTCACGGGGGCCCTGGTGCTCGGCGGCATCCTGCTGGTGCCGCCGTCCTCGCCGGAGCGCGGCGCGGCGCCCGCTCCGGGGTCCGCCGGCCGCGCGGCGACCGCGGAGGCCGCGGGGGCCGAGGCGTCGCTGCCCGATCTGACGGCCCTCATCAGGGACCGCGAGTCGTATCTGCGGGCCCATCCGCGTGACGACCGGTCGTGGGCGGTGCTCGGGGCCGCCTACGTGGAGCGGGGGCTGAGGACGGCCGACTCGGCGTACTACCCGAAGGCGGAGCGCGCCCTGCGGACCTCGCTGAAGACGCGGCCCGCCGGGAACGTGGACGCCCTGAACGGGCTCGCCGCGCTCGCCAACGCGCGGCACGACTACCGCGCCGCGAAGAAGTGGGGCGAGGCGTCCGTGAAGCTGGCGCCGAAGCGGTGGACGACGTATCCGCTGCTCATCGACGCCTACGGGCAGCTCGGGGACTACAAGGCCGTGGACCGGGCCCTGGAGAAGCTGACGAAACTGCACTCGGGCGCGGCCGTGATGGCACGCGAGGGGCAGGTCTACCGGGCCCGCGGCTGGCGTGACGACGCGCTCGCGTCGCTGACCGACGCGGCGGCGCTCGCCTCGACGCCGTCCGAGCAGGCCGCGTGCCTGCACCGGGCGGGCGAGCTGACGTGGGAGCGGGGCCAGCCCGCACAGGCGCTGAACTACTTCGCCCAGGCCCTCGCGGCCGACCCCGACCAGGACGCCTCGCTCGCCGGGAAGGGCCGCGCCCTGACGTCGCTGGGCCGTACGACGGAGGCGCTCCAGGCGTACCGGAGCGTGCTCGCCAAACGCCCGCGGCCCGAATACGCCCTGGAACTGGGCGAGTTGTACGAGTCGATGGGGTTCAGCGACGCGGCGAAGGAGCAGTACGACCTGCTACGGGAGCGGGTGGACGCGGACGGGGCGAACGGGGTCGACGACTCGCTCCTCCTCGGCCGGTTCGAGGCGGACCACGGGGAACCGCGGGCGGCCGTGACCCGGCTACGGGCCGAGTGGGGGCGGGCGCCCAGCGTGCAGACCGCGGACGCGCTCGGCTGGGCGCTGCACAAGGCGGGCGACGACAAGGAGGCGCTGACGTACGCGAAGCGCGCGACGGACCCGGAGCACGGGGGCACCGTACGCAGTGCGCTGATCGCCTACCACCGGGGGGAGGTGGAGAGGGAGCTGGAGCTGGACGGGCCCGCCCGCCGGCACATCGGCGAGGCTCTGCGCATCAACCCGGCGTTCTCGCCGCTCCTGGCCCCGCTCGCGAAGGAGGCGCTGGCCGCGCTGGGCGCCCCGTCGACCGAAGGGCCGCCCGAGAAGGTGCGGAAGCCGAAGACGAACGCGGCACCGTCGCCGAGGCCCCACGCGGCGCCCCGGAGCCCGGCCCCCGAGCGCCCCGGATCCCGGCGTCCGCCGGGCGAAAGCCCCGCGGCCCGCCCGGCCGCCCCCGTCGCGCCGCCCAAGTCCGCGGCCCCGCCGGCCACGCCTCCGGCAGCCTCGGCCCCGGCCCCGGCCAATCCGTCGTCCCAGCAGGCTCCTCAGGCGCCCAAGTCCCCAGGCACGTAACCCCCCGAAACCCGGGGCCCCGGAACCCTAGGGCCTGGCTAGATCACGCCCGTCCCGATGAGCCCGTTCCGCGTGATCAGGGACGCCAGTTCTTCCTCGCTCAGGCGGTCCGTTCCCGCGGGGCGCCTGGGCAGGACCATGTACCGCGTCTCCGCGCTGGAGTCCCAGACCGTGATGCCCACGGACTCCGGGAGCGTCACGCCGAACTCGGCGAGGACGCCGCGCGGGTCCCGCACGACACGGGAGCGGTACGCCTCGCTCTTGTACCAGCCGGGCGAGGGCCCGAGCAGGCGCAGGGGGTAGCAGGAGCACAGCGTGCAGACGATGACGTTGTGGGTGTCGGCGGTGTTCTCGACGACGCGCAGCCGCTGCTTCTGAACTCCCCCGGCGGCGAAGCCCAGTTCACCCACCGCTGCGGTGCCGTCGGCGAGGAGCCGCTCGTGGTAGGCCGGGTCGGTCCACGCGCGGGCCACGACCTTCGCGCCGTTCACGGGCGAGGCGCCCGCCAGGAACCCGTCGATGACCTCGTCGACGGTGTCGCCCCCGACGATGCCCCGCGCCTCCAACAGGCTTTCCAGGCGCCGCACCTGACGGGAGATCACCGCGTCCTCGTGCGTACCGGACATCACTCGGCCTCCCTCAGATAGCTCTCCGACAGGTCGAGTACGACGTGGTGGTCGCCCTCGCCCCACAGCTCGCGCGCCGCGAACCGGACCGCGTAGATCATCTCGACGGGGGCGTCGTCCCGCCCCTGCGCGCGCACGTCGGCGAGCGGCGCCCGGCCCTCCGGCTCGACCACGACGCCCCGCTTGCCGCGGGCGTACCGCGGCAGGCGTGTGTGGTGCGGCGGGTCGTGCGGGTACGTGCGGACGCGGGCGCCGGCCGCGAACCGGTCAGTCATCGCGCAGCGCCCCTTCCTCGATGACGCCCTTGCGTTCGAGGAGCGTGCGGATCGCGTGGAACCACCGCTCGTAGTACGAGGCCGCCAGGTACTCGCCCGGCGGCATCGTCTCGATGGCGTCCCTGAATTCGTCGAGGTTGAAGACCCCTTTGACGAGGAGCGCGCGCTGGAGGGCGAAGACGCGCGCCTCCCAGTCCGCGTGAAAGGGCTCGGCGTCGTCGCTGGTGTCGATGGCGCCGAACCCTGTCATGCCGCCCACGTCATTGATCCTGGCCATGACACCAGCCTAGACGCGGTCCCTACAGATTGCCGCGCTTGTCCTGCTCGCGCTCGATCGCCTCGAAGAGGGCCTTGAAGTTGCCCTTTCCGAAGCCCATCGAGCCGTGCCGCTCGATCATCTCGAAGAAGACGGTCGGCTTGTCCTGGACCGGCTTGGTGAAGATCTGCAGCAGGTAGCCGTCCTCGTCGCGGTCGACGAGGATCTTCTGCTCGCGCAGGGTCTCGACGGGCACGCGCGTCTCGCCGGCCCACTCGCCGAGCGTGTCGTAGTACGAGTCGGGGGTGTCGAGGAACTGGACGCCCGCGGCGCGCATGGTGCGTACGGACTCGACGATGTCGTTCGTGGCGAGCGCGATGTGCTGGACGCCGGCGCCGCCGTAGAACTCCAGGTACTCGTCGATCTGGGACTTCTTCTTGGCGATGGCCGGCTCGTTGATCGGGAACTTGACCTTGAGCGTGCCGTCCGCGACGACCTTCGACATCAGCGCGCTGTACTCGGTCGCGATGTCGTCGCCCACGAACTCCTTCATGTTCGTGAAGCCCATGACCTTGTTGTAGAACGCCACCCACTCGTTCATCCGGCCGAGCTCGACGTTGCCGACGCAGTGGTCGATGGCCTGGAAGGTCCGCTTGGCGGGCGGCGCGACCATCGGGGCGGCGGCCTCGAAGCCCGGCAGGTAGGGGCCGTCGTACCCGGTGCGCTCGACCAGCGTGTGGCGGGTCTTGCCGTACGTGGCGATCGCGGCGCGCACGACGGTGCCGTGCTCGTCCTTGGACTCGTACGGCTCGGTGATGCCGCGGGCGCCGTGCTCGACGGCGTACGCGTACGCGGCGCGGGCGTCCGGGACCTCGATGGCGAGGTCGACGACGCCGTCGCCGTGCTCGGCCACGTGGTCGGCGAGGAAGTGGCCCCAGTCGGTGGCGACCTTGATGACGGAGGTGAACACGAAGCGGGCGGAGCCGTTCGTGAGCACGTAGGAGGCCGTCTCGCGGCTGCCGTTCTCCGGGCCCGAGTAGGCCACGAGCTTCATGCCGAAGGCGGTCGAGTAGTAGTGGGCGGCCTGTTTGGCGTTGCCCACGGCGAAGACGACCGCGTCCATTCCCTTCACCGGGAAGGGATCGGCCTCGCGCGCGGTGTCGGGGGTGGTCTGGGTGTTCGCAGAAGTAGCTGCCATGGCCCGAGGCTCTCTCCGAACCACAAGGTGCGCAATAGTTTGAGATTCCGGTGGTCAATCTGCTCAGCGGATTGTCAATATGGGCGGGCGATCTGTACAGGATGACCACCACGGAGGCCCGTATGGCGATCGATCATCTGGACGGGCAGCTGATCCTGCTGCTCGCGCGCGAGCCCCGGATCGGGGTGCTCGAGGCGTCCCGGCGCCTGGGCGTCGCGCGTGGCACCGTGCAGGCGCGCCTCGACCGGCTTCAGTCGAACGGAGTCATCCGGGGCTTCGGACCTCAGGTGGACCCGGCGGCCCTCGGCTATCCGGTCACGGCGTTCGCCACGCTGCAGATCCGGCAGGGCCAAGGCCCCGACGTCAGGGCGCACTTGACGACCGTCCCCGAGGTCCTCGAACTCCACACGACGACCGGCACCGGCGACATGCTGTGCCGTCTCGTGGCCCGCTCGAACGCCGATCTCCAGCGGGTGATCGACCGGGTCGTGGGTTTTGATGGCATCGTCCGGGCTTCCACCGCGATCGTCATGGAGAACCCCGTTCCGCTGCGGATCATCCCGCTCGTGGAGCAGGCCTCGTCGGATTCCTGACGCGCACGTCCTAGGCGCGCACGTCCTGGACGCTCGCGGAGTCCGCCCGGACGAGGTGCGTGCCGGCGCTGCGTCTTCCCGGGGACAACCCCGGACCACCGGCTGAAGCCGGCCGGACGACAGCCCGGCGCAAGGAGGTGAGGCCCGTGAACTTCTGGGACTACATCAGCGCGGCCCATCAGCAGCTGCTGGCGGACGCCTACCAGCACGCCAGCGTGGTCTTCCAGTGCATGGTCGTCGCGACCGTCATCGGCGTGGTGATCGGCGTGGTCACCTACCGCAGCGAGTGGGCGGGCAACCTCGCCACCACGACGACCTCGACCATCCTGACGATCCCCTCGCTCGCCATGATCGGTCTCCTCATCCCGATCGTCGGCCTCGGCGTCCCCCCGACGGTCATCTCGCTCACCCTGTACGGGCTGCTGCCCATCGTGCGGAACTCGATCGTGGGCCTGCGGGGCGTGGACCCCTCCCTGATCGACGCGGCGCGCGGCATCGGCATGTCCCGCACGGCCCGGCTCGCCAAGGTGGAGCTGCCTCTCGCCTGGCCGCCGATCCTCACCGGGATCCGGGTCTCCACCCAGATGCTGATGGGCATCGCCGCCATCGCGGCCTACGCGTCGGGCCCCGGGCTCGGCAACGAGATCTTCCGCGGCATCGCGTCCCTGGGCAGCAAGAACGCGCTGAACCAGGTGCTCGCGGGCACGGTCGGCATCATCATCCTCGCGCTCCTCTTCGACGCCGCGTACGTCCTCATCGGCCGCCTGACCATCCCGAGGGGGATCCGTGTCTGATTCCTTGCCCGAGACCCCCACGGCCGCCGCCACGGCGACCGCAACCGCCGATGGCGGTGCCGGGGAGTCCGGCTCCACGACCGGGGCGACGATCGAGCTGGAGAACCTCACCAAGCGCTACCCCGGATCGGCCGCGCCCGCCGTGGACAACGTCAGCCTGGAGATCAAGGCCGGCGAGACCGTCATCTTCGTAGGACCCTCGGGTGGCGGCAAGACCACCCTCCTCAAGATGATCAACCGGCTCATCGAGCCGACCAGCGGCCGCATCAGGATCGGTGGCGAGGACGTCACGGACATGGACCCGGTGAAGCTCCGGCGCAAGGTCGGCTACGCGATCCAGTCCTCGGGGCTCTTCCCCCACATGACGGTCGCGCAGAACATCGCCCTGGTGCCGAAGATGATCGGCTGGTCCAAGTCGAAGATCAAGGCGCGCGTCGAGGAGATGCTGGACCTGGTCGGCCTCGACCCGGGCGAGTTCCGCGGCCGCTACCCACGCCAGCTCTCCGGAGGCCAGCAGCAGCGCGTGGGCGTGGCACGGGCGCTGGCGGCCGACCCGCCCGTGCTCCTGATGGACGAGCCGTTCGGCGCGGTCGACCCGATCACCCGCGACCACCTCCAGGACGAGCTGATCCGCCTCCAGCGGGAGCTGCACAAGACGATCGTCTTCGTCACCCACGACTTCGACGAGGCGATCAAGATCGGCGACCGCATCGTGGTCCTGCGCGAGCGCTCGCACATCGCCCAGTTCGACACCCCCGAGGCCATCCTCACCAACCCCGTCGACGACTTCGTGTCCGGCTTCGTCGGCGCGGGCGCGGCCCTCAAGCGCCTCAACCTCACCCGCGTACGGGACGTGGAGGTCACCGACTACCCGACGGTGCAGGTCGACGACCCCCTGCAGACCATTTTCGACAAGCTGCGCGACGCGGGCACCAACGAACTGCTCCTGCTCGACAAGCGGCGCCGCCCCTACAAGTGGCTGCGGCGCGGCGACCTGATGCGCGCCAAGGGGTCACTGGCCCGCGCGGGAACCCTCGTGCACGACACGGTGACCCGGGACGCGACCCTGCGCGACGCGCTCGAAGCGGTCCTGACCGACAACGCGGGACGCGTCGCGGTCACCGGGCGGCGCGGCGAGTACGAGGGCGTCGTCGACATGGAGACGCTGATGAACTCCGTACACGAACTCCTGGACGCCGACCGGCTCGAGGCCGTGGAGCACCAGCACGAGCTGGAGGAGCTGCGGGCCCAGCAGACCCATCAGGAGCAGGAAGGCGAGGGGGGACTGAAGGCGTGAACACCCCCAAGTCGCCTCCGGACAAGCGTCCGGAGGGCGAGCACGAGGTGAAGGGCGTCGCGTTCCGCGACGAGGGCGAGGCCGAGCAGGAGGCACCACCACCGCCGCAGGTCCGCGAGAAGCGCCGGATCTCCTGGCAGAAGCTCACGTTCCTGCCGGCCGTGATCGTGGCCGTGCTGCTGGCCACCTGGCTCTGGTTCCAGCAGGCCACCCTGGACACGATCACCGAGAACGCCATCTCGGGCGGTCAGGTGTGGAAGCTCGTCAAGCAGCACATCTACCTGACGGTGGTCTCCACGTTCTTCGTGCTGATCATCGCGATCCCGCTGGGCATCCTGCTGACCCGCAGGATGTTCCGCAAGGCGACCCCGTTCGCCCTCGCCTTCGCCAACATGGGCCAGGCCACCCCCGCGATCGGCCTGCTCGCCCTGCTGGTGATCTGGCTGGGCATCGGCCGGCGGTCGGCCCTGATCGGCATCATCATCTACGCGATCCTGCCCGTGCTCTCCAACACCATCGCGGGCCTGAAGGCGAACGACCCCACACTCCTCGAATCGGCGCGCGGTATCGGCATGTCACCGTTCGGCGTCCTCACCAAGGTCGAACTCCCGCTGGCCGTACCGCTGATCCTCGCGGGCGTGCGCACGGCGCTCGTCCTGAACGTCGGCACGGCGACCCTCGCCACGTTCGGCGGCGGCGGCGGACTCGGCGTCCTGATCACCACCGGCATCACCAACCAGCGCATGCCGGTCCTGGTGCTCGGCTCGGTCCTGACCGTCGCGCTGGCCCTGCTCGTGGACTGGCTGGCGTCGCTCGCCGAGCTCCTTCTGCGGCCACGCGGACTGGAGGCGCGGACATGAGGCGTACGCACCGTGCGGCGGCGGCAGCGGGCCTCGTCGCGTCACTGCTCGCGGGCTGCGGACTGACCAGCGGCAGCCCGCTGGTCGACGACGTGAAACCGGGCTCGATCGGCAAGGGTGAGCCGCTCAAGGGCGCCAATATCACCGTCACGTCCAAGGAGTTCACCGAACAGCTGATCCTCGGCGCCATGATGGGCATCGCCTTCAAGGCGGCCGGCGCCGACGTCCTCGACCGCACCGGCATCCAGGGCTCCATCGGCGCCCGCGAGGCCGTCAAGAGCGGTGAGGCGGACGGGATGTACGAATACACGGGCACCGCCTGGATCACCTATCTGGGCCACTCCACCCCCATCCCGGACCCGCAGGCCCAGTGGCAGGCCGTGCACGACGCCGACCTCAAGAACGGCATCACCTGGCTGCCGAAGTCCGCACTCAACAACACGTACGCGCTGGCCATGAACGAGGCCAACTTCAAGAAGTACGGCACGAAGACCCTCTCGGACGTGGCCGCCCTCGCCAAGAAGAACCCCAAGGCCGTAACGCTGTGCGTGGAGAGCGAGTTCGCCAACCGCGCGGACGGGCTGCACGGCATGGAGAAGGCGTACGGCATGAAGATCCCGACCGCGAACGTCACGCAGATGGACACCGGGATCATCTACACGCAGGCCGCGAAGGGCACCTGCACCTTCGGCGAGGTCTTCACGACCGATGGCCGCATCAGGGCGATGAAGCTCAGGGTGATGGCGGACGACAAGCACTTCTTCCCGAACTACAACGCGGCCCCGGAGATGAACACCAAGTCCCTGGAGAAGTATCCGGCGATGGCGAAGGTCATCGAACCGATCACGAAGAAGCTCAACAACACGGTCGCGCAGGAGCTGAACGCGAAGGTGGACGTCGAGGGCCAGGACCCGCACACCGTGGCGAAGGAGTGGCTGGTGCAGGAGGGGTTCGTGACGGAGTGAGCCGGCCCTGGGTCTAACAGCTGGGGACCTTGCTCCCGTCACCCTTGTCCAGGGCCGTCAGCGCCGAGACCGCGCCCCGGAGCGTCGTCACGGGGATCAGCCGCATGCCCTTGGGCACCTCGGCCTTGGCGTCGCCGCACTCCGCCCTCGGCACCAGGAACACCTTGGCGCCGTCGCGCCAGGCGGCCTGCGTCTTGAGCGACACCCCGCCGACGGCGCCGACCTTCCCGCCGGAGGTGATGGTGCCCGTACCTGCGATGGAACGGCCGCCCGTGAGATCGCCCCCGCTGCCGTTGCCGTCCAGCTTGTCGACGATGCCGAGGGAGAAGAAGAGCCCCGCGCTCGGCCCGCCGACGTCAGCGAGCTGGAGGTTCACCTTCACCTCGTCCGGGGACTTGCCCAGAAAGCCGAGCGCGGCCTCGGTCGCGGAGTCCTGCGACTTCTTCATCTCGCCGAGGTTGTGCTGCTCGATCTCCTTGGTGGAGTCACCCGAGGGGTACACGGCGTCGCGGGGCATGACGGCACGGTCCGTACGGAACCAGCTGTCGACGACGTCACCCAGGCTCACGTCCGCGTCGGGCCCGGTCGCCACGATCGTCACCATGCGCAGCTTCCCCGTGGTCTCCCGGGTGGGCGCCCCGGAGATCTCGATGACGGGCTTCCCCTTCGAATCCCCGAGCACATCGGTGGTCGGCCCGGGCTGCGCCAGCGCGAACGGCAACGGCGCAAACCCCGCCACGGCAAGCAGAGCCACCACAGGCAGAGCACACACGGCAAGGGCCCTGGGCCGAGAAATCCGAGAGAGAAGCACGAGCCCAATCTAACGCGAGGGACACACGGGACGAGGGCGCCCCATAGAGGCACGGGGAACCGCGCGACCAGCCACACCCGCCCCGCAGCCAACAACGAACCGGTCGTTCAAGGGGCGCGGGGAACTGCGCGACCAGCCACACCCGGCCCGCAGAAGACAACGGACCGCTTCACTCAGGGGCGCGGGGAACTGCGCACCCAGCCGAGACGAACCCGCAGAAGACAACGGACCGCCGACAAGGGGCGCGGGGAACTGCGCAAACCGCCCGGCACTGATACCCCGCACAAATAACCGGCACGCAGCGCGCCTAGCGCAACGCGTCGGCAACCTCCCGCGCCGCATCAAGAACCCGCGGCCCCACCCGCTCAGGGACGGAGTCCGAAAGCATCACGACCCCCACACTCCCCTCGAGCCCGCCCACCCCCACCAGCGGCGCCGCGGCGCCACAGGCACCGGCCTCCAGCTCCCCGTGGGTCAGCGTGTAACCGGGCTCAGGCACCAGCCCCTGCCGCGCAGCGAGTATGGCGCGGCCCGCGGCCCCCCGGTCGAGCGGATGCCGGAAACCGGCCCGGTACGCCACGTGATAGTCCGTCCAGGTCGGCTCGACGACGGCCACGGCGAGCGCTTCCGAGCCGTCGACCAACGTGAGATGCGCGGTGGCCCCGATGTCCTCGGCAAGGGACCGCAGCGCCGGCAGCGCAGCTTCCCGTACCAGCGGATGCACCTGGCGGCCCAGGCGCAGCACGCCGAGCCCCACCCGCGCCCGCCCTCCGAGGTCGCGTCGGACCAGGGCGTGCTGTTCGAGCGTGGCGAGCAGGCGGTACACGACGGTGCGGTTCACGCCGAGCTTGTTGGACAGCTCGGTGACCGTCAGTCCGTGGTCGGTGTCGGCGAGCAGCTTGAGGACACGCAGTCCCCGGTCGAGCGTCTGGGAGGTCTCCGCGGTCACGACGCCCACTCCTTAGTGGTGAAGGCGGCGGCCCCCTCCGCGGCGGTTGCGACGCCGGTCCCGTGGGCGACGCGCGTCAGAGGCCGCCGGTCGGCAATCGACCCGGTTCGGATGGTCCCGGGCGGAGGCGCATGGCGCACCGGCTGCGCTCCGCGGCGGCTCTGCCACGGGGCGTGTGCGTTGCCGGGAATGTAGCGAGGTCGTCCCGCTCAGCGGAAGACTCCGTCCAGAATCCGGGCAGTAACTATCCTGACCTGTACCGATTGCCCCGATACGCGGGGGGTGACCAACGGAGCGTGCACCACGTCTGCACGTAGCGCACACGATTCCCGGCACGCGCGACCCGGCCCGCCGCGGGCCCCCATGAACCCCACGGGTCACAGAGGCCCCGCGCAACGCCCCTTGAGGGACGTCACTTCATCCGGGTGGCCCACTCCTGGACCTTCGCGATGCGCTGCCGCAACTGCCCGGCCGTGGCCTCCGCGCTCGGCGGCCCCCCGCACACCCGCCGCAGCTCGGTGTGGATGACGCCGTGCGGCTTGCCGCTCTGATGTACGTACGCCCCGACCATCGCGTTCAGCGACTTGCGGAGTTCGAGGAGCTCCTTGTGCGAGACGACGGGCCGCCGCTCGGCCGGCATCTCGAGAAGATCGGCCTCACTGTCCGGCTTCTTCTTGCTGTGCGCGATCTGCCGGGCCTGCCGCTTCTGGAGCAGCATCTGCACCTGGTCGGGTTCGAGGAGCCCGGGAATGCCGAGGTAGTCCTGCTCCTCCTCGCTGCCCGGGTGCGCCTGCATGCCGAACTCGGCACCGTCGTAGAGGACCCGGTCGAACGTGGCCTCGGACTCGAGCGCCTCGAAGGAGAACTGCTCCTGCTCCCCCGTGTCCTCGTCCTCCTGTTTGTTCGCCTCGTCCATCTCCTGCTCGGACTCGGCGTAGGGGTCCTCCTCCCCGTCCTTCTTCGGCTTGTCGAGCACGTGGTCGCGCTCGACCTCCATCTCGTTGGCGAAGCCGAGGAGGTCGGGGACGGTGGGCAGGAAGACGGACGCGGTCTCGCCGCGCCGCCGTGAACGGACGAAACGGCCCACGGCCTGCGCGAAGAAGAGCGGGGTCGAGATCGTCGTCGCGTAGACACCCACGGCGAGCCGGGGCACGTCGACGCCCTCGGACACCATGCGGACGGCGACCATCCAGCGGTCGTTGCTCGCCGAGAAGTCGTCGATCCGCTTCGAAGCACCGGTGTCGTCGGAGAGGACGGTGGTGGGCTTTGTGCCGGTGATCTCCCGGATCAGCTTGGCGTAGGCGCGGGCGGAGTCCTGGTCGGCGGCGATGACGAGACCGCCGGCGTCCGGGATGCCCTTGCGGACCTCGGTGAGCCGCTGGTCGGCGGCGCGCAGCACGCTCGGCATCCACTCGCCGCGCGGGTCGAGGGCCGTACGCCAGGCCTGGCTGATGGCGTCCTTGGTCATGGGTTCGCCGAGCCGGGCGGCGATCTCGTCGCCGGCCTTCGTGCGCCACCGCATGTTGCCGCTGTACGAGAGGAAGATGACGGGCCGCACGACGCCGTCGCCGAGCGCGCTGCCGTAGCCGTACGTGTAGTCGGCGGAGGAGCGCCGGATGCCGTCCCTGCCCTCCTCGTACTGGACGAAGGGGATGGGGTTGGTGTCGGAGCGGAACGGCGTTCCGGTGAGGGCGAGTCGGCGGGTCGCCGGCTCGAAGGCCTCCAGGCACGCCTCGCCCCACGACTTGCTGTCGCCGGCGTGGTGGATCTCGTCGAGGATGACGAGGGTCTTGCGCTGCTCGCTGCGGTTGCGGTGCAGCATCGGCCGCACGCCCACACCCGCGTACGTGACGGCGACGCCCTGGTACTCCTTGTTGAGCGGACCCGCGCTGTACTCGGGGTCCAGCTTGATCCCTATGCGCGCGGCGGCCTCGGCCCACTGCTTCTTCAGGTGCTCGGTCGGCGCGACCACGGTCACCTGCTGCACGACATGGTGGTGCAGCAGCCAGGACGCGAGGGTGAGCGCGAACGTCGTCTTGCCGGCGCCCGGGGTGGCGACGGCGAGGAAGTCGCGCGGCTGCTCCTGGAGGTACCTCTCCATGGCCCCTTGCTGCCAGGCACGCAGCTTGCCCGCGGTGCCCCAGGGGGCGCGGCCGGGGAAGGCGGGTGAGAGGTGGTGGGAGGAGACGGAAGAG
This sequence comes from Streptomyces sp. NPDC055400, assembly GCF_053644375.1. NCBI lineage: Bacteria > Bacillati > Actinomycetota > Actinomycetes > Kitasatosporales > Streptomycetaceae > Streptomyces > Streptomyces sp. NPDC055400. Next base: position 142,824 of record NZ_JBSHLM010000004.1, on the reverse strand, counting down.
GCGGTGGCGGCGGTGGTAGTCACGGTCTCCGGGTTCGACGAGCGCGGGAACGGGGCGACGAGGCGGGTTACGCGTAGGGGGACGGGGCGACGAGAAGCGGTACGGGGCGATGATCGGAGCGGTCGGGTACGTACGACAACCGGGCCACCCTACCGGTGGGCCCCTCACTTCCCGGGGCAGACTCGGGGGCTCGGGCACTGGATGCGACAGGCCTCACATCGGTCGTGCGGTGGGCCTCACTTCGGTCGTGCGGTGGGCCTCGCACCTGTCATGCCGGGGCCCCGCACCCGTCATGCCGGGGGCCTCGCACCCGTCCGTCAGCGCCGCTCGGCCCGTACGCGCGTGGCCACCCACGCCCCCGCCAGCGCGACCGCGGCCATCGGCAGGAATACGGCTGCGAACGCCGCCGGATGCGAGCCGCCGGCCGCCGTGGCGCCGTACCCGGCCCCCACCGCTCCGCCCCCGAGCGCGGCGAACGCGGCGCCGCCCACGGCCAGCAGGACGACGTTGGAGAGGCCGTCCGAGATCTGCAGCGCGGCCGAGTTCGCCCCCGCCTCCTCCGGCGCGGACAACTGGAGCAGCAGCACGCTCGTCGACGAGATCACCAGGCCCATCCCGAGACACCCGAAGCCCCACGCCACCGCCACGATCCACACCGGCACGGCCGGGATCAGCACGCTCGGCGCGGTCACGATGGCCGCGGCCACCAGGACCATCCCGCCCGCCATCATGCGCTCCCGGTACGGCTCGAGGCCCGGCCGGGACTGCACGTACGAGCCCAGCGCCCAGGTGGCCCCGCCCGCCGCCAGTGACAGCCCGGCCGTCATCGGCGAGAGCCCGCGCTGGGTGACGAGCATCAGCGGCACGAAGGACTCGGCCGCGATGAAGGATCCGGCGGCGACCCCGCGCAGGAGGACGACGGCGGGCAGCCCGCGGGCGGCGCAGTAGGTGCCCCGGGGCAGCAGCCCGAGCACCGCCGGCACGAGCAGGGCGACGCCCACGGCGCCGGGGAGAAGGGACACCCAGGCCAGGTCCTGGGCCGCGTACTGAAGGAACCCGGCGCCGAAGGAGATCCCGAGAGCGAGCCGGATGCGGCGCCGGTCGACGGCGCCCGGGTCGGCGCCCTCGGCGGGCCCGGAGGCGCGGCGCCGGATCTGCGGCAGGGCGAGCGCGAGCGGGAACACGACCAGCACGGGGATCCCGATGAACACCCACCGCCACCCGAGGTGCTCGGTCACGGCGCCGGACGCGAGCGGCCCGACGACGGAGGGGACCACCCAGCTCGCGGCGAAGGCGGCCATGATCGCGGGCCGCAGGCGCTCCGGATAGGCGCGGCTGACAACGACGTACAACGCCACGATGACCAGCCCGCCCCCCAGCCCCTGCACGGCCCGCCCGGCGATGAACATCCACATGGACGCCGCGGTGCCGGCGAGCAGCAGCCCGGCCGCGAACGCCGCGATCCCCGCCCCCAGAGGCGCCAGCGGCCCGCGCCGGTCGGCCCACTGCCCGGACAGCACCATGCCGAAGAGGCTGGTGGTGAAGTAGGCGGAGAAGGCGAACGCGTACAGCGACACCCCGTCGAGCTCACGCGCGGCCACGGGCATGGCGGTCCCGACGGCGGTGGCCTCGAACGCGATCAGCAGAACGACGGAAACGATGCCGATGCTGAGGGCGCGATAGCCGCGCCCGAGCACGGCTTCGCCGGTCTTGACGTCGGCAGCGAGACCGGCGGCGAGTTCGGCACCGGGGTCGGCGGGGATGTCGGAGGCGATGTCCCGGGCGACATCGCCTCCGACACCGGACGGTTCCAGATCGGTCATGGGCTTCAGAGTAAGGGGCACGACACCGATTGACCCCTGTCGATGGTCCTCGTTCCCCTGGTCCCTTGGTCGTACGACTCCTCGTACGCGCCCCGCCCACCATGAACGCCGTGTGGCAGTCACATTGCGCCCCACGCGGCCCTCTTGGCGCGGCGGCCCACGGGCCGTACGGTCAAGACATCGGGTTCAACGAAATTTGTTCCGAACTCAGTTGGCCGTGTGCCCGAGTGGTTTAGGGATTCGCCTGCAAAGCGAAGCACACCGGTTCGATTCCGGTCACGGCCTCGACCAGCTCAACGGAGCTGAGCCGCAGCCTTAGGGGTGGCCCACCATTGGTGGGCCACCCCTAAGACGTTCCGGCGACACCACGGCGACCGCCCGCCCTACGCCGTGTCAGCCGATACTCGGCACCCCATCAGGGAGGCGAGTCGCGCTGCCACAGCCTTCCACCCGCTGCCCCAGGGCTCGCGCGCTGTCCGCCGCCAGTGCCGCGACTCTCGCCATGGTGGGCCGATCCTTCAGCTTCCCGCTCTCGCCTCCCAGACTGACAGTTACCTGAAGCAGGCCGTCGTGCCCGTTGACGCGGGGGCAGTTCACAAAGAGCTTGACGGCGCGGCCCTCCACATACCCCTTGGCCTTCCCAAGACCGACGGGCAGATTCCCCGGCTTCCTGGCGTCCCGATCGACATCTTCTTTCCTGTACCCGTCGGGCCAAAAGATCATGTAGTAGCCAATGTGAACCGACTTTCCGCCACCCGAGAGAACACATTTGCCGGGCGCTGACAGCGATCCCCGCGGCGAGAAGTCGAACGCGTACTCCTCGAAGGCTTCCCCTCGCTCCGGCAGCAGTGGCCGGAGCGAATCACCGGGCAGAGACCGCGAACACACGCGGTCGGGCACAGCAACGAGCGGGTCGTCGGACAGCCAGAACTTCCAGACGCCGAATCCGGCCAGCAATGCCACGATCAATGCAACAGGAACGACAACCCCCTTGCGCCAGCCCGCACGTTCCGGCTCTGAAGCTATGTCTTGCATGAGACCTTCCCTGCCGCCTACTGCTGACCCTGACCGTAGCTGTCCTTCACCTACTCGGACGCAGTAGTGGCCATGCTCTTCGCCTGGATATCGCTGACACCTGCCTCTCTGGCCGCCGTATATGTCGCGTCACGTTCTCGCCAGTCGACCGTTCCTGGCATCGAGCCACGCCGTCAAGGTCGACCGGACACGTCACCCACGACGGGCCGCCCGTCACCCGCCCCATTACTGGGCTGCACCGCCCATCACCCGGACGTGGGGTGACCAGCGCGTCGGGTCCGTCGTTGCCCAGAATCCCGCCTCGTCTCAAGAGAGTTGAGAGTTGAGCGAGGGGTGCGGGATGCGAGCACGGACACACGGGGAGGACATCAACACCATGGTCATCGGACCTGCTCAGGGGCAGCAGAACCTCGCTTCGTCGCCGGCGCGGAAGCGCGCCGCGGCCCGGGCGATCGAGAACCACATCGAACCCGACACGCGCCGCTCAGGCGAGTGGGCGGATGACGACACAGGGGCGGCCGTCAGGGCGTTCGACGCGAAGGACGGGCACGGCTGGGTCACGTCATCGGCCCTGAAGAAGGCGCACAAGGCCTGGGGGGATCAGGTGAAGTCCCTTATGAACAGGCTGAGTTCGGAGAAGGTGTCGCTGCGCGCCACCACGGCGCTTCTCCAGGGGACGGACTTCGGGGTAGGGGCACATGTCCGGACGTCGTCATCGCTCGACCGCTACTGACCGCCGTACGACCTGCCCCCGACCGGCGCACGAGGACCGACCCATGCCCACGTACCACGAGATCATGACCACCGACCTCGCCACGCTCACCACGGCGGCCGACCGCTGGGACGGTATGGCGAAGGAATTCGGAAAGCGGGAGACGGAATACAAACGGGATGTGCACGGCATCACGCCCGGCCCACCGTCCCCGTCCACCTGGACCGGCCTGAGCGCCGACGCGGCCGGGAAACGTTTCGACGTAACGCTCCACGAATTCCAGAACGCCCAGACGGAAGCGAAGGCGATCGCCTCGCTCCTCCGGGATGCTCACGCGCAGTTCGCCACCTTGCGCGGCCACCTCAAGTCCGAACGCCAGGAAGCAGTCAAGGCCGGCATAAAGGTCTCGGACCGGGGAGTGGTGGCGTACGACGAGGAACGCGCGGCCGCGAGCGAGTCCGGCTCGGCAATGCACGACCCCGGCAGCAGGGCCGAGGTTCACAGGGCGGTCGAATCCTGGCAGGGGCGCATCGACAAGGCGGTGCGCGCGGTAGGGGACGCCGATACGGGCGTTGAGATCGCACTGAGCGCAGCGGTCTTCGACTCCGACCTCACCGACGGTACAGGCAACGGCTTCAACTCCCGCGCCAAGGGCGACATCGAACAATACGAGGTCGACGTCGCAAAGGAATCCGCCCGCAAGCTCGCCAACGGCGAGCGACTCACGCCTCACCAAATGGCCGAACTGCAACGCTCGTTGCGCGACAACAGCCGTGACCCGGCATTCAGTCGCACCCTTCTGGACAGCCTGGGCCCGAGCGGCACGATCCGCCTGACCAATAACCTGGGCGATCTCGCCCACGTGACGGACCCCCGGCACGCGGCGGACTACGCATCCCTCGAAACGGGCCTCGCCAACTCCCTCGCGACGGCCACCAAGAACCCCAATTCCACGTGGTACAAGGACTGGCGGACGGAAATGCGAAGGGCGGGCGTCGCGCGCTACGAGACCGAATTCCAGGCGGCCAGGCTGGACAAGGTCCGCGGATACCAGTCACTGGTCACGCTCATGCAGCACGGCGACGGGTACGGGCGGGACTTCCTGGAGGACCTCGGCGACGACATGATCAAGGCCGAGAAGAAGAACCCCGATATCTGGGACCTCAAGGGCGAATACAGCGGGAAGAAGGACGGGTGGTTCGCCAACGACCCGGTCGACGGAGTACTCGGCGTCATGAGCCACGAGCCCGCCACGGCCGCGCATTACCTCAAAGACGACGACCGCATGAAGTACCTGATGCACGACCGCGACTGGAAGATCACGCTGCACACGGAGGAAACGCCGAAGGCGACGGTGTACACGCCGTCCCTCGACACGGACACCCACGCGGGCTTCGCAGCGGCGCTCCAGGCGGGAGCGACGGGCCTGGACCCATCGGACCCGAACGCGAAGTACGTGGACCACTCCGCGGACAACAACAAGGTGTTCAAGTCGTCGCTGAAGTACCTGGCGGATGAGGGCGACAAGTTCCCGGCGTCATTGCGGGAGCCTATGGCGAAGATTCTGGTGAATCATGGGGATACGGTGCATGCGGCGGCCGGCGCAATCGACATGAACGAGGCACCGCTGGCGCAGGACCAGCTCTACGAGGTCGTGAAGCAGGTATCCAAGGACCAGGGGTCGTATGCGGCACTGAACAGTGGCATCAACCATGCCATGGTGGCTGATATTCACGAACCGCACCAAAAGTATCCTCACGACTCACTGATTCAAGCAGGCCGAACCGTGGGGTTCCTTGAGCAAGCTCGAGTTGAATCTGCCGGAGACCCGAAGACCGCGGAGTTCAAGCACAAGTGGGTGGTCGATCAGGCCATCGGCTATATCCCCGTAGGCGGCGACGAAATTCAATCCGGAGTTGACTACGTGACGGACAGATGGCTCGCCGACGAGCAGAAGAAGCTGGACGACAAGGCCGCCGACGAAAACATCGCCCACTACAGGGACCGGAACGAGCAGCTGACGGCCATCGCAGAGCAGTGGCGCAAGGTCCACGGCACCGACGACGACTCAGCTTACGGTTCCCAGAATGAGATCAACCAAGCTGCAACGGCGGGAGTCGACTGCGCTCGGGGCGTGTCAGGAGACAAGAACCAGTGAAACTCACCCGGACCCTGATCAGACTCGCAGCACCATTGACTTGCGTTCCCCTGCTCTCGCTTGCCGCTTGCAGTGGTCCACAGCCAGAGATCCCAAAGAAGATCTGCGGAACAGGAGTCGCCCCAAAGATCACCAAGCCGCTACTCAGGTCCACAGGGAAAGTCAGTGAGTGGCGCACCGCAGGATGGGGCGGCAAGGGGCACGACGTGTGCACCGTTTCCGTCGACAATGCCGAGGCCTTTGACGTCACCTTGACATGGCATACGGATTCCATCGACCCCTTGAAGTACGCGTCACCGAATAACTCCGTAACGGGCTTATGGGATCCAGAGCGCATGAACTTGGCGGATCGAGCCGCAATTGGCGATGACGGAGCGATCGCCACAACGCGATGCCAAGGGGATCAAATCGAGTACTTCACGTTGGCCCTCAAACTGGCCCACGATCGCAAGGTGCCGCACCTGAAGAGCGACATCACCACGTTCATGCGTGCCTACATGCCCGCCACCATGAAAACCGTGGGCTGCACTCACCCCTGACGAGCGAGCGCATGCGACGCGTCATCCCCCAGCCGCAAGAATGACGCCCCCACCCACAACAATCACCGCGAACGCGACGAACACCGCCACGAACAGCAGCAGTTTCCCCGCGGAGGGGCCCGGCTCGTAAGAGCGCGGCTCGGGTCCGGCCGCCGGATCCTGGCGACCTGAAGGCTCACCTGTCGTCACCACTACCGTCCTCTCTCCGCGAAGTTCGCACTCCCAAAGTACGACCCCGCCGAGACCCGCAGTCAGCGACCCCGCCCCCGTCGGCGCGCCAGGCAGCCTCTCACCCGCGGAGTGAACCTCCCCGCGCAGAGCGAACCTAACGACCGGTCGCACGGGGCCCCGTGTCAGATACGGGGCCCCACCGACCACTCCTGCCACCCCCGTGACGCGGCAGTGCCGCCACACCATAGGCCTGGACCACTGCAAATCCACGGTGCGGCCATTGAATGATCACCGGGCTTCCGCAAACGGAATGAGGGCCGCCCAGCCACGGGGGAAGCTGGACGGCCCTCTTACTCAAGAGTAAGTACACGGCGGCGGATGCGTGCCCTCAGATAGCCGAAGTTTGCTCGATCTGCACGCCCGGCGCGCGACCGTCACACACACGTCTGCGCTGGTCATCGCCATGAACGAGTCGTGCGGGCGGCGCCGCGAGGCCACGCCGATCCGGCTGGAGTCGACCGTCAGCCCGGTCACTCACCCCCACCAGGCCCGCCACCGGAAGGACCACCACCCGGGCCACCGGATGAGCCACCAGACGGGTCGCCCAACACATCACCGGACGCATCACCAGCCGCGCCACCGAACACACCCCCACAAGCCGCCCGATACGCGGCCTCGGCGCTCGTACGGACCAGGCGCGCATCGATGGCGCTGCGCATGATGAGGAGCCGGTAGTAGAAGGGCGCACTCAGCGCAGCAATGACTTCGTATGCATCCGTATCCGGAGGAACCTCGCCCCGAGCGACGGCCCGCCGCACCAACTGCGTCACGACCTCGGTCCGCGCCGTGAAGGCACCACGGACGATCTCCGCGATACGGGGGTCGTGCGCGGCGGCGGCGACGACGGCCTCGATGAGGTTGCGGCTACGCGGCATGGCGTGGAAGTCGGCGATGGCCTGGGCCAGTTCGTACAGGTCCTGCCGGAACTCACCGGAGTCCGGAGTGTGGATGGTCCGGCTGTGCTGGGCCAGCAGATCGACGACGACCCCCTCGACGCTGCGCCAGCGACGCCTGATCGTCGAGACGTGCACACCGGAACGCGCCGCGAGCTTGTCGAGCGTGAGCCCGCCGAACCCGGTCTCGTCGAGCTCCTCCAGAGTGGCCCGGAGAACGGCCGCGCGGGTGCGGGCCGTGCGCCCGCCCGGACGGGCGGCGCCGGGCTGTGGTCGCTCAGTCATCGACGCCAATCTAATAGGCACCGGATCTTCACGTGCGGTCCGGCCCATTCCTCCCGGTTCAGCACCTTCCGTCAGCCGTGTCGCCCGATAACGTGAGGGCACCTTAATGCGCGGTGGCGAGCGTTAGAGCGTCGTCGCGCAAGGTAGTACGGGGGTACGCGAGGCGCAGGCCAAAAGGCCTGCGCCTCGAACAACGGGGGACATCACCACCGCTGCCGCGCCGGCACCGCCGCGCGGCAGCGGTGCCATGCCCTAGGCGGAGGGCCCCACCGCGGTGACCAGACGACAAGTGCGAGGATTCGGGCTCGGGCCGCGTGGTGGCGGGCAAGAAGGCCCCGCTCAGGAGCGGCCCGCACTCCGGCTGCGGCACGATCATGACCGTGGATTCCAGCTGATGGCGGAGCAACTAGTAGCCGAACTGGCCAATAACGCGATCACCCACGGCCGCGTACCGGGCAGGGACTTCCGCCTGACACTCACGCTCACACCGACGGACACGCTGCGTATCGAGGTGACGGACGCACGAGGAGACACAATGCCGCGCGAGCCGGGCTACGGCCTGCTCCTGGTCGAGGCATTGGCGGACGCCTGGGGTACGAGGCTGGACCCACCCCCAACGAAGACGGTATGGGCCGAATTGGCATCATCAAAGCCGTCCTGACCACATCGAGGTCTTCACGACGCGGTAGCCCAATACCCGGTCGGTCACGCGGTCAAAACCAATAAACCCGGGAGAGAACCCTCCCCAACCTCCCCCAACCCCCGGCGCTGCCCGACGGAAGCCCGACTGGGGATGACGTTCGCAGGCTGAGGCCCGACCACGGCCCTGGGGTTGCCTCCAACCGAGACGCGATCGCTTCACCCTCCCGAACCTCAACCCACGAAAGTCAGCCCCCACGCACAGAAGCAGAACAACGAGAGAGATGGAGGCATCAGCAACCACCCCCAAAGACCAACCACGCAATCCAAGAACCCGAACCCGCGCCCGCTCACCCACAAGGGTGATCAGACCCAACTCAGCTTGCAGAAAGCCCCGTTCACACCCCACGCTCACCCAGAGCAACACAACTCGAGAGCCTCGAGAACATAGAACGGCCCCCGCAGGGACTGGCATCCCAAGGCGAGGGCCTGACCACCAAGGAAGTTAGGCCCCTTCCCGATGGCTGATCAGCAGCTTAACGCGCCCCCGCGCGCCCAGCCCCAGGTTCCGACGGACGTTCCCCCGGGCGGCATCCGTCACATCAACCGCCGCCACGCGGACCGCTTCACGGTCGTAGGCAACCACCTGGTCCAACACCGCCAACTCTCCCTCACGGCAATCGGCCTGGCGGCCCACATCCAGTCGCTCCCACCCGGGGCAAGCGCCACGATCAAAACCCTGGCGGCCCGCTTCCCGGAGGGCGAGGTCCGCATCGCAGCGGCGTTACGCGAACTGGAAGCACACGGCTACCTGACCCGAACCCGAGAACGCCTGCCGTCAGGCCGAGTGATCACGCGCACGACGTCGTACAACAACCCACCGACGACGATTGGCAGTTCAGCGCCAAAGCCCTCGCGGAAACCCCACACTCCGGCAACTCCCCCGCGCCCAAATCTGCCAATCACCGCCTCAACACCACCGGCCGCGACCTCCGAGCACTCAACGCCCTCCGAACCGGCCGTGTCACTCCTCGCAGGCCTACGCCGCTACGACCCCCGGCTCCTGCTCGCAACCCGCGACGTACACCGCCTGGCGCCAGCGGTGGCGACATGGCTGGACCGAGGCATCACCCCAGAAGCAATCCGCCGAACCCTCACAGCCGGCCTCCCCCAGGACCTCCTCCGCAGCCCGGCAGCCCTCCTGTCCCACCGCCTGACGGAGCTACTCCCGCCCCCCTGCCCCCACGCGCACCAACGGCCCCGCCCTCACCCCGCCCGGCCCCCCCTCCAGAACTGTGACGGCTGCGACCGAGCATTCCGCTCCCCAGAGCCAGGCAAATGCGCCACATTCCGCCCCTCCCTACAGGAGGCCGCGTAACCAAATGCCCCACGAACACCGCAATACGAAGCCCTACTTGGCGATGCGAGAGCAGCTCCACACTCTGGACGACACACTTCCCGGCAGATTGGAGATCACGCGGGAGGGGATCATTCACGACGCCACGAGGCCCAACGGTCCCCACGAGCTGACTGTGCTCCGCATCAGGAGACGCCTGGAACAGGCAATGCCGGATGACCTCGTCGCCCACACGGGAGCCCCCGACGTGGAGGATTTTCCCCACCAGATCCTGCGCCGCCCGGATGTCATCGTGATCGCCGAGGCCGACATGGAGGGCGAGGGCGCATTCGATCCGCGCACTCTGCTGGCCGCCATCGAGGTGGTCTCCCACTCCAACCCGGACAACGACTGGGTAAGCAAGATGAGGGACTACCCGCTCCTGGGCATCCCCGCCTACGTGATCTTCGATCCTCGAACGGGCACCGGCGCCGCGATGACAGACATCCACCCCACACCTGAGGGCCCGCGCTACGCAACCCGCAAGGACTTCGTCTACGGCGAGACTGTCACCGTCGCCGACGGGACAATCCCCACGGGCACACTCCCCCGCTACCCCTGACCATCCCGCTCACTCCTCACGCCGGGCGCTCACGGACCGTCGCGGGATCACGGGGCGCTGACCACCGTAGTGCGCGTTCGGATTGTGCTGACCGCTGCACAGGGCGGCGCGGGTGGCTGCGTGCTGCGGCGTTTGCGGCGTGCGCTGCCGGGACTGCGATGCCGCAGCCATAAGTGCGGCGCCGCCCATGCCCATCCACAAGAGGTGTTGCTGTCGCCATCCCTGGACACCACGCCGGTGAGGCGGACTTGTCGCCTTCCGGGGCCCCCGGAGGGTCGGTGGACGGTGACTTGGCGGCTGCGACGGGGTAGGCCGGGAAAGGGTACTTTCTCCCCTTAGGACTGACAGCCTCCAAAGAATGAGGACGTGACGGACGCAGCCCCCGCTACGACGACTACTCGCCCGGCAGGAGGCTGCCCCTGGAAGGTCACCGCCGTCGTGATGGGAATTCTCCTCGTCCTCACCGGGGCCGACAATGAATCCCGTTCAGTTCATTCACCGTCTGACCCCGGGGCCCGCTACTGAGCGTCATCGAGGCCCTGAACTCCGCCGTCACCCGACCGAGGAGGGCGGTTCCGAAGGAATGGCCGGCTTGTTCTGACACCTCAGGGCCCGCGCCATCACTTGCGTTGAATGCAAGAGGTGCTTCATGTGCTCTCGGGCTGACGTATCACCAGTGAGGGTATCTGTCATCACCCCGGCCAGCGGCGTCTCATCTAGCTGCTGAGGCGGTGTACCCGAAATCTTGCACCTGACATACACCCCGTACTCGGCCTTACCGTGGACGTCCTGCCGTTGATGAAGTTGCACATCGGAGTTCAAAGACGTCATGGTCCCGCCCTCTTCGCCGGAATCAGAGTTGAACGGCACAGACGAAGGACCGTACACGAGGGTGAACACCTTCTCTCTGCCCGAAACATAGCGTCTGACATCACAGATCTCCGCTGCCCAATTCTGGGCATCAGGATCATACGGATTCATTTGCTTGTAATATTCCGAGCGCGCCTCTTTCAGGTCCGTACCGGAATCACCTCCGTCAACTTCGAGCTTACCCGCTTCCCGTTCGAACCACGCCACGCCGGCCGTTCCGAGCGCCTCTCCGCAAGCGCTCCTCGGAGACCCTGCCTCTTTGCCTCCATCAGTACAAGCGGTCACCACGAGGGCCATCATTATCGGGAAAAGCATGTGAACGGGTTTTTTCATGCTTAGAATCCTCGAACATCATCGGTATCGCTGCGGGCCGCACCTCTGTTGTAAGCGTCTTCGGCTTCTACCGATAGATCCCAGACGTCATCGTCTTTCTTTTCATGCGCTTGCGCATAATTCAGAAGTGGCGTCATAGCATTATGTTGACCGGTTTTCTTGGCCTTATCAATGCTCTCAAGCGCGTCCTGCTTGTTGTCGAACTCGTTCGCCTTGAGCCAATCGAGCGTCTCGTTCCCCGCCTGAGTTTCCGCAGCCCCTCCGACAACCTCGAAGGCCAACGGGACGGCGATCGCTGCTGCGGCATGAGTAGGAATGATCACTTCTGAGGCGACACCCACAGTCGTGCCCACTACAGCACCGGTGAAGAAATCACGCCATGCTCCCTGTTTCTCCAGCTCTCTATTGGCCGCATCCTTCGCTTCGCCATATTCGTTACCAATGCTCTCGAAACGCGCTTGGTCAAGCAGGCCATGCATCATGATGCTGTGCATGGCTACACGCTTCACGTCCCCTTCATCGTCTCCCTGGGCGACCATCAGGCTGGTCCCGTATGCCTGCTGCGCCGCAGAGACGGTGTTGTAGGACCCTTCATCGCTTCCTAGAGCCCGAAGGAAGTTCGTTGCGTTCTGCGAACCAAAGTCCTGGAGATGATGCTCGGCATTGCCAAAGCGACTGTTGCGACCATTATCTCCGGAACTACCCCCGAAATCAGCTTCCGAATAGTTGATACTGTCGATATGCCCAGCCGCGATGTTCGCAAGGCTGTCACGTATCCCCGGCTGCTTGTCTATGGTCTCTGCCGAATTATAGTTACCCACGACTCTTGAGACGAGTTCGGTACGCGCTTCGCGCGCCGCGATCTGCTCCTCGGTCTTCATGAGCGGGATGTGAGGGTCCTTGTCGTCGTAGTCATAACCCAAGGTTGCCGATTCCAGCGCGTGACCGAGGTATTTGAAGCCGGTCGGCTTCCCATCATCGCCCATCGGCCACTTACGAGCGTCGTCGCCGTGGCCCACAAGATAATCCCAGTTGCTGACCTTTTTCCCGTCCTCAGAGGTGGATTCACCAAAGAAGTCGAGCGCGGCCTCTGGGTTGTGACTCATTCCCTCCATATAGCCAGCTACAGGGTCGTTCGCGGCCCCCGTAGGAGGGTAATTCAGGTTCGTGGTGTCGCGCCACATGACGTCAGGATCGCCACGGAATCCGCGTTCGAACTTAAGAAGCCCCTGCCCGTAGTCATGCATAAAGTCGGAATCGAACTTGCCCTTGCGCATCAAGCTGCTCATGACCTGGAAGCCATACGGCCCCATAGGGAGGCCCTGGATGGGGAAGGGCTTGCTTCCGGCAGCGATCACATCATGCTTCCAGTCCTGCATCGCCTGACTGTTGCCGTGGGAAGCGTTGGCGAGGGTCATGCTGAGATTGTCCTGGACATGCGCCAACAGCTTGGCCCGATCTCCATCTACTGCACCACCAGGCGGGGCAGCAAGGTCGCGCCAGAACTGGAGCGTGCCCTTTGCCCCCAGATCGGTGGCCAACGTTTCGGTGAAGCCAGGATTGTCACGCTGATCCCTGAGCGAGTCGTTGTAACGCCTCAGCTCCGCGTCACTCCAATCCTTTACGTCCCCCTCACGGATCTTCTTGGCCCAGTACTTCGCGTCCGCCTCGCCCTGCATACGGTCGGCGTCCTTCAGGCCACTCACGCCCTGATCGGAGAAGTCGTATCCGTGCTTGGCGAAGCCCCGCAGCGCACGCGCGGCGATGCGGTCGTCCTCGTGCGCCTCCCAGAGGATGCGCTTGACCCTGGCCTGGGCCGCGTCCAGTTCGGCATCCGTAGGCTTGTGGATCTTGTCATCATTGCCGGCGGCGGCGCCTGACGGGACCGCGGAGTGAGCTTCACCCTTTTCGTCGATATAAATGCTGCTCTTCGCCACATCATCGATGGCGGTTTTCAAGTCCGCCTTATGCTTCGTGAACGCTGCGTGCGCATCACGCAAAATTGCGAGGACACTCTCGGCCTCTGTAACCACGTCGTCGAACTCCGAGGCCGTCTTGGTCACGAAGCTTTTACCGACAGTGGCGTTGACCCCGTTCCAATTCGCTGCTTCAGTGCGGGACTTGAGCTGCGCCGCAGTGACGCCCGAGCCGTCGGCGCTGCCGCCCTCTCCCGTTGCGAGATCCCGTAGCTTGCGGACCATATGTTCCCAGTCCGTGACCGCCGTCTTAAGGGTCCCAAGCCGCAAATTGGTGAGTTGCCCAGCTGTCAGCATGCCCGTCCCCGTCACTTGAGATAGTCCTGAATGCGCGAGGGAGTCATAAGGTGCCCCGTGGCGTCGCGCATGCCCATCTGGATGTGAACATCGTCCTTCGCGTGCTGGGCACGTGTGAAGTCGAGATGGTTCGAGATATGGGCGCAAGCTTCCTTGAGCGTGGCCAGCTGAGTGTTCCACGCGTCGTGCAACTCGAGCAGGCCCGAACCCATGTCGAGGCCATCGTTGAAGAGGTCGATCGAGGCGTCGAAGATGCTGGGGCGGGCGTAGTCGCCGTCGACCCTCAGCCGTTCGCGCAGGTCGTGTGCCATATTGCCAAGCTTGCCCAGTTCATCATCGTGGACGACCAGGTCACCGTCCTCACTCCGGCCGCCTCCCGGGCCACCAGAGTTGAGCTCCAACTTCGCGGATTCCTTCTCCGCGGCTTTGGCCTTGAGCTGCTCCCACTCGTCCCACGCCATGACGTGAACCTTCCCCCGTACGTTGGTCGTTCATATGGACGCCTTCGCACCATGCACGTTAGCAACTGGCACGGTCCCTGTGCCGGGCCAGGGAGAGAGCGCATACTATGCGCGCTTTTGTTGATTCTTTCCCTCCCCCACACATATGCACCAGGCTGTCTGGGGTACAGCGTTCACGCCGACCCATTCGCCGGGCACAGTCAGGACGCCATGCGGGGCTGGGCACTTGGGCAGTGCTTACTGACCGGCGGAGGGGCGAAGGTCAAAGTCGAGTACCGGCTGCTCCAGGGTGGCGACTACACCCGCGCCAACGCCGAGCGCAATGCCCGCAAGTCCGGCCATACGCCGCTGACGCTCGGGGACGCGATCGGGTATCTGAACGGCACCGGCGCCCACGTTTTCGTCAACTGCCCAGTGCGTTCGGGCGGCGTCGAGCTTCTGTCAGTCAGGTCGGCATGGGCAGCGGCGGAACAGACATAAAGGGCCGCGCCGTTTGCGCCAGCGCGGCGGCGCTCGCCGCCGACACTGTCCGGCACGCCGCCCAGGACATCCGGCAGTGCGCCGACGCGGAGAACCTGCCGGATGGTGCGCCTGCCGTCGGGTGAGCCGGGGCGCCTTCGGTCTCTCGGCCTACCGAGGAGGGTTCGCGGTGCCGGTGCGATCGTTCCGTACACCGCAGCCCAACCGCCCCATGAGCTGCCCGCTCAGTCCCCTTCCGCCCCTCTAGTAGTCTCGCCGAGCAGTTGAAACGGACGGGGGTAGTTACATATGCGCATGCCAGAGGTTGGGGTGAGGAGCGGCGGTCAGGCCCTTCGACGTACAGGTCCCTACACCGTCATCACCCGCCTCGACGCCCCCTCCTCCCAACGCCCCACCCCCGTACCCGTCCCAGAGACCCGCTACATCGCCCGTAGCGCCGACGGTGACCGGACGGTTCTACTCAGCATTCCGCTCGCCGGCGCCGACTCCCAACGCTTCATGGTCGAGGCCGACGCCTCCCGTTACCTGCTGGGTCCATGGGTCTCGCCCGCCACGGAGGTGGCCCCGCCCGGCGAATCCCCATGGCACGCCCGCCCCTATGTGCCCGCGCTGCCGCTGCCCACCGCGCTGGCCGTGCACGGCGGCCCGCTCCCCGAGCGGACCGTCCGCGCCGTCGGTGCCGCTCTCGCCGAGACCCTCGCCATCGCGCACGGCCAGAACCTGACGTACGCGGGCGTCTCCCCCGCCGCCGTTCTGCTCGCTGCCGACGGCCCACGCCTGACCTGCTTCGGAGCCGTACGGGCTGCCGCTCCCGACGGCACCGCGCGTTCCGGTCTCCCCGGGCTCGATCCGGGAAGCCTGCCGCCGGAACAGGCCACGGGCGGGCGGCCACGACCCATGGGCGACGTATACGCGCTCGGGGCGTCCCTCGCGTACGCCGCAACCGGCACCACAGCCCCGGAACGGGACGAGCTGCCGCCCGCGCTGCGGGCGGTCACCGGACGGTGCCTTGCACGCGACCCGGGCGAGCGGCCTCAACTCGCCGAATTGCAGGAGGTGTTCACCCCGGCCTCCACATCGCCCGTCGCCACGCAGACCGGGTCACGCGCCACCGCCCTCCTGAGGCCCGGCTGGCTGCCGGCCCGCGTCATCGCCGCCATCGCCCATCAATCGGCGGCGCTGCTCGCCTCGGAGCCCCACTCGCTCGCCCCGACCTACCGCCCTCAGGACTGACAGCGACCAATGCCCTCCCCACTCACGCACGACGACCCCGTCGCCCTCGGCGCCTACCGGCTCCTGGCCCGCCTCGGCAGCGGCGGCATGGGCACCGTCTATCTCGGGCGCACGGCCCGCGGCCGTACCGTCGCGCTCAAGACCATGCACGCGCGCATCGCCGCCGATCCGGATTCCCGTACCCGCTTCCGTCTCGAGGTCGATGCCGCGCGCGTCATCGGCGGCCGGTACGGGGCTCAGGTCGTGGACGCCGATCCGCACGCCGAGACGCCGTGGCTCGCCACCGAGTACGTGCTCGGGCCACCGCTCGACGAAGCCGTCCAGTGGAACGGCCCCCTGCCGGAGGCGTCGGTTCGGGCGCTGGGGGCCGCGCTCGCCAACGCCCTCGGGCAGCTGCACCGCTCCGACGTCGTCCATCGCGATCTCAAGCCGTCCAACATCATGGTCACCGCGTACGGGCCTAAGGTCATCGACTTCGGTATCGCCCGGGCGATCGGGGACGCCCGGCTCACGCGGACCGGCGCCGCCGTCGGCACGCCCGCCTTCATGTCCCCCGAGCAGGCGACCGGACAGGAACACGACGCGGCAGGCGACGTGTTCGCACTTGCGGGCGTCCTGGTCTACGCGGCGACCGGCCACGGCCCGTTCGGACAGGGCCAGCCGGCGGACTTGCTGTACCGGGTGCGGTACGGGGAACCCGACCTCGGCGCCGTACCCCCGTCCCTCCTCCCCCTCCTGACCCGCTGCCTCGCCAAGGACCCGGCGCTCCGCCCCACCACCACTGAGATCGCGGCCCAACTCCACGACGGCAGAGGCGAATTCGCCGACCACCTCCCGGATACGGTCCTCGCGGAGATCGGGCGTCGGGCGAGCGAAGTGTGGGGTGTGGCGGAGCAGCTGATGGCCGCGCCTGCCGAGGGCCCTTCCCCGCCAGCTCCAGCGCCTGCGCAGACGACCGCCGGACACTCCCTCTCCCGGCGTCGGCTCCTGACCCTCGGCGGTGGTGTCGCAGCAGGCGTCACCGCGGCAGCAGGAGGGTTCTGGTACTGGCACGCCCAGTCCGGGGCGGGATCCGATCCCGGGCCTCACGGCCGGCAGGCCGACGACGGTGCGAGCACCAAGCGGACGACGGGGCTCGCCCCCTTGTGGAAGCTTTCGGACCGCGACCGCCGGCACGAGCTCGGCCCGCTCGTCCCTCATCCCGTTCAGGGCACCGTCCTCATGGACCGCGGAGGCCTCGCCGGGCTGGCCCCGACCATCGGGGCCGCGATCTGGAGCGCCATCAGCGGAGCCGGGAGTTGGCAGTACGCCGTTGCCGGCGACAAGGTCTACCGCATCGAGGTGCGCGACCCGGACTCGAACCAGAAGCGTCCCCCACTCGAGGTTCACAGCGTGAGCAGCGACAGCGGCCAGACCCTCGCCACTGTCGCCCGCCTCTCCGACAGCAACGGCAGGCTCAGCGGCAACCAGCTCCTGTGCGTCTCTGACCAGGTCCTCTACCTGGCTGTCGGGGACGGCACGGACCCGCCCAACGGCACGGGAGAGTTCCTCGCGAGCCAGAAGTGGACCCTGCGTGCCGTGAACGTCCGCACCGGCAGGACCCTGTGGACGCAGCCGCTGCCCTCGCGGCCCGACAACAGCATGCGACTGCACTTCCTCGCCGCGCGGGTCATCGGCAACCGCCTGGTGACGTTCCAGGAGCGCGAGGAGGGTTCCGTACGCGTCGTCGTGCGAAACGCCCTGACCGGTGCGGTGAGTTGGGACAAGCCCTATCCCGTCGTGGACCCCGAGACCGTACGCGAAGGCATCGCGGCGGACGACTCGCACATCTACCTGGGCGCCGGGCAGCTGCGGGCCCTGCGCCTGAGCGACGGCCGGCAGGTCTGGTCTTCCAAGCCGGCCCACGGATACGGCGAGACGTACGGACCCCCGGCCCTCACATCCGGTGTCCTGTACGCGGTGGTGGAAGGGGCCGGCCTGGTCGCCGTGGACCCACGCAGCGGAAAGCAGCGATGGGCGGAGAAGAGCAGCGTCGCGGGCAATGCCTTCACGACCTGCCGTCCCGTCGTCGGCCGCCGGTACGCCTACTACCGGAACGGCGTGACGCTCAGAGCCGTCAGCCTCTCCTCGCACACCGCCGCACGGACCTACGTCACGTCCGGCGAAAGATTCTTCGGTGATGAGCAGAACGACGTCATCATCGCGGTCGACGCCAAATATGTGGCCGCGTACCCCCTTGCGTGACCCGCGCGCACAAGCCCCCTCCTCCGCCCCAGAAAGCCAACTCCCATGAAACCCCTCGGCACCGGCGCCCCCCTCCGCCTCGGCCCGTACCGTCTGCTCGGCGTCCTGGGCGAGGGAGGAATGGGCAAGGTCTACGTCGGCCAGGACGCCGCCGGGACCCCGGCGGCTGTCAAGGTGCTACGCCCCGAACTCGCCCATGACACACATCTGGCACAGCGTTTCGTCCGCGAGGCACAGGCAGCGCAAGCCGTACGGAGTCCGGGTATCGCCGCCGTACTCGGGGCTCAGACCGAGGGCGGACGCCCGTGGATCGCCACCGAGTTCCTTGCCGGGCCCACCCTCGACCAGGCCGTGGACGCCTACGGTCCGCTCGACGAAGACTCCGTACGGGCCCTCGCGGCCTCGCTGGCCCGCACCCTCGCCGACATCCACGCGACCGGGTTCATCCACCGCGACCTCAAGCCGCCGAACATCGTCATGACGTCGAACGGACCGCGCGTCATCGACTTCGGCATCGCCCGCCCCGAGCACGGTCTCACCCTCACCACGACCGGCCAGGTCCCCGTCACCCCCGGCTACGGCGCTCCCGAGCAGGTCCTCGGGCAGCGCGTCTCGCCGGCCGCTGACGTGTTCTCCCTCGGCGCGGTCCTCGTCTACGCGGCCGCCGGCAGGGCCGCGTACACCGGCGGGCACATCGCCGCAGTCCAGTACGAGGTGGTCCACGGCGAGCCCCAACTGGACGGCATCGCAGACTCGTTGAGAACCCTGATCGGTCCATGCCTCGCCAAGGACGCGGCGGCCCGCCCCGCTCCGGGGCAGATCACGGCCGCGTTCGAGGAGCCCGGAAAGACCCGTCGGATCTGGCGGCGCGGACCACTCGCCGAGGCGATCAAGGAACGCGAGGACAGTGCCCGGCAGTTGACGGGACAGGTCTCGCCCGCGGCGACACCGGGCCTGACCCGGCGGCGGCTGATCACCGGCGTCGCCGCGGGAGGCACGATCCTCGCGACAGCGGGAGGAGGCACCGCCTGGTGGCTGGGAGCGCAGAAGAAGGAGGAGGCACAGCAAAGCAAGGACCCCTTCTACATTCCGCCGCCGGTACGCACGCCCAAGGCCACGCTCGACACCGGAGCGGGCAGCACTCCCACAAGCCTGTGGACGGCATCCGACGTGATGGACGGCCCGCACCAGGGTCTGCTTCCCGTACGGGACGTCCTCGTCTTCGCGGCCCTGAGCGGCGGATTCTCCGCGCACGACGTCAGAAACGGGAAGAAGAAGTGGACCGTACCCGAGGCGCAGGTCAAGGCCCGCTGCCTCTCGCTGTCGGACCAGCTGGTCGCGCTGGCGGACGATCAGGGAACGCTCCGCACCTTTGTCGCCTCCACCGGTCGGCCCAAGTGGACGTGCCGGGCGGCGGAGGCGAAGGCACTCGTCGCCGCGGACGACGACGCGGTGTACGTGATCACCAAGAACGACCGACTGCGCAGTATCGGCCGGTCCGACGCGAAGATCCGCTGGACCTCCGAATTCCCCGCCGAGTACCGGGGAAAGGTCCAGTACCGCGCGGTCATCGGTGACGGACTACTGGTGTTCGTGGGAGACGACGGCGGCATCGTCACGATGGCCACAGGCGACGGCCATCCCGTATGGTCCTTCCTGCAGAAGACGGATCTGGGCATCGCCCCGGCCGTCCACAAGGGAATCCTCTACGTCAACGGCGAGACCCTGACGGCTCGCCGCTTGCGGGACGGGAAGAAGCTGTGGGAATCCCATCCCGCGTACCACCTCGGCGCGAAAGCCTGGGGACCACCCTTGGTGGACGGGAAATCGATCTACGCCAATGACGGGGACCACACCCGGCGCATCCACATGAAGGACGGCTCAGTGGCTTGGTCGACGCTGGGCAAGGCGAGCTATTTCAGCCCCGTGCTGCGACAAGGAAGCGGGCTGTGGGCCTACTTGTACAGGGAGGACTCGGCTCAGATCAGCACCATGAAGATCGAGGACGGCACAGCCGCTTGGGCGTACGACCTGCCCAAGACGGAGTACCTAGACGTGGCGGCTGACGGCAACCGCGTCTTCGTGCAGCACGACACCTCGATCACGGCCCTGTCGGTCTTCTGACCTCCGGCCCCTGCTGCCCGTTGGAGGGGGAATTCGGGCTGTAGTAGTGGTTCGAGGAAGGCGGCGGGGCGTACGCCGGGTGCTGTGGCCCGCCCGGAACGTAGGGTGGCATAGCGGGCGGCGACTGGGTGACCCGGCGCTGACGACGTCGAACCAGCGGAACGGCGACGCCCGCGCCGATCAGCACAGCTGCGCCCACGCCGATCCCGATGCCCAGCGAGGCGTTGCTGTCGCTCTCCTTGCCGACGGTCGACGTCGCAGCGCCCGAGGCCTTCGGCGACGGGTACGTGATCACCTCGGGGGCCGGGTAGTCCGGGAGGGGGTACTTGTCGGCCGGGCCCTGGTCGCCCGGGGTCTTCAGGGCGATGCGGGGGCGGACGATGCCGTAGCCGATGGCGTCGTTGCGCTTCGCGCCGTCGGTGGGTCCTCCGATGGTGTTGAGCATGACTCGCAGGACCTGGTTGTTGGTCCAGTCGGGGTGCTTGGCCCAAATGAGGGCCGCGCTGGCGGAGGCGATGGCTGTGGCGTCACTGGTGCCGTAGGTCTTGCAGAAGCCGGTCTTGCCCGTGCAGGCGTGAACCATGGCTTCGCCTGGGGCAGAGATGTCGACCTGCTTGCCGTAGGTCGACCACGACGTCCGGTGCAAGTCCTTGCCGATTGCGCCAACGCCGACCACGCCTGGTGTTGCCGCAGGATATTCGAGCGTATTGCCCTTGTTCCCACTGTTGCCAGTTCCAGCAAAGATCAACGAGCCCTTCTTCAGTGCGTAGTCGACAGCTGCCGAAAGCTGAGGCGAGCCCTGCGCCTGCGCCTGAGAAATATTGATGACCTTCGCGCCTTCGTCGGCCGCGTACCGGATTCCCTTGACCAGCGCGTCGAGGAACTCTGCGCTCGATTCGGCCTCACTGGACGCCTCCATGGCGTCCGGCAGACGGATCGGGAGGATCTTTGCGCCCGGCGACAGGCCGAGAGAGCCCTGTCCGCCTCCGTAAGCACTTGTCCCAGCGATCAATGCAGCCATGCCGGTGCCGTGGCCCTCGTAGTCAGTGTATTCATCTCCCGACTGACTGGCCGGCGCGAGATCCTTGCCTATGAGGATCCTGCCTCGCAGATCTGGGTGGTTACGGTCCACCCCCGTGTCGATGACGGCGACCGTGACCCCCTTGCCCGTGCTGGTCTTCCACATGCCGTTCGCCTGCATGGCATCGAGATACCACTGCTGGGACCGGATGGAATCCGCATGAGCCGGGGCGGTTGCCACACCTGCCAGCAGCAAACCAAGAACGGCTGAGACGGCCGCGCCACGACGTCGTAGTCGACGTCGGGAGCAAGTAGACCCGGTCCTATCCGTAGTCGTCACGCAGACGGACCCGGCCCCTGCGGACCGCCGCCGTACAACGAGTTCGCGTCGTGGCTCGTGGGGTGGTTCTGCGGAGCGCCGTAGGGCTGGTACGGAGGCTGCCCGGGAGCGGGGGTGGGCGCGTACGGGTACGCAGGCGGCTGCTGAGTTGCGCTCCGCTTGCGGCTGCGGGTGACACCGACGGCGACGCCCGCACCGATCACCACAGCGGCGCCGACGCCGATGCCGATCCAGACCGGGGTGTTGCTGTCATCGTTCTTGGACGCGGCGGAGCCGGCGTCGTCCGGGGCCTGGTAGCCAGTGGGCTTGGAAGGCTCGGCGGACGGCGACTTGGCGGCCACGGGGTACTCCGGCAGCGGGAACGTGTCGGCCGGGCCCGGGTTGCCGGGGTTCGTCAGGGCGATGCGGGGGCGGACGATTCCGTAGCCGATGAAGTCGCTGCGCTTCGCACCGTTGGTGGGTCCGCCAGCAGTGTTGAGCATGACCCGGAGAACCTGGTTGTTGGTCCAGTTCGGGTGCTTGGACCAGATCAGGGCGGCGCTGGCGGAGGCGACAGCAGTGGCGTCACTTGTGCCGTGGCTCTTGCAGAGACCGGTCGCGCTTGCCTTGGTCCCACAAGCGTGGACCATTTCGTCGCCTGGAGCTGAGATGTCCACCTGCGGACCATGGGTGGATTCGGCCGTCACGCCGAGGTCCTTACCGACGGCACTTACCCCTACCACCCCTGGAGCGGCAGCGGGATACTCCACTGTGTTTCCGTCCTTACCGCTATTACCGGAGGACGCGAAAATCAGCGAACCCTTCTTCAACGCGTAGTCCACGGCCCCCGTGAGCTGGTCCGACCCTGACAGGACGCCCTGGGAGATGTTGATGACCTTGGCGCCATGATCCACCGCGTATCGGATCGCCTTGGGCGCGAGCTCGTTGAACTGCCCAGCCGATTGGTACTGGTTCCCCAGCTTGCCCCCGTCCGGGATCCGGATCGGAAGGATCTTGGCGTCCGGGGCGAGACCGAACGAACCCTGCCCGCCATCACGCGCCCCGGTTCCGGCAATCAGCCCGGCCATTCCTGTGCCGTGACCGGCATAGTCGTTGTGCTCGTCACCTGGCTCCGTCGGCGCGAGATCCAGGCCGTCCAGCACCCGCCCGCGAAGATCGGCGTTTTGCGGGTCGACGCCCGAGTCAATAACCGCGACGGTGACGCCCGAACCCTTGCTGGTGCGCCACATGCTCTCCGCCTTCATGACGGTGAGGTACCACTGATCGTCGCGTGGCGTTTTCGCCAGGGCAGGTGTGGCTGCAGCGCCCACCAACAGCAGACCGAGGGCTGCGGAAGAAACAGCTCGGCGAGCGTACCGACTCGTGCTGGTGGGCATGCAACTACCTCTCGGTGTTCTCTGATGTGCCGTCAACGACCGGCGGCGCATTACGCCGGGTGTCCGGCTGCCAGGTTCCCTCGTCCTCAACGAGGTAGTCGGGCCGCGAACCCTGTGCTTGGCTGCGCCCTCCGTCGGGGCGAGCGCCCTGAGGCGTAGCTCCGCCGTGTCCTGCCTGGCCCGTACGGTGCGATTCCTCTGGTGCAGCGCCGGCAGCAGGCCCCTGGCCGCGTACCAGGCCTGAGCCACCCGAACTGAAAGCACGACTGTTCGCACGGCCTGGCTGCTGTGGACGACCGCCCACGATGCCGCCGTTCTCGCCAGTCGCTCCAGCCACCCTGCGGCCCGCAGCAGTCCCCTGGGGGTTCCCGCTCGCGCCGATGGTGGTCGGCTTGGCACCCGTCGGACCCTGCCCTGTGGCGTTCCGGCTGTTGGCTACGCCCTCAGTCCCAATCACGTTGCCGCGGGGAATTCCCTTCGCAGGCTGACCCGTTACTGGTTGGGGTCGGCCTCCCATCACACCGTTATTGGTCGGCAAGCGGCCGCTCGGAGTGCCGGTCCGTCCCGTGGAGGTGGCGTTCTGGCCCGGCATCATCGGACCACGCGCGCCAGGCGTCGATGGGCGACCCAAGGCGTTCTCCGAAGGCATGCCTCCGGGTCGCACAGTTCCCTTGGCGTTCGGCGAGATCCCACGCGCCGTAGGTCCGGTGCCACGCCCGGTGAGGGGGCCTTGGCCTCGGTTGCTTCCGTACGCGGGCGAGACAGGAATGACGGGACCAGTGACCAGCGGCGGGGTGACGTTGGGCCCCATCACGCTCGGTCCGGGCTGCGCCGGGCCCGGAGGCGTCACCGGCGGTTTGACGTCGGGGAGCGTACCGACCGAGTCGATGCCCATATGCGTTGGACGCTCGTCGATGACCGGGGTGGGCTGCTCTGGCGTGACAGAGCCTCGGCGCACCGGGGTCACGCCCGGCCTAACTACCGCGTCTGGCACCACAGTTCCGGTTACAGGGGCCGTCCGACGGGCCGCTCCTCCGTACCCCTCCGTACTGTCACGCTGGCTAACCTCCGGCACAAACGCCATAGGCGGCGGCGGGAACTTCGGCCTCGGCAAGGCATCCATCTGCGTAGAGGACAGCGAATACGCTTGCCCCAGCTTCCGCATCTCGCCGGCGGCTTCCTGCCGCACCTTCTCCTTGTCCGCCGCGATCGCCTGCAGTTCGCTCGACGACTTGCGCGCGACGGCTGCGGCGTCCGGGTCGTTGTGAGCAGCGGTTGCGGCGTCCAGGTTCGCCTTGGCGCTCGCCTTGTCACGCGGGATGGAGGCCTGCGCGGTACCGATCGCTTCCGATGCGCGAGTCAGCCATTTCGCTGAATCCTGGCTGAAATCGCCCAGCGCCAAGGTCGCATTGGCCAAATCTCCCGACCAGGTGCGAAATGCCTCCGCGCCCTCACCCTTCCACTTCACCCACTGGGGGCGAACCTTCAGGTCCTCAGCGATCGAGTGGATCTCTTTGGCCGCTGCCTTGAGCTTTTCAGCAGCGGCCTGCACCGATCCTGAGTTCGCTTGATCGAGCCAGTCGAGCATCGCTTCGTGGCTCATGCCGTCGAACGGGTCTCGTGCCATCAGGCCGCTCCATGCTTGTTACCGGCACTGGGGGTCGCCTCGGGCTTCGGCGACGACGAAGAAGCGGGCTCATCCGGCTTGCTCTTGGTGCCCTCGGCATCTTCCTTGCCGATGTCATCCATTTTCGGCCCCTCCCCCTGATGCCACAGCTTGGACTTCTCCGGGTCGTAATCGCCCCCGTAGTGGTCCTTCGTCTCCGCCGCGATCGCTGCCATCCGGTCGCGGATGTCGGTGTCGATGTTCGAGTAGCCCTTGTGGGAAGCGAGCACCGCGATCCCCATGCCCTCGATGGAGTCGGACAGGACCTTCGACAGGTTCTCCAGCTGCGTGAGTACTGTCTGGTACGACGTGAACAGACCGGCGGCGTCGCCCCAACCGCCCGCGCCGCCCCCGAACTGATGGCGGCTGAGCGGTTCCTGGCCGATCTTCTTCGGTCCCGCGTCCGACCCGCTGAGGTCCTTGATGAGCTGATCAACCCGCTGCTGGAACTTGGTGAACGACTCCAGCTCGGTGACGATGTCACCCACCGCCGCCTGCGCAGCCCCCACCGCTCCGAGTACGCCGAAGAAGGCCCACGGCGACTCGCTGCCGCCGCCCTTGTCCGCTGCCTCTGCCATCGCGTCCTCCCCGTTCCCCGCGTCCCCGTGTCCCGTACAGACCGCTCGTCGAGCGGCGGCGGCCGGCGTCGTTCAGACCGCTCGTCCCGTCGTGTCGTCCGCCGAAGGTCATCGGCCGGCGCCCTCGTCTACGAAGTCTCGACAACAACTCTAGCCAAACGCACTGTCAGTTCACACGCCGCCCGTTGCAGAGTCCATCGACATCGCGTCACACAACGACACGTCACGTCACAAGTTGCAACGGGCAATGGGGGCTTGGAGATTCACTCCGTTGACGACGCCATCGCCGGAGCGGACGCCTTCGTCACCACCGCCGCCTGCGGCCGGATCGGCAGACGGTTCACCGGGCGGCCCGTGGCCGCGCGGACCGCTGAGGCCACCGCCGCCGGGGACGCGACCACCGGGACCGCGCTGGCCGCCTTCGCTCCGAAGGGGGCCACTACGTCCCGTTCCTCGACCAGTTTCACGATGCGGATGTCGGGGGCGTCCAGGGACGTCGGGAGTGCGTAGCCCGTGAAGTCGGGGTGGCGGACCAGGCCCCTGGGGGTGCGGAGGTTCTCCGTGAGGGCCGCGCCCACGCCCTGCGTGACGCCCGCTTCGATACGGGCCGCCAGCTGGGCGGGGTTGAGGACCCGGCCCACGTCCTGGGCTACCGCGAGCTCCACCACCCGTACCGAACCGAGTTCGATGTCCACGTCGACCACCGCGCGGATCGCGCAGAACGCGAGGCCCACGAAGGCGTCGCCCTGGCCGTCGGCGTCGAGGGGTTCGGTGGGGTGCGGGCGGCACTGGGCCGTGGCCCACAGTTCCTTGCCGTCCATGGCCTCGGTGACCGTCGTCGAGAGGACTCCGTCGTACGACGTGATCTTGCCGTCGGCGATCTGGAGCAGCTCCGTGGACATGCCGAACTTGTGGGCGAGGGGCTGGAGGAGTTGGGTGCGGACCATTTTCGCCGCCCGTTCCACCGCTCCGCCGGAGACCCACGTGTGGCGGCCCCGGCAACCCGGGCCCGCCGGCGGCTGGTCCGTGTCGACGGGGGCGACCTGGACCTCGTCGATGCCGAGGGTGTCCTGGACGATCTGGCGGGCCAGGGTCGTGAAGCCCTGGCCGGTTTCGACCGCCGCGCAGATGACCGTCGCCACGCCGTCGTGGACCTTCACCGTCGCCGTCGACACCTCGTCGGTGCCTTCCGCGCCGAGCATGTGCACCATCCCGATGCCGTAGCCGACGCCGCGGCGCACCGCACCCGGCTCGCCCGCGCCCTCGGGGCCGCCGGGCAGCAGCCACTGGTCCTCGGGGGTGTCCCTGGGGAGCTCCGGGAGCGGGAAGTCCCGCACCGCGCCAAGGAGTTCGGCGACCGGCGCCGGGCACGTCACCGTCTGTCCGGTCGGGAGCACGTCGCCCGTAGCCATGGCGTTGCGCAGGCGCAGCTCCGCCGGGTCGATGCCGAGCTTCTTCGCCAGCTTGTCCATCTGCGCCTCGTACGCGGCGCAGACCTGGAGGGCACCCTCTCCGCGTACGTGGCCGGACGGCGGGTTGTTCGTACGTACCGCCCAGCCCTCGATGAAGGCGTGCGGGACGACGTACGGGCCGCAGGCGAAGGAGACCGCGGCGGCGAGCGCCTCCGAGGACGTGTCGGCGTACGCGCCCGCGTCGAGGAGGATCTGCGCCTCGACCTTGACCAGCTTGCCCTCGGCGTCCGCGTGGTGGCGGTAGCGCAGGAGGGTGGGGTGGCGGTGGGTGTGGCCGAGGAAGGACTCCTCGCGCGTAGCGGTGAGTTTGACCGGGCAGCCGGTCCTCAACGCGAGTAGTCCGAGCGGGAGTTGGAAGCTCTGGTCCTCGCGGTCGCCGGTCGCGCCGGGCACGCCCGTGACGACGACCTTCACGCGCTCGGGTTCGAGGCCGTAGCGGGCGGCGGCGAGGTCGCGGTCGCCGTGCGGGTCGGTGGAGGCGATGTAGAGCTCCACTCCCCCGTCGGGCCGCGGGACGGCGAGGCCGGCCTCGGCGCCGATGGGGGCCGGGTCCTGGCGGCCGATGCGGTACTGGCCCTCGACAACGATTTCGCCGACCGCGTCCTGGTCGCCGTGGCGCAGGGGGATGTGGCGGATGAGGTTGCCGTCGGGGTGCAGGGGCTCGGCGGCGAAGGACTGCTCGGGGTCGGTGACCGGTTCGAGCAGCTCGTACTCGACGATGACGGCCGCGGCCGCCATGCGCGCGGTGTCCGGGTGGTCGGCGGCGACGGCGGCGATGGCCTCGCCGTGATGGCGTACGACGTCGGAGGCGAACACCGGGCGGTCCGCGGCGCGGTGGCCGGGCAGGGGCGCTCCGGGGACGTCCTCGTGCGTGATGACCGCCCGTACACCGGGCATCTCCCGCGCGTGGGTCGTGTCGATGGAGAGGATCCGCGCGTGCGGGTGCGGGGAGCGCAGGACGGCCGCCCACAGCAGGCCCTCGGCCCACAGGTCGGCCGCGTACGGGAAGGTGCCCTCCGTCTTGGCGCGCGCCTCGGCGGCCGCCAGGGAGGCCCCGAGGCCGTGCGGCAGCGGCTCGGCCACGGGGGCCGCGGGCGCGGTGGCTGCTGCTTCGTCACTCACGCCAGGCCTCCGTCCTGAATACCTTCGGTCGCGCTGGGTCCCGCCTGGTGCGGGATACGGGCTGCGCCCCCGGCGTCACCCGCAAAGGCGGCCGGGCCCGTCGAGTCCGTCTCGGCGGCCGCGGCCGTCGCCGTCGCCTCGCGTTCCGTGACGACCTGCTGTACGGCGTCCAGGATCCCGCGGTAGCCGGAACAGCGGCACAGGTTGCCGCACAGCGCCTGCCGGGTCTCCAGCTCGGTGGGGGCCGGGTTGCCCTCAAGGAGGTCGTGCACCGTCATCGCCATGCCGGGCACGCAGAACCCGCACTGGACGGCGCAGCCGCCGGCGAGGGCGCGCTGCACGTCGGAGGGCTGTCCGTCGGCGGCCAGGCCCTCCACGGTGCGTACTTCGCTGCCGGCCGCGGTGGCGCCGGGCACGAGGCAGGAGGCTACGAGGCGGCCGTCGACCTGCACGTTGCAGGCGCCGCACTCGCCCTGCGAGCAGCCGTCCTTGGCCCCGGCGAGGCCGAGGCGTTCGCGCAGGACGTAGAGCAGGGACTCGCCGATCCAGGCGCCGGTGACGGGGCGGTCGGTGCCGTTGACCCGCAGGACGTAGGAGGCGAGGGGGTGGTCGTCGTGGAGAGGGGCGACCACGGCGTCGGGGTCGGGCTCGTCGGGGGTGGCGTCCTCGGGGGCAGGGGCTTCGGCGGCCTCAGGGGTCTCGGGACCCTCGTCGGCCTCAGGAGCCTCCTGGACCTCACGGAGCTCGGAAGCCTCGGCGGCCGGCATCCGCACCGGCCCCTCCGCCGGCTCGGCAGCCACGTCCGCGAACGCGTGCGCCTCGTCGGCCACGGTCCCGACCGGCTCGGTTTCGCCGTGTACGTCGCGTACGTCGTCTGCGTTCCCCTGTGCCGGCTCCGGCTCCGGCGCGAACTCGGGCTCAGGCTCCCCCGCCGGCTCCCGCGCCCATTCCTCCGCCGCCCAGGGCGCGACCGCGCCCCCCGGCAGCGTCGCCGGAGGCGTCCGGCCCCACTGCGCGGCGAGGGACGACGTGGTGAACTCGCCCGACTCGTCCGGAAGATCCCCCTCGGCGATCACCGGGATCGACCACTGCCCGGTCTGCCCGGCCTGCCCCGCCGGTTCGGCCTGCCTCGCAGGTTCGGCCACCGGATGCTCGTGGGCGGGCGGCTGCTCGACGTCCGAGAAGTTCCACTGCCCGGTCGCCCCGGCCCCGTGGCCGTACGAAGGCATCGCCTCCGGAGCCGCCGGCTCGATGCGTTCCGCGTGTTCCGCGTGTTCGGCAGGTTCGGGCCAGTGCACCTCACCCGTAGCCGCCCCCGTGGGCGCCGCCTGCGCGCCCGTCAGGTCGGGCGGCAGCACCCACACGCCCGTCGCCGCCGGGTCCGTGGCCGCGGGGCCGCCGGGCGCGATGGTGATCTGCGGCGGCACGTAGCCGTGTCCCGGCGCGGCCAGCGGCACGTCGGGGAGGCCGCCCTCGGGGAGCTGCACGAAGGCGGTGGCGTCCGCGTCGTAGTCGCCCTGGGGCAGCGGCTCCCAGCCGCCGCCCTGGTGGCCACCGTGGTTGTGCTCGTCAGTCACGACAGCGCCCTCCCAAGTGCACGTCGGGCCAGCGCGGCGACCGTGCGCCGCAGGTGCAGTACGGCGGGCGGCAGCTGTTCCTGGGTGCCGTCCGGCGCCGGGGCGGCGTCGGGGATGCAGGCCGCGGCGACGTACTCGCCGAACGCGGTCAGCGCCTCGGGCACGAGCATCCGCTCGCCGTCCCAGTCGATGAGCGAGGCCACCCACTGCTCGGCCTCCAGGGGCCGCAGCGGCATGGGCGCGACGGCGCCGACCGCGCACCGTACGCCGCGCCTCGCGGGGTCGAGGACGAGCGCGACGGACGCGAGGGCGCGGCCGGGGCCGGTGCGGCCGGTGGCCTTGAGGAAGGTCTGCGGGGCGTGCAGGAGCGGCACGCGTACGAAGCCGATGAGCTCGCCGGGGCTGAGCATCTCCATGCCCGCGAGCAGGTGGGAGACGGGGACCTCGCGCCGCGCGCCGCCGGGGCCCGCGATGATGAGGGTCGCTTCGAGGGCGGCCAGGACCGGCAGGGTGTCGCCGGTCGCGGCGGCGGAGGCGATGTTGCCGCCGAGGGTGCCCGCGTTACGGATCTGGGGCGGTCCGGCGGCGCGGGCCGCGGCCGCGAGGGCGGGGATCAGGGCGGCAAAGTCGGGGCGTCCGATGCGGGCGTGGGTGAGGCCGGCGCCGAGCAGGGCGTGACCGTCCTGGTACTGCCAGCCGCGGATCTCGCTGATGCGGCCGAGGCCGACGAGGGCGGCGGGGCGCAGCAGTCCGGCGTTGACCGAGGCCATCAGATCGGTGCCGCCCGCGACCGGGACCGCGGCGGGCATGGCGGAGAGTGCTGCCACGGCCTCGTCCAGCGAGCCCGGGAGCGTCACGGCCTGCGTTGCGTGCGTGGTCAAACCGGCTGCCCCTTCCCGATGTCCGGCACTTCGCCCGGCGGCTTCGGCTGGTGAACCGTCGTTCGCGCCGTTACGCCTGTTCCGCCGTACGGTACGTGCTGACAGGCCGGACGTGGCAACTCTGGCACATCTTCCCGGGGGCCCGGCGAGGGGGTCCGCTAGGAGGCTTTCGCCCCGGGGACCAGGGAGATGGGTCGTTTTCGCCCCTGGTCACCGGTCGGCGCCCATTGCCACTCTTCGGTGATTTTTGTAAGGCTTTTTCGTGCGGTCCCACGGTCCCAGGGCCGGAGCCCCGGGGCACGCGTACGGCGGGCGTCTCACACGTTCGGGGGCGCCCCCTCGATCGGGCGTCCGAGCACACCCGGTCGCTGCTGCCACGGAAGGGGGCCCGTGGGCGGGCGGTAGCCGACGCCGAGGGCGTCGAGGCGGGCGTAGTGGGCGGTCATGCGGCGCCGGAAGTCCGCGTAGTCGCGCTCGGCGGGTGCGGGCAGGGCGCTCCAGGCGACCTCGGCGAACGCGGCCAGGCGTGGGAACACCTGGTAGTCGACGCGCTCCTGGCTCTCCATCACCTCGGTCCACACGTTGGCCTGGGTGCCGAGGACGTGCCGCGCCTCGTCCTCGGTGAGCTGCGGGGGGACGGGCTCGAAGCGGTAGACGTCCTCCAGCGTGCGGACGTATCCGATGGGCATCGGCTCGTCGTCGCCCGGCGCCTGACGGTGGTCCAGGTACACCTGCTGCTCGGGGCACATGACGACGTCGTGTCCGGCGCGGGCCGCGGTGATGCCGCCCTGGTAGCCGCGCCAGGACGACACGGCGGCGCCGGGCGCGAGGCCGCCCTCCAGGATCTCGTCCCAGCCGATCAGGCGGCGGCCGCGTTCGGTGAGCCAGGTGTCGAAGTGCCGGATGAACCAGGACTGCAGCTCCTCCTCGTCCTTCAGGCCGAGTTCGGCGATCCGGGCCTGCGCGGCGGGCGACTGCTTCCACTGGTCCTTGGGGCACTCGTCGCCGCCGATGTGAATGAACGGCGAGACGTCGGCGGGGAAGAGGCCGAGGAGTTCCTCGAATACGCCCTCGTAGAAGCGCAGGGTGTGGTCGGTCGGCGCGAGTACGTTCGGGGTTACTCCCCAGTTGTCCCAGACGGTGAGCGAGGCGGTGTCGACGACGTCCGTGTTGCCGAGTTCCGGATAGGCCGCGATGGCCGCCTGGGAGTGGCCCGGGACATCGATCTCGGGGACGACGCGGATATGCCGCTGGGCGGCGTACGCGACGATCTCGCGGATGTCGTCCTGCGTGTAGAAGCCGCCGTGCGGACGGTCGTCCCACAAAGGTGAGGCGCGGTGGCCGAATTTCGTGCGTGCGCGCCAGGCTCCGTGCTCCGTGAGCCTGGGATGGCGCTTGATCTCGACGCGCCATCCCTGGTCGTCGGTGAGGTGGAAGTGGAAGACGTTCAGTTTGTGCGCGGCGAGCAGGTCGAGATAGCGCAGGACGCCGTCCTTGGGCATGAAGTGGCGTGACACGTCGAGCATCAGGCCGCGCCAGGCGAAGCGGGGGGCGTCCTCGACGGTGCCGGTGGGGACCGTCCATGTGCGGCCCGGACCGACGGGCGCGCGCCGGAACGCGTCGGGGCCGAGGAGCTGACGGAACGTCTGGGCTCCCCAGAAGACACCGGCCGCGCTGCCGCCCTCGATACGGACCGCCCGCCGGCCGACACTCATCCGGTAGGCCTCCGGGCCGAGTTCCGTGTCGATGCGCAGCTCGATACGGGTGTCGCCGTCACGCAGGTCGACGCCGGTGCCGGCGTCGTTCAGGGCGAGGCCGGTGGCCGCTCCGACGGTGGAGCGCAGCCAGCGGGCGACGCCCTCGGTGCCCGCGCCGGCGTCGATCGTGGTGGTGTCGCCGAGTTCGTGGAGGCCGTCGCCGGGCGCCGTCCGGCGGGGTGCGGGAATGAGATCTGCCGAGGTCACTGACATCAGTCCTTAACCGCGCCGCCGAGCCCGGACACCAGGCGCCGCTGTACGAGTACGAAGAAGACCAGTACCGGAATGGTCATTACCGTCGACGCCGCCATGATGCCGCCCCAGTCGTTCTCATCGGGTTTGAAGAAGACGAGCAGGGCCATGGGCAGGGTCGACTGCGAGGTGTCGCTGATGATGAAGGACTTCGCGAACAGGAAGTCGTTCCAGGTGGAGATGAACGAGAACACGCTGGTCGCCACGAGACCGGGAAAGACCAGCGGGAAAAGGATCTGCCAGAGGAACCTGGTGCGGCTCGCGCCGTCGATGTACGCCGCCTCCTCGAGCGCTTCA
This sequence comes from Streptomyces sp. NPDC055400, assembly GCF_053644375.1. Lineage (NCBI taxonomy): Bacteria > Bacillati > Actinomycetota > Actinomycetes > Kitasatosporales > Streptomycetaceae > Streptomyces > Streptomyces sp. NPDC055400. The sequence goes on along the minus strand of NZ_JBSHLM010000004.1, from coordinate 110,195 downwards.
GGGACGGCCTTCACAAAGCCCCGGAGCATCCACACGGCGAACGGCAGCGAGAACGCCAGGTGCGGCAGGATCAGTGAGCCCAGCGTGTTGAGCTGCCCGAAATCCCGCATGAGGAAGAAGAGCGGAATGGTGAGGGCCTCGACGGGCACCATCTGCGCCACCAGGAACATGATGAGAAGCGTCGTGCGGAACCTGAACCGGAACCTTGTCACCGCGGTCGCCGCGAGGAATGCGACGAGGGCGGAGAGCACGACGACGGTGCCCGCGACGATCAGGCTGTTGAGGAAGTACCGGCCGAATTCCTGCTGTTGGAAGACGCGCCGGAAGGAGTCGAGGGACGGCGCGAGCGTCCAGGGCCTCGGCTCGGCCGACTCGATCTCCCCGGCCGGCTTGAAGGCGCCGAGCACCATCCAGTAGAGGGGGAAGGCGACGACGAGAGCGATCAGGAGAGCGGACGCCTCGGCAGCGAGCCGCCACGGCCGCCGCACCCTCACCCGGACCCGTACGGACCTCACAGCGCGCACGGGACTCGCAGCGCGTACGGAGCTCACAGCTCCTCCCCTCTGCGGCGCAGGATCCGCAGGTAGCCGAGCGTGACGGCGAGCAGGATCAGCAGCATGACGACGCCGATCGCCGAGCCGAGGCTGTACTGGCTCGACGCGAAGGCCTTCTGGTACGCGTACACGTTGAGCACGAGGTTCTGGCCCGCGATGCCGCCGCCGTTGGTCATGACGTAGATCTGGGTGAACACCTTGAAGTCCCAGATGACCGACTGGACGGTGACGACGAGGAGGATCGGCCGCAGCATCGGCGCGAGCACCGAGCGCCAGATCCGCCACTGCGAGGCCCCGTCGAGGGCCGCCGCCTCGACGACCTCCTCCGGGACCGCCCTGATGCCCGCGTACACGGTGACCATCACGAACGGGAAGGAGCACCACACCACTTCGAGCAGGACGAGTGCGAAGGCGCTGTAGCGGCCGTACGTCCACGAGAAGTCGCCGAGCCCCAACACCCGGTTGACCGGGCCGAAGTCCGGGTCGAAGAGGAACATCCAGACCGTGGAGCCGGTGACGGCGGGGGTCGCCCAGGCGCCGAGCGCGGCCAGCATCAGGGCGAGCCGGGGCAGGGCGCGTACGCGGGTGAGCAGGACGGCGAGGGCGCAGCCGACGGCGAGGGTGGAGACGACGCACACGGCGGCGAACAGGACCGTGGCGAGCAGCACCTGCCGGAACTGCTCGTCGGCGAAGAGCGTCGCGTAGTTCCCGAGCCCCTGGAACGTGGTCGGTTCGCCGCCGCTGACCTGGGCCTGGGTGTATTCGAGGAACGAGATCAGGCCGAGTTGGCAGACGGGGTAGACGAGGAGCCCGCCGAGGAGGAGCAGGGCGGGGGCGAGATAGAGCCAGGGGGTCCAGGCGCCGGTGCGGCGGGCGGTGGTGGTGGCCACGCGGTCAGCCCGCGGTGCGGAAGGCGGCGTCCATCTTCTTCGCCGCGTCCCGCGAGGCCGTCGCCACGTCCTTACGTCCGCTGACGATCTCCTGGAACATGGTCGGCAGGACGAGCGAGGCGTCTATCTGGCCCCACGCGGGCGAGGCGGGCACGAACCTGGCGCCGGCGCCGAGGGTCTTGATGAAGGGCGCGACGAAGGGCTCCTTCTTCGCGACGCTCTCGCGGACGTCCGTGTACGTGGGCAGGAAGCCCATCGCGTCGAAGAGTTCGCCCTGCGTCTTCTTCGAGGCGAGGCTCTTCATGAGGTCGACGGCGAGCGTGCGGTGCGAGGTGCTCCTGAGGACGCCGATGTTGTTGCCGCCCGCGAAGGCCGGCGCGATGTCGCCCTTGTCCGCGCCGGGCAGCGGCACGACGGCGTACTTGCCCTTGACCTTGCCGTCCTCCATGGCCTGGTGACTGAAGTCGCCGCCGATGGCCATGCCGGCCTTGCCGGAGGCGAAGGCGGTGACGGTGTCGTTGCCGCCCATGCCGGCGCACTTGGCCGCGGGACAGTTGTCGCCGCCGAAGAGGGACGTGTAGGCCTCGATGCCCTTGCGCGCGGCCGGGCTGTCGATGGCCGACTCGTAGGATCCGCCCTTCTTCTCGGCGAGTTCGCCGCCCTGGGACCAGATGAACGGCATCGCGCCGTACGTGTACGCGCCGCCGACCGCGAAGCCGTACAGGTCCGGCCTGGCCTTGTGGATCTTCCGTGCCGTGGCGGCGAGCTGGGCCTGTGTCGTCGGGACGCCGAGCTTGAGGTCCTTGAAGACGTCGGTGCGGTAGTAGAGGGCGCGCACGCCGACGAAGTAGGGGGCGCCGTAGATCTTTCCGCCGACGGTCACGGACTCCTCGGCCGTCGGGTCGGTGTCCTTGGCCTCGGACCAGGCGCCGAACTCCTTGGTCACGTCGGCGAGGCCGCCGTCCTTGACGTATCCGGCGGTGTCGGTGTTGCCGTACTCGATGACGTCGGGGGCGCTCTTCGGGTCGTTGAAAGCGGCCTTGATCTTCTCGGCGCGGGTCTCGACGGGTATGTACTCGACCTTGACGTCGGCGCCCTTGTGGTCCTTCTCGAAGGCGGCGACGGCCGCGTCGACGACCTTCTGCTTCGGCTGGTTGTTGACCTCCTGGAAGAGCCAGACACGCAGGGTCCCGCTCTTGTCGTCCCCGGCGGAGCCGTTGTCCGAGGTCCCGGGGGCGCAGGCGGTGGCGAGGGCAAGTGCGGCCAGGGGCAAGGCCATTCGGACGGGGAGCTTCATGGGGCAGCCTCCGAAGTGTCGTTGCAACATACGCAATGGCGGTTTTGCTGTGCACAACACAGAGGAGGCTAGGAGGTCCAGACCACTGAGCGCAACGGTCGCGCAGGCAGCACAAAGGCCCCCATGGCGCGACAGATGCGCACCTCGGGGGCCTTTCGCAGCAGCCTCAGGAACCTTCCGCGGCGACGCGAACCGCCGCTTCCCGCCCTCTCGCTCCTGCCTCTACTTCTTGTCCTTGCCGCCCTTGTCCTTGTCGCCGCCGGCGCCCATGGACTCGTAGATCTCCTTGCACATGGGACACACGGGGTACTTCTTCGGGTCCCGGCCCGGCACCCAGACCTTGCCGCAGAGCGCGACGACCGGCGTCCCCTCGAGGGCGCTCGCCATGATCTTGTCCTTCTGGACATAGTGGGCGTAGCGCTCGTGGTCGCCGTCACCGTGCGACGTCTGCGGCGTCGGCTCTACGAGGGTCCCCGTACCTGTCCCGCGCTCGGGCTCAAGAGTGCTCATAAAGGCCAAGGGTACTTAAGCGCCGGGAGAAGGGGCAGCGGCCTCGGGGTGAAGGGCCCGCACGCCCGGTTTCCGCCGGTCACGGCACCGGCCGGCGGCCTCAGTTGAGCGACGGATCGTCCGGGTAGGTCGCCACCATCGCCAGGTCGCTGCGCTGGCGGCGCAGCACCGCGCGCCACAGCCCTTCGGGGTCCGTCGACGAGACGTCGCCCGGCTCCGACTCGACGACGTACCAGGCGCCGTCCGTCAGCTCGGACTCCAGCTGGCGCGGGCCCCAGCCGGCGTACCCCGCGAAGATCCGCAGGGATCCGAGGGCGGAGGCGAGCAGCTCGGGAGGGGCCTCCAGGTCGACCAGGCCGATCGCGCCGTGGACGCGGCGCCAGCCGAGGGGCCCTTCGTCGCCGGGGATCACCGCGACGCCGAGCGCCGAGTCGAGCGAGACCGGGCCGCCCTGGAAGACGACCCCCGGATCCCCGGCGAGCTCGCCCCAGCCCTCCAGGATGTCCCCGACCCCGACCGGCGTGGGCCGGTTGAGGACGACGCCGAGCGAGCCCTCCTCGTCGTGGTCGAGGAGCAGCACGACCGCCCGGTCGAAGTTCGGGTCCGCGAGGGCGGGTGTGGCCACGAGCAGCCGCCCTGTGAGCGAGGACACCTCGGTCATGCCAGACATGATCCCGCATCTTGCCGCCGAGCGGGGAGTCAATGCCCCTTCCCGGGTGCGCCCAGCTCAGAGACGCCTCGCGCGCCCCGGGTGTGCGCCGTGAACCGCCTCCGGAAGGTGACCCTCCGCGCCCGTTTAGCGACATTTCGTGTTGTAGCGAAGTCATGACGTCCTCCCTGCGCACTTGGGCTTACGGAAGGGGGGTAGGCGGCCCTTACGCTTATGCCTTGGCCCGCCCAGCGGCCCGGCCCGAAAGGCCTCGCCCGACGGCTCCGCCCTGCGGGCCTGTCCATCTGTCCTGTCCATCTCATCGGAACGCGAGATTCATGACCGTCACCGACGATGTACTGCTTGTCCACGGCGGAACCCCGCTGGAGGGCGAGATCCGTGTCCGCGGCGCGAAGAACCTCGTGCCCAAGGCCATGGTCGCCGCGCTGCTCGGCAGCGAGCCGAGCCGGCTGCGCAACGTCCCGGACATCCGTGACGTCCGGGTCGTACGCGGCCTCCTCCAGCTGCACGGCGTGACGGTCCGCCCGGGTGAGGAACCCGGCGAGCTGATCATGGACCCGTCGCACGTGGAGAGCGCCAACGTCGCCGACATCGACGCGCACGCGGGCTCCTCGCGCATTCCGATCCTGCTGTGCGGGCCGCTCCTGCACCGGCTCGGCCACGCGTTCATCCCGGGTCTCGGCGGCTGCGACATCGGCGGCCGGCCGATCGACTTCCACTTCGAGGTGCTCCGCCAGTTCGGCGCGACCATCGAGAAGCGGGCGGACGGCCAGTACCTGGAGGCCCCGCAGCGGCTGCGCGGCACGAAGATCCGGCTGCCGTACCCGTCGGTCGGCGCGACCGAGCAGGTCCTCCTGACGGCCGTGCTGGCCGAGGGTGTGACCGAACTCTCGAACGCGGCCGTGGAGCCCGAGATCGAGGACCTCATCTGCGTCCTGCAGAAGATGGGCGCGATCATCGCCATGGACACCGACCGGACCATCCGGGTCACGGGTGTCGACAAGCTCGGCGGCTACACGCACCGCGCCCTCTCGGACCGCCTGGAGGCCGCGTCGTGGGCGTCGGCCGCGCTGGCGACCGAGGGCAACATCTACGTCCGCGGCGCCCAGCAGCGCTCGATGATGACGTTCCTGAACACCTACCGCAAGGTCGGCGGCGCCTTCGAGATCGACGACGAGGGCATCCGCTTCTGGCACCCGGGCGGCTCGCTGAAGTCGATCGCCCTGGAGACGGACGTCCACCCCGGCTTCCAGACCGACTGGCAGCAGCCGCTCGTCGTGGCCCTGACGCAGGCCTCGGGCCTGTCCATCGTCCACGAGACGGTCTACGAGTCCCGGCTGGGCTTCACGTCCGCGCTGAACCAGATGGGCGCGCACATCCAGCTCTACCGCGAGTGCCTGGGCGGCTCGGACTGCCGCTTCGGCCAGCGCAACTTCCTGCACTCCGCGGTCGTGTCGGGCCCGACGAAGCTCCAGGGCGCCGATCTGGTCATCCCCGACCTGCGCGGCGGCTTCTCGTACCTGATCGCCGCACTGGCCGCCCAGGGCACGAGCCGTGTCCACGGCATCGACCTGATCAACCGCGGCTACGAGAACTTCATGGAAAAGCTGGTGGAACTCGGCGCGAAGGTCGAGCTCCCGGGCAAGGCGCTCGGCTAGCGCCGAGCTGGGCGGTATTCGTCTGCGGCCCCCGGTGGGGGCTGGTCGCGCAGTTCCCCGCGGAACTGCGCGACCGGCCACGACGAAGCCCGCAGACGCTCACACAGAACGCCACGAGGGGCGGTACCCGGGAATCCCCGGGTACCGCCCCTCGCGCTTGCCTGACAGGCGCTTACTTGCCCTTGGCGGCTTCCTTGAGCTTGGAGCCCGCGGACACCTTCACGCTGAAACCGGCCGGGATGTTGATCGGCTCGCCGGTCTGCGGGTTGCGGGCGGTGCGAGCGGCACGGTGCGTGCGCTCGAAGGTCAGGAAGCCGGGGATGGTGACCTTCTCGTCGCCCTTGGCAACGATCTCGCCGACCGTCTCGGCGAACGCGGCCAGCACGGCGTCGGCGTCCTTGCGGGTCACCTCGGCGCGGTCGGCCAGCGCGGCCACCAGCTCACTGCGGTTCATGTTTGTACTCCCGTGTTCTTCTTGCCGTTGAGGCGTGCCACGCGGCGGAGCCGCATGTTGGGCACAGCGAAGCCGATGCTGCCAGGGTCCTCGGTCAGGCCCCGGACCCGGGTCCGTCTTCAGACCCTCGCGCCCGAAGACGCATCCTGCCCCCACCAGCGGCGGGAAAGCCAATCCGGCGCCCTCGGGGGTCACCGAAATGCGTCGCCGTCCCGGACTGGGGCGGGGTCGGGGCCGTGCTTCCCGGCCACCCTAGAGGGCAGCCAGGGGCCCCGCATTCCGCGACGCGCCGGGCCTCAGGAGGCCGTGGCGCCTGTCACAGCAACGCCGGCGGCCTTCGCGGCGTTACGCACCGCTCCGGCGACGGCGCCCGCGACCTTGTCGTTGAAGACGCTCGGAATGATGTAGTTGGGGTTGAGCTCGTCCTCGCTCACCACGTCCGCCAGGGCGGCCGCGGCGGCCAGCATCATCTCCGTGTTGACCGTACGCGACTGGGCGTCGAGGAGGCCACGGAAGACGCCCGGGAACACGAGGACGTTGTTGATCTGGTTCGGGAAGTCCGAGCGGCCCGTGGCCACAACTGCCGCCGTCTGACGGGCGATTGCGGGGTCGACCTCGGGGTCGGGGTTCGCGAGCGCGAACACGATCGCACCCTCGGCCATGGCCGCCACGTCGTCCCCGTCGAGCACGTTCGGAGCGGAGACCCCGATGAACACGTCGGCGCCGCGCACGGCCTCCTTGAGCGTGCCCGTGAGGCCCTCGGGGTTGGTGTTGTCGGCGATCCAGCGCAGCGGCGAATCGGCCTTCGCGTCGACGAGGTCCGCGCGGTCCGCGTGGACGACACCGTGGATGTCGGCGACGACCGCGTTCTTGACGCCGGCCGCGATCAGGAGCTTGAGAATCGCCGTGCCGGCCGCACCCGCACCGGACATGACGACGCGGATGTCGCCGATGGCCTTACCCGCGACACGCAGGGCGTTCGTCAGGGCGGCGAGGACGACGATGGCCGTGCCGTGCTGGTCGTCGTGGAAGACCGGGATGTCGAGGGCCTCGCGCAGGCGGGCCTCGATCTCGAAGCAGCGCGGCGCGGAGATGTCCTCGAGGTTGATGCCCGCGAAGCCGGGGGCGATGGCCTTGACGATCTCGACGATCGCGTCGGTGTCCTGGGTGTCCAGGCAGATCGGCCAGGCATCGATGTCGGCGAAGCGCTTGAAGAGGGCCGCCTTGCCCTCCATGACCGGCATGGCGGCCATCGGGCCGATGTTGCCGAGGCCGAGCACGGCGGAGCCGTCCGTCACGACCGCAACGGTGTTCCGCTTGATCGTCAGACGCCGGGCGTCCTCGGGGTTCTCGGCGATCGCCATGCACACGCGGGCCACACCCGGCGTGTAGATCATGGACAGGTCGTCACGGTTGCGGATGGGATGCTTCGACTGCATCTCGATCTTGCCGCCGAGGTGCATCAGGAACGTACGGTCGGAGACCTTGCCGAGGACGACGCCCTCGATGCCGTTCAGGCCCTCGACGATCTCGTCGGCGTGAGAGGTGGAGCTCGCGGCGATCGTGACGTCGATACGGAGTTTCTCGTGGCCGGACGCCGTCACGTCGAGACCGGTCACCGAGCCTCCGTGGGACTCCACGGCCGTCGTGAGTTGGGATACCGCTGTTCCGCTGGCGGGCACCTCAAGGCGGACCGTCATCGAGTAGGAGACGCTGGGCGCCGTTGCCATGGCCGACTTCCTCTGCTTTCACCGTGTGGCTGCTGCTGTTTTTCCGTCCGATCGTCGCACCTACCGCTGAGTACGTGGTAGCCGCCCCGGATTGCGAACGTTTTGTTCACCGCCCGGACAGCACCCCGGTCGCGCACTTTCGGAAAGTTGTTTCCACCATACGAGAAGTGCTGGGAAACAGAAAGAGGTCCACGTCAGGTGACGTGGACCTCTTCCTACGTTGATGACACCGGCCCGCCATGCTCGCCTCGCGGCAAGTGGTCGCTCGTAGCGACGAAGGTTGGGCCCGGGGGCTTGGATCGAGCCGGTGCCACGTCCAAGGTAACAAAGGATCCCCGTAAGGCAATTCCCATCCCTCGAACTCATTCACGCAGCAGGTCCGGCACCCCGTCCGCGTCGGGCTCGTCGCGGCTGCCCGAGACGACCGTGAGCTGCTGCGTGGCGCGGGTCAGCGCCACGTACAGGACGCGCAGGCCCGCCGGGGACTCGTCGGCGATCTCCGCGGGCGACACGACGACCGTCGCGTCGTACTCCAGGCCCTTGGCCTCGAGGCTGCCGAGCGCGACCACGCGGTCGCCGAGCCCGGCCAGCCAGCGCGCCGCCTCGTCCCGCCGGTTCATCGCCACGACGACGCCGACCGTGCCGTCGACCTGGTCGAGCAGGCGCGCCGCTTCCTCGCGGACGGTGGACCCGAGGCCGTCCCGTACGACCGCGAACCGCGGGCGCACGCCCGTCGAGCGGACCGCCGAAGGGGACTCGGAGCCCGGCATGGCGAGCGCGAGGACCTTGGCGGCGAGCTCGGCGATCTCGGCCGGGTTGCGGTAGTTCACGGTGAGCGTGAAGCGGCGGCGCGGGCGGGAGCCGAGGGCCTCGTCACGGGCCTCGGCCGCCTCGTCGGGGTCCGACCAGGACGACTGGGCGGGGTCGCCGACCACCGTCCAGGTCGCGTGCCGGCCGCGGCGGCCGACCATCCGCCACTGCATGGGCGTGAGGTCCTGCGCCTCGTCGACGATGACGTGCGCGTACTCCGTGCGCTCCTGGGCCAGGCGCTCGGCGCGCTCGCGCTGCGTCTCCTCGCGCGAGGGCATCAGCTCCTCCAGACCGGTGAGCTGGTCCAGGGGGTCGTACTCGCGCTTCTTCTTCGGGCGTACGGGGGTGCCCAGTACCGCGTTCAGCTCGTCGAGGAGCGCCACGTCGTGCACCGACAGGGCGTCGCGGCGCAGCGAGCGGGCGACCTTGCGGACCTCGCCGGGGTTGAGGATCCGGCGTGCCCAGCGGCCGAGGCGACGCTCGTCGCCCATCGCGGCGAGGACCCCGCGCGGGGTCAGCTCGGGCCACCACGCGTCGAGGAAGCGGATGAAGTCGTCCTCGGAGGTGATGTCGTCGTCGAACGACGAGCGCAGCTCCGCGGCGAGTTCCGGGTCGCTGTGGCGGGTACCCGCGCCGGACTGCGACCACAGGGCGTCCAGGAGGAGCTTGCGGGCGCGCGGGCGGAGCATGTTGACGGGGGCGGTGCCGCTCAGCGCGTTCTGGCGGATCCTCGCCAGGTCGGCGGCCTCCAGTTCGAGGCGGCGGCCGAAAGCGACGACGCGCAGGCGCGTGGGCTGCTCGGCGGGGGCCGCCGCGTCGTCGTCGGGCTCCTCGCCGAAGGCCAGCTGGCCCGTGCCCCGCGACGGCTCCTTCGCGGGCGTGCCCGCCTCGAGCGCGCCGCGCGCGGCCTTGCGCAGGACGCGCAGCATCCGCGAGGAGCCCTTGACACGGGCCACCGCCGGGGAGTCGTAGACCGTGGCCTGCGCCCCGGAGACGTCGTCGGCCAGCGAGCCGACCGCGCGGATCGCGACCTGGCCCTCCTCGCCGAGCGAGGGCAGGACGCCCTCGGTGTAGGCGACGAGGAGCGGGGTCGGGGAGACGATCAGGATGCCGCCCGCGTACCGGCGGCGGTCCTGGTAGAGCAGATACGCGGCGCGGTGCAGGGCGACGGCGGTCTTGCCGGTGCCGGGGCCGCCCTCCACGTACGTCACCGAGGCGGCGGGCGCCCGGATCACCAGGTCCTGCTCGGCCTGGATGGACGCCACGATGTCGCGCATGGTGTGGCTGCGGGCCTGGCCGAGGGCGGCCATCAGGGCGCCGTCGCCGATGACGGGCAGCTGCTCGCCGTCGAGGTGCGCGGTGAGCTCCGGGCGCATCAGGTCGTCCTCGACGCCGAGCACCTTGCGGCCCTTGGAGCGGATGACCCGGCGGCGTACGACCCGTCCCGGATCGACCGGGGTCGAGCGGTAGAAGGGCGCGGCGGCCGGCGCGCGCCAGTCGATGACCAGGGGCGAGTAGTCGGCGTCCAGGACGCCGATCCGGCCGATGTGGAGCGTCTCGGCGATGTCGGCGGTCCGCTTCCCGTCAGCGTCCTCGCGCACGGACCCCTCCGCGGGCTCCACGGCCGTGTAAGCGCCGTCCGGGCCCTTCTTGCCGTCCTTGCCGAGCAGCAGGTCGATCCGGCCGAAGAGGAAGTCCTCGAACTCGTTGTTGAGCCGGTTGAGGTGGACTCCGGCGCGGAACACCTGGGCGTCGCGCTCGGCGAGGGCGCCGGGCGTGCCGACCTGCCCCCGCTGGGCCGCGTCGTTCATCAGGAACTCGGCCTCGTGGATCTTTTCCTCGAGCCGGCGGTACACCTGGTCGAGGTGTTCCTGTTCGACACCGATCTCGCGATCCCGTACGGAATCGCGGTCCTGGTCGAGCGCGGTTTGCTGATGAGCCTGAGCGGCCACCGGGCCCCCTTCTGACGTGCTGGGCAGCCGTCAAAGGTACGCGAAGGGAGGCCCGGGAGGCTACGCATCCGGCTGCCGGGGCTACGCGTCGACCTCCACGAGGCGTTTGCCGTCGAGGGTCTCGACCTCGAAGTGGTCGATGGCGTTGCGCTCGAACGCGGCGCCCCCGTGCACGTACAGGGGGTACTTCGACGCCCCGTGCTTGCTGCCGGGAATGCCGTAACCCCACTGCGGGACGGACCAGGTGGTGACCGTCTCGCGCCGGCCGTTCTTCCCGACCGCGATCAGGGAGCACTTCAGCGGGCCCTTGACGTTCTTCAGCTCCAGGACGGTGTGGGTGCCCCAGGCCTTCTTCTCCATGCCGATGGTGGCGGTGACCTTCGTGGCCGGGTCGGTCGCCCTGACCTTCTCGTCCATGTGGTTGAAGAACGCGTCCTCGGCGGGGCTGGTGGGGTGGGCCCCCTCGGCGACGTTGTCGGTCCCGCCGTCGTTCACGGCGAGCACGGTCAGCGGGCCGCCGATGATCAGCGCGGCGGCGGCCGCCACCAGGTACATCCCGCGGCGGCGCTTGCGTGCCCGCCTCTGCGCCACCTCGTCGAAGAGCCGGCCGGCGAGCCGGTCGCTCGGTCGGGCGCCGAGCTGCGCACCGAGGCGTTCTCTGCCGGGGGTGCCCTGCGGTTCGGGGATGTCCGCGAGCGCGGCGAGCATCGGCTCCATGCCGGCGAACTCCTCCAGCTGGCGCGCGCACAGCTCACAGCCCGCCAGATGCGCTTCGAAGGCGCTCGCCTCGGCGTCGTCGAGGACGCCGAGCACGTAGGCACCGACCGTCTCGTGAACGTCACCGGACCCATGCGGTCCGTAGTCGTCGTACGAGGCACTCATGCCGTCACCCCCCGCTCCTCCAGCGCCAGCTTCATGGAACGCAGCGCGTAGAACACCCGTGAGCGCACCGTTCCGCTGGGTATACCGAGTGTCTCGGCCGCCTCGTTGACCGTACGCCCCTTGAAGTACGTCTCCACCAGCACCTCGCGGTGGGCGGGCGTCAGGTCCTCGAGCGCGTCCGAAAGGGTCATCAGCCACAGCGCCTTGTCGATCTCGTCCTCCGCGGGGATGACCTCCAGCGGCGACGGATCGACCTCCTGCGGCCGGGCCTGCCGGCTGCGGTGGCCGTCGATGACGATGCGCCGGGCGACCGTCACCAGCCAGGGGCGTACCGAACCGGTCGCTCGGTTGAGCTGACCGGCGTTCTTCCAGGCACGGATGAGCGTTTCCTGTACGACATCTTCGGCGCGCTGCCGGTCTCCCGCCACCAGCCTGAGCACATAGGCCAGAAGCGGACCCGCGTGCTCGCGGTAGAGCGCGCGCATCAGCTCCTCGTCGGGCTCAGGAGGCTGCGGCGCGCGATGTCGTGCCCTCGGCGGGCGTTCATCGGCCACGGCGGAATCCTTGCGCACGCCTACCTCCGCTGTCCCCTGGTTGAGCGTTCCGGCTGGGTCGCCGCTCGGCTGGACGCACCCCAGTACGTAAGAGGTCCGCGATGTGTTCAATCGATCCGCCGGGACATGCCAAAAGGGGTTTCGGGGCGGTCTTCGGGTGATCTTCAGGCCCGGGCGAGTGCCGCCCTGCGCCGGTGTCGCGCCACCCGCTCACGGTTGCCGCACACCTCGCTGGAGCACCAGCGGCGGCGCCGCCCCCGGGACGTGTCGAGATAGATGATCGGGCAGCTGTCGCCCTCGCAGCGGCGCAGGCAGGAGCGGGCGACCGGGTCCGTGAGGAGCTCCACGGCGTCACGGGCGACGGCGGAGAGCAACTCGCCGCAGCCGGGGTCGGCGTGGAGGGCCCTGGCGAGGGTGCCGTCGGTGCCGCGGGTCGCGCGGGGTGCGGGCGGCGCCGCGCGCGCGAGGGTGTTGACCCGCTCCAGGGCGGCGGACGCGGGCCTGCCGTCGAGTTCACCGCGCACCAACTGGCCGATATGACCGCGCAGTTCGACCATCTCGGCGAGCCAGGCGGCGTCGGCGTCCCGCAGCGGCGTGTCCGCGGGCACGAGCCCCGAGCCGACCAGCCAGGCCCGCAACCGCCCCACCGAGTCGAGCCGTTCGTCGGGGTGCGCCGTGGCCAGGAGATCCAGCGAACTGCGCCCGGAGTCGAAGCGCAGCTCGTACGAGGACGATGACGATGGCGATGCCATTCCCCTACAGTGCCCGCCCGCACGCACCGCCGGAACCCCTGGTACCGGGCCCCTCACGAAGGGTTCACGCTCCTCCGCGCCACCGCGGCCCACCACGGCCTCGTCGTGCTCCACGACGGCAAGGAACTCGCCGCCGCGGGCCTGCCGGCGGCCCTCGACGGGCACAGCGTTCACCGCACGCCGAACCGACTCAGTCCGTCCCGTACTTGGAGTCCGCCGCCGGGTCCAGGGCCAGGCGGTAGCCGCGCTTGACCACCGTCTGGATCAGCTTGGGGGTGCCGAGGGCCGTACGGAGTCTGGCCATCGCCGTTTCCACCGCGTGTTCGTCGCTGCCCGCGCCGGGCAGCGCGCGCAGGAGTTCGGCGCGGGGGACCACCCAGCCGGGGCGGCGCGAGAGGGAACGCAGGAGCGACATCCCGGCGGGCGGTACGGGGTGCAGGTCGCCGTCGACCAGGACGGCCTGGCCGCGGATCTCCACGCGGTGGCCCGCGATCGGCAACGTACGGGCCCTGCCCGGGAGCTCGGCGCACAGGAGCTGGACGAGCGGCCCGAGGCGGAAGCGCTCGGGCTGCACCGTGTCCACGCCGTGGGCCTGGAGCGGCAGCGCGGTGACGGGGCCGACGCAGGCGGGCAGGACGTCGTGGCGCAGGGCGGCGAGCAACTCCGGGAGCTGGCCCCGCAGTTCGGCCCGGGAGAGCAGGGACACGGCGGCGGGCGCGCTGGTGAACGTGAGCGCGTCGACGCCCCGCGTGAGGGTCGCGTCGAGCAGCCGGTCGAGAGGCCCGATGTCCTCCGGCGGCATCCACCGGTACACCGGCACCCCCACGACATCGGCGCCCGCCTCGCGCAGCGCCTCGACGAACCCGGGCAGCGGCTCGCCGTGCAGCTGGACGGCGACCCGGCGGCCGTCGACGCCCTCGTCGAGGAGCCGTTCGAGGACCTCGGCCATCGACTCGGACGACGGGGACCACTCCTCGGTGAGCCCGGCGGCCCTGACGGCGCCCTTGACCTTGGGCCCGCGGGCGAGCAGTTCCACGCCGCGCAGCCGGGCGACGAGCGCCTCGCCCAGGCCCCAGCCGTCGGCGGCCTCGATCCAGCCGCGGAACCCGATCGCGGTGGTCGCGACGACGACGTCGGGCGCGTGGTCGACGATCTCCTTGGTCGCCGCGAGGAGCTCGCTGTCGTCGGCGAGCGGGACGATGCGCAGCGCGGGCGCGTGCAGGACGGCGGCGCCGCGCCGCTGGAGCAGCGCGCCGAGTTCGTCGGCGCGGCGCGCGGCGGTCACGCCCACGGTGAAGCCCGCGAGGGGGCCGTGCTGCCCCGCCGGAGGGCCCTGCTGTGCGTCGTACATCTGGCTCTCGTCCCGCTCGGGTGGTTCTGCCGGGGTCGACCGAGCCTGTCAAGTTCCCGTGACGGGCTCGGTTCCCCATGATGTCAGCGGTGTTACGTCACACCTCGGCGTAGCTGAGCCGGGGCTCCGTCTCGGCGGCCTCGACGGGAGCCTCGGCACCCGCCGGGCGGCGAAGGTATACGGCCCAGGTGAGGGCGAAGCACACCGCGTAGAAGACGAGGAACCCGACGAAGGCGGCCGTGCCGGTGCCCGCGGTCTGGAAGGACTGGCGGAAGGCGAGGTTGATGCCGAGCCCGCCGAGCGCGCCCACCGCGCCGATCAGCCCCATCGAGGCCCCGGACAGGCGCCGCCCGTACGCCGCGGCCTCCTCCCCCGTAAGCCCTCGGGCCGCTGCCTTGGCCTGGAAGATGCCGGGGATCATCTTGTACGTCGACCCGTTGCCGAGCCCGGTGAGCACGAACAGGGCGATGAACGCCGTGGTGAACAGCGGCAGCGACTTCTGCGTCGACGCGAGGACGACCACGGCGGTGGCGGCGGCCATGCCGACGAAGTTCCACAGCGTGATGCGGGCGCCGCCGAACCGGTCGGCGAGCCGGCCGCCCACGGGCCGGATCAGGGAGCCGAGCAGCGGCCCGATGAACGTGATCGACGCGGCCTGCAGCGGCGTCCTGCCGAACTGCGTCTGCAGGACGAGCCCGAACGCGAAGCTGTAGCCGATGAACGACCCGAACGTCCCCACGTAGAGGAACGACATGATCCACGTGTGCGGGTCGCGCACGGCCTCCTTGGCGGCGCCGGTGTCGTTCTTCACGGTCGCGAGGTTGTCCATGAACAGCGCGGCACAGATCGCCGACACCGCGATGAGCGGGATGTAGATCCCGAGCAGGACGCGCGGCCCGCCGCTCGCGCCGATCACGGCGAGCCCGGCGAGTTGCACGACGGGGACACCGATGTTGCCGCCGCCCGCGTTCAGGCCGAGCGCCCAGCCCTTCTTCCGCAGCGGGAAGAAGGAGTTGATGTTGGTCATCGACGAGGCGAAGTTGCCGCCGCCGACCCCGGTGAGCAGCGCGCACACCATGAACGTCGTGTACGAGGTCCCCGGCTCCATCACGGCGAACGCGGCAACCGTCGGGACCAGGAGCAGGCTCGCCGCGAAGATCGTCCAGTTCCGACCGCCGAAGCGGGCGACGGCGAAGGTGTAGGGCACGCGGACGACCGCGCCGACCAGCGTGGCCATCGAGACCAGGAAGAACTTGCCGGCCGGGTCGATGCCGTACTCGGGCCCCATGAACAGGACCATCACGGACCACAGGGTCCAGATCGAGAACCCGATGTGCTCGGACAGGATGGAGAACGCGAGATTGCGCCGCGCGACCTTCTCGCCGCCCTCGCGCGACCAGAACGTCTCGTCCTCCGGATCCCACCTCTGGATCCAACTCCGGGCTGCCATCACACGCCTCCAGGGTCACGGTTCTCGGCTGATGACCTCGAACGTAGGGAGGCGGGATTACCGCGCTGTGCCGCACCGTGACCGCCGGGGAACGTTGCTCTCACCGTACGCGGGGCCCGGCGGTGAGCTTCGCTCCACGGCGTGGGTCAGGTCGTGGGCGTGGATCAGGACGTGGGGCGTTGGTTCAGCTCGTGGTGCCCGCCCACTTGAGGCCGGCCGAGCCGCCCTTGTCCCACTTCAGCGTGACCACGTCGTCGGCCTGCGTCAGGTTCGCGCCGAAGACCTCGTCGCCGGTGTCCTTGCCCATGCACTTGACGGCGATCCGGAACGCCCCGCCGCTGCGGTTCTCCCCGATGCCGGTGCAGATGCCCTTACCGCCCGCGTCGATGTAGGACACGCTGTACTTGCCCTTGGCCGTGCCGGTCGCGACCTTGTCGCCGACCGTGAGGGTCCTGGCCTGCTCGTCCTGCCACTGGCCCTGGTAGCCGGTGGACCCGGCGGGCCGCTCCTCCGCCGTCCCCGTGACATCGGACGGCTCCTCGACGGGGTCCTTCGTCGCGGGGTCCTCGGTCGCGGGGTCGTCGGAGGGCTCGTCCGATGTGGTGGGCTCCGCGGACACGGAGTCCTGCGCCTTCGGCTTGTCGCCGCCTCCGCCGCTGCTCGTGGCGAGGAAGATCCCGCCGACGATCACGACGAGCGCGACGACCGCGGACCCGACGATGACGGCGGTCCGGCGCGTGTTGCCGCCCGGCGGGGGCGGGGGCGGCGGATAGGCGCCTCCGCCGTAGGGCGGCTGCCCGCCGTACGAGGGCTGCCCGTACGGGGGTTGGCCCTGCGGCTGTCCCTGCGGGGGCTGACCGTAGGGGGGTTGGGCTCCGTATCCGGGCTGGTCGCCGTAGCCGGGCTGTCCCCCGTAAGCGGACCGGTCCCCGTAGCCGGGCCGGCTCTGAGGTGCCGGTGCCGGTGGCGGGGTCTGCGGTATCTGCGGCGGAGCCGGTGGCGGGGTCGGCGCGCCGGCGTACGGGTTGTCCTGCCCGCCGCCGGACGGCACCGGCGGCGGGGTGGGAGGCGGTCCGTACGCCGGGTGGTGCCCGGATCCGTCCTGCGGCGGCCGGCCGGGAGGCTGTGTCATGTCGGTCCGGGTTCCCCTCGTGGTCATACGGTCACTGGTCGCTCACGCCCCAACCTCCCCCACCCCCACCGGCCGCACAACCCCGTCTATGGGGACGCCCCCTAGCGGCTGTGTGCCCGCTTCTTGACGCCGTTCGGCCACAGCCGCGGGCGCCGCTTGGCGGCCAGGTCCTCGATCCAGCCCGTGCCGAGGACCGCGAGGGCGATCAGCGGCCAGGTCAGCACGAACATCCAGAGCATGTACGTGGAGTCGAGGGCGCCGCTCCATCTCGCGTCCTCCATGAACGGCAGGTTGTACGCGAGGTCGATGATCGGCACCGTGGCCATGATCAGCATGTTGTGCCAGAGATAGATCGTGACCGCGCGGTTGTTGGACAGCGTGATGAGCTTGTCCCACTTGGCGAGCCGGCCGGGCAGCTCCTGCCAGGACGGCGAGTACTGGAGCAGGATGACGACGAACCCGAAGGACCAGGTCGCCTGCGCCAGCGGGATGTCGTTCAGGTCCCAGCCGTCCGGCCCGAGATGGCCCGAGGCCCACCACAGTCCGAACGCCATCACGATCGCCGAGCAGGACACCGCGAGATAGCGCGGCACCTTCGCGAGGACGCCCTCGTGGTGGGCGAAGCCGAGGACCCAGCAGCCGCCGTAGACCGCGAAGTCGGTGACCGCGTTCCCCGTCTCGCCGGGGATGGTGACGATGCCCGTACCGACGACGGCCGTCAGCGCGAGCGGCGCGAGCAGCGTCGCCCACGGCACCTTGCGGAACGCCCGGAGCAGCAGCGGGGAGGCGATGACGAACCAGAGGTAGGCCCGCAGGTACCAGAGCGGGCCCGCGGCCTGCGCCGGCCAGGTGTCCTCCAGGAGGCCCGCCTTGTCGCCGAGGTGCCAGGGGAACGACGGCGCACCGACAGGCACAAAGTAGTTGAACAGGCTGATCCAGCCCCAGGTCCCGCCGCTGTCGGGGTCCTCGCCGGGGTTCCAGCCGCCCAGGAAGAGCAGGGCGAGGACGACGACGCTGAACGCCCACATGGGCGGCAGGAGCCGGCGGATACGGCCCCTGATCACACCGATCGCGGGCCGGCTCAGGGAGCGCGCCATCAGCGATCCGGCGAGCGCGAACATCACGCCCATGGACGGGAAGAGGACCGTCAGCCAGGCCCACCCGAAGAGGTGGTAGGCGACGACGCGGACGAGCGCGATGGAGCGCAGCAGGTCCAGATAGCGGTCGCGGCCCGGCTTCTCGGGCGTGGCGGCCTGCGCGGGCGGGGCGGGCGGAGCGGGCGCGGGCGCCGCTTCCGGTGTGAACGGCACCTGCGGGAACGGTACGTGCGGCATGCGCCGCGTCTGCTGGAACCCGCTCTGGCCGCCGGTGGCGGGAGTGGGATACGTCATGCGACGGGCCTCCGATCGTTGCCACGCGAAGCCCGCTGGCGCGGAATCGCCCCCGGTGCCTCCACCGCTCCGGTGCGCCGCAGCTTCTGCCAGCGCAGCCGGCCGCCGGTGAGCGCGGTGATCCAGGACTGGAGCAGCACGACGTACATCAGCTGCCGGTAGAGGATCTGCTGGAGCGGGAGTGAGATGAGATGGGTCATGCGTTCGCGGTCGAGCCGGAAGGCGTACGCCGCGCAGACGGCCTGGATGGCGAGGACGCCGAGCCAGGCGACGATCGTCTTCTCGGTGGGGCCGAACACGAGGCCGTAGAGCAGGAAGACGTCGATGAGGGGCGCCAGGAGCGGCGCGAGGACCATGAAGAGGGCGACGAAGGGCAGTCCGATCCGGCCGAAGCGCCCGGAGGGGCCCGACTCGATCACGGAGCGGCGGTGCTTCCAGATCGCCTGCATCGTGCCGTACGACCACCGGTAGCGCTGGGACCAGAGCTGCTGGACCGACTCCGGGGCCTCGGTCCAGGCGCGGGCCTTCTCGGCGTAGACGACGCGCCAGCCGTCCCGGTGCAGGGCCATGGTGACGTCGGTGTCCTCGGCGAGCGTGTCGTCGCTCATGCCGCCGATGCGCTCCAGGGCGCTGCGGCGGAAGGCGCCCACGGCCCCGGGGATCGTGGGCATGCAGCGCAGCATGTCGTACATGCGGCGGTCGAGGTTGAAGCCCATCACGTACTCGATGTGCTGCCAGGCCCCGATCAGGGAGTCCTTGTTGCCGACCTTCGCGTTGCCCGCGACGGCGCCGACGCGGCGGTCGCCGAAGGGCTGGACGAGCTCGCGGACGGTGGACGGCTCGAAGACCGTGTCGCCGTCCATCATCACGATCAGGTCGTAACGTGCGTTGGCGAGGCCGCGGTTGAGGGCGGCCGGCTTGCCCGCGTTGTGCTGGCGGACCACCCGGACGCCCGGCAGGCGCAGATTCTCGACGATGCGGGCCGTGCCGTCGGTCGAGCCGTCGTCGATGACGATGATCTCGATGGGGTGCTCGCTCGACATGAGTGAACGCACCGTGTTCTCGATGCACTTGGCCTCGTTGAACGCCGGGACCAGGACCGACACCGGTTCGGTGACGGCCGGTCCCCAGGAGAATCCGCGGCGCCGCACGCGCCGGGCGTGCGCCCCGGACAGGAGGAGCATCAGGCCGAAGCGGGTGAAGACGAGGACGCCGATGACCGCGAGTCCTACGGCGAGGACGTCCGTCACGTTGTCCGAGGCCTCGACGGCGTAGATCCACGCCTTGCCCTTGGCCAGTTCGAGACCGTGCACGGGCGTGTGGGCGCTGGGTGCCCCGAGCGCTTCGGTGAGGTTGACGAAGTCGTATCCCTGGCCCTGGAGCTGGGGGAGGAAACGGTCGAGGGCGGCGACGGTCTGCGAGCGGTCGCCTCCGGAGTCGTGCATCAGGACGATCGCGCCCTTGCCGCCGTGGGGCGTGGCACGGCTGATGATCTCGTCGACGCCGGGGCGCTTCCAGTCCTCACTGTCGGTGTTGTTGACGACGGTGATGTATCCGCGGCTGCCGATGTACTTGGTCACCGGCCACGACTTGTCGTCCATGGCGTCGGCGAACGAGGAGTAGGGCGGCCGGAACAGCGAGGTGCGGATGCCGGCCGCGCCCGCCAGGGCCGTCTGGTTCTGGGTGAGTTCCCAGTCGATGCGGCTCTTGGACTGGTACGAGAGGTCGGGGTGGTTGAACGTGTGCAGGCCGACCTCGTGCCCCTCGTCGACCATGCGTTTGACCAGGTCCGGGTAGCGGGAGGCCATGGTGCCGGTGACGAAGAAGACGCCGTGCGCGTGGTGTTCCCTCAGGACGTCGAGGACCTTCGGGGTCCACTGCGGGTCGGGGCCGTCGTCGAAGGTGAGGACGAGCCGGTGGTCGGGCACGCTCATGCCGGTCTCACGCCCGCCGCGCGTGTCGATGACGGGTCCGCCCTCGAGGATCTTCTCGGGCACGTGATCGGTGGCGGCGGGCGGCTGGATGCGGTGGTCGGCGAGGATCTCGCTGTGCACGTACCCGCGGAGCATGAGCATCGCGAGCAGGGCGACAAGGAGCAGCGACGGAAGCAGATAGCGCATGGGCAGGCGGCGGCGACGCGGCGCCCTGCGGCTGCTGCGTGAGCGGGAGGACATTTACAGGATGCCGCTTTCCGGGGACGGGGCCGATGATGGTCCGGCCGGACTCCGACTCGGGTCGACGGGCGCGAGGGACGACTCGGCGGGCGACGCCGCGACGGTCTCGGTGCCGCCCTGGGCCACCGGGGACTCCGTCGGCTCGACGGGCGCTCCGCTGTCGGACGGGGACGGCTCGCCGGGGCCCGGTGAGCCGGGCTCCTGCGAGGGTCCGGGGCCCGGGTCGGCGGGCGAATGACCTGGGTCGGGCTTGCCGGCGCCGTCGGACGGCTTCGGGTCGGGCGACGTGCCGGGCTTGTCGTCCGGCTTGGCGCTCTCGCTGCCCTCGGGCCCGGTCGACGAGCCGGCACCCGGCTCGCTGGACGCCGTTCCCGTGCCGGAGGCGCTGGGACCGGCCGTGGCTCCCGTCGACGAGGACGGCTCGGCCGCCGGGGCGGCCGGCAGCGGCGGTGTGTCCACCTTGCCCGCGGGCTTGTCGCGGTCCTGGCCCGTGATGGGCAGCCAGGGAGCGTTCGAGTTCCCGGAGAGCAGCGTCGCCACGATGACCACGGCGTAGACGGCGCAGATCATCCCGACGATCGCGCCGAAGCGGCGGTACCTGCGGTTGCGCCGGCCCGAGTCGTCTACGAAGACCGGGACTTCCTTGTCGGCGGCACCCTCGCGCCGCGCAGCGATGAGTTCGTCCAACTGACGTCCTGTGCCGTCGAGTTGGACCGTCACTTCATTAGGATCGTGAGTCTGCCCGGAACGGGCATTTTCTCGCCAGTGTTCCACCGTACGCACATCCCCCCAAGGACATGAACATGGGTGCGCGCACGACGTACCGAGCTCTCGTCGTTCGGACCGGGCCCCCACCCGATCCGAGCGCCCCCCTTATCACAATCCGCTCGGACCAAGAATGTAGCGCACGCGAGTGACAGCCACGCCCAACCCTCAGTCCTGACTCATCATGATGAGTGCATCTATGGCCGGAATCCAGGCGCCTGGGGGCTTACGGAGCCAGTCGTTCTCCTCCGCGAGCGTGGCCGCCGCCGCTCGGAGCGCGTCGATCCCCGGGTGCACGAGCCCCGTCGGCCACACCAGCGACACCGGCGACAGGGGCACGGGGTCGGTCAGGGGCCTCACGACGGAGCCGGGCATGGCCGGGAAGTCCCCCGCGGCGAGCACCGGGGTCCCCGTCTTGGCCATGATCCGCCGGAACTCCTCGACGCCCACGGCGAGGGGCGCGGGCGCCGCGACCGCTATCCCGCGCCCCTCGAAGAGCCGCCCGGCCAGGTCGGTCCACTCCGGTGTCCGGGGATTGCCCGCGCCCGCGTATACCGTCTCGCCCGCGAGCCGCCCGAGCGGAACGGCGTCCAGAGCGGCGAGAGGATGGTCCTCGGGCAGGACCACCGTCATCGGCTCGTACCGCACGGGCTGCTGCGAAAGGCGCGCCCGCACCGCCGGGTCGAGCCCCGCGTACCGCCCGAAGGACGCGTCCAGGCGGCCCGCCGTCATCTCGGCGGCGGCCCCGGTCAGGCCGCTCTCGTAGCGGGCCATCAGCTCGCACTGGGGGGCGAACTCGCGGGCCCGCTCCAGGATGCGCTCGAAGACGAGGCCGGGGCTGTTCACGTCGACGAGCAGCGGCCGCGTCCCCGCTGCCGGGCGGCGCACGAAGGCGGCGAGCAGTTCGTCCTGCGCATCCAGCACCCGCCGCGCGTACGGCAGCAGCCGCGCACCGTCCGCGGTCAGGGCGACCTGGCGCGTGCTCCGCGCGAACAGCTCGGCGCCGAGCTCGCGTTCGAGGCGGCGAATGTCCCTGCTGAGGGCCTGCTGGGCGACATAGAGCCGGGCGGCGGCGCGGGTGAAGTGCAGCTCCTCGGCAACGGCGAGGAAGGCGCGCAGCAGCCGGGGCTCCAGGTGGGCGGGGGCCGGTGTGCCGGGCGCGGCTGACTGGTCGGGCATCCGGCGAACTTACAACGCGGGCGCGTGAATCGGTACGGAGAAGGTGTTGGACCGGGCGCACGGCCCACGACGACGCTGATCACATGCCCGACGCGATATCCGAGCCCGCCACCGCCCCCCCGGCCTCCACCGCCCCGCCACAGCCCGGCCGCTCCCCGTACGTCCGACTGCTCTCCACCCCCGGCGCGCTCGCCTTCACCCTCGGGAACCTCCTCGCCCGGCTCCCCATGGGCATGTTCAGCGTCAGCGCCGTCATCATGATCGCCGGGGCGCACGGCTCGTACGCGCTCGCCGGAGCCGTCACCGCGACCGGGATGGCCGCGACCGCGGTCGTCGCCCCGTGGACGGCGCGCCTCGTGGACCGGTACGGGCAGGCCAGGATCGCCGTGCCCGCCACGACGGTGGCGGCCTGCGGATCGCTGGCGCTCCTCCTCTGTGTGCACTACGGAGCGCCCGGCTGGACCCTCTTCGCCGCCTACGCGGCGACGGCCACCACGCCCAACACGGGCGGCATGTCACGCGCCCGCTGGGCCCATCTCCTCAAGGGCGACCCGGCCGCCCTGCACACCGCGAACTCCTTCGAACAGGCGGTGGACGAGCTGTGTTTCATGCTCGGCCCGGTCCTCGCCGCCTTCCTGTGCGGGTCACTCTTCCCGGAGGCCGGCACCCTGATCGGCGCGGTCCTGCTGCTCACCGGGGTGCTCGTCTTCGCCGCGCAGCGCACCACGGAACCGCCCACCCAAGGGCGCACGGCCACGAAATCGCCCCTCCGCGCGCGCGGGATGCCCGTTCTCCTGGCGTCGTTCCTCGCCACCGGCGCCGTGTTCGGCTCGATGGAGGTGGTCACGATCGCGTTCGCGGACGAGGACGGCCACAAGGCGGCGGCCGGCGCGGTCCTCGCACTCCAGGCGGCCGGTTCCTGTGTGGCGGGGCTGGTCTACGGGGCCGTACGGCCGGCCGGTCCCGCGGCGCGGCGCCACCCGTGGTGCGTCGCCGCGATGACCGTCCTGCTGGCCCTCCCCCTGCTCGCGGCGCTCACCGGCTCTCTCCTTGTGGTCGCCGGGGCTCTCCTTGTGGCCGGCATGGCGACGGCCCCGACGATGGTCACGGGCATGACGCTGGTCCAGGCCCGCACCCCCGAGGGCCAGTTGAACGAGGGCATGACCCTCGCCGTGACCGGCCTGCTCGGGGGCATCGCCTCCGGTGCGGCGGCGGGCGGCTCCGCGGTGGAGCGCTTCGGCCCCACCGCGGGCTACGTGATCCCGGCCGCCGCGTCGGCGTGCGCGCTCGTACTGGCGCTCACCGGTTACGTACGAAGCGACGCGCGCGACCGTACGTAGTCACCCTCGCCCGGACCCGCAGCGGTCAGCACGCGGCCGTCAGCACGCGGCCGGTTTGCGCCACGAGCACTCCAGGTCGCCCTTGCGTTCGGAGACCGGCACGGAGCGCAGCGAGCGCGGCTTCACCGCCACCGCCGCGTCGGCGTCGGACTTCGCGAGCGTCACCACGATCGCGTCCTCGAGGGGCTTCACCGAGCCGACCAGGTAGTTGTTCTGGACGATGCTGTAGACGAGTTCGCGTCCGCCGGCGTCCTTGACGTAGCCGGAGAGCGCGGACGCGCCGGTCAGGGAGCCGGTCTTGCCGCGGGCGTTGAGCGCGGCCGGGGTGTTGCACATGCGCGAGCGCAGGGTGCCGCCGACGAACCGGTCCGGGTCGCAGGCCACCGGCAGCGACTTGTACCAGTCGCCGAACCACGGCTCGGAGCGGACCGCGAGCAGCAGTTTCGCGATCTGGCCCGCCGGGATGTTGTCCATCCGGGAGAGCCCGGACCCGTCGGCCTGGCGCAGCCGCCCGGTGTCGACGCCGATGCCCTTCAGATAGCCGCTGATCGCCGCGAGCCCGTCGTCCCAGTTCCCCGGGCGGCCGGTCGCCTTCGCCCCCATGGCCTTGGTGAGGATCTCGGCGTGCATGTTGTTGCTCAGCTTCATGAACGGGATCAGCAGGTCCTTCAGGGGCATGGAGTCGTGCGTGGCGAGCCGCACGGCGCCCTTCGGGGTGGCGCTCCCGAGCTTCGTGGAGCCCGTCACCTTCACACCGTGCGCGGCGAGCGCATCGCGGAAGACGGCGGCCGCGTATCCGGTGGGCTCCCAGACCGTGACCCACTCCTTGGTGGTGGAGCCGCCGACGGGCACGGTGCCGCTGACGGTCACGGTGTTCGTGCCGTGCTGCCGCTCGACGGTGAGGGTGTCGTCACCGCCGGCCGCGACGGTGGTGGCCCGCACATCGATGTCGACGTAATGCGTTTTCGGTGTGAGGGTGATCTTCGGCTTGTCGCCCGCCTTCGCGCCCGGCGAGGCCTGGACGATGACCGTTCCGGTGTCGTAGTCGGTGTCGGGCGCGACGCTCAGGGCGGAGATCTGCGCCGAGTAGTACGAGGACTCGTCGTCGGCGGCCCAGGAGCGGCCGAGCCGCTGGCTGTCGAACGCGCTGTCGTCGGCCACGAGGTGCCCGCTGACCGACTTCACGCCCGACGCGGCGACCTCGGCGGCGAGCTCGTCGTAGTCCTTGGCAAGGGCGGTCGGGTCACCGGTGCCGCGCAGATACAGATCGCCGTCGAGGACGCTCCCCCGGCGCCGCCCGTCGCCGAGCACGTCGGTGGTGAACCGGTAGCCGGTGCCGAGGAGTTCGGTCGCCGCGGTCGAGGTGAGGAGCTTGGTGTTGGACGCGGGCATCAGGCGCCCGGTGGGGTTGTGCTGGTAGATGATGTCGCCGCTCCCGGCGTCGGCGACGACGACGCTCGCCGCGCCGCCCTCCATGGACGGGTCACCGAGGATGGTGTCGATGGCCTCAGGGAGGCCGGTGCCGTCGCCGTCGGCACCGGCCGGTGATCCCCAGGTCAGGCCCGCCGCGAGCGCGACGAGGGCGGGCCAGACGAGGTAACGCCGTTGACGTGCAAGCGGATTGAGGAGTCGTCTCACAGGTCCGTCGGGTCTACTCATGCCTCAGGAGCATCCCCGATCGAGGCGCCCGGGAACAGGGCGCCTCGCCGGTGGCCCGGAGCGCCGTGGCGCGGCGCCCCGGACCGCCGGGTCCCGCTCAGTTCTGCCGCAGGGCGGGCATCGGAACCGGAATGCTGTACGCGGTCGCCCCGCCGCCGACGCCGCCCTCGCAGGTGTTGGGCGGCGCGGTCCCGGTGCCGCGCGTGGAGGGCCGCTCGGCCGCCCAGAACATATAGCCGAGCATCCCGGAGCTCGCCCCCGCCCCGTTCGGCGCGACGCTCTGGGTGAACGAACCGGTCGACTTCTGCAGCGAGTTCGCGAAGTCGGTGCACTCGGGCAGCGACTTGCTCTGGTCGGCGATGTACACGGACCCGGTGAACTTGGCCGGCGCGAGCGGCGGCACCACGGGCGAGTAGGTGGGCTTCCCGTCCACGTGCTCCTGCCAGTTGGCGATCGCCGAACTGCTGGAGGGCTGCCGGGCGGGCACCATGGCGTTGGCGTAGTCGAGCACGGGCGTGTCGGTACGCAGCCAGTCGGCGGTCGCCTTCCGGTTGATGTCGATCAGCCACCGGTCACCGGCGGCGGTGTCGAGGGTGAGCCGGGCCGTGGGGTCGGCCCCCGAGGCATCGTAGGGGTGCACGGACCGGTAGGCGTCGATGAAGGACTGCAGCCCGGTGAGATCGGGACCGGAATTCTGCTCGTAGTCGATCTCGATACCGACCCCGAGATCGTTCGCGACGGCCGCCGCGTTGAGGCCGAGCTGCGTCGGATTCTCGGCGAGCGCCGCATCCCATGCGTCGGTGTACGTGATTCCGCCGATGGACAGCATCACGCGCATTCCGCGCGAGGTGAAGTACTGGACGATCTCTTTGGTCATGCCTTTGGGCACGCCGTTCGCGGTGGTCGTGTCATTCGTGCGGTGCAGCAGTTTCTGCGGTTCCGCAAAGCTGAGGACGACGAGATTGACGGAGGGCCGCCCGTCGCCGCGGTCGACGAGCCAGTGATTCTGCGAGTCGAACTCACTGACACTGCGCACGGTGCCCCAGATGCAGGCGTCGTTGCCGCAGTGCCAGGCACCGTAGATCTGGGCGGGCGTGGCGGCGGCGGTGACCGCCGTGGCCGACGGGGCCCGCGGAACGACGAGCGCGAGGACAAGCCCCAGGGCGGCGAGCAGGCTGTTGCGTACCGGTCTGTGGCGCATACGGACCTCCGGGGAGGGAGCGGCCTACGGGAGGTGGGGGGCGCGGGCAGCGTGACAGGTCCAGACCAACTCGGCAAGGGGGCGTCGTCCACGTTCCTCGGACCTGCGGCCCCCGGACACGACGAAGGCCCCGCAGTCCGGGGACTGCGGGGCCTCAGCCTCACATGGGAATTGTGGAGATGGCGGGAATCGAACCCGCGTCCAACGGTGCAGAATCAGGGCTTCTCCGTGTGCAGTTCGCTTCGATTTTCTCAGCCCCGGAGATCACGCGAACAAGTCTCCGACGGGCTCAGTCACTGTTTGATTTCCTTCTAGGCCCCGTGACCGGGCTTAGAAGTTTAGATCCCTTGATGATGCCAGGATCCGGGTCGGGATCACCCCCGGGCTGACACTTCGCAAGTCGCTACTTAGGCAGCGAGGGCGAAGGAATCGCGCTTGGTGTTGGCGATTATTGGTTGCGACATATGGTTAACGAGATCATTGCCGCTTCCTCGACACGCTTCCCCTGCTTCGACATCCGCTGTCGAAACCGATCATCCCCATGTTGATTTTTCAAATCCGGATCTTTCGATCCGGGGCGTCCCGTCACCAGCGGGACATCACCCATCGTACGTGACCGACGAGCGACGGTGCCAGCCTATTACCTGGCGGAGGGCGGCGTCAGCGTTCGCGGGCCCGCTGGCGGCGCTTCGCCGCCGCGATGGCGCGGTCCGAGTCCCTGCGGTCCTGCTGCTCGCGCAGCGTCTGCCGCTTGTCGTACTCCTTCTTGCCCTTGGCGAGCGCGATCTCGGCCTTCGCGCGGCCGTCCTTGAAGTAGATCGCGAGAGTCACGATCGTGTGACCCGTCTCCTGGGACTTCGACTCCAGCTTGTCGATCTCGTCGCGGTGCAGGAGCAGCTTGCGCTTGCGGCGCACGGCGTGGTTGGTCCAGGTGCCCTGGCTGTACTCGGGGATGTGGGCGTTGTGCAGCCACGCCTCGTTCTGGTCGATCTGGACGAAGGCGTCGGTCAGGGAGGTGCGGCCCTGGCGCAGCGACTTGACCTCCGTGCCGGTCAGCACGATGCCGGCCTCGTAGGTGTCCATGATCAAGTAATCGTGGCGCGCCTTCTTGTTCTGCGCGACGATCTTGCGCTTGCCGTCAGCGCCCTTTGCGGACTTACCGGACGCGCCCTGCTTGGGCTGTGATTCCTTCGGTACGAACATTCCCTTAGACATAGTGCGACCATTTTCGCACTACGAGGGGTCCCCGAGGCCACTCAATACTGTCTCGGCCCGCTGCCGCGCGCCCTCGTCGGCCTCGAGGTCGGGGGTGATGCCCCGTCCGTCGACGCCGCGGCCGGTGGGGGTGCGGTAGTGGCCGACGGTCAGCTCGGCGACGGAGCCGTCGGGGAGCCGGCTCGGCATCTGGACCGAGCCCTTGCCGAAGGTCTTCGAGCCCACGACGACCGCGCGGCCACGGTCCTGGAGGGCCCCGGTGAGCAGCTCGGCCGCGCTCATCGTGCCGCTGTCGACGAGCGCGACCACCGGTCTGGAGGTGTCGCCGCCGCGCTCGGCGTGCAGGGCGCGCTGCCGTCCGCGTACGTCGTACGTCGCCACGAGCCCGCCGTCGAAGAACGCCGACGCCGCGGTGACCGCCTCCGTGACCAGGCCGCCGGAATTGCCGCGCAGGTCGAGGAGGACGCCGTCGCCGTGGGGGGCGTCGCGCACGGCGGACCGTACGCGCTCGCCCGAGCCCTTGGTGAAGGCCGCGACCTTGATCAGGACGGTGCCGCCGGGGAGGCGGGAGACGGTGACGGACTCGGTGGCGAGGTTGGCCCGGCGCAGGATCTCGGTCCACGCGCGCGTGCCGCGCTCCAGGCCGAGCCGGACCGCCGTCCCCGCGTGCTCGCCGCGCAGCAGGGAGACGACCTCGGTGACGGGGCGGCCGTCGACGGGCCGGCCGTCGACGGTGCGGAGCCGGTCGCCGGGGCGCACGCCCGCATGGGCCGCGGGGGACCCGGAACCGACCTTGGAGACCTCGATGCGGCCGTCGGCGGTGCGCCGGGCCCAGAGGCCGACGCCCGTGTACTGGCCGTCGAGTTCCTGCTCGAACTCCTTGTACTCACCCTGCGAGTACACCGCGCCCCAGCGGTCGCCGCTGCGGCTGACGGCCTCTTCGGCAGCCTGCGTAGGGGACTTGCCGTCGGCCATCGCCCCGGCGGCCGCGTCCGTCGCGTCCTCGTGTCCGGCGCCGGTGACCGAACCGGCCGGAAGTTCCTCGGACTTGTGGCTGTCGGCGCTCCACGAACCCGTCGCGACGCCGGTCGCGAGGACGCTCGCGAAGACCAATGTCAGGGCTGCCCCGCGGCCGAAGCGGCGGGGCCGGGAGAACAACTCGGGGCCCGACATGACGGTGAGTCTAGGACAACGCGAAGCGCCGTACGGCTCGTTGAACCGCACGGCGCCCTGTGACTCCGGGGAGTCTTGTCACACCTTCAGATACTTGCGCAACGCGAAGAAAGCGGCGATCGCGGGCATCAGCAGGCCGATCGCGAGGACGAGCGGCAGCTTGGCCAGGACCGCGTCCCAGCCGATGAAGTTGATCAGGTTCAGCTTCTCCGAGAGCGCCAGACCGTGGTCGATCATGAAGTAGCGGCCCACGAGGAGCATGCCGCAGGCGACCACACCGCCGATGACTCCGGCGACGGCGGCCTCCATGATGAACGGCATCTGGATGTAGAAGCTGGACGCGCCGACCAGGCGCATGATGCCGGTCTCTCTGCGGCGGCTGAACGCCGAGACGCGCACGGTGTTGACGATCAGCATCAGCGCGACGACGAGCATCAGCGCCATCACGGCGAGCGCCGCCCAGTTCATGCCGTTGAGGAGTCCGAAGAGGTTGTCCAGGATGCCCTTCTGGTCCTGCACGGACTGGACGCCGTCACGCCCGTCGAAGGCGGTCGCGACGACCTGGTACTTCTCCGGGTCCTTGAGCTTGATCCGGTACGACTCCTGGAGCTGGTCCGGCGTCAGCGAGCTGGCCAGCGGGGAGTCGCCGAACTGCTCCTTGTAGTGCTTGTACGCCTGGTCCGCCGTCTCGTGGGAGACCTTCTCGACGACCGGCATCTTGTCCAGGTCGGAGACGATCTGCTGCTTCTGCTCGGCGGTGACGGCTCCCTTGGCGCACTTCGGGTCCGACTCGGCGTCGCCCTTGTTGCACAGGAAGATCGAGACGTTGACCTTGTCGTACCAGTAGCCCTTCATCGTGCTCACCTGGTCACGCATGAGCAGGGAGCCGCCGAACAGGGCGAGCGAGAGGGCGACCGAGACGATGACCGCGAAGGTCATCGTGAGATTTCGGCGGAGACCGACGCCGATCTCCGACAGGACGAATTGGGCGCGCATGGCTCTGCTCAGGCCTTTCTCAGTGCTCTGGTGCTCACGGGGCTCAGTGCTGGTAGCCGTAGACGCCGCGCGACTGGTCGCGGACGAGACGGCCCTTCTCCAGCTCGATGACGCGCTTGCGCATCTGGTCCACGATCTGCTGATCGTGGGTGGCCATCACGACGGTCGTCCCGGTGCGGTTGATCCGGTCAAGGAGTTTCATGATGCCGACCGAGGTCTGCGGATCGAGGTTGCCGGTCGGCTCGTCGGCGATCAGGAGCTTGGGGCGGTTCACGAAGGCGCGGGCGATGGCCACGCGCTGCTGCTCACCACCGGAGAGCTCGCCGGGCATCCGGTCCTCCTTGCCGCCCAGGCCGACGAGGTCGAGCACCTGGGGCACGGACTTGCGGATCTCGCCCCTGGACTTGCCGATGACTTCCTGCGCGAAGGCGACGTTCTCGCCGACGGTCTTGTTGGGCAGGAGCCGGAAGTCCTGGAAGACCGTGCCGAGCTGGCGGCGCATCTGCGGCACCTTCCAGTTGGACAGTCGCGCCAGGTCCTTGCCCAGGACGTGCACCTGGCCGTGGCTGGTGCGCTCCTCGCGCAGGATCAGCCGCAGGAAGGTGGACTTTCCGGAGCCGGAAGATCCCACAAGGAAGACGAATTCGCCGCGCTCGACCTCGAGGGACACATCCCTGAGGGCGGGCCGGGTCTGCTTGGGGTAGGCCTTGGAGACGTTGTCGAATCGGATCACGGGTGCGCCTCGGTGCATCGTGGGCGTCGGGGGTAGGTGAGCGTGACCATACGCGAACCGGGCTCCGCGGCGCAGTCGGCATCCTTGGATGAGTGTTTTGTCCCGTTGATTGCCTGGTCGTGAGCGGGTCAGGGCGGGGACGGAACGGGTCCAAAGGGGCAGCATCCGGGGAGGCGCGCCGAAATCCCTGGAAGCTGGCACAGTGGTAGGGGGAACGGTTGCGGTCCCCGGAGCGTTGTGCGGAGAGAATGACGCTGTGGCGGCTCCGCCGCGCGGGAGGAGGAAGAGCGCATGACCTATGACCGGCTGGTGTGCGCGAACTGCGCGGCGCCCGTGAGCGAGGGCCGCTGCCCCGTGTGCCGGGCGAACCGCGAGCGGCTTCAGCAGGAGAGCCCGTTCGCGGGGCTTCACCCGATGGCCCTGATAGCCCTGGTGGCTGTGCTCATCGCGGCGGTGGCGCTCCTCGCGCACCAGACCGTCTAGGACACGAGGAAGGGCCCGGAGCGACGCTCCGGGCCCTTCTCGCGTTACGTGCGGACGTACACGACGTACGTGACGTACGCGCCTACGGCCGCTTAGGCAACCGTGCGGCCGCCGCCGACGAGGCGGGGCAGCAGGCGGAAGCCGATGCCGCCGGCGATCATCGTCGCGGCGCCGATCAGCAGGAACGTGGTCTCGGCGGCGCCGGTCTCGGCCAGCTCACCGCCGGACTTGCCGTTCTGGGCCGGCTGGGCGGCCGGCACGGAGCCGGTGTCCTGCAGGCTGTCCTTGCCCTGACCCTGCTCGACCGGGCTGTTGCCGCCGTCGGGGTCGGTGTTGCCGTTCCCGCCGCCGTGGTTGCCGCCACCACCGTGGTTGCCGCCGCCGTTCCCGCCACCGTTACCGCCGCCGTTGCCCGGGGTGGTCGGGTCCTCGGTGGGCTCGGTGGGCTCCTCGGTCGGGTCCGTCGGGGGCTCCACGGTGGGAGGCTCCTCCGTCGGCGGGTCCGTCGGCGGCAACGAGGTCGGCGGCTCCTCGGTCGGAGGGGTCGGGTCCTCGTCGCCGCCGATCGCGACACCGGCGCCGACGCCGTCGCCGCCCGCGTGCACGTTCACGCCGGCGCCCGGAAGGTTGACGCCGATGTCGAGGGCCGAAGCGGCGCCCGCGGCGGTCAGCGACGCACCCGCCGCGATCACCGCACCGGCTGCTAT
The DNA here is from genome assembly GCF_053644375.1 of Streptomyces sp. NPDC055400. NCBI lineage: Bacteria > Bacillati > Actinomycetota > Actinomycetes > Kitasatosporales > Streptomycetaceae > Streptomyces > Streptomyces sp. NPDC055400. Next base: position 78,533 of record NZ_JBSHLM010000004.1, on the reverse strand, counting down.
CCGCGCGACACGGATGCGCGTCTTCTTGGTCATCTGCCTGCTACCCCCAGTAGCTAATCGTTGATGGAGCAGCGCGCGGGACGGGGGCCGCCCGGGGGTATTCGGCGCCTGCCGGCACGTCCCCCGGTGCACACGCGTCCCACTGATACGCATGCCGCGCGTCAGCCTTCCCAGTTTTCATGTCAGCGTCAAGGTCGTTGCGTACGCGATGCCCGAATTCAGGGGAGTTGACCGCCGTACGGACATGTGACTGTGACGTAAAAGGCAACTGCCGCCCAATGGGCGGCAGTTGCCTTGTCGACAAAGCTGGAAAAGACCTGAGGTTACTTCTCCTGCTGCTTGCGCCAGCGAATTCCCGCTTCGAGGAATCCGTCGATTTCGCCGTCGAGCACCGACTGCGGATTACCGACCTCGAATTCCGTCCGGAGGTCCTTGACCATCTGGTACGGGTGCAGGACGTACGAACGCATCTGGTTGCCCCACGAGCTGCCGCCGTCCTTGAGGGCGTCCATCTTGGCCCGCTCCTCCTGACGCTGCCGCTCGAGGAGCTTCGCCTGCAGAACGTTCATGGCCGTGGCCTTGTTCTGGATCTGCGAGCGCTCGTTCTGGCAGGAGACCACGATGCCGGTGGGCAGGTGCGTCAGGCGGACCGCGGAGTCCGTCGTGTTCACGCCCTGGCCGCCGGGGCCCGAGGAGCGGTACACGTCGACGCGCAGCTCGGACTCGTCGATGTCGATGTGGTCGGTCGTCTCGACGACCGGGAGCACCTCGACGCCCGCGAAGGACGTCTGGCGGCGGCCCTGGTTGTCGAAGGGGGAGATACGGACCAGCCGGTGCGTGCCCTGCTCGACCGAGAGCGTCCCGTACGCGTACGGGATCTGCACGGCGAAGGTGGTCGACTTGATGCCGGCCTCTTCCGCGTACGACGTCTCGTAGACCTCGGTCTTGTAGCCGTGGCGCTCGGCCCAGCGCAGGTACATGCGCTGGAGCTGCTCGGCGAAGTCCGCGGCGTCGACGCCGCCCGCCTCGGCGCGGATGTTGACCAGCGCCTCACGGGAGTCGTACTCACCGGACAGGAGGGTGCGGACCTCCATCTCGTCCAGCGCCTTCTTGACGGAGGTCAGCTCGGACTCGGCCTCGGTACGGGTGTCCGGATCGTCCTCCTCCTCGGCCATCTCGAAGAGCACGCTCAGGTCGTCGATCCTGCCGCGCAGGGTCTCCGCCTTGCGCACCTCGGCCTGGAGGTGGCTCAGCTTGCTGGTGATCTTCTGTGCCGCGTCGGGGTCGTCCCACAGGGACGGTGCGGCCGCCTGCTCCTCGAGCACGGCGATATCTGCCCTCAGCTTGTCGAGGTCCAGGACGGCCTCGATCGACTCCATGGTCGAGGAGAGGGACTTGAGCTCTTCGGAAACGTCGACGACTGCCACGACACCAGCGTAACGGCTGGGGCAAGTGCTCCGGTCCTGGTGGCCGCGGGGCCGGGTCCGGACGCTGCGCCGGGCCGTCTCAGGGGGAGGCGGGGGCCGACTGTCCGGGGTTCTTGCCGGGGGTGGCGTCCGCGTCGTCGCCGCCCACGGCCGCCCATGTGCCGATGCCGGCCGCCGCCACCAGGACGGCTCCGGCGACGCCGAGGGTGATCCTGCGGCGGCGGGCGGAGGCGCGGTGACGGGCCGAGCCGGGGCGGGGCGCTCCGGCCGCGCGGGGGGCGCGGGCGGTGCCGCGGGCTCCGCCCGCCAGCTCGTCGGGGGCCGGGACGCGCATCGACGTGTGCGTGTCCCTGTTCGAGTCGGCCGGGGTCGCGCCGGGGACCAGGGGGACGGCGCCGCGGCGGGCGGCGGGCGCCTCGGGCGCGGCCGGGGCGGCCTCCGGTTCCGGGTCGGGCACGGTGTCCGGCTCGTCCACGTCGAGCGGCGCCATCCCGGCGAGCTGGGGCAGCTGCTCGCGCAGGCGGGCTCCCAGCTCCGAGGCGCGCAGACGGGACGCGGGCGCCTTCGCCAGGCACTGGACGAGGAGCTGCCACAGCTCGTCGGGGATGCCGGGCAGCGGGACGACCGTCTCCGTGACGTGCCGGCGCAGGATCGCGCCGGGGTGGCCGCCGCCGAAGGGCGTGAACCCGGCGAGCAGCTCGTACAGGACCGTCGCCAGGGCGTAGATGTCGACGGCGGCGCGCGGCGGGAGGCCCTCGATGAGCTCGGGGGCGAGGTAGTCCGGAGTGCCGATGATCTTCGTGGCGCGGGTGCGGCGCGGGGAGTCGATGAGCTTGGCGACGCCGAAGTCGGTCAGGAGCGCCGGGTGGGAGCCGCCGGGGCCGAGGGGGCCCTGCATGTCCAGGAGGACGTTCTCCGGCTTCACGTCGCGGTGCACGATCCCGGCGGCGTGCGCGGCGGCGAGGCCGTCCGCGATGTCGGCGACGATGGCGACCGCGGCCTCGGGGGCCAGGCGCCGCTCGCGGTCGAGGCGCGTGCGCAGGTCGGTGCCGCGTACGAGGTCCATGACCAGGGCGAGGTCGTTCCCGTCGACCACCAGGTCACGGACGCCGACCACGCGCGGGTGGTCCAGGCTGAGCAGGGCCGTGCGCTCCTGGACGAAGCGGCCCACGAGCTCCTGGTCGGAGGCCAGGTCCTCACGCAACAGCTTGATGGCGACGGGCCCCTCGGGTCCCTCGCCCAGCCACACCGTGCCGGCGCTGCCGCGTCCCAGGATCTGGTTCGCGGTGTACCGGCTGCCGATCTTCCGTGCCAAGACTGCTCCTACAGACGCGTGTTGGCGCCCAAGCTACGCGGCTCGGACGCCAACCATCACATCCACGGGGGAAATCACCCCCCGGAAGTCGACAAATCTCCAACCTCACGGCCGAAGCGGGGCCGTGAGGCGTTTTCAGTTGCCGGCACCCCCGCTGCCCGAACCCCCGCCGCCGAGGTCGCCGATCCAGCCGGTGACCGTGTCGTACCAGTCCGACAGCTGGGCCCAGTAGCCCTTGCCCGTGCCGATCCAGTCCTGGAGCGGGGTGAACTCCCAGACGAGCCAGCTCACCACGAACAGCATGACGATCATGAAGAGGCAGCCCTTGAGGCAGCCGAGCCCCGGGATCTTCATCCGGTTCGCACTGCGCTGCCTGGACTGCCGCGGCTCGCGCTGCGGCGCCTGCGGCTGCGGCTGGCGCGGCTGCTGCGGCGGCGCGTACTGCTGCCGCTGGGGCTGCGGCGCGTACTGCTGCTGGGGCTGCTGGGGCGCGTACTGCTGCTGTGGCTGCTGCGGGCGCCCCTGCTGGCGCTGTGGCCGGCGGCGCAGCGGGTCTTCGTTCGGGTTCAGGTACTGGACCTGCGTCTGCTCGTTGCGGTCGCGGGCCGCCCGCATCTGGTTCTGCCAGGGGTGCGGGTCGTCCGGGTTCGCGCCCGGCTGGTGCGGCGGGACCGGCGGCATGACGGCCGTCGGGTCGGCGGCTCCCCGGTTCGGCAGGACCGAGGTGGGGTCGGCGTCGCCTGTGCCGGTCGAATGCATGACGCTCGTCGCCGCGTTCGGGTCGTACGAGCCGGCATTGCCGGGCAGGACCTGCGTCGGGTCGGCCGCGCCGGGCACGCCCGGCACCTGCGCGGGCGCCGGGTCCGGCATCAGGAGGGCTCCGACGCCCTCGGCCGCCGCGATCTGCGCGGAGTTCGCGTGCACGCCGACGCCCTCGGCGACGGCGCGCAGGCCGCGGGCGAGGTTCTCGGCGCTGGGGCGCTCCTCGGGGTTCTTGCGCAGGCAGCGCTCTATGACCGTCCACAGCGGGTCGGGCACGGTGGACGGGCGGCGCGGTTCGGCGCTCAGGTGCTGGTGCAGGACCTCGAGCGCGGAGCCGCCGGAGAACGGGGGCCGGCCGGTGACCAGCTCGTACAGCAGGATTCCGGCGCCGTAGATGTCCACCGCGCTGGTCTGCGGGCGGCCCTCGGCGGACTCCGGCGCGACGTACGCGGGCGTGCCGACGAACTCGTGGGTGCGGGTCAGGCCCGGGGAGTCGGCGAGGCGGGCGATGCCGAAGTCGGTGAGCATCGGGTGCATCTCGGCGTGTTCCCCGGCGGTCTGCTTCAGCAGGACGTTCGCCGGCTTCAGGTCGCGGTGCACGACGCCGTCCGCGTGGCTCGCCGCGAGCGCGTCCGCGACCTGGGCGGTCAGCAGGGACGCGGCCACCGGGGAGAAGGGGCCGTTCTCGCGGAGGTAGCGGTGCAGGTCGGGGCCGTCGACCAGGTCCATGACGAGGGCGAGGAGCTCGCCCTCGACGACCAGGTCGCGGGTACGCACGATGTTGGGGTGTGTCAGGCGGAGCAGCACGGAGCGCTCGCGCAGGAAGCGCATCACGACATCCGCGTCGTTGGCGAGCTCCTCCTTGAGGACCTTGATCGCCACGGTCTCGCCGGGCTGCCCGGCGACGGCCGCCTCGGCCCCCGCGGTCTCCCGCTGGCGGGCCCGCCACACGGTGCCCGTGGCGCCGCGTCCGAGCGGCTCCTCGAGCAGGTATTTACTGCCTACCGGCCGCACGTCATGCGCTCCCTGCTTGCTGCGTACTGGCGTACTGCTTGGTCTTGCTCGTTCTCGGGTGTTCCGACCCACTGTAGTGCCGTCGGACAACCCGGTGTCTGTTGATCTTCCGCGACTCCCCGCCCGCCACGGCCGCGTTCGACGGAAAGACGCTCGGGGTGGGCTGTTGGTTGCCGCCGGCAAGGGGGTGAGCGGTCCCAAGCGGCATCATGCAGGCACTTTTGCGGGCAGAGCCGACCAATCAAGATCACTTACGGGTGGCCGACGGGCGTGTTGTCGGTGGCAAGTGCGAGGATGCCTCTCGTACTGGCCTACGTGCCCGTTGTGCGGTGGGGGATCTGCGGTGGGGTGACCGCGGTGCAGCCCCTTCCCGGGCGCCCGCGCAGAAGGGACCGCTGACGCGATGCAGATCCGGCTGACCGTCGTAGACCCCCTGGGGACGCGCCCCGACCCGCAAGACCGCGCGGCGTCGTGCGACGTGCTGGTGACCGCCCCGGCGGGCACCGCGCTCGCCGCGGTGGCCTCCGCCCTGGTGACGGCCGTCGCGGGCGGCGAGGGCACGGCGATTCTCTACGCGGGACCCGAGCGGCTCGACGGGCAGCGCTGCACGCTGGGCGAGCCGCCGCTGACCGACGGGGCCGTGCTGTCCTTGGGTGTTCCCGCCGATCCGGGACCCGAGATCGAGGGCGCGGCGGCGCAGCTCCATGTGGTGGCGGGGCCCGACGCGGGCGGTGTGCATCTGCTGCACGGCGGCGAGATCCGCGTGGGCCGCTCCGCGGACGCCGATGTCGCGCTCGACGACCCCGATGTGTCCCGTATGCACTGCGCTGTGACGCTCGGCACGGACGGCCGGGTGACGGTCACGGACCTGGGCTCGACGAACGGGACGACGGTCGACGGCAGCCCCGTGGGGGACCGCCCCGCCCGGCTCGCCCCCGGCGCGCTCCTGCGGCTCGGCGAGTCCACGCTGCGGCTGGCCCCCGAGGGCGCCGCCGGTTCCTCATCTTTCACTGGATTCTCAGGTTCCTCGGCGCCCGTGCTGCGGACGGCGCCCGACGGCGAGGGCCACGTGCGCGTGACGGCGCCGGACGCGGGCGGCTCCGAAGACCCCTCCTCCCGGCCCCCTCTCGCGGGCGAGACCCGGCACGCGTACGGGCCCGCCGCACTCGCCGCCGGATCCGGGCCCGTCGTACCCGAGCAGGGCGGGCCGCCCGCCGCAGAGAGCACGCCGACCATCACCCCCGCGCGCGGGACACCCGTGCCGCGCGAGCAGCGCAGGCGCGGCGGCCTCGGCGCCTGGGCGCGGCGCCTGGCCGGAGGGCGTACAGGCGAGGACGTGTCCCCGTACGACACCGGCGCCCACCACGGAGAGCCGCCGCACATCCCCGAGACCTTCGCCCCCACCTCCCCCTCCTCCAGGGGATCCTCCGAGTCCTGGCCCGACGCGGCCGCGCTGCTGCTCACCGCGCTCGGCCCGGGGCCACGGCTCTGGGAGCGCGGCCCCGGGCACCCCGAGGCGCTCGCGGTGCGGCTCGGCACGGACGACCGGACGGCACCGGACCGCACGGGGCTGCTGCCCGGCGTCCCGGTGACGGTGGGGCTGCGGGAGGCGGGCGCGCTCGGTATCGCCGGGCCGCGGGCGCGGCTGTCGGGCGTGGCCCGTTCCGTCGTCGCGCAGCTCGCGGCGCTGCACTCGCCGGACGCCCTGGAGATCGTCCTGGTCAGCACGGACCGGTCGCGCGGCGTCCAGGACCGGGCTGCCGAGTGGTCCTGGCTCGGCTGGCTCCCCCATCTGCGTCCCGCGCACGGCCAGGACTGCCGGCTCCTCCTGGCGTACGACCGCGAGCAGGCCGTGGCCCGTACGGGCGAGCTCCTGCGCCGCCTCGACGACCACATCGCCGACGAGTCCCGCCGCCCGGACGCCGGGACGGCGGCCGCCCGCGCGGGGCAGCAGCCGGCCGGCTTCGGCCCCATGGTGCCGAGGTCCCGTTCGGGTGAAGCCGCAGACGCCGGCGAGCGCGGTGGCCGGATGCCCGGGCCGTACGGGCACGAGGGCGCGGGAGGCCTGCCCGGCGACAACCCCGAGGACGTCCACGCCGATTTCCGGCCCACCGCCGACTGGGACCGTCATACGACGGACCGCCCCGCCGGGCACCCCGCCGCCGAGGAGACACGGCCGCCCCAGGAGCCCGGCGCCGGGCCCCGCTGGACCGGCCCGCTGACCGTCCTCGTCGTCGACGGGGACCCGGGGTCGGCCGGGCTGCGCGAGGCCACCGTGCGGCTCGCGACGGAAGGCGGCCGGGCCGGGATCCATGTCATCTGTCTCGCCGAGGCCCCCGCGTCCTCGCCCGCGTCGCCGGTCACGCAGACCTACGAAATGGCGTGCGCCGTGTCACCCGCGTTCAAGTCGTGCGGCGCCGTCGCGCTGCTCAGCGGGGACGTGGCGACGGCGCTGCGGCTGATGCGGACGTCGCACGGCCAGGTCGTCGGGCACGGCACGGTCGCCGCGATCGACGCGGTGTCGGCGGCCTGGGCCGAGCGCTTCGCGCGGGCCCTCGCCCCCTTGCGCACCGACAGCGGCCCCAGCGAGCCGCACCCCAGAGTCTCCGCACCGCTGCCCCAGATCGCCCGCCTCCTGGACGAGTTGGGCCTCGCGCGGGCCACGCCCGCTTCCCTGATGGCCCGCTGGGCCGCCGCCGGGGACGACACGGAGGCGCTCGGCGGGCGCGCGTGGGCCGTGCTCGGCGCCGGACCGCGTGGACCGGTCGTCGTGGACCTGGCCGCCGAGGGCCCCCATCTGCTGATCGAGGGCCCGGCGGGCAGTGGCCGTACGGAGCTGCTGCGCTCGATCGCCGCGTCGCTCGCGGCGGCCGAGCGTCCTGACCGGCTCGGGCTCGTCCTCGTCGACGGGCGGGACGGCACCGGCGGCGCCGACCGGGGCGACGGACTGCGCGTCTGCACGGACCTGCCGCACGTCACGACCCATCTGGCCGCCAACGACCCGGTGCGCATGCGGGAGTTCGCCCAGTCGCTCGCCGCCGAGCTGAAGCGCCGCGCCGAGCTGCTCGGGCGCCGGCACTTCGCCGAGTGGCACACCCAGCGCGAGGTGTCCGGCCGGATCGTCGCCCAGCGCACCGCGCCGCCCCGCACGGCCGACCAGGGCGCCGGCGACCTGGACACGCCGCCCAGTTCGACCCTGCGCCTGCGGCCCGCGGCCGCCCGCAAGGAGGCCGACCCGGCCCCGCCCCTGCCCCGTCTCGTGGTCCTGGTGGACGACCTGGACGCGCTGCTCTCACCCCCGCTCGGCTCGCCGGGGCGGCCCGCCGCGGGATCGGTCGTACGGGCCCTGGAGGCCGTCGTCCGGGACGGCGAACGCCTGGGGGTGCATCTGGTAGCGGCCCGCGCGTCCGCTTCCGAGCCGGCGTGGGGCGTGGCGCTGCGGGTCGTGCTCGACACCCCGTCCGCCGGTCCCGACGACCCGGCGCCCGGTCGCGGCCGGCTCTCCGGCGCCGACGGACGCGAGCTGGCGTTCCAGGCGGGCCGGGTCACGGGGCGGATCCCCCGTACGGCCACGCAGCGGCCCACGGTGGTGCCGCTCGACTGGACGCGGATGGGCGACCCGCCGACCCGGCGCCCCGTGAGGGAGCTGGGGAACGGGCCGACCGATCTCGCCCTGCTGGCCAGCGCGCTGGAGCGGGCCGCCCGTTCCGTCGCGGCGCGGGAGGTACCGTCGCTTCTGTGACGGGGCCTCCGGCGGGGCGGCCCGGAAATTTTCCAACTCCCCATGTTCGAGGCCGACATCACGACCCCGTCACGATCTTGGAGCTGACACCGCAGGTGCCCTTGCCTGTTCTCCCTGGCCGGGCGTAGAACCAGACGCCACGGGACGGCGCACATACGTACGCTCAGCGTTCGGTGTGTACGTTCAGCGTTCGGGACGAGAACGGGGCAGCGATGCGCAGCATTCGTACACGCACGACATCAAGGGCGTCGAGGACGTCCGGGGCCGCGAAAGCCGCAGCGGCCGCTCTGACCGCGGGCGCCCTCGCGCTGACGCTGACCGCCTGTGGCGGCGGGGACGGCAAGGACAAGGGCGGCAAGGACACGAGCGGCGGCGGCGAGAGCAGCAGCGCCTCCGTCAAGCTGCCCAAGCTCGACGGGCAGACCCTGGAGGTCGCGGCCGTCTGGACCGGGCCGGAGCAGGACAACTTCACCAAGGTCCTCAAAGAGTTCGAGAAGCGCACCGGCGCCAAGGTCAACTTCGTGCCGACGGGCAACAACACCGCCACGTTCCTCAGTACGAAGATCGAGGGCGGCAAGCCGCCGGACGTGGCGTTCCTGCCGCAGGTCGGCGTGCTGCACCAGTTCGCCGACAAGGGCTGGATCAAGCCGCTGGGCAGTGACGCGCAGGCCCAGGTCGACAAGAACTTCTCGGCCGGGTGGAAGAACCTCGGGGCGTACAAGGGCAAGCAGTACGGCGTCTATGTGAAGGCCGCCAACAAGTCGCTGGTCTGGTACAACACCGCCGCGTTCGAGGCGGCCGGGATCAGCAAGACCCCCAAGACCTGGGACGACTTCCTGTCCACCGCGCAGACGCTGTCCGACGCCGGCTCCCCCGCCGTCTCCATCGGCGGCGCGGACGGCTGGACGCTCACCGACTGGTTCGAGAACGTCTATCTCTCCCAGGCGGGCCCGGAGAAGTACGACCAGCTCGCCACCCACAAGATCAAGTGGACGGACCCCTCCGTGAAGGAGGCACTGACCACGCTCGCCCAGCTGTGGGGCAAGGACGACCTGATCGCGGGCGGCCGCAAGGGCGCGCTCGGCACGGAGTTCCCGAAGTCCGTCACGCAGACGTTCTCCGGCGACAATCCCGCCGCGATGGTCTACGAGGGCGACTTCGTGACCGCCAACATCAACGCCGACACCAAGGCCAAGGTCGGCACGGACGCCAAGGTCTTCCCGTTCCCGGCGGTCGGCGATAAGGCCCCCGTGGTCAGCGGCGGCGACGTGGCGGTGGCACTCAAGGGCGGCGAGGGCGCCCAGGCGCTCGTCACGTTCCTCTCCTCGACCGACGCGGCCGAGATCTGGGCGGCGCAGGGCGGCTACCTCTCCCCCAACAAGGAGATGGACACGTCCAAGTACAAGGACGCGGTCACCCGGGACATCGCGAAGGCGCTGCTCGCGGCGGGCGACGACTTCCGCTTCGACATGTCCGACCAGGCGCCCGCGGCGTTCGGCGGCACGCAGGGCGTCGGCGAGTGGAAGGGCCTCCAGGACTTCCTGAAGAACCCGAAGGACGTCGCCGGGACCCAGCGCCGACTCGAGGCCGACGCCGCCAAGGCGTACAAGAACGGCTGACGGCGCGGTATGTCGTCCTCCGTGGCGAAGGCGGGGGGCGCCGGCGCACTGCCGCCGGCGCCGTCCGCAGCACCGCGCAAGAGCGTGATCGGGACCCGGCCGTGGGTGGCGGCGCTGTTCCTGCTGCCCGCGCTCGTCCTGCTCGGCGCGCTCGTGGTCTACCCGATCGGGTACTCGGTCTGGCGCAGCCTCTACGACTCCGGCGGCTCCCATTTCGTCGGCGTCGACAACTACATCGACATCTTCCGCGACGACCAGACGCTGGTCGCGGTCAGGAACACCGCGATCTGGGTGGCCGTGGCGCCGGCCCTGTGCACGGCGCTCGGCCTGATCTTCGCGGTGCTGACCGAACGGGTGCGCTGGGGCACGGCGTTCAAGCTGATCGTCTTCATGCCGATGGCGATCTCGATGCTGGCGGCGGGCATCATCTTCCGCCTGGTCTACGAGCAGGACCCGAACCAGGGCGCGGCCAACGCGATCGTGACGTCCGTGCACGACGCGTTCACCGACGCCTCCGTGTACCCGAAGGCGCGCCCTGCCGTCGGCAGTGACCTCAAGGCGTCCGGCGGCGGTTCGTTCACGACGAAGCAGACCGCGCAGGCCGGCACCCCGGCGTTCCTGCCGCTGGTCGGCATCGCGCCCGACAAGGTGCCGGGCAGCCCGCAGAACGCCAAGGCGGCGAGCGCCGGGGGCGACAAGGTCACCGGGACGGTCTGGCTGGACTTCAAGCTCGGCGGAGGCGGCACGAAGGGCTCCGTCGACGCGGGCGAGAAGGCCCTGAAGGGCGTCAAGGTGGAGGCGGTGAAGGGCGGCAAGGTAGTCGCGTCCACCTCCAGCGGCGACGACGGCACCTTCACCCTGCCCAAGTCGGCCGACGGAGCCCAGCTCCGGCTCCCGGGCTCGAACTTCGCGACCGCCTACAACGGCGTCGAGTGGCTCGGCCCGGCCCTCGTGACGCCGTCGATCATCGGCGCGTACGCCTGGATGTGGGCGGGCTTCGCGATGGTCCTGATCGCGGCCGGGCTCGCGGGCATCGACCGCAACCTCCTGGAGGCGGCGCGCGTCGACGGGGCGAACGAGTGGCAGGTGTTCCGCAAGGTCACCGTGCCGCTGCTCGCGCCGGTCCTCACCGTCGTCCTGGTCACGCTGATGATCAACGTGATGAAGATCTTCGACCTGATCTACATCATCGCGCCGCAGCCGTCCCAGGACGACGCCAACGTCCTGGCGCTCCAGCTGTTCCTGTCCGCGTTCGGCGGCCAGGGGAACTTCGGCGCGGGCAGCGCGATCGGCGTGCTGCTCCTGCTGCTCGTCCTCCCGGTGATGTGGGTCAACATCCGCCGGCTGCGGAAGGAGCGTCAGCGGTGACCGCACTCGACACGTCCGTGCGCGCCAAGCGTTCGCTGCCCGCCCGGATCGCGAGCGGCGCGGCGGGCGGGGCGCTGCGCGCCTTCCTGCTCGTGGTCGGCCTGTTCTGGCTGGTGCCGACCTTCGGACTGCTGGTCTCCTCGTTCCGCGATCCGACGGACATCGCCGCGTCGGGCTGGTGGAAGGTCTTCACCGCCCCGGCCCAGCTGACGACCAAGAGCTATCAGTCGCTCCTGGAGAAGGACGAGATCACCCACGCCCTGTTCAACACGATCTGGATCACGGTCCCGGCGACGCTCCTCGTCGTGATCATCGGGTCGATGGCCGGATACGCCTTCGCCTGCATGGACTTCAAGGGCCGCGACGGCTGGTTCATGGCGGTCGTCGGGCTGCTCGTGGTGCCGGTGCAGGTGGCGCTGATCCCGCTGTCCGAACTCTTCGGGAAGATCGGCATCTTCGGCAGCATCATCGGCGTCATCCTGTTCCACGTCGGCTTCGGGCTGCCGTTCGCGATCTTCCTGCTGCGCAACTTCTTCGCGGAGATCCCCCGTGAACTCCTGGAGGCGGCGCGGCTCGACGGCGCGGGAGAGGCACGGCTCTTCGCCACGGTGGTCCTGCCGCTCGGCGGCCCGGCCATCGCGTCGCTCGGCATCTTCCAGTTCCTGTGGGTGTGGAACGACATGCTGGTCGCGCTGATCTTCTCCGACTCCGGCTCGCAGCCGCTGACGGTCGCGCTCCAGCAGCAGGTGCGGCAGTTCAGCGGGAACATCGAGATCCTGGCGCCCGGCGCCTTCATCTCGATGGTGATCCCGCTGGCCGTGTTCTTCGCCTTCCAGCGGCAGTTCGTGTCCGGTGTGATGGCAGGAGCGGTGAAATAGCCGCATCCGCAGGCGAATCGAGGGGCGGACCGGTCACGGTTCGCCCCTCTTCGGCCGACGAGGGGTCCCTCGTATGCCACATCTGGCGTAACCGGATCACTCCATCGGCCGTTGCCGGGCAGTATGCCCGTGCCGACCCATGGATGTGCCTTGCCCCGGTTCAGTGTCATCGTCCCCGTGTACAAGGTGCAGGCCTACCTGCACGCGTGCCTCGAATCCGTCCTGGAACAGTCGTGTTCCGATCTCGAGGTGATCGCGGTCGACGACTGCTCGCCGGACGCGAGCGGCGCGATCGCCGACGAGTTCGCGGCGCGGGACAAGCGGGTGCACACGGTGCGTCTGCCGGAGAACGTGGGGCTGGGCCGTGCCCGCAACGCCGGTCTCGAACACGCCACCGGGGACTACGTCCTCTTCCTCGACAGCGACGACACCCTCACGCCGGGCGCGCTCCAGGCGATCACGGACCGCGTCGAGGAGACCGGCGGCCCCGACGTCCTGGTCTACGACTACGCCCGCACGTACTGGACGGGCGAGGCCGTGCGCAACCAGTACGCGGACCGTCTCACGCAGGACGGACCGGCGCCGTTCGCGCTCGCCGACCGGCCCGAGATCCTCCAACTCCTCATGGTGGTCTGGAACAAGGCGTACCGGCGCGCCTTCATCGAGGAGCAGGGCTTCACCTTCCCGCCCGGCTACTACGAGGACACCCCCTGGACCTATCCGGTCCTGATGTCGGCGCGGACGATCGCCACCCTCGACCGGGTCTGCGTCCACTACCGCCAGCGCCGCCGGGGCAACATCCTGGGCACCACGTCCCGCGGGCACTTCGACGTCTTCGACCAGTACGACCGTGTCTTCGCGTTCCTCGACGCGCACCCCGAACTCGCGTCCGCGTGGCGCCCGTTGCTGTTCCGGCGGATGGTCGAGCACTTCGCCACGGTGTTCACGCACCCGGACCGGCTGGCGCGCGGCGCCCGCCCCGACTTCCTGCGCAGGGCCCGCGCGCACTACCGCCGTTACCGCGTCCCCGGCGCGCCCGTCGCCGCCCGCGACCGCCTCCGGCACGGCCTGGTGCGGCTCGGTTCGCACCGCACGTACCGGTCGCTGGCCGCGGCGATGCGTCTCGTGCGGCGGGTCCGGAGGTTCACGGACCGGCTGCGGCGTACCGCCCGGGCGGCCGTCCTCCAGGCGCACTACCGCGTGCAGCTGCGGCTCCCGGTGCGCGCGGACCGGGCCGTGTTCTCCAGCTACGGGGGGCGTGGCTACGGCTGCAACCCGGGCGCCCTGGAAGCCGCTTTCCGGGCGCACGCGCCGCACGTCGCCACCGCGTGGATCGCCGGGCCCGAGCACCACCACACCCTGCCGTCCGGCACCCGTGCCCTGAGTCCCGGGACCGCCGCCTACTGGACGGCACTGGCCCGCTCCAAGTACCTGGTCAACAACGTCGACTTCGACCGCAGGCTGGTCAAGCGTCCCGGCCAGGTCGTGATCCAGACGCAGCACGGCACGCCCCTGAAGAAGATGGGCCTCGACCTCCAGGACCACCCGGCGGCGGCCCGCGGCCAGGACTTCGACCAGCTCCTGCGCTCCGTCGACACCTGGGACTACGTCCTGTCCGCCAACCGGCACTCCACCCTCGTGTGGGAGCGCGTCTACCCGTCCGCGTACACGACGCTGGAGTACGGGTATCCGCGCAACGACGCCTTCCACCGGGCGAGTTCGCGGGACATGGCCCGCGTCCGCGAGAGCCTCGGCATTCCCCAGGGCGCGACGGCGATCCTGTACGCGCCCACCCACCGCGACTACCGCCGCACCCAGCGCTGCGCTCTCGACCTGGAGCGGGTGCTGCGCCGGCTCGGCACGGACTTCGTCGTCCTGACCCGCGCCCACCCGCTGCACCAGGCACCTTTCGCCCAGGGCGCCGGCCGTGTCGTCGACGTCTCCGACCATCCGAGCGTCGAGTCGCTGTGCCTCGCGGCGGACGCGCTCGTCACCGACTACTCGTCCCTGATGTTCGACTACGCCAACCTCGACCGGCCCATCGTGATCCACGCCGACGACTGGGAGGCGTACGAGGCGTCGCGCGGCACGTACTTCGACCTGCGCACGTCCCCGCCCGGCGCCGTCGCCCGCAGCGAGGACGAGCTGATCGACATCTTCGCGACGGGGCACTGGCGCGGCTCGCGCTCGGCGCAGCTGCGGGCCGCGTTCCGCGAGCGCTTCTGCCCGTACGACGACGGGCGGGCAGCCGAGCGGGTCGTGCGGCACGTCGTGCTCGGCGAGTACGAGAAGGCGGCGGCCCGGTCCGAGCGCGGGGTGCCGCTCCCCGGGCCGCGCCCGAAGCCCGCGGGTGAGCGGGTCGGCCCGCGCGCCTGAGCACGGAGGGCGCGGGGCCGGGCCTCACCGCTCCAGCAGGGCGAACAGCTCCTCCCAGCGTTCCAGGACGCGCTCCTCGGAGAACCGCTGCACATTGACCCTGGCCCGCTCCCCCATCGCGTCCCGCAGTCGCGGGTTGCCGGTGAGGCGCAGGAGGCGATCGGCGAGGGCGGCGGTGTCGCCGGGGGGTGCGAGGAGGCCGTCCTCGCCGTCGCGCACGATCTCCCGCACCCCGGGCGCGCAGTCGAACGCGGCGCACGGCACGGCGCTCGCCATGGCCTCCATCAGCGCGAGGGGGAAACCCTCGCCGCGCGACGACTGGACGAACACGGCGCTCCCGGCGAGCGCCCCCGCCACGTCGTCCGTGCGGCCCATCCACTCCACCGAGCCGTCGAGGCCCAGCTCGGTGCACTGGCGCCGCAGGTCCGGCTCGTCGGCCCCGGCACCGTAGATCCGCAGCGTCCAGCCGGGCCGGCGCGGGGCGACCTCGGCCCACGTGTCGACGAGCATGTCGATGCCCTTCTGGTCGGCGAGGCGGCCGATGCTGCAGACGACCTTCGCGGTGCGCGGCGAGGGGATCTCGGGCAGGTGGGCGAGGGCGTTCGGCATCGCGCCGACGTTGTGCATGCCGTCGGCGATCCAGTCGTCGGCGTCCTCCTGGGTGAGGGCGAGCCAGCGGTCGGCGGACGGGTAGTTCCGCTTGACGGACCGGTAGCGGTGGCAGGCCCGCGTATAGGCGTACGACTCGTGGCTCATGCCGATGATCCGCAGGCCCGATGTGTCCGCCTCGCGCAGCCACTCCATGGGCCACACCTGGGTCACGACGGCCACGGCGCCGGGGCGGGCGGCGCGGAAGAGCTCCGAGAGGCGGGCGACGGCGCGCCCCCGGTCCGCGAGGCGTGCGGCTTCGCGGCGGTGCGCGGCGAGGCTGAGGCGGGCGAGGCCGCGCACGGGGCGCGGGCTCGGGGGATGGGCGCGGTAGAGGCTGGTCACCTCGTAGCCGAGGTCGGCGGGGAGGGTGAGCTTGAGCTCCGCCTCGTGGACGCCGATGACGTGGACGCGGTGGCCCGCGCGCTGGAAGAGACGGGCCATCTGGTGGGTCCAGGCGGTGACGCCGCCCAGTTCGTCGACGGTGTTGGCGACGAGGAAGAGGTCACGGCCCGTGCGCGGGGCGGTCGGGGGGGTCGATGCGATCATGCTCAGCCCTTCTTCCCTTGGATGAGGTCGGCGGCCGCGCGGGCGGCGCCGCCGTCGTCGTACGAGCCGAACTCGGCGGCGAACGCGCGGCGTGCCGCCTGCCACTCCCCGTCCGCCTTCTTGAGCCCGTCGAGGGTCCGCAGCAGCTCCTCCTGCGTCTCGACGACGGGCCCGGCAGCGGTCGTGCGCAGGTCGAAGTAGGTGCCGCGGTCGGCCGCGTAGGCGTCGAGGTCCGGCGCGAAGTGGACGAGGGGCCGGTCGAGGAGGGCGTAGTCGAACATGATCGACGAGTAGTCGGTGATCAACACATCGGCGAGGACCAGGAGTTCACTCACGTCGTGGTGGCCGGAGACGTCGATGACGGTGCCGGGCGGGGTGACGGGCAGGCTCGCCGTCTCCATGTAGTGGGCGCGCACGAGCAGGACGTGCGTGTCGCCGAAGCGCTCGGCGAATTCCCGTACATCGAGCGGCAGTTGGACCTTCCTCCCCTTCTTCGGTACGCCGCGGAACGTGGGGGCGTACAGCACCACCGTGCGGTGGTCCCCGATGCCGAGTTCCGCGGCGGGCGCCGGGCGCGGGAAGCGGCCCTCGCGCTCGTCGCGCCCGCGCGCCTCCACGAGGCGGTCGTTGCGCGGGTATCCGGCGCGCAGCAGCCGCTCCTCGGGGATGCGGTACGCGCGGGCGAGGGTCCGCACGTCGTGTTCCGAGCGGACCATGAAGTGGTCGAACCGGCCGACCGCGCGCCGCAGCTTCTCGCGCTCGGGCGCGTTCCGCGTCCTGTGCCGCGCCTCGTCGAACCCCATGCGCTTGTACGCGGATCCGTGCCAGGTCTGCAGATACGTGGTGTGGCGCGGCTTGTCGAGGGCGTGCGGGAACCCCTGGTTGTCGACCCACCACTCGGCGCGGGCCAGGGCCCACAGATACCGCCAGGACCAGCGGCGCACGAGCCGCGCGCCGTCCGGGAATCCGGCGGGGGACGAGGCGTACGACCAGACGCAGCGCACCCGGGCGCCGCGCGCCAGGAGTTCCTCGTACACGGCGCGCGGGCTGTCCCCGTAGCTCTTTCCCATGTGGCTCTCGAAGACGACGAGGCCCTTGCTGACGGGCAGCCTGGCCAGGATCCGCCGGTACACGCGCAGCTTGACCCGCTGGGAGTGCAGCGCCTCGCGCTTCTTGTTCAGGGCGCGCAGTACGGGCTTCAGCCTGCGGGCGGGCCTGAAGTGGGTGACGTAGTGCAGGGCGGCCTGCGCGGTGCGGGCCGCCCTGCGGCGGGGAAGCAGGCAGACGGCCAGGTGGTGCCCGGCCGTGACGTAGGGCTGCCACGTGTCGGCGGTGAGGCGCGTCAGGCGGGGGCGGGCCGGGAGAGCGGTGGCCCGGGTGGGGACGGTTGCCTTGTCGGCGACCAGGTCGGTGGTGACGGGAACGCCGTCCACGGTGAGGACGAACCGCAGGTCCCACACCCGGTCGCCGATGCCGCGCGGGCGCAGTGCGCCGGTGAGGGGCAGCTCGGCCCGCCACACGACACCCCCGTCCTCCTGGCGTACGTCTGCCACCGGCACGGAGAGCGTGTGCGCGCGGCCGCCGCGGACCGAGACGTCGAGGCGGGCGGCGAGCGCGGGCCGGTCGTCCAGAAGGCCGAGCGGCACGACGAGCCGTCCCTCGACGGCGAGCACCGCGCCCTGGCGCAGGCAGTGTGTGACGCGGTTGAGGAGACGGAGGTCGGTGAACTCCCGGTACTGGTGGCCGAGTTCGGTGACGTCGAACGTGTCGTCGTCGGCGTGTTCAGCGCTCCAGCGGACGCGCCCGCCGCCCGTCATGACGAGCGGCGAGACGACGGTGCCGGGCCGGGCCAGGGCGTACGCGGCGGCCTGCACGCCGTCGGCGTCCGAGTCGGCGAGGAGTTGTACGCCGATGCGCTCGACGGGCGGCAGAGCGCGCAGCGCGTCCGGGGCGACGAGGCCCCGCAGGCTCGGGGCGAGGGAGTCCGCCGTCTCGCGGCGGTCTTCGGGGCCGAGCGCCACGAACGCGCGGACGCACGGGACGACGTGGTCGGTGAGGAAGGCGCTCTCGCGGGCCGCGCGCAGGGCGTCGCCGTCCAGGAGCTCCAGCGTGCCGCGCTGGGCGTCGGCGGCGCGGGGCAGGTCCCGTACCGGGTCGGCCGGCGCGCATCCGGTGGTGATCAGGTTCGGGACGAGCGCGATGCGCCGGGCGGCGAGCGCGGCCCGCACCCCGAAGAGGGCCTGTCCGGCGCCGGACAGCGCGCCGAGTGCGCCGCGCCGCACGCAGAACCCGGCGCTCAGGCTGTCGCGCGTGACGAGTTCGGGCGCGTCCGCGAGGTCCTCGACGACGCGGGACCTGGCGTGCAGCTCCCTGTGCCAGGCGGGCGCCTTGTCCCAGCGGCCCGCGACCACGTCGGCGTCCGTGCGGCGGCCCGCCTCGAAGAGGTTGCGGCAGGCGTGCCGTTCGAGCCGCTCGCCCGGGGCGGCCACCATGACGTACCGGCCGCGGGCGGCGGCGAGGCCCAGGTCGCGCAGGACGCACGCGGGGCTCTCGGCGCCGGCGTGGACGAGCCGGATCCGGTGCGGGTCACCCGCCGCGAGCGACGCGGCCGTCTCGTCCGCCCCGGCCGTGACGAGGACGGCCTCGGTGCCGGCCAGCGTCTGGTCGAGCACGGAACGCACGGTGGCGCGCAGGGCGGCGGCGTCCGTGCCGCAGACGACGACGCAGCTGATGTCATACACCTCGGGCGTGCTCATCGGCGGCCTCCCGGCAGCATGGCGTCGGCGACGTGGGCGGCGGCGCGCCCGTCGTCCAGGTCGCAGAACACCTCGCGGAAGCGGCGGTAGGCGTCCTCGTGCCCGGCGGTCGCGGCGGCCGGGTCGCGCAGCGCCTCGACGACCTCCTCGCCGGTGGTGAGCAGCGGTCCCGGCGCCTGCGCGACGAAGTCGAAGTAGAAGCCTCGGAGCGTGTCCCGGTAGTGGTCGAGGTCGTAGGTGTGGAAGAGCATCGGCCGGCCGGTCTGCGCGAAGTCGAACATCAGCGACGAGTAGTCGGTCACCAGCACGTCGCTGATCAGGAGGAGTTCACCCACGTCCGGGTGACGGGTCACGTCGCGCACGAAGCCGGACGTGGTGCCCGGGACGGTGCCGCCGACGAGGTAGTGGCGGCGCACGAGGAGGACGTGGTCCTCGCCGAGGGCCCGCTCGGCCGCCGCCAGGTCGAGGCGGAGGTCGAGCCCGTAACGGCCGCCCCTGCGCGGCTGGTTCTCGCGCCAGGTGGGGGCGTAGAGGACGACGCGCCTGCCCTCGGGGATGCCGAGGCGTTCGCGGACCGCGGCGGCGACCTTGGCGCGGTCCGCCGCGTGCAGCAGGTCGTTGCGCGGGTAGCCGGACTCCAGGACCTCGCCGTGGTAGCCGAACGCGCCCCGCAGGACGGGGGTGGAGAAACGGTTCGGGGAGACGAGCAGGTTCCACTGCGCGGCGCGCTCCGGCAGCGTCGCGATGTAACGCTGGTCGCCGGACGGGCTGTCCGCCAGGTCGCGGCCGATGCGCTTGAGCGGGGTGCCGTGCCAGGTCTGTACGACGTACTGGTCCTCGGCGCGCTCGAACCAGTCGGGCAGCTGCGTGTTGGTGACGACATAGCGGCTGCGGGCCAGGGCCTCGTACCACTCGGTGCTCCACAGGGCCACGGGCCGGCAGCTCGCGGGCACCATGACCTGCTGGTCGCGCACGACCCAGAGATGCTCAAGGGGTTCGCCGCGGGCGACGAGCTCCTCGTGCACGGCGCGCGGCGAGTCCGAGTACTGGCGGCCGTCGAAGCTGGAGTACAGGACCGTGTCGGTGCGGGGCTCGACGCGCAGGGACGCGTAGCGGGCGCGTAGCGCGCTCTGCTGGGCGCCGCCGCGCTCCGTGACGGCGAGGACGGATCCCGACCCGATGACGAGGCGGTCGTAGTGGCGGCGCCCGACGCTGAAGTCCCGGCCGCCCAGGGCCCGTACGAGGGGCAGGCTCTGGTGCCGGGCGGGCGCGACATGGACCTGGCGGTACCGGCCGGGGTCGGTCTCGCCCCGCTCGCGAAGGAACAGGTACCAGCGGCCCTCGGCGAGCGGCAGGACTCCGGCGGGGCCCGCGACCGCGTCCGGACACAGCGCCGCGTCGAACCGCCCGCCGGACACCTCGACCGGAAGGACGGCCTCCTCGTCGTGGCCGCTGTGCTGGAGCAGCAGCTCCCACGCCGCCTCGGACTCCTCGGGGAAGCTGCCCCCGACGGTGAGCCGCCCGTCCTCGCCCCAGCTCAGGGTGTCGACAAGCGGCCGTACGGTCTGGTTGCGCAGCTCGACGTTCCCCGCGGCGTTGGCGAGTACGAGCAGTTCGCGCCCGGCGCCGAGCGGGTACCGGCCCGCCGGGGTGTCCGGGCGGACCGCGAGGGCCGACCACTCGTCGTCCCCGCGCACCAGGCCGACGCCCCACGGGTCGGTCTTGCGGGGCACGCCGGAGTCGTCGGTCCCGGTGTCCGCGATCAGGTCGAGGCGCAGCTCGGCGGCGAAGGCGCGGCCCGAGCGCTCCACGGGGAGGTCGTACGCCTCCTTGGTGTGCCAGTTCTCGACGCGCAGCGCCTTGAGGCCGGCGGGCGCTCCCGGCGCGAGCTCCCCCTCCAGCCTGAGGGTGCCGCCGGACTCCTCGTGGCACACGAGCCGGGCCTTCACGCGCTCGGCCCGCAGCCGGAGCCGGCCGGCGCTGAGCCGGGGGGTGATCCGCAGGAAGTCGTCCAGGTAGCGCACGGGCAGCTCGGCGAGCCCGCCCATCCGCACGGGCCCCGTACGCAGCAGGCCGCCTCCGAAGGCGGCCATCTCGACGTTCCAGGTGGCGCTCGGCCGCTTGGTGACGAGCCTGGCCGGGTCGATGACCGTCTCGAACCCGGACCGGTCGTAGCTGTGCAGCCCCTGCTTGGAGCGGTACGTCGCCTCGCGGGAGCGGACGGTGCGGACCCTCAGGGGCACCGCGCGCCGCTTGCCCGCCCGCAGCCACGCGAACTTGGCGCGCGCCCCGACCCGGCCCGCCGGCAGGTTCCGTACATAGGCGAAGCCCTTGAGCCGCAGCCGTCCGTCCTCGTCCCAGGACGCCTCGGTGATGTGCGACTTCAGCGGAAGATCGGCCTTGCGGAGCGCGGTCACGCCGCGCGGCAGGGACCCGGTGACGGGCGGGAAGTGCGCCCGGCGCCGGCGCGGCCCGCGCGCCACGAACGTCGTGCCGTTGCTCTTCTCGTACGTCATGAACGCGAGCAGCTCGGTCAGGCGGCGCTCCCGGATGAGCTGCCACTTGACGCGCAGGGCCAGCGGAAGACCGGCGAGGACGGCCGGGTCGACGGTGTCCGCGAAGGAGTTGGCGTAGTCGAGGAAGGCCTCGTGGTACGCGGCGTCGCCGAGCGGCAGCGCCTCCATGAACAGCCACAGGTCCCCGGCGAGCACCGTCGCGTCGTAACGCCGTTTGCCCTCCAGCCAGCCCGCGGCCTCCGGGGTGCCGGCCGTCTCGCGCGCCTTGTCCCCGAGGAAGCCGCTGGCCGAGCGGACGGCGGCGGTGCGGTCGGCGACGGCGCGCGGCCTCGCCCGCCGGTTGGTGATGGAGCCGTCCCGGTCGCGCCACAGGTAGACGGGCCCGGACAGGACGTCGACGCTGCGGGCGAGGAAGTGCGCGGGGACCATGACGGGGGTGTCCTCGAAGAGCACGCCCACGGGGAACGCGAACGCGTGGCGGTCCCAGAAGTCCTTGCGGAACACCTTGTTGCAGGCGATGCGGTCCCCGAGCAGGTCCCACTGCCGGGTGACGTGGGTGGCGGCGCGGTCCTTGCCCATCACCTTGCGGAACATGGCGGACTGCTCGGTCGTCCCGTCGACGCGCAGCCGGTGCACATTGCCGGTGGCGAAGTCGGAGCCCGACTCCTCCAGGGCGTCGAGCATGCGCTCGTACGCGTCGTGCGGCACCACGTCGTCGCTGTCCACGAAGGCGAGATGCGCGCCCGTGGCCAGGGCCGCACCCGCGTTGCGCGCCGCGCCGAGGCCCGCGTTCCGCTGCCCGACGTAACGGAAGCGCCGGTCGCGCCCGGCCATGGCGCGCGCGATCAGCGGACTTCCGTCGGTGGAGCCGTCGTCGACCATCACGACTTCGAGGTCGGGCATGGTCTGCGCGGCCAGCGACTCCAGGCAGGCATCGAGGTACGCCTCGACGTTGTAGATGGGGACGACGACGGTCAGTCGTGGTGTCATGCGGTGCGCACATTCCTTCCGGAGAACTGACGGGCACGGCTGCGCGACCCGCGAGGACCTACTGGTTAACAACCGGCCCTGTGGATCCGGGTCACCACGCCTGAGCCATTCGGGTGATCACGCAAGCGATCCCGCGCAGCGGGCCGGCGGGCGGCCGCGCTGTGCGGGATCGGTCGGGTCGGGGGTGCGGGACACGGCGGCACCGGGTCAGGGCTTGACGGCGATGCGCCCCTCGTCCATGCGCAGGAGCAACAGCCGCTCACCGGTCTTCTCCAGGAACTCGTCGACGGCCTGCCGCGAGCCCTGCCAGTAGCCGTAGTCGTCGATGAGGAGGACTCCGCCGGGCACCAACCGGTCGTAGAGATGGTCGAGTTCGTGCTTGGTGGAGGCGTACCAGTCGGTGTCCAGGCGCAGGATCGAGATCTGCTCGGGAGCCTGCCGGGGGACGGTGTCCTCGACCCTGCCCTGCACGAAGTGGAGCCGGTCGGCGGGGTAAGGGACGCCCTGGAAACCGGACTTGACGTCGTCGAGGGTGGCGACGGCCCAGATCGGGCGGTCCTTGCCCTGGGCGGCGAGCAGTTCCCCGGCGGACTTGCCGTCGCGCCTGAGGTCCTCCTCGGTGGGCGGCGTCATGCCCTCGTACGTGTCGAAGAGGTAGAGGCCGCGCTCCGTGTCGCCCTGCGAGAGGAGGGTCTTGGCGCAGGCCTGCATCGAACCGCCGCGCCACACGCCGCACTCGACGATGTCGCCGGGGATGTTGTGCCGGACGATGTGGCGGGTGGCGAGGATGAAGGCGTTGAGCCGCTCCGGTGAGGTCATCGTGTACGGCTTGACCGCACGGATGACGGCCTTCGCCTCGTCGTCGTAGTCCTCGGGGAGGACCAGGCCCTTGGGTTTCGGCGTCGCCTCGGGCTTGGGCGCCGGGGCCGGCGGCGCGGGCTCGGACGCGCGGGCGGCGCGCCGGGGAGCGGGCACCGGTACGCGGGTCAGCTGGTACCCGGTGAGCTGCTTGATGACGCCATTCACTGCGCTTCGCCATGCCATGCGCGGCACCTTACGTCCGCGTTGTTCCGCATGTCACTTTTCGTCAACCCGCAGGCGTTTCTCACCATTTGATGCGCCGACCGGCTTGGGAAGGGTCAGCGGCCGGCCGCACCGCTCCCGTCCCGCGAGCGGCGTCGGCAGCGGCACCCCGTCGACACCGCCGACGCGATTGGCCCACCAGCGCGTCGTCGAGCGCACGAACGCCATGGTCAGACGCGGGTACTTGGCCGGCTTGCGGAAGACGCCGACGGTGTCGCCCCAGTAGGCGTGCTTGGCGTCGATGCTGCCGTAGGCGTGCCGGATGCCCTTCATCGGCGGGAAGTCGGTGTACACCTCGCGCAGTTCGAGACGTGTGTACGCGGCGAGGGCGCGCATCCCGTCCGGGTAGTAGCGCCAGCAGTCCTGCGCGTCGTGCACATGGCCGCGCGAGGGGGCCGTGATGAACGCGGTGCCCTCCGGCTTGAGGACCCGGGCGATCTCCAGCATCGAGGCCCAGAAGAACGGGATGTGCTCGAAGGCCTGGCCGGAGATGAGGAAGTCGGCGCTGCTGGAGCGAACCGGGATGCGGTACGGCTTCGCCATCACCGCGTCCACATTGCGCCCCTCCAGCACGTCGACGCCGACGTACTCGGTGTCGTACCCCTCCAGGAGCGACTTGTGGGTGCGCACCTGCCCGTCCGAGACCCGCGCGCCGAGGTCGACCACCCGCAGCCGCCGCCCGCGCGGCAGGTAGCTCCGGACACAGAGCTCCATCTGTTCGTACGCGGACTGGTGCATGGCGGCCTCCATCAAGGGGGTTGGGTGACTTGATGGCTTTTCAACGCGCAGGTCCGCGTGGGGTCACCGTGCGGGACGGCCCGGCGTATGCCGGGACCACCCCGTGACACCCCTGGCCGAGTACGGGGTGAGGGTGGCGCCGCAGGCGCCGGTGTGGTCCTGACCTGCGATCAAGTCGTCGAGGTGGGGTTTGGCCCAGGCGCGTACGGCGGTGATCCGGGCCGGGTCGGGGACGGCGTCGGCCCGGACGAAGTCACCGCCGTTCTGCTGCCGGTACAGCGGGACGTACCCGGCGTCCGCCAGGCGTGCGGGGGTCAGGCCCGGCTTGTCCACCCAGGCCGCGTGGACGTGCAGGAGTTCGGGACGCTCGGCGCGAAGGACATGGTCACGCAAGGCGCTCATGCGGCCGGAGGCGTACGCCCTCGCGACACGGCGGTCCGTCAGGCCGGCCAGGTCCAGTACGCGCAGCCGCGTGGTGAGCAGCGTGCCGCCGAGGTCGGGCAGGGCGACGGTGGCGTGGCGCAGGCCGAGGCGCTCGGCGTACGTGTTGAACACCTGGCCGTAGCGTTCCGCGACGAAGCACATGGAGAGCGTCGGGTGAGCCTTGAACGAGGCCTCGCGCTCGGCCTGTCCGGCGTGGGCGAGGACCAGCGCGCCGGTCAGCGCCGCGGCGAGGACGGCCCGGCCGCGCGCCCCCTCCCCCTCCCACAGCGCTACGGCCGACAGCGCGGCGACGGCCGCCGCGAGCACCCACACCGGCGTCGCGAACCGGTACAGGGCCATCCAGTCCCGGCCGAGCACCCCGTACGCGAGCAGCGACAGGAGCAGCGGCACGAGCAGCGCCACCAGGGCCCGCCGCCCCTGGCCGGGCCGCGCGAGGACAGAGCCGGCGCAGAGCGCGCCGATGAGCGCGAAGGCCCAGCCGGCGTACGTCAACAGGTCGCCGGTCTGGGTGAGTTGGGCGAGTCGCGGGGTCTGCTGCGCCTTGGCGACCGCGGTGTTCGGCACCCACAGGCCGAAGACGGCGTGCCGCCACAGCAGGAACGCCCCGTAGGGCACGGCGACGACACCCGCGTGCAGGGCCAGCGCGCGGACCGAGCGGGGCAGCTCGCGCCGGCGCACGAAGAGGGCCAGGACGAGGGGGTAGGCGCCCGCGAGTACGGCTCCGTCGGGGCGGGTCAGCGCGGCGAGCAGGGCGATCGTGGCGGCGGCGACGGCGGTGCGGGGGGCGGTGAGGCCGCCGCGGGTGACGCCCCGGACGAGGAGCGCGGCCGTCGCGGCGGCGCTCAGCCCGTACAGCGGATTCTCCAGGCCCGAGAAGGACCAGGCCACGTAGGACAGGTTCGTGGCGAGGGCCGTGCCCGCCAGGAGCGTTACCGCCCAGGCGCGGCCGGGGAGCACGGCGCGGGCCGTCCACGCGATGCACGCGAGCGTGCCGGCCGTGCACAGCAGGGCGAGCGCTTTCGGGTAGAGCACGAGGTCGCTGACGCCCAGGAACGCGCCGTGGTCGAAGAGTCCGAGTCTGCGGCCGAGGACCATCAGGGCGAGCCAGGACGGGTTGGAGTAGCCCTCCACAGGTGCGGCGCCCGGGAGTTGGACCGGGCCGAGGCCCTCGTCGACGCTGCGCGCGTACGCGAAGGTGACGGCGGCGTCGTCGACGATCCAGCGACCGAGTCCCGCGGCCCTGACCGCGATCAGCGCCGTCGCGGCGAGGACGGCGGCGGGGTCGGCCCACCGGCACCGGCGGGACGGGGGCGAGGCGCGTGCGGCGGGCACGGTCCGCGGCGGGTCGGGGCGGCGGTTGCCGGGGAGGGCGGGGAGCATGGCGTTCACGGTGACTCCAGCGTGGGCTCGGTGGGCGCGGCGGCAGGCGGCCCCGCGGAGGCCGCGCACGTGGGCGCCGGGCCGCCCACACGCGCGTACAGGCGCAGCAGCCCGCTGCGGCGTCTCGACTCGGCGAGGGGGGTGAAGTCCCGTTCCAGGAGCGTGAGTTCGGTGCGTTCGGTCGCGTCACGGGTGCGCCAGCCGGGGCGGCCCGCTCCCGCGTCGAAGAGGACCCAGACGCGGGTCAGGCACGCCATCCGGGCGCGCAGTTCGGCCGGGCTCGCGTCCACTCCGTACAGGGTTCCGGAGCGGGCGCCCGTCGACTTCAGGGCCACGTCGCGCACACCGGCCACGGCGCGCGGATACGTCTCCGTCAGGCGCCGGCCGGTCTTCGGCAGGTAGAGCAGCGCGTCGCCGGGCCGCAGGTCCCGCTCCGCCATCCGCGCCACCGACCCGAAGTCGTCCCCGCGGCTCTCGGGCGACCGCTCGCGCAGCTGCGCCGGGAACTGCATCCAGAACGCCACCGCGACCAGCGCGGCCCCGGCGGTCACCTGGACGTACCGGGAAGGGCGCACCCGGTGCGGCAGGCGCCGCAGGACCGCGTCCCCGCCGGCCGCCACCAGCAGGGGCAGCCCGGCGAACGCGAAGAACGTGTAGCGCGGCGCGTACAGCGGCTGCCACTGCGAGACGGTCAGCAGCAGCGCGGGCGGCACCACGGCCAGCGGCAGCGCGACCGCCACGAGTCCGCACGCCCCCCGGCGGACCGAGGGGGCGAGCACCGCGGCGGCGGCGAGCAGAAGCGTGGTGTGGAAGACGGCACCGGGGCGCCCGGCGGCGAGCCGCAGCAACGCCTGCGCGTCCTCCCAGCCCGGCCTGCGGATCCACGCCACCTGGAAGCTCTGCCCCCGCGCCGCGTCGGCGAGGGGCAGGACGAGCAGGACGGCGGCAGCGGCGGCGGACGCCCAGCCCCGCCACAGCACGGGGGCGGCGCGTGAGACGAGGAGGGTGACGGCGTGCGCGGCGAGGACGAGCACGGCGAACTCGTGGAGCCACGCGGTCACCGTCACGAGCCCGGCGTACCCGGCCCAGGCGGGCCACGACGGATGCCGTACGCAGTGGACGAGCATGAGCGTCGCCGCGGCGGCGCCCGCCGCGACGATCGCGTACGAGCGGCCCTCCTGCGCGTAGTAGCTGGTGAACGGCGAGGCGGCGTACAGGAGTCCGGCCCACAGGCCCACGCGGGGCCGGGCCAGGCGGATCCCGATCACGGCGACGAGGCAGGCCGCCGCGGTCGCGCCGAGGACGGACGGCAGTCGCATCAGGTAGGCGTCGGTCTGCCCGCCGAGCACGAAGTGGATCAGTACGTAGTAGAGGCCGTGGACGGCGTCGACGTTGCCGAGGAGGTGGTGGATCTGGGGCAGGGAGCGGGTGGCGACGAGCATCGTCGCGGCCTCGTCCCGCCAGATCGTGCCGCGGTCGAGCCCCCAGAGTCCGAGGGCCAGCATCACCAGGCCCGGCAGCAGGACCGCGGTCACGGCGGCCGCGGCGGCGGGAAGGGCCCTGGGGGTGCGGCCGCGCGGACCGTCCGACGAGATGCGCACGCGCCGATCTTGTCCCAATTGATCGGATTTGTGACGCAGCCTTGCCGTCCTTGCCCAGGGAGCGAGCGGCGGCAACCGGCCATCACGGGCACTTCGCGCGCACGGGCGGGGTGCTCGCGCGGGTCAACGGGGGCCCCAGGGAACGTCGACACCCTGGAGGCAGGGCGAGCACCCCGCGAACAGGACGACTACTCGACGACGAGGTCGACGTCGATGTTGCCGCGGGTCGCGTTCGAGTACGGGCAGACCTGGTGGGCCTGTTCGACGAGCTTGCGGCCGGTCTCGGCGTCGACCGTCTCCGGCAGCTCCACGCGCAGCGTCACCGCGAGCCCGAAGCCCTCGCCCTGCTTGCCGATGCCGACCTCGGCGGTCACCGCGGCGTCGCTGACGTCGACCTTCGCGGCGCGGCCGACCAGGCCGAGCGCGCTGGCGAAACAGGCGGAGTACCCGGCGGCGAAGAGCTGCTCGGGGTTGGTGCCCTGGCCGCCGGCGCCGCCCATCTCCGTGGGGATGGCCAGCTGGAGGTCGAGGCGGCCGTCGGAGCTGACGGCGCGGCCGTCACGGCCGTGGGTGGCGGTGGCTACGGCGGTGTAGATCGCTTCCATGAAAAACATCCTCCTGCAGTGGGGCCGCGGTGACGTCCGCGGTGGAGTGCGTGCTGCGCTGACGGACACAAGTAGAGCACACAATTCAGTTGTGCACAATCAAGTTGTGCACCGACGCGTCCCGGTTACCCTGGACCCATGACCACCGAGACGGCCGAGACACCCGGCGACGAGGAATTCCTGCGGCTCGACCGCCAGATCTGCTTCTCCCTGAACGCCGCGTCGCGCGCGTTCGGCGGCGTCTACCGCACGCTCCTCAAGGACCTGGGCCTGACCTACCCCCAGTACCTGGTCATGCTCGTGCTCTGGGAGGACGGCGAGCTGCCCGTGAAGCGGCTCGGGGAGCGGCTGCGGCTCGACTCGGGCACGCTGTCGCCGCTGCTCAAGCGACTGGAGGCGGCCGGCCTCGTCCAGCGGGAGCGCAGCGCGCGCGACGAGCGCTCGGTGAACGTCCGGCCGACCGGCGCGGGCACCGAGCTGCGGAAGCGCGCGGCGCTCGTGCCGCGCCGGATCGCGGCCGCGACGGGGTTCGACCTGGCGGAGATCGAGGACATGCGCGCCCGCCTGGACCGCCTGACGACGGCGCTGGACGGGGCGGCTCTGGACGCGTAGCGGGCCACCGGCGCCGGAGCCGGCGCCACTCCGCCCGACACGAAAGCCGCATTCTGCCGATTATCACCGCATATACGGGCATTCGCTCGTACGCTCGCACAGGTGACGCTCGAGACTCAGCCGCCCACCACCTCAGCGCCCGTCCACGCGACCTGGGTCCGCCCAGGACCCCTCGCACGGGCGGCGTTCCCCCTGACCTGGCTGGCCACCCGCGCCGCGATGCTCGCCCTGCTCGTCACGGACGACCGCGCCCCGCTCGGCGTCGGAGGCGTCGCGCACGAGGTGCACACGCTGTACGCCCGCTGGTACGCCACCCTCGCCGGCGGCGCCTTCCCCGCCGGTGACGCGATGTGGCAGTACCCGCCCGGCGCGGGCCCCGTCCTCCTGGCTCCCGGACTGATCCCCGGCCTCACGTACTTCCAGGCCTTCGTCGCGCTCACGCTCGCCACGGACGCCCTGGTCACGCTCGCCCTCGCCCGGACCGGCGCGCGGCCGAGACGCAGTACGGGCGGCGCCTGGCTGTGGGTGGCCGGGCTGCCGCTCCTGCTCCACGTCCCGCTGGCCCGCTACGACATCGAGGTCACCGCGCTCGCCGTGTTCGCGCTGCTGTTCATGGGGCGGTACCCGCGCGCGGGCGGCGTGCTCGCGGCGTGCGGCGCGCTGGTGAAGGTGTGGCCGGCGCTCACCCTGCTCGGCACGCCCCGGGGACGTACCAGCCGGGAGGCGTGGACGGCGGCGCTCACCTCCGCCGTCGCGATCCTGCTGGCCCTCGCGGTCGCGTTCCGCTCGCCGTTCTCGTTCCTGCGCCACCAGGGCGAGCGGGGGGTGCAGATCGAGTCGCTGGGCGGCACGGTCCTGTCGTTCGCGCGGCGGGCGGGCTGGTCCGGGCACATCCGCTACCAGTTCGGGGCGATGGAGTACGTCGGCCCGCACGTGGGCGCGGTGGCCGCGGCCTCCCTGGTGCTCACGGCCGTCGCGGCGGCGCTGCTGCTGTTCTGGCGGCTGCGGGCGGTGACCTGGAGCCCCGCGACGCCGTTCGACGCGGCCCTGTGCGCCGTCCTGCTCTTCACCGTCACCAGCCGCGTGATCAGCCCGCAGTACCTGATCTGGCTGCTCGGGCTCGCCGCGGTCTGCCTCACCTCGCACCGCACCACCCAGCGCCTCGTCGCCGTACTCGTCGTGGCAGCGGCCGGCCTGAGCGCGCTCGCGTACCCGGTCCTGTACCGCGACGTCGAGGCGGCCACCTGGACGGGCTCGCTGCTGATGCTGGCGCGCAACGGCCTGCTCCTCGCAGGTGCCGTCCTCTCGTTCCGTTCCCTCTGGAAAGGATCAGAGGCATAGGAACTTTACTTACCGGACAATTACCGCAAACGCCTAGGATTTCCTTCTGTGGAAGCAGTGCAGCCCCAGCCCCAGCAGCCGTCGCCCCCGCAGTCACAGGTTTCCGTCGTCGTCATCGGCTACAACGACGCCGCACGGGTCCCCGACGCCGTACGCTCCGCCCTCTCCCAGGGCCCCGCGGTCCGCGAGGTGATCGCCGTCGACGACTGTTCGACGGACGGCAGCGGCGAGCTGCTCCGGCGCACGGCGGACGACGAGCCACGTCTGAAGGTGGTGCGCCGCGCCACGAACAGCGGCGGCTGCGGCACCCCGCGCAACGACGGCATCGACACGGCCTCGGCCCCGTACGTCATGTTCCTGGACAGCGACGACGTGCTGCCGCCCGGCGCCGTCGACGCCCTCCTCGGCGCGGCGCTCGCCCACGGCACCGAGGTCGCCGCCGGCCTGTGCCTGCGCCGCGAACTCCCCTCGGGCCGCGACATCCCGTGGCAGCCGGAGCTGTACGCCAGACCCGCCGTGGTCCCCCACCCGGAGCGCCGCCCCCGCCTCGTCCACGACACCCTCTGCGTCAACAAGCTCTACCGCACGGACTTCCTGCGCGAGCACGGGATCCGCTTCCCCGACGGCCGCTTCGTCTACGAGGACTTCGTGTTCACCGCGCGCGTGCTCGCCGCCGGACCGCGCATCGCGCTCGTCCCCGACACGGTCTACATCTGGAACGTGCGCCGCGACGCCGACCGCCTGTCGCTCTCCCTCGACCGGGCCGGACTCGACAACTGGACCGGCCGCATCGAGGCGCACCGCCAGTCCGTCGACATCCTCCTGACCGCCTCGCACAAGCGCCTGGCGCGCGCCGCCCGCACCCGTTTCCTCGACCACAGCCTGCGCATGTACGCCCGCGAGCTCGACCTGCGCAGCCCCGAGTACCGCGCCGAGTGGTGGAACCGCACCCGCGCCTACCTCGCCACCTTCGACACGGCCGACATCGACGCGGCGCCCGCCCCCGGCCGCGTCGTCGCCCGCGTGATCCTCGCCTCCGACCACCCGCGCGACCTGCCCCGCCTCAAGGAGGTCGCGGCCCGCCCCGCCCGGCTGCGCCCGCCCTACGCACGCGCCGCGGACGGCACGCCGATCTGGTCCGACGACCTCCCCCAGGTGACCCTCGAACACCTCCTCGTACGCCCCATGGGCCTCCTCCCCATCGCCATAGAGGCGGAACTGCGGCCACGCGCGCGTGGCTCACGGCTGCGGCTGCGCCTGCACGACCTGTACGGGCGCGTCGCCGAGGCGGGCCCCGCCACCGTCGACATCGAGGTCATCGACCGCCGGCGCCACCGCCCCGCCAGGCGCCGCACCGTGACCCTCGTACCCGGGCGCGACGCCGGGACCTGGGAGGCCAAGGCGTCCCTCGACCTGTCCGCGCTCGCCGCCGGCACCTGGGACCTGCGCCTCCACGTGAACTTCGCGGACGGCACGAGCCGCGACGCGAGCGCCCACGCCGTCACCGGCCCCGGCCTCCTGCGCCGCACCGCCCTGCCGAGCCTGCGCCACGGCGTGCTGCTCGCCCATCCGTACGCGACCCACTCCGGAGCCCTCGCCGTACGCCTCGCACCCGGCGTACGCGGAGCCCTGGCGGTAGCACGCGGCCGCCTCAACCGCCTGGTTCACTAAGGGCTGCCTTCACATCGCCGTGGGGCAGGCGGGAATGTGAAGACAGGCCCTAGAACGCCGACCGCACGCGCCCGACGAGACACGACACGACCGAGGGGACCCTGAACCGACATGACCTGGCTGATCACCGGCGGTGCCGGATACATCGGGGCGCACGTCGTCCGCGCCATGCAGGAGGCGGGCGAGCGGACCGTGGTCTACGACGACCTGTCCACCGGCGTCGCCGAGCGCGTCCCGGACGGCGTACCCCTCGTCGTCGCCTCGACCCTGGACGCGGACGCCGTGGCGCGCACCATCGCCGGGCACGGCATCACCGGCGTCGTCCACCTCGCCGCGAAGAAACAGGTCGGCGAGTCGGTGGAGCGGCCGCTGCACTACTACCACGAGAACGTCGAGGGCCTGCGCGTCCTCCTGGACGCGGTCGCAGCGGGCGGCGTCCCGTCCTTCGTCTTCTCCTCGTCCGCCGCGGTGTACGGCATGCCCGACGTCGACCTCGTCACCGAGGACACCCCGTGCCTGCCGATGAGCCCGTACGGCGAGACGAAGCTCGCCGGCGAGTGGCTCGTCCGCGCGACGGGCCGGGCACACGCCCTGGCCACGG
This sequence comes from Streptomyces sp. NPDC055400, assembly GCF_053644375.1. Lineage (NCBI taxonomy): Bacteria > Bacillati > Actinomycetota > Actinomycetes > Kitasatosporales > Streptomycetaceae > Streptomyces > Streptomyces sp. NPDC055400. The sequence continues at coordinate 46,497 of NZ_JBSHLM010000004.1, read as the reverse complement.
CCTCCCTGCGCTACTTCAACGTGGCGGGCGCGGCCACCCCCGAACTGGCCGACACCGGCGTCTTCAACCTCGTACCGATGGTCTTCGAGAGGCTCACCGACGGCGAGGCCCCGCGGATCTTCGGCGCGGACTACCCGACTCCGGACGGGACCTGCGTACGCGACTACATCCACGTCGTCGACCTCGCCGAGGCCCACGTGGCCGCCGCCCGCCGGCTCTCCGGCGCGGCCCCCGGCACGGACCTCACCCTCAACATCGGCCGCGGCGAAGGCGTCTCGGTCCTGGAGATGGTCGAGCTGATCAACACGACGACGGGCCACGGCAGCGACCCCGTCGTCACCCCGCGCCGCCCCGGCGACCCGGCCCGCGTCGTCGCCTCCGCGGACCGCATCGCTACGGAGCTCGGCTGGACGGCGAAGCGCGACGTACGCGACATGGTCGAGTCGGCGTGGCAGGGATGGGTGCGGGTGCACGGGACCGCCGTGAGGTGAGCCCCGTTCGGCGCGCGCCCGTGAGGCCGGAGATCCACCCGGCGATCAGCGTGGTCACGGGCTGAACCAGCCGTAGGCGGCGGATGCCGGCTCCTACGCCCGGTTGAGGTAGGCCAGGACGGCGAGCACCCGCCGGTGACCGCTGTCGCTCGGGGGCAGCCCGAGCTTCGCGAAGACATTGCCGATGTGCTTGCTGACGGCCCGCTCGGACACGACCAGCGTCTGCGCGATCGTCGTGTTGTCCCGGCCCTCCGCCATCAGCTCCAGCACCTGGCGCTCGCGCGGCGTGAGCCCGTCGACCGGGTCGTCCCGGCGCCGGCTGAGCAACTCCGTGACGACCTCGGGGTCGAGCGCCGTGCCGCCCCCGGCCACCCGGTCGAGCGCGTCGAGGAACTCGTCGACCCGGCCGACCCGGTCCTTGAGCAGATAGCCGACACGGCTCGCGCCGTCACCCAGGAGTTCGGCGGCATACGACTCCTCGACATACTGCGACAGCACCAGAACCGGCAGCCCCGGCAAGGACTTCCGGGCCTCCAGAGCCGCTCGCAGCCCCTCGTCCCGGAACCCCGGCGGCATCCGCACATCGAGCACCGCCACCTCCGGCCGGTGCTCCAGCAGCGCGGGCAGCACCTCGGGCCCGCTCTCGGCGACGGCCACGACCTCGTGCCCGGCCGACCTCAGCAGCAGGACGAGCCCCTCGCGCAGGAGCGCGTTGTCCTCAGCGATCACCACACGCACGGCAGCTCCACCTCGATCACGGTCGGCCCCCCGACGGGGCTCGACACCTCCGTCGTCCCGTCGAGCGCGGCAACCCGGCGCCGCATGCCGAGCAGCCCCGAGCCGCCCGACTGCCGCGCGCCGCCCCGCCCCTCATCCCGCACGGAAACCCTCAACCCGGCCTGCGTACGCGCCAGTTCCACGGTCGCCCGGTCGGCGCCGCTGTGCTTCGCCGCGTTCGTCAGCGCCTCCGCGACCACGAAGTACGCCGCCGCCTCCACGGCCGCCGGGGCGCGCGGCCCGTCCGCCACACCGTCCTCGTGCACCGTCACGTCGAGCCCGCTACCGGCGGCGAGCGCCCGCACGGCGCCGGCCAGGCCACGGTCGGTGAGGATCGGCGGATGGATACCGCGCACCACGTGCCGCAGCTCGGCGAGCGCCTCCTCCGCCTGGTCCTGCGCGTCGTCCATGAGCTTGCGGGCAGCCGCCGGATCACGGTCGTACGCCCGCTTGGCCAGCCCGATCCGCATCGACAGGGAGACGAGGCGGGCCTGCGCCCCGTCGTGCAAGTCCCGTTCGATACGCCGCAGTTCGGCCCCGTGCGCGGCCACCGCTCCCGCCCGCGTCGCCGTCAGCTGCTCGATCCGGTCCGTGAGCCGCGCACTCGGCGGGGGCGCGAGGAGCGCGCCGGACCAGGAGGCATCGAGGTCCGCGAGCCGCGCCACGAGCGGCAGCACCACCGCGCGCCGCCCGAGCAGCCCGCACCACACGCCGTCCACGAGCAGCCCGAACGCCCAGACCACCAGGGACACGTACAGCAGCAGCCACCCGTACAGGAAGTGCGCGGCGAGCCAGCGCAGGTCACGCCACGTGCAGGGGTCCGAGACCCCGGCACGCACGCGCTCGGCGAGCATCCCCGTGAGCGGGACGTACGCCTCCGGGACCTCCCGCCCCGACCAGGCCGCCACGCGCCGCCGCTTGAACCCGGCGATACGACGCAGGAGCAGCACGGTCTCGGGCAGCACCCCGGCGCCGACCACGAGCAGGGTCAGCACGGCCGTGAAGAGCAGCAGCCCGATGAAGAGGTAGGAGACGAGCGCCAGACCGGCGGCCACGGCCAACTGCCCTGTGGCACACGCCGCCCCCCGCACCGTCTCCCGCATGGCCATGACCATGGCCACAGGCTAGGGGGTGTCCGCACGAGTACGCCGTCGAGCCCACTCCCCTCCGACGGTGTAGCGCGCTACACCGTGAGTCCGGTGGAGGGCACCCTCGCCCGGGCACCCGCACCACGACAGACTTGCCGCAACAGCGCCCGCCACACGTCGGAAGGAACCAGCTCATGAAGGCCCTGCTCTGGCTCGTCCTCATCGCGGCCCTCGCCGTCAACGTCTCCACCAGCTTCGCCTTCGACGGCGTCCCGCAGGTCCTGATCAGCGTCGGAACGGGCCTGGCGGCACTGGCCTGCGGGGCGACCCTGTTCATGCTGCGCCGCAGGGACGCGTGAGCGGCCGAGCCGTCCGTCTCGCCCGGGCCCGGGCCTGCGCTCGCGCCTGCGCCTGCGCGTGCAAACTCAAGAGCGGATTGCGTGGCTGATGGGGGTGGGTGGTTGCGGGAGCCTCCATCAGTTTTCCGTTCGTCTGCGGACTGGTGGGGGCCGCCTTTCCCCCATGCCGGTCAGTGAGCGGGTACGAATTGATCAACCTCCCTTACAGGCAACGGCCAACAGCAACTGCGAAAGACAAGGCAGCAGCAGGGGGAGGGGAGGGTGGGGGCTCTGGGAGAGCGCGGGTGGGTGGGGGTGAGTGGGGGCTTCAGGTACCAGGCAGCGCGGGTGAATGACCCAGATCTGCCAATCTTCGGGGCGCGGGCGGGGCCAGCCCAAGGCAGGACTGCGTCCAACCGGCCGAGCTCTGCTGATGTCGGCGACCTCTGGCAGATTCGGGCCACCAGCTCACCAGTCCTGAAGGATGGGAGGGCGAAGAGAAGGTGGCTGACGACCTGACTGCTGCGACCGGCATCTCCATCCTGTCCGGCGTACGCACCACGACGCGCTGCGGGCCGACCGTCGCCGTCCGCAGGGCCTTCTTCTGCGCGGGCGAGATCATCTGGAACACGGTGGCGTACGTCGACTCGACTTGCACGGGCCGAGCCCCTGGTCCTGGCCTTCTTCGCGGCGGGGCCGGCCACTTCGCAGTCCGTGTCGATGTCTCCGGGCGCGGGCTGGTTCCCGGTCAGGGTGGCCGACGGCTACTCGGTCAGACCGGAGGCGACGGCGTGACCGACGGCTCTCCTGCCCGCCAACACATGAAGGGGCACGCAGGATCCGGGGGGGGAGCCGACGGGCGCCGGGGCCCGTTCGAGCCGGGAATCTCAAGGCTCTGGCCGGATGTCCGTGACTTCGCGGGTTGCTATCCAGCAGCCACGACTGGGCCGGCCGTGACCTGGGGACGGTTGGGGAGCAGGGACGAGAGGTTGTCCCGTACGAAGTCCGCCGCCGTGCTGACCGACTCTTCGGCCCCGGACTGGTCTTCAAAGACACTGGTGGAGACCATCACCCCGTCCCCGGCGTCCACCCAGTAGTAGGCCACGAAACCGGGGGCCCGGCGGAGGAGAGGCACGAATCCCTCGTCCACTCGGCGACCTGCCTCGGCAGAGTCAGTCACTCCTTCGTAACGCCGGATTACTGCGTACATAGCTGATCCCCTCATGGATCCCAAGGTCGCCTTGCGCGAAACGACCTACCCCAACCGAGCGTCTCTCGCCCGGAGAACGTTCGGACATGACCCGGATAGGCGCATCACACGCACCGGTGATCCAGTCCCGGCATCTGCTGTGGCCAGGGCCCGCCGCGGCCGATGTCAGCGGCCCAGATCTGCCAATCCCCTGGGCGAGGTCCATGCCGCCCCAAGGCAGGGCTGACTGCGTCTACCCGGCCGGAAACTGCTGATGCCGGGACCATGGGCAGATTCGGGCCATGAACCCACCACCCGGAGGGAATCAGGGGCAGCCAACTCGCCGCCCAAGGCCGCGCGCCACAGCCCTCCAACTCGCGGACCCCGGCGGCGCCTCGGGCAACGGAACCGGCCGAAGCCTCACCCCCCTCTCGCCCTCACCCCTTCTCGCCCCCTCCACCTCTCACCCTCTCCACGCCAGTCGGCGCGCGACTCCACCCGGCGCTCTCCGCCAGCCAGTGCTCCCCTCCAGCCCGACAGCCCGTCAGGGCGCTCCCCTCCACCCGGCGCTCCCCGCCAGCCCGTCAACCCGCCAGCCCGAAGGCTCGGCTACCTGAGTCATGCCTCTGCCTCGCGCCCCGCCCCTCCCCCGCCTCCTACTGCTGCCTCCTGCTGCCGCCCGTCTGCCCTCCTCCCCCCACCCTCCTGTTGCTGCCGTTCTCCCCCCGGCCCGACCCGGCGGGCTTCGCCCACGGCATCCGCCCCGCCCCCTCCCCACCCTCAGTTCCTCAAACAGCCGCTGCCAGTCCCGAACCCCGTACGCGCCTCAGTTGGGGAGGCCAGCCCCCACCAGTCCCAGACGGACGGATGGACGGATTGACGGACGGATGGACGGACGGAAGGACGGAAGGACGGACGGAAGACTGACGGAGGCTCCCGCACCCACCCACCCACCCACGCAGTCCGCTTTTGATCAGTTCACGCGTCACGCGTCACGTCCGACCAGGAGCAGGACCCGCCCAACTCCGTACCCGCGCGGAATGGCTCAGATCTGCCGATCCTCCGGTCAAGGCCGACTGCACCCCAGGTCAGACTGCATACCCCCCGCCGTGATCGCCCATAACGGCAGCCTCTGGCAGATTGCGGCCACACACGGCCACACTCCGCCACACCGCCACACACTCACCACCCACGGCACTCCACGGCACTCCACAGGCAGCCCGAGGAGCGAGCCGCGCCCTCGCCGCCTCCACCCCCCTCCAGTCCCCCTCCAGTCCCCCTCCAGTCCCCTCCACCCCCAGCCCCGCCAACCGCCGGAAGCCCGACCACCCACCACCCGATCCCAGCCCACTTCCCCCTCCCCACCTTCCTGTTGCTGCCGCTTTTCCCCGCAGCCCGACCCAGCGCGCTTCGCCCACGACCCCCACCCCACCCCTCCCCTCCCCACCCCACCCCACCCGCAGTTCCTCACACAACCGCTGCCAACCCCGAACCCCGTACGCGCCTCAATTGGGGAAAGCCGGCCCCCACCAGTCCGCAGACGAACCGAAAACTGATGGAGGCTCCCGCAACCACCCACCCCCACCAGCCACGCAATCCGCTTTTGATCAGTTCACCCGGGGCACCGGCAACTCCGCCCACGTCGTCTTCCTCGGCGCCGGCCCATGCGCCACGCCCCAGCGCGCCGTCAGGGCCTCGACCATGAGCAGGCCCCGCCCCGACTCCTCCTCGGCGCCGGGATGGCGCAACTCCGGGACCCGCTCCCCCCTCGTATCCGTGACCTCGATGCGGATCACTCCGCGAGTCGCCAGGAGCGTGAACCGGAAGTCCCGGCCGGGCACCCGTCCATGCGTCACGGCATTCGCCGCCAGCTCCGCCACGACGTGCGCTGCCGCTTCGAACGGGAGTCCCCAGGCGCGGAGTTGCTCCGTCGTGAGCAGCCTGGCCAGGCGCGCTCCGCGTGGCGTGGCCGAGAGCAGCACGGTGAACTGGCGTGCGGTTGCTTGGAGTTGAGTTTCCGTTTCCATGTCACTCAGCGTGTCGGAGCGCGGACGCCTTGAGCAGTCATGACTCCGATGCGTAGAGGGACTGTCCAGAGCCTGTCCACTCGTGTCCGGGCTGTCCACAGCGGTCCTAGGGGTAACGGAACGTCGGAGGTGGCGCCGGTGAGTGCGGACGAGGCGGGATGGGAAGTCGACCCGGACGACGAGTCGGGTGCGGCGGTGGTGGCAACGGTGGGGCGGCAGTTGCGGATGCGCCGGGAGGCGGCGGGGCTGCGGGTCGGCGAGTTCGCGGCGGCGATCGGGTACGGGGAGGATCTGATCTACAAGGTCGAGGCGGGTAAGCGGATCCCGCGCCCGGAGTACCTGGACAAGGCCGACGAGGCGCTCCGCGCGGGCGGGCTGATCTCGGCGATGACGCATGACGTGGCGGAGGTCCGGTACCCGAAGAAGGTTCGGGATCTGGCCGGTATGGAGGCCCGCGCAGTCGAGTTGGGGGTCTACGTGGCGCACGGCCTGCATGGGCTTTTGCAGACGCCGGGGCACGCGAAGGCGCTGTTCGAGGCCAGGCAGCCGGCGTATTCGCAGGACGAGGTCTCGCGGATGGTGGCCGCACGCATGGCGCGGCGATCGATCTTCCAGCGCTCCCCCGCGCCTGCCCTCAGCTTCGTCCAGGAGGAGTCAGCACTCAGGAGGCCCATCGGAGGCACAATGGAGTGGCGGCAACAGCTCGAACACCTGTGGGAGGTCGGGCAGTTGCGCAATGTCACGCTTCAGGTGATGCCTACTCACCGCGAGGCTCATCCCGGGATGGACGGGAAGATCGAGGTACTGAAGTTCAAGGACGGTACGACGGTGGGCCGCTCAGAGGGGATGCTCAACGGCCGTCCCGTATCCGACGCGAAGCAACTTCAGGTCCTTGAACTGCGATATGGCACCATCCGGGCGGAGGCTCTCACCCCTCGGGAGACGCCGACGTTCATCGAGCAACTACTGGGAGAAGCATGATCCTCAGGGCTTCCGGGCTGTCTTGGTTCAAGAGCAGCTACAGCAGCGACGGAAACGAGGGCGACTGCATCGAAGTAGCCACCACCCCCACCACCGTCCACATCCGCGACTCCAAAACCACCCTCGGCGCCCACCTCACGGTCACCCCCACCACTTGGACCGCCTTCGTCGCCTTCGCCTCCGGAAGCTGACGGAGTCACAACACCCGCAACCCCGCCGCAGTAGCCCCCGCCAGCCGCCCCAGATACCCCTTGGGCAGCGGCGTCCGTACCACCACCGCGCGCCAGTACAGCGGGCCCGAGATCAGGTCGAGGGCGAGGTCCTCGTCGAGGTCCTCCCTGACCTCCCCGCGTGCGGCGGCGCTGCGCACGATGCCGCTCGCCACCCCGTGCTGCCCCTCGCGCAGTGCCTTCTGCATGGCCTCGGCGATTTCCGGGTTGCGGGCGGCCTCGGCCTGGAGGTCGGGGATGATCTGGCCGGCGACCGGGTGCTTCAGGGCCCGGGATGTGACCTCGTACAGGAGGCGCAGGTCGCCTTCCAGGGAACCCGTGTCGGGGGCCGGCAGCCCCTGGACCGCTATGGCGGAGACCAGGTCCAGGACCAGGTGCAGCTTGGAGCGCCAGCGGCGGTAGACGGCTGTCTTGCCGACGCCCGCGCGGCGCGCGATCCCCTCGATGGACATACGGGCGTAGCCCACGGCGGCGAGCTCGTCGAAGACGGCTGCCCGGATGGCGTCGGTCACATCCTCACGGAGGACGGCTGCCCCTGCGGGGGCCCGGCGACGCGCTGGCGATGGGGGTCCCCCCTGCTCGAGCGAAGCCGAGAGCTCGGGGGAGGAGTCGGCGTTGGTCGTCATGGTGAACAGCTTACGGCGTTACGACGAAACGGTTGCGTTCCGACGTAGCGACGCCCTACGCTCGCGTCACGACGATACGGACCCGTTCCGACGTCTCCGACCCTTTGAGCGAAAGCAGCGGATGTGAGTCAGGCAGTCGACACACCTCCCCCGCCGGTGGCCACCGCCCCGGTGGAAGATCCCGCGCAGCTGGCCGCGCGGTACGGCCTCTCGGTCAGCGGCGCGCGCCCGACCCTCGCCGAGTACGTGGGCCAGCTCTGGCAGCGGCGCCACTTCATCACCGCGTTCGCGACGGCCAAGCTCACGGCGCAGTACAGCCAGGCGAAGCTCGGCCAGGTGTGGCAGGTGGCGACCCCGCTCCTGAACGCGGCGGTCTACTACTTCATCTTCGGCGTGCTGATGGGCACGAAGCACAACGTGCCGGACTATGTGCCGTTCCTGGTCACCGGCGTGTTCGTGTGGACGTTCACGCAGAGCTCGATCATGGCGGGCACGCGCGCGATCTCCGGCAACCTCGGTCTCGTACGGGCGCTGCACTTTCCGCGCGCCGCGCTGCCGGTGTCGTTCGCGCTCCAGCAGCTCCAGCAGCTGCTGTTCTCGATGTGCGCGCTGGTGGTGATCCTGCTCTGCTTCGGCGTTCCGCCGGCCCTCTCGTGGTTCCTGGTCCTGCCGGTCCTGCTGCTGCAGTTCGTCTTCAACACCGGTGTGGCCCTCGTGATGGCGAGGATGGGCGCGCGGACGCCGGACATCGCGCAGCTGATGCCGTTCCTGCTGCGTACGTGGATGTACACGTCCGGCGTGATGTGGAGCATCGACAAGGTGCTCAAGAACCAGCACCTGCCGCACGTCGTGCACGTACTGCTGTCCGCGAACCCGGCCGCCGTCTACATCGACCTGATGCGCTTCGCCCTGATCGACAGCTTCCACCGCGGTCAGCTGCCGCCCCATGTGTGGGCGATCGCGGCCGGGTGGGCACTGGTCGCGGGCGTCGGCGGGTTCATCTACTTCTGGAAGGCAGAGGAGACGTACGGCCGTGGCTGACACCTCCGGGGAGCGGATCCCCACCGTCATCGTCGACAACGTCGACATCGTGTACCGCGTGAACGGCACCGGGGCGGGCCGCGGCACCGCGACCGCCGCGCTCGGCCGCATCATCGGCGGGCGCAAGAAGGCCGAGGCGCGGGCCGGCGTGCGCAAGGTGCACGCGGTGAAGAAGGTGTCGTTCACCGCGTACAAGGGCGAGGCGATCGGCCTGATCGGCACGAACGGGTCGGGCAAGTCGACGCTGCTCAAGGCGGTGGCGGGGCTGCTGCCGACGGAGAACGGCCGGATCTTCACGCATGGCCAGCCGTCCCTGCTCGGCGTGAACGCGGCGCTGATGAACGACCTCACGGGCGAGCGCAACGTCCATCTCGGCGGCCTCGCCATGGGCATGAGCCGCGAGGAGGTGCGCGAGCGCTACGACGACATCGTCGGCTTCTCCGGCATCAACGAGAAGGGCGACTTCATCACGCTGCCCATGCGGACGTACTCCTCCGGCATGGCCGCCCGGCTCCGGTTCTCCATCGCGGCCGCCAAGGACCACGACGTGCTGCTGATCGACGAGGCCCTGGCCACCGGTGACCGGTCCTTCCAGAAGCGCTCGGAGTCCCGCATCCGCGAGCTGCGCAAGGAGGCCGGCACGGTCTTCCTCGTCAGTCACAACAACAAGTCGATCCGCGACACCTGCGACCGGGTCCTGTGGCTGGAGCGCGGCGAGCTGCGGATGGACGGTCCGACGGACGAGGTCCTCAAGGCGTACGAGGCGTTCACCAATCCGAACGACGGCAAGGCGGAACCGAAGAAGGCCAAGGTCGCCGTTTCCGCCTGAGGCTGATGCGGGCGGCCCACTCCCTTTATCCCTTTTATCTGATTGGTGACACTATGGTGCGCCAGGAGGAGAAGGGACGGGGACCGTGCAGGAACTCAGCGTCATCGTGTACGGCCGGGACGTGCAGGGGCATCTCGCCGACTGCCTGGACAGCGTGACCGGCCAGTTGCCCGAGGGGGCGGAGCTCGTCGTCGCCGCCGTGGACGATCCGGCGCCGACCGCCGACGTGCCGGGCAGCGTCACCGTTCTGGCCCTGCCCGGCGCCACTTCCGACGAGGAGGCCCGCGCGGCCGGCGGCGAGCGGGCCTCGGGCGAGTGGCTGCTGTTCGTCCACGCCAAGGACCGCGTGCCCCCGGGCGCGCTGCGGGCGCTGCGGGACCGGGTCGCGGGTCTCCCGGACGGCGCCGACCGCGTGGACGTCGTACTCACCGACCATGTGCACTCGAACTGGCGCACTTCCGGCGCCCCGGGCCCCGACGCCCGGCTGCTCGCCAGGGCGGGCGGCCGCGATCTGCCTCTCGCGGACTGCCCCGACCTGCTGCGGGTCACCCCGTTGCTCGGGAACCGCGCCCTGCGCGCCGCGTTCTGGCGGGACCACCGCGACCAACTGGCCGCCACCGACGAGCGGTTCGCGGCCCGCGCCGCCCTCGTCCTCGCCGACCGCGTCACCGCGCTCCAGCACGTGGTCCTCGACGAGCGCAGGCTGCGCCCCACGAGCCTGCCGCCGCTCACCCCGGAGAAGTACTACGCGCCCGTCGGCCTGTACGAGGACCTCCAGCGCCTGATGGCCGGCCTCGGCACGCCGACCGGGCCCCGCGCGGTCCTCTACGACGTGATGGCGACCGAGTGCATGCGGATCGTGGCCCGCGCCGGGATGCCGGAGCCGGTGGGCCGCGAGTTCTTCCGCCGGGCCTCGCGCGCGGCCGTCGCGTGGCGGCCGGAGGGCTACCGCAGGCCCGCGGGACTCGAAGGCATCCGGCGCCGCCTGCTCGAAGAGGACGCGTACGCCCGGTACCGCGCCTTCCAGAGCGTCAACCACAAGCGGCGCGCCCTGAAGTCCGCGGCCCGGGAGCGCAAGCGGCGGATCGGCGCGAAGGTCCGCGGCCACCGCTACCGGCGGGAGCTGCGCCGGCCCGTGGACCCGGACCTGGCCGTGTTCTCCGCGTACTGGGACCGCGGGGTCGCCTGCAATCCGGGCGCGATCGCCGCGAAGCTCGCCGAACTCGCGCCACGCGTCCACCAGGTGTGGGTGGTCCGCGCGGCCGACGCGCCGCTCCTGCCGCCCGGCACCGACCATGTCGTGCCCGGCTCCCGCCGCTACTGGGAGGTCCTGGCCCGCGCCAAGTACCTCGTCAACAACGTCAACTTCGCGAACGCCGTGGTCAAGCGCCCCGAAGCCGTCCACGTCATGACCCACCACGGCACGCCCCTCAAGCGCATGGGCCTGGACCAGATCGAGTACCCGACCGCGTCCAAGGGCCTCAACTTCCGCCAGCTCCTGGCCCGCGTCGACAAGTGGGACTACAGCATCACGTCGAACAGCCACTCCACGCGGATCTGGGAGCGCGCCTACCCCACGCACTACGTCCCGCTGGAGTACGGCTATCCGCGCAACGACGTCTTCTACAGCGCGACGGCCGCCGACATCCGCGCCGTCCGCGACCGCCTCGGCATCGCGCCGGGCCGGCGGGCCGTCCTGTACGCACCGACGCACCGCGACTACGAGGGCTCCTGGACCCCGCGCCTGGACCTCGTCACGCTCGCCGACCGGCTCGGCGACGGCACCGTCCTCCTCGTGCGCGGCCACTACTTCTACGGCGGGGCGGCCTCGCCGCTCGCGGACCTGCGCCGCAGCGGGCGAGTCGTCGACGTGTCCACGTACGACCCGGTCGAGGACCTCTGCCTCGCCGCGGACGCCCTGGTCACGGACTACTCGTCGATCATGTTCGACTACGCCAATCTGGACCGCCCGATCGTGATCTACGCGGACGACTGGGAGATGTACGCGAAGACCCGCGGGGTCTACTTCGACCTGATCGCCGAGGCGCCCGGGCCCGTCGCCCGTACGCAGGACGAGCTGACGGACATCCTCGCCTCGGGCGCGTGGCGCGACGAGGCGTCGGGGAAGGCGCGGGCCGCGTTCCGGCGCCGGTTCTGCGAGTTCGACGACGGTCACGCCGCCGAGCGGGTCGTACGCCGGGTCTTCCTCGGCGAGAGCGAGGCGGCGCTGCCGCCGGTGATCCCTGTCGACGAGCGCGTCCCCGCGCCCACCCCCGAGGAGGCGGCCCGCCGATGACCACGCCCACGAGGACGATCACGCCCGACGTCACGGTCACCGTCATCGTCTACAACGACGCCGGGCGGCTGCCGCGCGCCGTCGCCTCGGTCCTGGAGCAGACGCACGCCAACCTCGAGGTCGTCATCAGCGACGACCACTCGACGGACGCCACCCCCGAGGTGGCGCGCCGCCTCGCCGCCGCGGACCCACGGGTGCGCTACCTGAGACTGCCGGAGAACAGCGGCGGGTGCAGCGCGCCCCGCAACCGCGCGCTCGACATCGCCCGCGCCCCGTATCTGATGTTCCTCGACAGCGACGACGAACTCCCGCCGGAGTCGGTGGAGCTGCTGCTCGCGGCGCACCGGGAGCGGGAGATCGACTTCGCGATGGGCGCGGTCGAACGGATCCGCGTCGACACGGGCCGCACGTCGACGTGGATGCCGCACCTGGTCGCGGAGCGCCGCACGGTCGACGGGATCGACGCCGAACCCGGCTTGTTCTTCGAGCACTTGTCGACGAGCAAGATGTACAAGCGGGAGTTCCTCGACCGCAACCAGCTGCGCTTCCCCGAGGGCATCCACTACGAGGACCAGCTGTTCTCGGCGCAGGCGTACTGCCTCGCGAAGTCCTTCACCGTCATCCCCGAGCCGGTCTACCGCTGGTACATCGCGCCGTTCGTCGAGGCGGACGCCGCGTCGATCTCCAACCAGCGGCACAAGCTGACCAACGTCCGCGACCGCGTCCACGTGCAGGAACTCATCGACGATTTCCTCGTGGCGGGCGGCCACACGGGGGTGCGCGAGGACAAGGACTACAAGTTCCTCAAGCACGACTTCCGGATGTACGCGGGCGATCTGCCCTACCGGGACGACGCGTGGCTGGCCGGATTCGCCGAGATCGTGAACCCGTATCTGGCGACACTGTCCCCGAACGCGTACGCACGGCTGCCGCGCCCCGAGCGGGTCGTCCTGCAACTGGTGCGCGACGGCCGCCTGCGCGACGCCCGGCTCGCGGCGCGCGGGCTCGGCCATGTGGTGGCCCCGCGCGAGACCGCCACGGACGCGTCCGGTGCCGTCTACTGGGGGGCAGTGGTCCCGTCGTCGGACGCGGCGCGCGCTGAACTCGACCTGTCCGACCAGGAGTTGTTCTCGCGCCCGTTCCCCGGCGCCCAGTTCCGCCACGAGATCACGCGGATCGAGCGCGGGCCCGGCGCCGGCGTCGACCTGTCGGTGCGCACGTACGATCCCGGTCTGCGCCTCGCCGTCGGCCCGCACGTCGCCTCGCTGGTCGTGGCGCCGGGGCGGCGCCGTATGACGACGCGGCTGCGGCTCGACCCGGTGCGGCCCGGCGTCTTCGAGGGCCGGGTGCGGCTCGATCTGGCGGCGGCCCCGCTCCCGGTGCACGGCTTCGACGGCGTACGGCATCCGCTGCTCCAGCTCCAGGACCACGGGCTGCGCAACACCTCCGTCCTGCTCGCGCCGCTGGACTTCCCCGCGCTCACCGCGCGTGTCGGGTACCACTCGGGGGCGGCCCCGCACCGGGTGACGCTGGAGCCGGAGGGCCGGGGCGGCGGGCGCCTCCAGATCCGCTGGGAGCCGGCCGGGCTCACGGCCCGGGTGACGCACCCGGTGGCGTGCAGGCTGGCCACGGCTTCGGAGGGGCGCGTACGGAACGCGGTACGCCTGGTGAGGAGCGCGCTGCGCTAGGGCCAGACGCCGCGGGGCAGGCGGGAATGTGAAGACAGGCCTAAGGGGTGACGACCTCGTACAAGGTCTGGCCGCCCGGGCCCGTCGTGACCTTGTGCAGTGCGGGGTCGGTGGCGGCGAGGCCCGCGTCGCCCTGGTGGCTCACGATCCACCGCACCTCGTAGCGGCGCAGGACGTCGAGTCGTGCGGCCCGCCCGGTGCCGGGGGCGAAGTAGGTCCCGACAGCGCTGGCGCGGGCCGCCTCGTCGGGCAGGAAGAAGTCCGGGTAGCCGGGAGCCACGGTGTAGGGCCCGTACGCGGGGATCTGGCGCGCGGGGAAGTCCGTGGCGAGGACCACGTCCCCGTACTTCACCCAGGGCGTCACCCAGTAGTAGCCGCGCCACGGTGGCTTGTAGTGGTCGGCGACCGGCTTGGGCAGGACGTCTCGCGGGACGACGTAGCCGAGTACGCCCGACTGGGTCCACGCGCCCGCGAGGAGCGCCGCGCCGAGCACCGCCGCGAACGCCGTACGCAGCGCCCTGCGGCCCGCCCCGCGCTCTGCCCCGAACACCTCCAGGCCCGCCGCGACCTGCGCCGGGATCACCGCGGCCGGCAGGATCCGGCCCCACGAGTAGTGCCCGCTCACCCAGCCCGCGGCGAACATCAGCACCCCGAGCGCGAAGAAGACCACGAGCGGATCGCGCCGGTCCCTGCGCCATCGCAGGGCGAGCGCGAACACGCCGGGCAGCAGGAGCCAGTACCGGCCGGGCAGGTTCCGGTACAGGGCCTGGTGAATCTCCTCCAGGCCCTGCGCGTGGAAGAGGTCGAAGAACGAGTAGTACGGCCACGCGGCGAGCACGACCGCGCCGAGGGCGAGCCCGGCCACGAGCCGCGCCCACACCGCGCGTGCCGGCCAGGGCCGCGCCCCGGCCACCATCGCGAGGGCGCCGAACGACGCGACGACGCCCGAGAACTGATGGCTCAGCAGGATCACGGACCACAGCAGCCCGAGACCGAGGAACCCGGGCATGCCCGAACGGCGCGCGAGCGCCCCGCGCAGCAGCGCCCAGAAGTGGAAGGACAGCCCGAGCGCGAAGGTGCTGGGGTAGGAGACGGTCAGGGCAAGGGAGTCGAGGCCGAGGAAGCCGCTCCACTTGAACAGGCTCGTGCCCCACAGGAGGAGCAGGCACAGGAGGACGAGCGCGGTGACCGCCGTGCGCCGGGAGCGGCTCGCGGACGCTTCGGTGAACGTGCCGGTGAACCGCCACACGCCGGTCACGAGCAGCGTCAGCGAGATCAGCGCGGCGATGCGCAGGACGGTGAAGGTGCCGAGGCCGGTGGCGTCGGCGAGGACGCCGAGGAACACCGTCCACGGCGAGTAGTACGGGCTCGGCGTCTTCTCGTCGACGAGCGGGTTGCCCGGGTCGAGGAGATCGTGGCGCAGGCGCTCGACGGTGGCCGCGTGGATGCCGAGATCGCCCGCCCAGGGCAGCCGGATCGCGACGGCCACGAGCAGGACGACGAGCAGCAGGAGGACCAGGGGGGCCGCGGCCTTGAGGGCCGCGTTACTCGCGGCGCGCATCGTGCTGGAAGACCCACGTGCGGTAGACGAGGAAGCGGAACGCCGAGGCGAGGACGATGGACAGTGCCTTGGCGATGTTCGACGCGAGTGGGCCGGTCATCGAGGCGCCGTGGTATCCGGCGTAGAACAGGACGCTCTCCATCAGGACGCCGAGCGCGCTGAAGCCGAAGAACAGCGCGATCTGGCTGCGGGTGCGCGAGTCGCGGTCCCGGTAGGCGAAGAAGCGGAAGCCCAGGTAGTTGGTGCCCATGGCGACACAGCTGGCCAGGACCGTCGCGGTCATCGGGGCCCGGCCGATGCCGTGCAGCAGGAGGTTGAAGACGAGGAAGTTGACGGCGACGCCGCTGCCGCCGACGACGCCGAACTTGGCGACCTCCATGGACAGGCGGCGCACCCGGACCCGGACGGGAGCGACGACGGGCACCTCGCGCGCCGTGGTCTGCACCGTCATCGGCGCGCCCTCGCCCGCAGCTTCCACGGCATGGTGACGGATTCGAGCTGCACCATCAGGTTCATCTTGGACTCGCCGACCGTGCGGTCCTCGAAGTGGATGGGGACCTCCATGACGCCGAAGCCGCGGCGCACGGCGCGGTACTTCATCTCGACCTGGAAGCTGTAGCCCGCGCTGTCCACGGACGCCAGGTCGATGGCGCGCAGCGCGTCCTCGCGCCACAGGTTGAAGCCGCCGGTGATGTCGCGGACACGGGTGCCGAGGATCGTGCCCGCGTAGGTGTTGGCCCAGCGGGACAGGAGCCTGCGGTGCACGCCCCACGCCTCGGAGAGCGTGCCGCCCTGGACGTAGCGGCTGCCGATGGTGACTCCGGCGCCGGTGGCGAGGGCGGTGCCGAGGAGGGCGGGGACCTTGTCGGCGGGGTGGCTGCCGTCGGCGTCCATCTGGAGGACGTAGCGCGCCCCGTCGGCGACGGCCCGCGCCATGCCGGCCGCGTAGGCCCGGCCGAGGCCCTCCTTACCGGCGCGGTGCAGGACGCTCATCCGGTCGCGCCCGTGCCGCTCGGCGTACCGCTCGGCGATGTCGCCGGTGCCGTCGGGGCTGGAGTCGTCGACGACGAGGAGGCGCAGGCCCGGGAGGGGGAGCGCCATGAGGGCGTCGGCCATGCCGGGCAGGTTGCCCGCCTCGTTGTACGTCGGCATGACGACGGTGAGGGGGGTGCGGGCCCAGTCGTCGGGCAGTGGTCGGGCGGCGGCCGGTGTGGCCCCGATGTCGGGAGAGTTCGTGTTCACTGTTGGGTCAGCCCTTCTCCGGCGAGCGAGGAGAAGCGGACGGTCCGGTCGGGCAGTACGGCCTCGCACCACACCCGGGTTCCGTTCCGCAGTTCGTTGTGGGCGCCGACGTGGGCGCCGTCACCGATGACGCTGCCGTGCAGGACGGAGCGCCGCCCGATCCGCGCACCCGCGCCGACCAGGCTCTTCCTGACATAGGCACCGGCATCCACGGTCGCGCCGTCATGCAGCACGGAACCGTGGACGACGGCCCCTGAACCTACCCGGACGCCCGCCCCGACGACGGTGCCCTCGGCGAGCCAGGCGTCGGCGGCGACCTTGGCGCCGGGCAGTACGAGGGACTCGCCGCGCACTCCGGGCACGGCGGGTGAGTGGATGACCCCGCGCACGAGGTCGGCGGAGGCCTGCACGAAGGCTTCGGGCCGGCCGAGGTCGAGCCAGTAGGAGTCCTCGACCAGTCCGTGCAGATAGGCGCCCGCGGCGAGCAGGCCGGGGAACGTCTCGCGCTCGAGGGAGACGGCCCGCCCGGCGGGGATGTGGTCGATGACGGACCTGCGGAACACGTAGGAGCCCGCGTTGATCTGGTCCGTGACGATCTCCTCGGGCGTCTGCGGCTTCTCGGTGAAGGCGAGCACGCAGCCGTCGGCGTCGGTCGGTACGAGCCCGAAGGCGCGGGGGTCGTCGACGCGGGCGAGGTGGAGGGTGACGTCGGCTTCGCGCTCGCGGTGCCGGTTGATGAGGGCGCGCGTGTCGAGGCCGGTGAGGATGTCGCCGTTGCAGACGAGGACGGGTTCCTCGGGAGCGGAGATCAGGCGGCGTGCCGCGTGCCGGATCGCGCCGCCGGTCCCCAGCGCCTCGTACTCGACGGCGTACTCGAGGTGGACCCCGAACGCCGATCCGTCGCCGAAGTACGGCTCGAAGACTTCGGCGAGATAGCAGGTGGCGAGGACGATGTGGCGCACGCCCGCGCCGGCGAGCCGGGCGATCTGATGGGCCAGGAAGGGGACTCCGGCCGCGCGCACCATGGGCTTGGGCGTGTTGACCGTGAGCGGCCGCAGCCGGGTGCCCAGCCCGCCGACCAGCAGAATCGCTTCCGTCATGGACCCTTCCCGACCTCTCCGCTGCGCGCCGCTAATCTGACAATCGGGTCCACTTTAGACGTAATGCCCGAGTTGATGGCTTATGACGAACCTCATGGGGCCGACGCGCCTTTAGGAGCAACCGATTGGGCGCGCGGTCCATCAGGCCACAACCGGTCAAGAGGCCGGCCGGAGAAGGGGAAGAGAACGGAAAGAGTCCGGAAGGTGAAATGGGGGGCGCCCCGCACCGGAGTTCCGGTGCGGGGCGCCCCCGTCGCTTCGAGCGGACCCTACGAGTGGGTGCGCAGCAGCGTCCTCATCGTGCGCATCGCGACCGACAGGTTCGCCAGGTCGAAGGCATCCGAGCTCTGGATCTCCTCCAGGGTCGTCCGCGCGCGGCCCAGGATCGGCGCGTTCTTCTCCTGCCACGCGTCGAAGCGCTGCTCCGGAGTCGACACGCCGTTCCCGGCGGCCAGCACATCGGCCGTGAGAGCCGCGTGCGCCGCGTACAGGTCCTCGCGGATCGAGGCGCGGGCCATCGACTGCCAGCGGTCGGACCGCGGCAGCTCGATGATCCGGTCCATCAGCTGCGCGATGGACAGCCGGTCCGCGAGGTCGTAGTACACCTCGGCGACGGCCAGGGGGTCCTTGCCGGTGCGGTCGGCGATCGCCACGACGTCGAGCGTCGGGAAGGCCGAGGAGAACCCGGCGACCCGCTGGGCCAGCTCCTCCGGCACACCCGCCGCGGTCAGCTCGTCCAGGATCGACTGGTACCACTCGGCGTCCGCGCCGCGCAGCATCTTCGGCATGGCCGACCACACCTGGGCGACGCCCTCGCGGAAGAAGTCGATGGTCTCGGCGAGCTGGAGCGGCTGCGGCCGGTTGTTGAGCAGCCAGCGCGTGCCGCGCTCGACCAGGCGGCGCGAGTGCAGCCTGATCCGGGTCTGGACGTCCGCGGCGACGACATTGTCGAGCGACTCGACCGCGTCCCAGACCTCGCCGAGGCCGAAGATCTCGCGCGCGGCGAGCTGCGCCCGCACGATCTCCTCCAGGGACGCCCCGGTCTCCTCGCGCAGCCGGTGCAGGAACGTCGAACCGCCGGTGTTCACCGTGTCGTTGACCAGCACCGTGGTGATGATCTCGCGGCGCAGCGCGTGCCCGTCGACCGCGTCGGTGAACCGCTCGCGCAGCGCCTGCGGGAAGTAGGCGTGCAGGAGCCTGCGCAGGTACGGGTCGTCCGGCAGCGACGTCTGGATCAGCTCGTGCGCGGCCGTGATCTTCGTGTACGCGAGGAGGACGGCCAGCTCGGGCTGGCTCAGGCCGCGCCGGGAGTTCAGCAGTTCCTTGACCTGCCGGTCGGCCGGCAGGAACTCCAGGGCCCGGTCGAGGTTCCCCTCGCGGACCAGGCGGCGCATGAAGCGCTGGTGGGCGTGGAGCAGGTCGGGCGCCTGGGCGACCGCGTTGGCCAGGGCCGTGTTCTGGGCGTAGTTGTTGCGCAGGACCAGGGCGCCGACCTCGTCGGTCATCTCGGCGAGCAGCTTGTTGCGCTGCTTGACGGTCATGTCGCCGTCGGCGACGAGCGCGTTGAGCAGGATCTTGATGTTCACCTCGTGGTCGGAGGTGTCCACGCCCGCGCTGTTGTCGATGGCGTCGGTGTTGACCTTGCCGCCGCTGCGCGCGAACTCGATACGGCCCAGCTGGGTCGCGCCGAGGTTGCCGCCCTCGCCGATCACCTTGGCCCGCACGTCCTGGCCGTCCACGCGGATCGCGTCGTTGGCCTTGTCGCCGACGTCCGCGTTCGACTCGGCGGACGACTTCACGTACGTGCCGATGCCGCCGTTCCACAGCAGGTCGACCCGTGCGTGCAGGATCGCCTTCATCAGGTCGGCCGGCGTCATCTTCGCGGCGCCCGACTCGATGCCGAGTGCCTCGCGGATGTGCGCGTTGAGCTGGATCGCCTTCGCGGAGCGCGGGAAGATCCCGCCGCCCGCGGAGATCAGTTCCTTGTTGTAGTCCGCCCACGAGGAGCGCGGCAGGTCGAACAGGCGGCGGCGCTCGGCGTACGAGGTGGCCGCGTCGGGCCGCGGGTCGATGAAGATGTGCCGGTGGTCGAACGCGGCGACCAGGCGGATGTGCTCGGAGAGCAGCATGCCGTTGCCGAACACGTCACCGGACATGTCGCCGACGCCGACGACCGTGAAGTCCTCGGTCTGCGTGTCGGTGCCCAGCTCCCGGAAGTGCCGCTTCACGGACTCCCAGGCGCCGCGGGCGGTGATGCCCATGCCCTTGTGGTCGTAGCCCGCCGAGCCGCCGGAGGCGAAGGCGTCACCGAGCCAGAAGTTGTACGACTCGGCGACGGCGTTGGCGATGTCGGAGAACGTCGCCGTGCCCTTGTCGGCCGCGACCACGAGGTACGTGTCGTCCTCGTCGTGGCGCACGACGTCGGCCGGGGGCACGACCTCGCCGGCCACCAGATTGTCGGTGATGTCGAGCAGCGCCGAGATGAAGGTCTTGTACGACGCGACGCCCTCGGCCAGCCACGCGTCACGGTCGACGCTCGGGTCAGGCAGGTTCTTCGCGACGAAGCCGCCCTTGGCGCCGACCGGCACGATGACGGTGTTCTTCACCATCTGCGCCTTGACCAGGCCGAGGACCTCGGTACGGAAGTCCTCACGCCGGTCGGACCAGCGCAGACCACCGCGCGCGACCTTGCCGAAGCGCAGGTGCACGCCCTCGACCCGCGGCGAGTACACCCAGATCTCGTAGGCCGGGCGCGGCGCGGGCAGGTCGGGGATGGCCTGCGGGTCGAACTTCATGGAGACGTACGCGTGCGGCGTGCCGTCGTCGCGCTTCTGGAAGAAGTTCGTCCGCAGCGTCGCCTTGATGACCGTCAGGAAGGATCGCAGGATCCGGTCCTCGTCCAGGCTCGCGACCTGGTCGAGCGCGCCGTCGAGCTCCTCCAGGAGCCCGTCGATCAGCTCGGTCCCGGCCCGCTGGCGCTCCGGCGACATGCGCGCCTCGAAGAGGCTCACCAGGAGGCGGGTGGTGTGGACGTTGTTACGGAGGGTGTCCTCCATGTAGTCCTGGCTGAACGTCGCACCGGCCTGGCGCAGGTACTTGGCGTACGCGCGCAGCACCATCGCCTGCCGCCAGTTCAGGCCGGCGCTCAGGACGAGGGAGTTGAAGCCGTCGTTCTCGGCGGCGCCGGTCCAGGTCGCCGTGAAGGCCTCCTGGAAGCGCTCGCGGCCGTCGTCACCGAGGTAGTCGCCGTTGCCGTTGGACTTGGGCATCTGCAGACCGAAGTCGTAGATCCACGCGGTGGTCCGGTCCGAGCAGCGCAGCTCGTAGGGGCGCTCGTCGATGACCTCGACGCCGAGCTGGTTGAGCACCGGCAGGACGGACGAGAGGGAGACCGGGGCGCCGGTGCGGTAGATCTTGAAGCGGCGCTCGCCAGGGGCGGCGCCCACGGGCTCGTACAGCGAGAGCGCGAAGTCCTTCTCGCCGCGCTTGAGCGCCTCGAGGTGGACCAGGTCGGCGACCGCCGCGCGCGGCGAGTGGTCGGCCTTGTAGCCCTCGGGGAAGGCGCCGGAGTAGCGACGGCCCAGCTCGGCCGCGCGCTCCTCGCCGCACTCCGCGTTCAGTGCCTCGCCGAAGCCGTCGGCCCACGAGCGGGCGGCGTCGACGAGCCGCGCCTCGATGCGCTCGGTGTCGGCCTCGGTCAGCACGGGCAGCTCGGTGCCCGGCTCGACGCGGATGACGAAGTGCAGCCGGGACAGGATCGACTCGGTGTTCCAGGCCGTGAAGTCGACGCTGGTGCCGTTGAGCTCTTCCTTGAGGATGTCGATGATCCGCAGGCGGACACCGGTGGTGTAGCGGTCGCGCGGCAGGTAGACGAGGGCCGAGTAGTAGCGGCCGTACTCGTCCTGGCGCAGGTAGAGCCGCAGCCGGCGGCGCTCCTGGAGGTAGAGGACGCTGGTGACGATGGCGCGCAGCTCGTCGGCCGGGGTCTGGAACAGCTCGTCGCGCGGGTACGTCTCCAGGATCTGGAGCAGGTCGCGGCCGTCGTGGCTGTTGGGCGAGAATCCGGCGCCCCGCAGCACTTCCTGCACCTTGCGGCGCACGACCGGGACGCGCCGGACGGACTCCGTGTACGCGGCGCTCGAGAAGAGGCCGAGGAAGCGGCGCTCGCCGATGACGTTGCCCTCGGCGTCGAACTTCTTCACGCCGACGTAGTCGAGGTACGAGGGGCGGTGCACGGTGGCGCGGCTGTTGGCCTTGGTCAGCACGAGGATCTTGTGCTCGCGGGCCTTGGCGCGCGCGTCGGCGGGCAGCCGGCTGAAGGACGGGCTCACCGGGTGGTGGTCGTCGCCGCCGTGCTGCGGGTCGGAGCGCAGGATGCCGAGGCCGGTGCCGGGCACGGCGGACAGCGAGTCGTCGTCGCGCAGCTCGTACTCGCGGTAGCCGAGGAAGGTGAAGTGGTCGGCGGACAGCCAGCGCAGCAGCTCGCGGGCCTCCTCGATGTCCTGGGCGCGCAGGTCGTCGGCGGTGGGCTCGCTCGGCAGGTCGTCGGCAATACGCAGCGCCGAGTCCCGCATCTTCTCCCAGTCCTCGACGGCCTCACGGACGTCGGACAGGACACGCAGCAGGTCGGAGGTGATCTGCTTCAGGTCGGCGCGGTCGGTCTCCCGGTCCATCTCCACGTGGATCCACGACTCGGTGAGCGTGTCGTGGCCGTCGGCGGCGCTGCCCGCGGGCAGGACCTCCAGGAGCTTGCCGGTGAGGTCGCGGCGCACGGTGACCTGCGGGTGGATCACGACGTGGATGCCGCGGCCCTGGCGGGACAGCTCGTTGGTGACCGAGTCGACCAGGAACGGCATGTCGTCGGTGACGACCTCGACGACGGAGTGGCTGCAGGTCCAGCCGTTCTCCTCGACCGTCGGCGTGTGGACCCGGACGTTCGCGGTGCCCTGCGGGCGGACCTCCGCGAGCCGGTAGTGGGAGACGGCCGCGCCGAAGGCGTCGACCGGGTCGCGGTCGGCCAGGTCCTCGGGGGCGGTGTGCAGGTAGTAGCGCTGGAGGAACGCGAGCACGGACTCCTGGTCCGGAGCCCCCTCACCATTCGTCCCGGCCGGGAGATGGCCCCCAGCCGGGCTGTTCTCAGCTACCCGGGCGGCCCGTGCGAGCAGCTCGGCCTTGGCTTCGTCCAGCTTGGTCTGCATTGTCCTCTGGCTCCTGTCGCGCGCCGTTGCGTGACGTTGAAGAAAGTGATGCGGCACAACGCCACGACGCGGGGTCTCCGGTCGATGTCGACGGTATGCCGGGATGAGAGATGAGCGGGCGATTATCCGCCACTTTTGGCGTATTTCCTGCCCGGAGCCGGGACGGCATCCATGTTCCGTCCCGAAGGGAATGGTCAGCGGAGCACCGGGCACGGATGTAGATCTCCGTGTGCTCCCGGCGCGGGCAGGGAGCGACGATGCCCCCGCGAGATATCGCGCTGATCACGGGTCAAGGCTATCGCCCCTCCCCCGGGAGTCGTCATGAGCCGTATGTGTACAAATACAGCGGTCGAACTTTGACACTCTGCACAGGGACAGCGACGCGGATGGATGCGTCGGGGGGTTGCCTAACGGTCCGGCCGGGTCCACGTTGAGGAGGAGACACCCCGGTCCGAAGGCTCCGAGGGGAGCGCACAGCCATGGCACCCAAGATCCTCCTGGTGACCGGCGACGCCGCCGAGTCGCTGGAAGTCCTGTACCCCTACCAGCGCCTGCGCGAGGAGGGCTACGACGTCCACATCGCCGCCCCGGAGCGCAAGAAGCTGCAGTTCGTCGTCCATGACTTCGAACCGGGGTTCGACACGTACACGGAGAAGCCCGGCTACACCTGGCCCGCCGATCTCGCGTTCGCCGAGGTCGAGCCCGAACAGTACGTCGCTGTCGTGATCCCGGGCGGCCGCGCCCCCGAGTATCTGCGCAACGACCCGGAGCTGCGCAAGATCCTGAAGTCTTTTTTCGACGCGGACAAGCCCGTGGCCCAGATCTGCCACGGTCCGCTGCTGACGGCGGCGGTCGACGGTCTGCGCGGGCGCCGCGTCACGGCGTATCCCGCGCTCGAGCCCGACATGCAGGCGGCGGGCGCGGCTTTCCGGGACGCGGAAGTGGTGGTCGACGGGACGCTGGTGTCGTCGCGCGCCTGGCCGGACCACTCGGGGTGGATGCGGGAGTTCCTCACGGTGCTGCGGGCCAAGGCGCCGGTGACCTGAGGGTCCGAGGATCTGAGGGGCCGCACGGGACGGTGGGTGGCTGCCCGCCGACGAGGGCAGCCACCACGTACGGCGCTCCTGGACGACACGGCGGAGCCCCGTTGCCACGACAGCCGACGGAGTTGACCGGATCACTGCCCGGCGCTCCGCCGCGCCGGACCACCTGGGGAACGGCACACCCCAGCCCGTACGCAGCCGGCAGCGGAGCGTGAGCGCATTCGCTCAC
This sequence comes from Streptomyces sp. NPDC055400, assembly GCF_053644375.1. Classification (NCBI taxonomy): domain Bacteria; kingdom Bacillati; phylum Actinomycetota; class Actinomycetes; order Kitasatosporales; family Streptomycetaceae; genus Streptomyces; species Streptomyces sp. NPDC055400. The sequence continues at coordinate 22,523 of NZ_JBSHLM010000004.1, read as the reverse complement.
TGCGCCAGGCGTTCCGCCACCCCCACGGCCTCGGCGAGAGTGTCCACGACCGGGGCCCCCACGCCTTCGAGACTGGCCCTGCTGTGCGATCCGCCGGTGTAGAGCACGGCCCGCGCGCCCGCGTGCAGCGCCGCCACCGCGTCGTCGGCGGCGTCCCCGATCACCACCGTGCACCCCGGCGCCACCCCCGCGCCGGCCAGCGCTCCGAGGTGGCGGACCATGTGCTCGGCCTTGCTGCCGCCGGAGGGGCCGGTGCGCCCGTCGACCCGCAGGAAGTGCGACTCGATCCCGAACTCCCGCACCAGCGGAACGAGTTCGTCATGTCCGTACATGCTGAGGATCGACTGGCTGCGGCCCGCCGAGCTCCAGTCGGCGAGGAGCAGCTCGGCCCCGTCGGCGAGTCGGCAGGCCCTGCGGTGGAGCGTGTAGTGCTGCTGGAATGCGGTGTCCATGCGCTCCCACTCGGCCTCGGTGGGCAGCCGTCCCATCAGCCGCTGGTAGAAGCGGGGGATCGGCACGCAGTACAGCTCTCTGTACCGCTCCAGGGTGATCGGCTCGAGTCCGATCTCCTCGAAGGCCGCGTTCGTCGCGCTGATGACGGCGTCGTTGTCGTGGAACAGCGTCCCGTTCCAGTCCCAGACGATGTGTGCTCCGGCTGCGTGCTTCCCCATGCCAAGAACGTACCCGCCGGGACCGACAATCGTACGTTCGCGCAGGTCAGCCGCTCAGACCGAGCAGGTTCGGGATCTCCTGCGTGGCGAACCAGAGGAGCTCGTGATCCTCGGCGCCGTCGACGACGAACTGCGCGTCGTCGTCGCCCTGGTCCGCCGCCCCGAGCGCCGCGGCGGCCGCGGTCACGTCCTTCTCGGCCTCCCCTGAGTCCACATGCACCGCGGCGGCCTTGGCGAGCCTGACCGCGTTCGCGATCCGCACCTCGCCGAGCGCGCCCGGGTCGAGCCCGCGATCCGGGTCGGCCACGGCGGCGCCGTCCGGCACGTCGAGGGCGACCACGACGCGCTTGCGCGGGGCGTCCGGCTCCCCGGCGATCATCCGCAGGGAGGCGAGAGCCGCGCGGCTGAGGGCCGCGTACTCCAGCTCCTCGATGTCGTCGGAGACGTACCACTCGCGCAGCGCGGGCGTCACGGCGTACGCGGTGAGCGGTGCGGGCCCCAGTTCGCCCGCCTTGTGCGCCTCGGCGAGACGGGGCAGGGACAGGGGGACGTACACGCGCATGGCTGGCCACCTTCGTCGGCGAGAGGGGCTTCAGGATACGTGCGGGAGTCCCCCTTCGGGGTGCCGGTCACCCCTGTCCGCACGTCCACACGGGACCCCTGCGTGACCCTCCCGAGCCCCGTCCGCACAGGGCTCGTCCGCCGTCCGATCACCCGGATAGGTGAACCTTCCGGCCGCCCGCGCCGGGCCCCTGCGGCCTTGTGAGCGGCACCCCGGGCCGCGTACAAGATCCCCAAGCGAAGTTACCGATCGGTATCCACCGGTCGGAAGCCGAACGGGGACCCAGACATGCACGAGCCCACTGCCCATGAGCCGCCGCTGCGCAAGGTGATGGACCAGCCGCGCCGCCGCCCCAGGACGACCCGGCCCCCGGGCGGCCGACCGCCCGGCAGGCAGGACGCCCGGCGCCCCGGCGCGCGGCCCGTGCGCGTCCCGCCCCAGCTGCCGCCGCACCCCGCCGAGCTGTTCACCGAGCGCCTCCTGCTGATGCTCAGCGGCCAGCGCCCCGTCCACTGGGCCTCCCGTCACTTCGCCGGATCCCTCTACGACGCCCTGATCCGGCTCGCCGAGAACCAGCCCCTCAGCGACCGGGGACGCCGGCCCGTCGTCCGCGGCATCGGCCACTACGAGCCCGAACCCGGCGTCTACGAAGTCTTCGCCCGGATCAGCGCGGGCCCCCGGCTGCACGCCCTCGCCTTCCGCCTGCACCGGGGCGACGACCACCGCTGGCTCTGCACGGCCGTCGAAATGAGCGGACGCCCGCCCCGCGGCAGCGATGCGTGAGCCCCGCCGCCGTCAGCGCGCCGGCCGCGCGTCGAGCCAGGCGTCGACCTCGTTCAGCCCCGTCACCGGCAGCGAGGGGTCGTCGACGCCCTCGTACACCGTGTACGTCACCCGGGTCCCGGCCCGCGCCCGCGCCGCCGCGGTCTCCCTCGATGGTGACGGCCGGCACCGTCGTGCCCGCGATGCCCTGCGCGATCGGCACCGGCTCGCGGTAACGGGTGACGAGCGGCGCGGCTCGGCGGGCCGGCAGCACGGCGAGTCCGGGCGCTCCGGTGCGGGGCGTCCCGTACACGAAGCCGGCGTTCTCCAGCCCCTCGCCGGCCTTCCGGCCGCCCCCGCTGTCCCGCCCCGACACCGACGAAGGGGGCCGGGCACCCTGTGCCCGGCCCCTTCACACGCGCTCCGTCACAGCGCGCCGCGCACTACTTCTTGCGGCGGCGCCCGCCCTTCTGCTGCTTACGACGCTCCGCGCGCGTGAGGCCGTCGGCCTCGGAGCGCGCCGGGCCGTCCTCGGTGACGTAGTCCATCTCGTCCACGCCGCCCTCGGCGTTCGGCGCCTGGAAGTGCAGGCGGTCCGGACGCTGTGGGGCGTCGAGGCCCTTGGCGCGGATCTCGGGACGGCCGACACCGGCGGGCACCGCGTCCTGCTTGTCCAGGGACGGCGCCGTGTCCTGCACGGGGACCTCCTCGACCTGCTGCTCGACCTGGACCTCCAGGTTGAACAGGTAGCCGACGGACTCCTCCTTGATGCCCTCCATCATGGCGGTGAACATGTCGAAGCCCTCGCGCTGGTACTCGACCAGCGGATCCTTCTGCGCCATCGCGCGCAGGCCGATGCCCTCCTGGAGGTAGTCCATCTCGTAGAGGTGCTCACGCCACTTGCGGTCCAGGACGGAGAGAACCACGCGGCGCTCCAGCTCACGCATGATCTCGGAGCCGAGCTGCTCCTCACGCGCCGCGTACTGCGCGTGGATGTCCTCCTTGACGGACTCGCCGATGAACTCGGCCGTCAGACCCGCGCGGTCACCCGCGGCCTCCTCCAGCTCGTCGACGGTGACCTTCACCGGGTAGAGCTGCTTGAAGGCGCCCCACAGCCGGTCCAGGTCCCACTCCTCGGCGAAGCCGTCGGCGGTCTCCGCGCCGATGTACTCGTCGATCGTGTCGTCCATGAAGTGCTGGATCTGCTCGTGCAGGTCCTCGCCCTCCAGGACGCGGCGCCGCTCGCCGTAGATGACCTCACGCTGCCGGTTGAGGACCTCGTCGTACTTGAGGACGTTCTTCCGGGTCTCGAAGTTCTGCTGCTCGACCTGCGACTGGGCCGACGCGATGGCGCGCGTGACCATCTTGTTCTCGATCGGCACGTCGTCCGGGACATTCGCCATCGACATGACGCGCTCGACCATCTGGGCCTTGAACAGGCGCATCAGGTCGTCACCGAGCGACAGGTAGAAGCGGGACTCGCCCGGGTCTCCCTGACGGCCGGAGCGGCCGCGCAGCTGGTTGTCGATACGGCGCGACTCGTGCCGCTCCGTGCCGAGGACGTAGAGCCCGCCGAGGTCCTTGACCTCCTCGAACTCGGCCTTCACCGCCTGCTCGGCCCGCTCCAGGGCGTCCGGCAGCGCCGCGGCCCACTCCTCGACGTGCTCGACCGGGTCCAGGCCGCGCTGACGCAGCTCCGCCTCGGCGAGGTCGTCCGGGTTGCCGCCGAGCTTGATGTCGGTGCCTCGGCCGGCCATGTTCGTGGCGACGGTGACGGCGCCCTTGCGGCCGGCCTGGGCGACGATCGTCGCCTCACGGTCGTGCTGCTTCGCGTTCAGCACCTCGTGCTGCACACCGCGCTTGGACAGCTGCTGCGAGAGGTACTCCGACTTCTCGACGGACGTCGTACCGACGAGGATCGGCTGGCCCTGCTCGTGCTTCTCGGCGATGTCGTCGACGACCGCGTCGAACTTGGCGACCTCGGTGCGGTAGATCAGGTCGGCCTGGTCCTTGCGGACCATCGGCTTGTTCGTCGGGATCGGGACGACGCCGAGCTTGTAGATCTGGTGGAACTCGGCGGCCTCGGTCATGGCCGTACCGGTCATGCCGGAGAGCTTGTCGTAGAGGCGGAAGAAGTTCTGCAGGGTGATCGTGGCGAGCGTCTGGTTCTCGTCCTTGATGTCCACCCCTTCCTTCGCCTCGATCGCCTGGTGCATGCCCTCGTTGTAGCGGCGGCCGGCGAGGATACGGCCGGTGTGCTCGTCGACGATCATGACTTCGCCGTCGATGACGACGTAGTCCTTGTCCTTCTTGAACAGTTCCTTCGCCTTGATGGCGTTGTTCAGATAGCCGACGAGCGGGGTGTTCACCGACTCGTAGAGGTTGTCGATGCCCAGCCAGTCCTCGACCTTGGCGACGCCGGGCTCGTGGATGGCGACGGTGCGCTTCTTCTCGTCGACCTCGTAGTCGCCGGTCTCCTCGATGCCCTTCAGCGGATTACCGGCCTCGCCCTTCTTCAGGCGGGTGACCAGCTTCGCGAAGTCGCCGTACCACTTGGTGGCCTGGTCGGCGGGGCCGGAGATGATCAGCGGCGTACGGGCCTCGTCGACGAGGATCGAGTCGACCTCGTCGACCACCGCGAAGTTGTGGCCGCGCTGGACGAGCTCGTCCTGGGACCACGCCATGTTGTCGCGGAGGTAGTCGAAACCGAACTCGTTGTTCGTGCCGTACGTGATGTCGCAGTTGTACTGCTCGCGGCGCTGCGCCGGCGTCATGTTCGCCAGGATGCAGCCCACGCTGAGGCCGAGGAACTTGTGGACGCGGCCCATCATTTCGGAGTCGCGCTCGGCCAGGTAGTCGTTCACCGTGATCAGGTGGACGCCCTTGCCGGACAGCGCGTTCAGGTACGTGGGGAGCGTGCCGACGAGGGTCTTGCCCTCACCGGTCTTCATCTCGGCCACGTAGCCGAGGTGGAGGGCGGCGCCGCCCATCAGCTGCACATCGTAGGGACGCTGGCCGAGCACGCGCCTGGCCGCCTCGCGGACGGTGGCGAAGGCCTCGGGGAGCAGGTCGTCGAGGCTCTCGCCGCCGGCGAACCTCTCCTTGTACTCATCGGTGAGGGCCCGCAGCTCGGCGTCGGAGAGGCTGACGAAATCCTCTTCGAGGGAGTTGACCTGGTCCGCGATGCGGTGCAGCTTGCGCAGGATCTTGCCTTCGCCTGCACGCATGATCTTCGAGAGGACGGACACGGGGGTTGGTCTCCTTGCCGGTCGGGCCTGGCACGGTCGGGTGTGACGGTATAGAGCAACGGCCATCGTATGCGAGGACCCCGGCGCGCCGGGAGGTCTGCCGTAACCACAGCCACAAGGTCAACGCACGAGGACCGCTCAAGGTGCCGCACGAAGCTGTGCACCCCGACTGCGAAAGGTAACAGCGCGCTCACCCCGCGATATCTGCTGGCGTCATGGCCGGCCTCCGAGCAGAATCGGCCGATGGAACCCGTCGCACTCACCACCGACCGCCTGCGGCTGCGCACGTTCACCGCCGAGGACACCGACGAGGTGTATCTCGCGGCCCAGGACCCCGACATCCAGCGCTGGACCACGATCCCCTCGCCCTACGCGCGCGTGGACGCCGAACACTTCGTCGGTCGCATGGTCCCGGACGGCTGGCGGGCCGACACGGAGTACACCTTCGCCGTGCGGCTCCATGACGACAGCCCCGTGATCGCCGCCGCGAGCCTGCACCACCCGCGCGCGGGCGCCTGGGAGGTCGGCTTCTGGACCGGCAAGGAGTACCGCGGCCGCGGCTACATGACCGAGGCAGTCCTCGCCCTGGCCCGCTGGGCCTTCACCGACCTGGCCTGTACGCGACTGGAGTGGCGCGCCGAGGTCGGCAACGTCGGCTCGCGCACCGTCGCCGAGAAGGCCGGCTTCACCATGGAGGGCGTCATGCGGGCGGGCCTGCCCAACAAGGGCGTACTGCGCGACTGCTGGGTCGCCTCGCTCCTCCCCTCGGACCTCGGCATCCCGGCAGTGCTGCCCTACCTTCCGGCGCCGGCGTGACGCCTTCCGGCGCCGGCCCCGACCCCCGCCCGCCAGGCCCGACTGTCAGTGCCGCGCCCTATCGTTCGGGGCATGACGACCACGCCGCGCCCCACCACCGAACTCTCCGCCGACGAAGCCCGCCGCATCGCGCTGCGGGCCCAGGGGTTCCTCGGCGCGCCGGACCGCAAGGGCGGGGTCCGCGGCGTGCTCCGTCACCTCGGAGCGGTCCAGCTCGACACCATCTCCGTGCTGGCCCGCTCGCACGAACTCATCCCGTACGCGCGCCTGGGCGCGGTCGGCCGCAGAACGGTCGAGGACGCGTACTGGACCCCGGGCACGGCCGGCGCGCCGCACGCCTTCGAGTACTGGTCGCACGCCGCGTGCATCCTGCCCGTCGAGGAGTGGCCGCACTTCGCGTTCCGCCGCCGCGCCTACCGCACCCGCCCGCACTGGTACCACGACCTGCCCGACGGCGCGTACGAGCAGGTCATCAAGCAGCTGCGCACCGAAGGCCCGCTCACGGCCACGGAGTTGGGCGGCGCGAAGAACAAGGGCGAGTGGTGGGACTGGTCCGCGGCGAAGGTCGCCGTGGAGCGCGCCCTCATGTACGGCGAGGTGGTGTGCACACAGCGCCGCAGCTGGAAGCGGGTGTACGACCTCGCAGAGCGCGCCGTCCCGGCCGAGCTGCTCCATGACGAACTGGACGACCGGGAGTGCCTTCGCCGCCTGGTCCGCCTCGCCGGACAGTCCCTCGGCATCGGCACACGCTCCGACATCGCCGACTACCACCGCCTGAAGCACGAGCAGTTCGACGCGGTCGTCGAGGACGCGGGCCTGGTTCCCGTGACCGTGCAGGGCTGGGGAAAGCCGGCGTGGGCGGACCCGGAGGCGCTCGGCACCGTCCCGCGCGGCCGTCACCGTACGACGCTGCTCTCGCCCTTCGACTCCCTGATCTGGGAGCGGGCCCGCACGGAGCGGATCTTCGGCTTCACGCACCGCCTGGAGGCGTACGTCCCCAAGCCGAAGCGGGTGCACGGCTACTTCGCGATGCCGGTCCTCGCGGGCGGGCACCTGGTGGGCCGCGTCGACCCCGCGCGCGACGGGAGCACGCTGGTCGCCAGGCAGATCTCCCTGGACGGCCCGAAGGCGGTCCCGGCCGTGGCGCAGGCGCTGCGGGAGGCGGCGGAGTGGGTGGGCTGCGACGCGGTCCGGATCGAGCGCGTCGACGCCCCTGACCTCAAGCCGGCCCTGGTCACCGCCCTCGGCTGACCGCAGTCACCTGACCCCTGTCACCCGGTGGCCGTCACCGGATCTCGAGGATCTTCTCCCGCATCGCGTACACCACGGCCTCCATTCTGGAGTGCAGCTGGAGCTTCTCCAGGATGTTGCGCACATGGTTCTTCACGGTGTTCTCGGAGATGAACAGTTCCTTCGCGATATCGCGGTTGTTCATGCCCGTGGCCACCAGCTTCAGGACTTCCAGCTCGCGGTCGGTCAGCCGCGGCGCCGGAACGAGGCGCCGCTCGTCCGTGCGCTGGATCATCGACTTGAATTCGGTGAGGAGCTTCGACGCCATCGAGGGGCTGATCTGCGACTGCCCGTCGGCGACGGCGCGAATGGCCGTGGCCACCTCGTCCGTGGAGATCTCCTTCAGCAGATAGCCCGTCGCACCCGCCTTGATCGCGTCGTAGAGATCCGCTTCCTCGTCACTGATGGTCAGCATGATGATCTTGGCGCTGGGGGCGACCTCCTTGATGGAGGTGCATGCCTCGATCCCGCCGCGCTTGGGCATCCGCACATCCATCAGGATGATGTCGGGCAGCAGATCGGCCGCCTTGTCCACGGCCTCGGCGCCGTCACCCGCCTCGCCGACGACCTGGATGTCCTCCTCGGCCGCGAGAACGATCTCGAGCCCGCGCCGGAACAGCGCGTGGTCGTCCACCACGAGGACCCTGATCGGCTCCTTGCGCGGCGCGCTCTCGTCCGGGCCCATGCCCTGGACCCCGCCACCGGCCGTACCGGCGCCGTCGTCCCGCATCGGTCCGAAGCTGTCCGCCATCGTTCCTCCCCCTGAAGGCCATGGCCCGTCTTCCTGTGCCACGCCAACCCGAGGCAGCGGCACACCGGTTGACCCGGCCCGGCCATGATTTCATGCCTTGGCGCCGGTGCGGTGACCGAGCGGTGCGCAGAGGGTCGCACAAGGGTGCCCCTGGGGGCGCACGCGCTCCCAGGGGCACCCTTCACGGCTGTCTCCCGCGGGCTCAGCGGCGTGGTTCCGCCGACCTCAGCCGCCGAGCGCCCCGCCCGCTTCGGACGACTGCGCCTGGGTGACCATCGGGTCCGTGTTGAGGTGGATCACGCCGTAGTCGTAGGCGTGGCGCCGGTAGACGACGCTGGGCTCCTTGGTCTCGGAGTCGACGAAGAGGTAGAAGTCGTGCCCGACCAGCTCCATCTCGTAGAGCGCCTGGTCGAGCGACATGGGCGCAGCGACGTGCGTCTTCTCGCGAACGATGAGCGGGCCTTCGCCCTGGACCTCGAGGGAGCCGATCCTCGTGGTCGGTACTCCGCCGGGCTCCTCGTTGTTGACCACCGAGCCGTCCCCGTTCAGAGTCGCCGTGGCGACGACGTCGGGGACTTCCGCGGCCGTGAGCCTGCCGTTCCCGCGGCGGGTGGTCCGCTTGCTGTGTTCCTTGCGCAGGCGCGCCTCGAGCTTGTCCGTTGCCAGGTCGAGCGCCGCATACGGGTCACTGGCCGCGGCTTCCGCCCTGATGACCGGGCCACGGCTGCGGAGTGTGATCTCTACGCGGTCGCAGCGGTCGGCCTGTCGGGGGTTGGGCTCCTTGGACACCTCCACGTCGAGGCTGATCACCTTGCCGTCGAACTTCTGGATCTTCTCCAGCTTCAGCTTCTCGGCCACGTGCTTGCGGAACCGCTCGGGCACCTCGGTCTTGCGGCCCTTGACGACGATGTCCACGCAGAACTCCGTTCCCGGATCGCCCCGCTCCATCGGCGGAGCATCTCCCTCTTGCACCAGACTCCGGCCACTTCCGGAGTCCCTGACTCGGCGACTTCCACCTCCTCCTCCCCCATGGACAAGATCTACACCCCATCATCGCGGGTGATTGCCGAAAAAACCTGCGGCGCCCACGACACTGGCATTCCTGATTGCTGGGGATGGCGTCCGCCATTCCTCACAACCGAACATATCTCGCCCGGACGGATGTCGTCACCCTCTACTGACGCGTACCTCCATTCAGGTGAATTTACCCCCTCACCACCTGCAACGACGCAGGTTTACACTCAGTTCCGGTTTATTTCGAAAGAACCCGGAGAGGCTGCGACCACTGCCGCACTGATCAAGTTGCGCGCGGGCAATTCCCGTGCCGTTTCCACCCATCCCGGTGTGATCCCGCCGCTCTCATCCTCTGCCGTCCCGGCCACTGCGGCACGTATTGCGCGGGCCGCCTCCGCCAATGAGGCGCCCGTGGTCATGACGTCGTCGACCAGCACGATCCGGCCACCCGAGGCGAGGAGCCCACGCGCTCCCGCGGGCACCTCCAGAGCCCCGGCGAGATTGGCCAGACGCCGCCGCGAGTCGAGCCCGGCCTGATCGGCGACAACCCGCCGCTGACGCAACGCGGCGCACACCCTCGCGGGAACCCCCACCCGACGCAGCTCAGCCGCCGCGGCATACGCAATCCGCCGCGAAGGATCATGCCCCCGCGCCCGAACAGCCTTCCGTGCGGAGGGGACGGGGATCAGGAGGACGAGGGGGGTGGGGGGAGGGGGTTGTGGGGTTGGTTGGGGGCGGGCGGTTGGTTGGGGGCGGGCGCTTGATTGGGGCCGGGCGCCGAGTGGAGTGCGGGCGGTTGATTGGGGGCCGGCAGTTGGTTGGGGCCGGGCGCCGGATTGAGTGCGGGCGGTTGATTGGGTGCGCACGCCTGCTTGGGTACGCGCGCCTACCTGGGTGCGGACGCCACCCGTCTGCGTGCGCATGTCTCGGGGCGTATGCACATCTGCCTGTGTGGGCCCAGCTGTCCGTGTACGCCTGTCTACGGGGCCCCCACCCCCGCCCCCTCCCCCATCCCCCGTTTCGCCGAGTCCCGCCCGCACCGCCCCCGCGAGGGCCGCGCCCAGGGGCTCCGCGAGCCCCAACGCCCCCCGCTCCTTGTGCGCGAGCAGTACGGCCCGCACCGCGTCCTGGTACGGAGCGGCCGCGTGCACCACCGGCAGCCCGGGCGGCTCAGGGTTCGGCCGCACCCGGCCCGGCGCGCCGCCGCACAGGGCGTCCCCGCAGCGCGCGCAGAGCGTCGTACGCGGCCGACCGCAGCCTCCACACTCGGCCGGCAGCACAAGATCTCCGAGGTCCTGCAACCACCCCCGCATGTCCACCACTGTGCCAACAGGGGCGCCCTGCGACCACCCCTGTGGATAACTGCCTGTGGACAACTCCAGGACGTGCACACTCCGTTGCAACCGGAGGACTCAACTCCGTCCGGGGCGAGGGGAATACGGCGTCTCTCACGGCCTCCGCGCCCCTAGCCCCCGCCCCCTACCCCGGATAAACCGGCGCTGTCCCGTCCTTGAGCACGGTCTGCCACGGCAGGCCCGGCGGCAGCCGGACGATCCCGTCGTCCGAGTGGGCGACGAGTGGCAGGCGGTCGTCCTCGGACGCCGCGATCTCCTTCACGCCCGTCAGGCCGGGCAGCGCCTGCCCCGTCGGCGCCGAGCCGTCGCACTGGACGTAACTCAGCTGCTGCACGCCCCCGGACTCGCGTCCGACCACGACGAGGCGGCTTCCGCCGGCCCACGACATGGCCGTGACCTCCTCCATCTGGGGTGCCGCGGCGCGCAGTTCGTCGACCGAGACCGACAGCTTGCCGTCCGGTCCAAAGTCGCGTTCGACCCGTCCTATCCGCAGCGTGGTCTTGCCGTCCTCGGCCACGAGCAGCGCGATCCGCACCCCGTCGGCCGACAGCTTCACGGCCTCGATCCGCCCGTCGTCGAGCCCGGAGACGTCGACTTCGTGGATCTCGTCCGCCATGCCCCGGCCGAACATCAGCAGCCGCGGCTTCTTCGGGTCGCGGTCGGCCACCCACAGATCGCCGAGCCCGTCCCAACTGGGCGTCGTGAGCCGGTCCTTCTCGGATTTGGCGTTGCTGCGTACGACCGCGTCGCCGAGCGAAGCACCCGACACGAACGACCCGACGAACAGGGCGCTCCCGTTGTTCGACACGGCCGCGGCCTGCGTCTCGTCACGCGAGACGGCGACCGAGCGCATCCGCTGCTCGCCGTCGCCGAGCGGCCCCGGCACCCGCTCCGGGTCCTTCGCGGTGCGGGATGCGCCCGACATCTGCACGAGCCTGCCCTTGTCGTCCAGGAAGTACTGGTCGTCGGCGGACCCGGAGGTGCGGGGTTCCACGAGGGCCTCGGCGTCGCTCTCACCCAGGACGCACAACTGCGACCCGTTCGAGCGTTCGAGTTCGATCTGTGACACGTTCGCCGACGTCACATCCCGCAGGGAGAACAGGAGTTGGGCGGCCATCTCCTTGCAGCGGGCCTGCCCGACGTGGTCGGCCTTTGCGTTCAGCGGGACCTTCAGGTTGTTCTCGTCGTCGGGCGCGAGCGATTTCACGCCCTTGCGCAGCCGCGTGTCGGAGGGGAACGTCGTGGTCACGACCGGGTTCAGCCAGTGCGTGGGCCCCGAAAGCAGGGCGCGCACCGTCTGCGTGAGGGGGTCTATCCACTGACGTACGTACACGGGGTCGGCGACCAGCCTCTTCTGACGGCTGGTCGAACCCGAGCCCGATCCCCCACCGCTCTCCGCGCGGCCGGGGGACTCGTCCAGCGCGTAGTAGTACTTGTTGACGGACTGGTAGATGCGCTGGAAGTCGGACTGCCCGAGGACGACGCCCTGCGGCAGCCCGTCGATGCGCCACTGCTTGCCCTTGGGGCTGTTCTCCTGCACGAGGTGCAAAGTCTTGCTGTACGAGGTGCCTTCGGGCCGGTACGCCTGCTGCTGGTCCACGAACGCGACCTGATGGCCGCTCAGTGTGAACGTACGGCCCTCGTCGCCGGCGCTCGGCCTGCTCGCCTGTCCCGTGCTCGGTCCGTCCGTGAGGACAGTGGTGCGCTCCTCCGGGTGCCAGCCCTTGGCGGCCTTCTCCGTGAGGTACTTGCGCGCCATCGTGTACTGCGGATCGTCGCTGGTCAGCGCTTCGAGGAAGCCCTCGACGATGCTGACGGGCCCGGCGTTCTCGCGGGGCGGCATCGCGAAGACGCGCACCTGCGAGTCGGGCCGCTGTGACGCCTCCACGGCCTGGAGTCCGCCGTTGTCCGGCATGGACGCGCAGCCGCTGAGCACCAGTGCGCCGCAGCCGAGCAGCACACCTGTACGCAGCCTGCGCCGCCGTCCGGCCGGCTGTGGCCGCCCCCGCTCACCGCGCACGCCCGCCCCCACTTCCCTCGCCGCTGCCGCCGGTCCCCCCGGCCCGTCCGGCCTGCTCGTCCCGGGGTCCCTCCGGACCCCCGGTGTCCTGACCGCGCGCCGCCGGTGCGGCCGCGTCACCGCGGGCCACGACCCGCGAGCCGTTCCCGGGCAGCGCCGCGGGGTCGACCGCGTACCGGGCCGCGGCCGGTTCCTTCGCCAGTACGGGCGACGGCACGCGGGACGTGCCCGCTGCCTGCGCCGGGACCGTCGCCAGCTTGCCGGCGCCCCCGCCGAGCGGAAGCCCTGCCTCGCTCAGGCCGCGGTTGCGCCGGGAGTCCTCCGGCTCCAGCGGTATCGGGGACCCGCGCAGGGGTTCGTCCGCCGTCCGCGGGAGTGTCAGCCGGAACTGCGATCCGCCGCCGGGCTCGCCCCACGCCTGGAGCCAGCCGCCGTGCAGCCGGGCGTCCTCGAGGGCGATGGACAGGCCGAGGCCCGTACCGCCGGTGGTACGCGCGCGTGCCGGGTCGGCGCGCCAGAAGCGGCTGAAGACGCGGGTGGCCTCGCCGGGCTTCAGACCCACGCCGTAGTCGCGTACGGCGACGGCGACCGCGCCGCCGGCCGCGGCGAGCCGCACGACCACGTCCCTGCCCTCGCCGTGCTCGACGGCGTTGACGACGAGGTTGCGCAGGACGCGCTCGACGCGCCGCGCGTCCGCCTCGGCGACCACGGGCTGCTGGTCCCCGACGATCCGTATGTGTGTGCCCTTGCGGTCGGCGAGCGGCTCGGCGCCGCCCACCACACGCCGTACGACGTCCCGCAGGTCTATCGGTTCGGCCTCGAGGGCCGCCGCGCCCGCGTCGAACCGGCTGATCTCCAGAAGATCCGCGAGCAGCGATTCGAACCGGTCCAGCTGATCGGCGAGCAGTTCCGCCGACCGCGCGGTGACCGGGTCGAAGTCCACGCGCGCCTCATGGATCACGTCGGCGGCCATGCGCACCGTCGTGAGCGGCGTCCGCAGCTCGTGCGACACGTCGGACACAAAGCGCCGCTGCATCCGCGACAGATCCTCCAGCTGCTGGATCTTCGTATGCAGGTTCTGCGCCATCTTGTTGAAGGCTTCACCGAGCCGGGCGATGTCGTCCTCGCCGGTGACCTTCATACGTTCCTGGAGGCGTCCCGCGGAGAGCCTTTCGGCGACGCCGGCTGCCATCCGTACGGGCGTGACGACCTGCCGTACGACGAGCCAGGCGATGGCGCCGAGCAGCACCACGACGAACAGTCCGGCCGTGGCGAGCGTGCCCTTGACCAGGCCGAGCGACTTCTCTTCCTGGGTGAGCGGGAAGAGGTAGTACAGCTGGTAGGCGTGGCCCTTCGGGTCGGTCATCTGTTTGCCGATGACGAGACCGGGCTGCGAGTCCTTGCCGTCCTCGTAGACGATGCGCGTGTACTCCTGGGACGCACCCGTCATCTTCTCGACCCGCTCGCGCAGGTCGTCGGGGACGCTGGGGTCGAGGACGCCGCCGGAGGCGCGCGGTCCGCGGACGCTGTCACCGCTGTCGGCCCCGGGCGGGCTGAGCGTCACGACGTCGAAGGCGCTCTGGCCGCCGGAGGAGAGCTGGGTGACCAGCTCGCTCATCCAGTTGTTCGGCGTCAGAGGGGCGCGGCTGTCCGTCGTCGCCCCGTCGCGCGCCCCGGCCGCGGCCGTGTCGGCCTTGTCCTTGGCGGCCCGGAAGCCGCCCTCGGCCTGGCTCTGCGACGCCTTCACCTTGGCGTCGAGCAGGCCGTTGCGCACGGAGCCGATGACGACGATGCCGAGCAGCAGCACGACACCGAGCGACATCAGCAGCGTCGTGACAACGATCTTGAGCTGGATGTTGCGCCGCCACAGGCGCCTGGCGGGCAGCAGCGGCCGCCGCACCCAGCGCGTGAACAGGCGCAGCACCGGGCTGCCGTTCATCCCGCCCTGGAGCAGCCGACCGCCGTCGAGGACCCGGCGCAGCACGGAGCCGCGCCCGGCCTTCGGTCCCACAGGCCGCCCCGAGCGGATTCCCGGCCCCCCGGGTGCCGGAGCGGCACTGTCTCGGGACATGTCAGCTCGGTCCGGCCTTGTAACCGACGCCACGGACGGTCACCACGATCTCCGGACGCTCGGGGTCCTTCTCGACCTTCGAGCGCAGCCGCTGCACATGCACGTTCACCAGGCGGGTGTCGGCCGCGTGCCGGTAACCCCACACCTGCTCGAGGAGGACCTCACGCGTGAACACCTGCCACGGCTTGCGGGCGAGCGCCACCAGGAGGTCGAACTCCAGAGGTGTCAGCGCGATCGACTGCCCCTCCCGCTTCACGGAGTGCCCGGCCACGTCGATGACCAGGTCACCGATGGCGAGCTGCTCGGGCGCGGGCTCCTCGGACCTCCGCAGCCGCGCCCGGATGCGGGCCACGAGCTCCTTCGGCTTGAACGGCTTCACGATGTAGTCGTCGGCGCCCGACTCGAGGCCCACCACGACGTCCACCGTGTCGCTCTTCGCGGTCAGCATCACGATCGGCACGCCGGACTCCGCCCTGATCAGGCGGCACACCTCGATGCCGTCCCGGCCGGGAAGCATCAGGTCCAGAAGGACCAGATCCGGCTTGGACTCACGGAAAGCGGCCAGCGCCTTGTCGCCGTCTGCTACGAACGACGGCTCAAAACCTTCACCACGCAGCACAATGCCGAGCATCTCGGCCAGTGCGGTGTCGTCGTCGACGACAAGGACTCGTCCCTTCATAGGCCACATCATCCCATTACTTAATCGTTACCTGGCGTGACCTGGCACACAGCTCGCCCAGTCCTTCAACTGTCACAGGGGAAACCACTCCCCACTCCGTGACGATCGCCGTCACCAACTCGGGCGGCGTCACATCGAATGCGGGGTTGTACGCCTGCGTCCCCAGCGGAGCCACCGGAAACACGCCTCCCGCCTCAACCCCGGCCATCGGCACCTGGGGTGCCGTGACCTCCGTCACTTCATGTCCGGCCCGCTGTTCCACCTCGACGGACGATCCGTCGGGGGTGTCCGGGTCCACGGTCGTACCCGGCGCCACCACGATGAACGGCACATGGTGGTACTTGGCAAGAACCGCGAGCGGATAGGTCCCCACCTTGTTCGCGACGGAACCGTCCGCCACGATCCGGTCGGCCCCGACCAGCACCGCGTCCACCTCACCGGCCGCGAACAGCGACCCCGCCGCATTATCCGTGAGCAGCGTGTACGCCATCCCCGCCCGCGCCGCCTCGTACGCGGTCAGCCGCGAGCCCTGGAGCAGCGGCCGCGTCTCGTCCACCCACAGCCGCGTCAGCCGCCCCACCCGGTGCGCGGCGAGCGCCACCGCGAACGCGGTGCCCTCGCCCCCGGAGACCAGCGCCCCCGTGTTGCAGTGCGTGAGGATCCGGTGCTGTCCGCCCGGCATCAGCTCGTCGAGCAGCGCGAGGCCGTGCCCGGCCATGGCGGCGCTGGCCTCGGCGTCCTCCCGGTGCAGCGCCCGCGCGGCGGCGAGCGCGTCCCGGGCGGCCCGCTCCCGGTCCCCCTCGGCGCCGAGCCCGGCCTGGTACGCCGCATGGGCCCGGCGCACCCCCTTCGCGAGATTAACCGCTGTGGGCCGCGCGCCGGCCAGCGCGGCCGCCGCCTCGTCCACGTCGAACCCCCGTGCAGCGGCCAGGGCGACGCCGTACGCCCCCGCGATGCCAAGGACTGGCGCTCCCCGCACAGCGAGCGTCCTGATCGCCTGGACGAGCCCCTGCGCGTCGGTGCAGACCAGCTCGACCTCCTCCACGGGCAGCCTGGTCTGGTCGAGCAGGACGAGCGCGGGCCCCTCGGCCGGCTCCTCCCATCGGAGTACGGGTATGTCGGTGGGCCGCTTGTCGTCGCCGGTTTGCGCGTACTGATCAGCCATCCGTCCAGTCTGCCCCGTACCCGGCGGACAATTGAAGGTGTGCAGCCCATACGGCACCCGGTCAACTCCGAGCCACACCGTGGCACGATGGGCGCCAAGCTGCCGCCGCGACCGCGGCCGGGCACCGTGAAGGAGCGACGATGAACGACACTCCGGGCTGGGCCTCGCCCGGATCCGCCCCCTCCGACGGCCAGGACGGCCAGGACGACCATGCCCAGGACGGCAAGGACGCCGCTCCCGACCCGAAGTGGTCCAAGGAGCAGCCGCCGCCCGCGCAGTGGTCCGCCCCGTCCGGCCAGGGCCAGGCCCCGCCCCCTCCGTCGCCTCCCTCCCAGGGTTGGGGCGGCGGACCGCCCCAAGGCCCCGCGGGCCCCGGCGGTTACGGCGGTGGTGGCGGCTACGGCGGCCCGGGCGGTGGCTACGGCGCCGGATGGGGCTCCTGGCAGGGCAGGCCCGCAGCCGCCAAGCCCGGCGTCATCCCGCTGCGCCCGCTCGGCGTCGGCGAGATCCTGGACGGCGCCGTGTCGACGATGCGCGCGCACTGGCGCACCGTCCTCGGGATCTCGCTCTCCGTCGCCGTACTCATCGAGATCGTGGTCGTCCTCCTCCAGGGTCTCGTCCTGAACAACTCGACGAACATGGACGCCCTCGACGACCCGAGCGCCACGGCGAGCGAACTGACGCGCGCCGTCGGCGACACCCTGGTCAGCTCGGGCGTCGTCCAGATCGTCTACCTGCTCGGCACCATCGTCGCCACGGCCCTGCTCACGACCGTGACCAGCCGGGCCGTACTCGGCAAGTCCGTGACGACCGGGGAGGCCTGGAAGGACGCCAGGCCCCAACTCCTCAAGCTGGCCGGCCTGACGCTCCTCCTGCCGCTCATCGCCGCCGCCGTCCTGCTCGCCTGCATGCTGCCGGGCATCCTCGTCGCCGTCATAGGCTCCTCGGACGCCGGCGCCCCGCTCATCGCCCTCGGCGCCCTCGGCGGCGCCGTCCTGGCGATCTGGCTGATGATCCGCTTCTCGCTCGCCTCGCCCGCCCTGATGCTGGAGAAGCAGAGCATCCTGAAGTCGATGAGCCGCTCCGCCAAGCTGGTCCGCGGCTCCTGGTGGCGGGTCTTCGGCATCCAGCTGCTCGCCGGGATCATCGCCGGACTCGTCACGTCGATCATCGTCATCCCGTTCACCTTCCTCGCCGGCGCCATGGGCGGCGAAGGCGTCAGCGGATTCCTCGACGGCGGCACCGGTGACGTCGGCTGGACGTTCCTCATCGTCACCGGCGTCGGCTCCGTGATCGGCTCCATGCTCACGTTCCCGATCACGGCGGGCGTCACCGTGCTCCTCTACATCGACCAGCGCATCCGCCGCGAGGCCCTCGACCTCGAACTCGGCCGCGCGGCAGGCCTCCAGAGCTACGGCGACACCACCGGCCCCACCCCGGGGAGCTGATGCGGTGAGCCTCTCGGGGGGAGTGCTCTGGGCTGCCGCGCTGCGCTCGCGCACCGGCGGCGACGAACCACCGGTGACCATCCCGCGCGACCCCGCGCGGGAAGCGGCCCGGCGCGAACTGTCCGAGCCCGCATACCACCAGGACGACCCGAGCCTCCTCCAGCGGGGCCTCAACCGCTTCTGGGAATGGCTCGACAAGCTGTTCTCCGCCGCTGCCGGGGCGACCCCCGGCGGCGGATTCGGCCTGCTCGTCATCGTGCTCGCGGTCGTGGCCCTCGCCGTCGCCCTGTGGTGGCGCCTGGGCACCCCGCACCGCTCCCCCCACTCCACCGCCACCCTCTTCGACGACCGCCCCCGCAGCGCCGCCGAACACCGCGCGGCCGCCGAGGCACACGCCGCCCAGGGCCACTGGACCCAGGCCGTGCAGGAACGGATGCGCGCCATCGTCCGCTCCCTGGAGGAGCGCGCACTCCTCGACCCGCGTCCCGGCCGCACCGCCGACGAGGCCGCCACCGAAGCAGGCCGCACCCTGCCCTCCCACACGGACCGACTGCGCACAGCCGCCCGCGACTTCGACGACGTCACATACGGCGGCCGCACCGCCACCCCGCAGACGTACGAGCGCCTTACCACGCTCGACAGCGAGCTGGACCGCACCACCCCCACGCTCACCGGCAGTTCCCCCCGAGGAGCCGCCGAGTGACCACCCAGCACCCGACGGCCCCCGCCGCCAACCCGCCGAACGCACAAGACCCCGCACCACCGGCGAACCCCGGCGAGCAGCCTCCGGCCACCTCCACGGCCCGCACCCCACGCCAGCTCTGGACCCGCACACGCGGCCTGCTCATCGCCGCCGTGATCCTGGTGATCGCTGCCGTCGTCATCGCGCTCGTCCGCTCCGGCGCCGCCCATGGCCGCCTCGACCCGCGCTCCGCCGACCCGGCGGGCAGCCGCGCCGTCGCCCAACTCCTGTCCGACCGGGGCGTCTCCACGCGCGTGGTCACCACCACCGCCGAGGCCCGCGACGCGGCAGGCCCCGACACCACCCTCCTCGTCGCGTACCCGGACCTGCTCACCGACCGCCAGCAGGCCCAACTGCACGCCGCCACCACCGACTCCGGCGGCCGCACCGTCCTGATCGCCCCCGGCGACCCCTCGCTCGACACGCTCGCCCCCGACGTCACCGCGGACCCCGCCCCCAGCCTCGACGCACTCGCGCGCCCCGGATGCTCCCTGTCCGACGCCCGCCGCGCCGGCGACGCCGAGACCGGCGGCCGCCGCTACGCCACGTACCCCACGGACGCCGACACCTGCTACCGCAGCGAAAGCCTCCCCACCCTCCTGCGCCTGCCGGAGGCCAAGGGCGGCGACACCGTCCTCATCGGCGCCCCCGACATCTTCCTCAACGAACGTCTCGACAAGCACGGCAACGCCTCGCTCGCCCTGCAACTCCTCGGTTCCCGCCCCCACTTGGTCTGGTACCTCCCCTCCCTCTCCGACGACGCCGCGGCCACCGACTCCGAGCGCCGCGGTTTCTTCGACCTGCTCCCCTCGGGCTGGCTCTGGGGCACCCTGCAACTCTTCATCGCGGCGGTCCTCGCCGCGTTCTGGCGCGGCCGCCGCCTCGGCCGACTGGTCCCCGAACGCCTCCCCGTGGCGATCCGCGCCTCCGAAGCCGTCGAAGGCCGCGCCCGCCTCTACCGCAAGGCCAACGCCCGCGACCGTGCCGCCTCCGCTCTGCGCACCGCCACCCGTACCCGCCTCGCCCCCCTCATCGGCGTCCCCCCGTCCCAGGCCCACACGCCCGAGACCCTGCTCCCCGCCCTGACCGCCGCACTCCACGCCTCCGGCCAGGACCCGCGCCCCCTCCTCTTCGGCCCGCCGCCGGCCAACGACGCGGCCCTGACAGCCCTCGCCGACCAACTCGACGCCCTCGAAAGAGAGGTACGCCACTCATGATGGCCCCGACCACTGACAACGCCGGGCCCACCGGAGATCCCCGCAGCTCACGGGCGTCTCTGGAGGCCCTGCGCGCGGAGATCGCCAAGGCCGTCGTCGGCCAGGACCCCGCGGTCACGGGCCTCGTCGTGGCGCTCCTCTGCCGCGGCCACGTCCTCCTCGAAGGCGTCCCCGGCGTCGCCAAGACCCTCCTCGTACGCGCCCTCGCCGCCTCCCTCGAACTCGACACGAAGCGCGTCCAGTTCACCCCGGACCTGATGCCGAGCGACGTCACGGGCTCCCTCGTCTACGACGCTCGCACCGCCGAGTTCTCGTTCCAGCCCGGCCCCGTCTTCACCAACCTCCTCCTCGCGGACGAGATCAACCGCACCCCGCCCAAGACCCAGTCCTCCCTCCTCGAAGCCATGGAGGAACGCCAGGTCACGGTCGACGGCACCCCCCGCCCGCTCCCCGACCCCTTCCTGGTCGCGGCGACGCAGAACCCCGTCGAGTACGAGGGCACGTACCCCCTCCCCGAGGCCCAGCTGGACCGTTTCCTCCTCAAGCTCACGGTCCCCCTCCCCTCCCGCCAGGACGAGATCGACGTCCTCACCCGCCACGCGCAAGGCTTCAACCCACGCGACCTGCGCTCCGCGGGCGTACGCCCCGTAGCCACCGCCGCCGACCTGGAAACCGCCCGGGCAGCCGTGGCGAAGACCTCGATCTCCCCCGAGATCACGGCCTACGTCGTCGACATCTGCCGCTCC
The DNA here is from genome assembly GCF_053644375.1 of Streptomyces sp. NPDC055400. Taxonomy (NCBI): domain Bacteria; kingdom Bacillati; phylum Actinomycetota; class Actinomycetes; order Kitasatosporales; family Streptomycetaceae; genus Streptomyces; species Streptomyces sp. NPDC055400. The sequence goes on along the minus strand of NZ_JBSHLM010000004.1, from coordinate 1,966 downwards.
ACGCGCGAATCCCCGTCCCTCACCCTGGGCGTCTCCCCGCGCGGCGCGACGGCGCTCCTGTCCACGGCCCGCGCCTGGGCCTGGCTGACGGGCCGCGACTACGTCATCCCCGACGACGTGAAGGCACTCGCCCTGCCCACGCTCCGCCACCGGATCCAGCTCCGCCCCGAGGCCGAGATGGAGGGCGTCACGCCCGACTCGGTCATCAACGCGATCCTGGCCCACGTCCCCGTTCCCCGCTGACGCAAGGCTCCGCACCCCATGGCCCTCACCGGACGCACCGCCCTGCTCGCCGCCCTGGGCTCCCTCCCCGTAGGCATCTGGGAGCCCAGCTGGACCGGCATCCTGGCCGTGAACACCCCCCTGGCCCTGGCCTGCGCCTGCGACTTCGCCCTGGCCGCCCCGGTACGACGCCTGCGCCTCACCCATTCGGGCGACACCGCGGTACGCCTGGGCGACCCGGCCGACGTCACCCTCACCGTCACCAATCCCTCGCGCCGCCCCCTGCGCGCCCAGCTCCGCGACGCCTGGCCACCCAGCAGCTGGCTCCCCGGCACCGAGGTCGAGGCGTCCCGCCACCGCGTGACGATCCCCCCGGGCGAGCGCCGCCGCATCATCACCCGTCTGCTCCCCACCCGAAGGGGTGACCGAAAGGCCGACCGGGTGACGATCCGCTCGTACGGCCCGCTGGGTCTCTTCACCCGCCAGGGCAGCCACGACGTCCCCTGGACGGTCCGTGTCCTCCCCCCGTTCCACAGCCGCAAGCACCTGCCCTCGAAACTGGCCCGCCTGCGCGAACTCGACGGTCGCACCAGCGTGCTGACGCGCGGCGAGGGCACCGAATTCGACAGCTTGCGCGAGTACGTTCCCGGGGACGACACCCGCTCCATCGACTGGCGCGCCACCGCCCGCCAGTCCACACTCGCGGTCCGCACCTGGCGCCCGGAACGCGACCGCCACATCCTTCTGGTCCTCGACACGGGCCGCACCTCCGCCGGCCGCGTAGGCGACGCCCCCCGCCTCGACGCCTCGATGGACGCCGCGCTCCTCCTCGGCGCACTGGCGTCCAGAGCCGGCGACCGCGTCGACCTGCTCGCCTACGACCGCCGCATCCGCGCCCTAATCCAGGGCCGCGCGGCCGGCGAACTCCTGCCGGGCCTGGTCACCGCCATGGCCCCACTGGAGCCGGAACTCGTCGAAACAGACGCCCGCGGCCTGACGGCAGCGGTCCTGCACACAGCTCCCCGCCGCTCACTCGTCGTCCTCCTCACGAGCCTCGACGCGGCTCCGGTGGAGGAGGGCCTCCTCCCGGTCCTCTCCCGCCTCACGAAACGACACACCGTATTGGTGGCTTCGGTGGCGGACCCGACGATCGCGGAAATGGCCGGCTCCCGCGGAAACACCCAAGCGGTCTACGACGCCGCCGCCGCGGCCCAGGCCCAAGCGGAACGCCGCCGCACGGCGGAATTGCTCATCCGCCGAGGAGTCACGGTCGTCGACGCCACCCCGAATGACCTCGCACCGGCGCTGGCGGACGCCTACCTCGCTTTGAAGGCAGCAGGCCGGCTCTGAATGCAAGAAAAGGGCCGGTCCCAGAAAAGGGACCGGTCTGGAACTCGCACGGGAACGCAAAAAAGCCTCGTTCCCCGAGTTTTCACTCGGGGAACGAGGCTTTTTATCAAAAATAGTTCGGCGGCGTCCTACTCTCCCACAGGGTCCCCCCTGCAGTACCATCGGCGCTGTGAGGCTTAGCTTCCGGGTTCGGAATGTAACCGGGCGTTTCCCTCACGCTATGACCACCGAAACACTATGAAACTGTCAACCGCACCACGCTCTGTGACAAACGTGGGGTTGTTCGTGGTTTCAGAACCAACACAGTGGACGCGAGCAACTGAGGACAAGCCCTCGGCCTATTAGTACCAGTCACCTCCACCCGTTACCGGGCTTCCAGATCTGGCCTATCAAC